>NZ_CP076023.1:1990178-2653571 GCF_018623035.1 Cellulomonas dongxiuzhuiae
CAAGCGTGTACCCGTCCGCGTCGAACCACTCCATCCCGACCACCCCCGGCCTCGCCCCCGGGTCCAGGCTCGTGCAGGACGGCGCGGCCTGCCCGGCGACCGTCCCGGCGCGTCAGGTGGCCCGACGCGCCAGGGCGTCCACGGCCGCCACCGCGAGCACGCCCGCGAGGTACGCGAGCAGGTCCGCCGGCACGAACGTCGACCCCAGGGCGTAGGCGGCGGGCGGCCATGCCGCGACGACGGCCCCGGGGACGGGCGTGAGCTGGGCGAGCTCCACGGCGACGCACACCCCGAGCGCCACCGCCGCCGCACCGGTGACGCGCGCCGCCGGGACGGCGAGCAGGACCAGCAGCTGCACGAGCGCGGCGTACAGCGCACCCCCCGCGAGATCGGCGGCGAGACCGTCGCCGCGCGACACGGCGAGCCCCGCGACCAGCACCGCGAGGGCCGCGACCCCGAGCAGCGCCCGCCGCCGCGGCCGCCGGACCTCCGGCGTCGGGGCGTCGGACGCGGGCGACGGGTGCACCGGGGGACCGTACCCGGGTGCCGTCAGTGGAGGATCGCGAAGCGCCGGTACAGCCGGCGCAGCGGGCCGGGAGCCCACCAGTTGGCCCGGTCCAGGATCGTCATCGTCGCCGGGACGAGGAAGAGGCGCACCACGGTCGCGTCGATCAGCACGGCGAACGCGAGCGCGAAGCCGACCTGCTTGATGACGACCAGGTCACCCACGACGAAGCCGGCGAACACGACGATGATGATCGCCGCGGCGGACGTGATGATCCGCCCGGAGCGCTGCAGCCCCAGCCGGACCGCCTCGTCCGTGGGCAGGCCCTCGTCGTGCAGCTCCTTGACTCGCGAGAGCAGGAAGACCTCGTAGTCCATCGCCAGCCCGAACGCGAACGCGATGACCAGCGCCAGCACGTACGTCTCGATCCCGCCGGTCGACGTGAACCCCAGCAGCCCCTCGAGATGGCCGTCCTGGAACACCCAGACCAGCACGCCGAGCGAGGCCACGATGGACAGCGCGTTCGTGATCAGAGCCTTCACCGGGATCACGACGGACCCCGTCATGAGGAACAGCAGGAGCAGCGTGGCGACGCCCACGATCCCGAGCGCGATCGGCGCACGCGCCAGCAGCGCGTCCGTGAAGTCGATCTGCGAGGCGGCCTGACCCACGACCCACCGCTCGAACGGCACGTCGAGCCCGCGCACCTCCCGCACGACGTCGGCGGCCACCGGACCGCCCGGGTCGTCCGTGTCGGCCCGCACCCCGAGGACGACGTACGCCCCCACGGGAGTCGGCGGGTCGACGCCGACGACACCCGGCAGCTGCGCGATCTCCTCGGCCCACGCGGTCGCCTCCGGGAGGGACGCGGCCGTGAGGACCGTGACGGCCGGGGACGACGCCGCGGGGTAGTTCTCCTCGAGGTCGGCGACGTACGCGCGCTGGGTCGTGCCGGCCGGGAGCAGCTCGAGGCCGCTGATCCGCAGCTCCATCCGCAGCGCCGGCGCCGCCAGCAGCGCCAGCAGGGCCACGCACCCGAGCATCACCCACCACGGGTGTCGCTGCACGCGCCCGGCGAGGTGCGAGAACGCACCCTCGTCGTGCCGCACGTCCGACGCGCGGCGCAGACCCGGCACCCGGGCCAGCAGGCCCGGCTTCGCCAGGCGGCGGCCCGTCATCGTGAGCAGCGCCGGGACGAGCGTGACCGCCGTCGCGACGGCCACCAGCACGACGGCCACCCCGCCCGCCCCCACGGCGCGCAGGATGTCCGGGCGGAACACCAGCAGGCCGGCGATCGAGACGGCCACCGTCACGGCGGAGAACACCACGGTGCGGCCCGCGGTCGCCATGGTGCGCTCGACCGCCGCGACGACCGCGCCGTCACCACGGCGCCGCCGGCTGCCCGCGCCGTCGTCGGTCCCGACGCTGCGGTGCAGCTCCTCGCGGAACCGCGAGACGATCAGCAGGCCGTAGTCGATCGACAGACCCAGCCCGAGCACCGTGACGACGTTGACCACCGACGCGTCGACGTCCATCACGTACGTCAGGGCGAGCAGGGCGCCCAGCCCGCCCGCGATCGAGGCGAGCGCACCCGCCATCGGCATCGCCGCGGCGAGGAAGCCCCCGAACACCACCACCATGATGAGCAGCGCGATCGGCAGCGCCACGACCTCACCCGTGCGCAGGTCGTCCTCGACCTGCTGCGTGATCTCGTCGACGATGAGGTGCTCGGCGCCCACCACCCCGTCCACGTCGGGCGCCACGGCCGCGAGCTCGCCCGGCACCTCGAGCAGCCGCTGCTCCACCGCGTCGAGCGCGGCCCCCTGGGCGTCGTCGGACAGGTCCGGCGCCAGCTCGACGACCACGAGGAACCCCTCGCCGTCACGGGCGAGCAGCGGCGCGGACGCCGGGTTCTCGACGCCGCCCGGCAGCACGAGGGGGTCGATGACGGACGCCACGCCCTCGATCGCGGACAGCTCCGCGCGTACGGGCTCGAGCGCCGGCCCCAGCTCAGGGTCCGCCGGGTCCAGCCCCGACAGCACGAGGTTGACGCTCGGCCCCGTCGTCCGCTCGGCGGCGAGGATCTCCTGACCGCGCGTCGACTCGGTGCCCGGCACCCCCGGCGACCCGGTCGCCACCCGGTCGAACAGGTTCTCGCCGTGCAGCCCCTGCACCGCCAGGACGTAGCCGAGGACCGTGAGGACCAGCCACACGACGACCGTGGACCGCGGGTGGTGGGCGACGGTGCGACCCAGGCGTGCGAACACGCGGGTCATGCTCGCAGGTCCCGGGGGCCCGGCGCACGTCACGGCGGCGCCCGGGTGGTCGCGCGCGCCCGTGACCGCAGGACCGACCCGTCGCAGGCGGCCCGTAGGCTCGCAGGCATGGACCTGTTCGACGCGGTCTCCTCGACCGCGCACGGGCTGCCGGCCCCCGCCGCCGGAGCCCCGCTCGCGGTGCGCATGCGCCCGCGCACCCTCGACGAGGTCGCCGGGCAGGGGCACCTGCTGGTGCCCGGCTCCCCCCTGCGCCGCCTCGTCGAGCCCGCCGAGGAAGGCGCGCGCCGTGCCGTGCCGTCCTCCGTCGTCCTGTGGGGCCCGCCCGGCACGGGCAAGACGACGCTCGCCTACCTGGTCGCCAGCACGTCGGGACGCCGGTTCGTCGAGCTCTCGGCCGTCACCGCCGGCGTCAAGGACGTGCGCGCCGTCGTCGACGACGCGCGCCGCCGGCTCGCGGCCGACGGGTCCGAGACCGTCCTGTTCATCGACGAGGTGCACCGCTTCACCAAGGCCCAGCAGGACGCCCTGCTGCCGAGCGTCGAGAACCGCTGGGTCACGCTCGTGGCCGCCACCACCGAGAACCCCTCGTTCTCCGTCAACTCGCCCCTCCTGTCGCGGTCCCTGCTGCTGACCCTGCAGCCGCTGTCCACCGACGACGTGCGCGTCCTCGTCGAGCGTGCGGTGCGCGACGAGCGCGGCCTCGCCGGCTCGGTCACGCTCGACGACGACGCCCTCGACCACCTCCTGCGCCTCGCCGGTGGCGACGCCCGCAAGGCGCTGACGATCCTCGAGGCCGCCGCGGGCGCCGGGCTCTCGGAGCGCGGCCCCGCCGCCGGGACCGCCACCCCGGTCACGATCGACCTGGCCACCGTCGAGCGCGCGATCGACGTCGCCGCCGTGCGCTACGACCGCGACGGCGACCAGCACTACGACGTCATCAGCGCGTTCATCAAGTCGATGCGCGGCTCCGACGTCGACGCGTCCCTGCACTACCTGGCGCGGATGGTCGCCGCGGGGGAGGACCCGCGCTTCATCGCCCGGCGCATCGTCATCGCCGCCGCCGAGGACGTCGGCATGGCCGACCCGAGCGCGCTGCAGACCGCGGTCGCCGCCGCACAGGCCGTCGCTCTCATCGGCATGCCGGAGGCGCGGATCATCCTCGCCGAGGCGGTCGTGCACCTGGCGACCGCTCCCAAGTCCAACGCCGCCTACGTCGGGATCGACCGCGCGCTCGCGGACGTGCGCGCCGGACGCATCGGCACCGTCCCGCCGCACCTGCGCGACGCGCACTACGGAGGCGCCCAGGGACTCGGGCACGGCAAGGGCTACCGGTACGCGCACGACGCTCCGCACGCGGTCGCGACGCAGCAGTACCTGCCGGACGAGCTCGCGGGTACCCGGTACTACGAGCCGTCCGACCGGGGCTTCGAGCGTTCCGTGGGGGAGCGGCTGACGAGGATCCGGTCGATCCTCGACCCGTCCGGCGGCGGGGATCCCGGGGGCGGACCTGCCTGAGGACGCGTCGGCGGCTGATCCGAGCCCGTCCGTCAGGTAGTATCGACCGGTCGTCCGCCGTTGCGCGGACGGCAGCAGTCAGCACCTGGGGCCCTAGCCCGCGGCACCGACCGTCCTCATGACGACCGGGTGGCCGCACCGTGGTCGGCCCCACGCCCGCCGGAGACCTTTCCGTCCGGACCTCGTCCGGAGCGCGGGTGTGCTCGTCCATCGACACGACAGGAAGTACCACTGTGAGCAGCGTGACCCGTTCGCGTCGCCAGGTCCGCCTGAGCCGCGCGCTCGGCCTGGCCCTGACGCCCAAGGCCGTCAAGCACTTCGAGAAGCGTCCCTACCCGCCCGGTGAGCACGGCCGCGCCCGTCGCCGCACCGAGTCGGACTACGCGGTGCGTCTGCGCGAGAAGCAGCGTCTGCGCGCCCAGTACGCGCTGCGCGAGAAGCAGCTCGCCAAGGCGTACGAGAACGCCCGCAAGGCCCCGGGCCTGACCGGTGAGGCCCTCGTCGAGGACCTCGAGACGCGTCTGGACGCGCTCGTCCTGCGCGCCGGCTTCGCCCGCACGATCCTGCAGGCGCGCCAGACGGTCACGCACCGTCACGTGCTCGTCGACGGCAAGATCGTCGACCGTCCGTCCTTCCGCGTGAAGGAGGGCCAGACGCTGCAGATCAAGCCGAAGTCCCAGGCCACCGTGCCGTTCCAGGTCGCCGCCGCCGGCGCTCACCGCGACGTGCTGCCGAACGTGCCGGGCTACCTCGAGGTCCAGCTCGAGAAGCTCAGCGCCACGCTGGTGCGTCGCCCCAAGCGCGCCGAGGTCCCCGTGACGTGCGAGGTCCAGCTGGTCGTCGAGTACTACGCCCGCTGACCCACCCCACGAACGCCCCGCCGCGCACCATCGCCGGCGGGGCGTTCGTGCGTCCGGTGCGCACGGCACGCGCGTCGTCCGGGCGTGGCGCCCGGGTAGGGTGACGACGTCCGATCACGGACCAACACGCAGCTGGAGAGAGGTCGGGCATGGTGTCGATCGGTGACGTCGCGGGACTCATCGCAGCAATCGCCTTCGTCGGTCTGGTCGGTTTCCTCGGGTTCGTGTGCCTGAAGGTCGCGGCCGTGCTCGAGGAGACGCGCAGCTCCGTCAAGGAGCTGACGGACCACACGGTCCCGATGCTGGACGAGGCCGCGAAGGTCGTCGCGTCGTCCGCCTCGCAGATGGACAAGGTCGACACGGTCACGACCGCAGCGGCCCAGGTCGGCGAGAACGTCTCCGCCCTGTCCTCCCTGGTCACGGCCACGGTCGGTGCGCCGCTCCTCAAGGTCGCGGCGTTCTCCTACGGCGTGCGGCGGGCCCTCGCCGGCCTGCGCACGGGCGGCACGGGCCGATGAGGCGCCTGTTCTGGGTCGGCGTCGGCGTGGCGCTCACGGTCGTCGTCGTCCGGCAGGGTCGTCGGCTGGTCGCGCAGTACGCACCGGCCGGCACCGGCGACGCGGTCGACGGCGCGGTCCGGGTCGGTCGCGCGCTGCGAGCCGCACGGGACGACTTCCGCACCGGCGTCGCCGAGCGCGAGGCCGAGCTGCTCGAGGCCCTCGTCGGTGACGTCGACATCGACACGGTGCGCGCGAACGCGCCGCGGCACCGCGCCGAGCTGCGCGAGACCTTCGGCCGGCCCGCCCAGGACGGTCTCGCACGTGACCTGTCCGCCCGCGGCTGGGCGGACGAGCCGCTCACCGACCCCGACGACGACGCGCAGGCCCCGTTCTTCTGAGCGGGCCGCCGCGCACCACCCGGGCCCGCGTGCCCGGACCCACCCGAACCATCCGCCGCCGCCGTGCGGTGGACCGCACCTGACGAGGACGACATGCGCACCGCCGAGATCCGCCAGCGCTGGCTCGACTACTTCGAGACCCGGGGCCACGCCATCGTGCCGTCCGTGCCCCTGATCTCCCCGGATCCGTCGATCCTGTTCACGATCGCCGGCATGGTGCCGTTCATCCCGTACATCCTGGGGACGCAGGAGGCGCCGTGGCCCCGCGTGGCCAACGCGCAGAAGTGCATCCGCACCAACGACATCGAGAACGTGGGCCGCACGACGCGCCACGGCACGTTCTTCCAGATGCTGGGCAACTTCTCGTTCGGCGACTACTTCAAGCAGGGCGCCATCGAGCTCGCGTGGGGCTTCCTCACCGGCTCGCAGGCCGACGGCGGGCTCGGGCTGGACGGCGACCGGTTCTGGGTGACGATCTGGAACGAGGACACCGAGGCGGCCGACGCGCTCGTCCGCGTCGGCGTGAACCCGCAGCACATCGTGCGTCTGACGCGCGAGGAGAACTTCTGGGACACGGGCCAGCCCGGCCCGGCGGGCCCGTGCGCCGAGTGGCACTACGACCGCGGCCCGGAGTTCGGCCCCGAGGCCGAGGGCGGCACGGTCGACCCCGGTGGCGACCGGTACCTCGAGATCTGGAACCTCGTCTTCGACCAGTTCGTGCGCGGCGAGGGCCGCGGCAAGGACTACCCGCTGCTCGGCGAGCTCGAGCGCAAGGCCATCGACACCGGGGCCGGGCTGGAGCGCATCGCCTACCTGCTGCAGGGCAAGAACAACCTGTACGAGACGGACGAGGTCTTCCCGGTCATCGAGCGCGCCGCCGAGCTCACGGGGCGCCGCTACGGCGCGGGCGGCGAGGACGACGTGCGGCTGCGCGTCATCGGCGACCACGTCCGCTCCGCACTCATGCTCATCGGTGACGGCGTCACGCCGTCCAACGAAGGCCGCGGCTACGTGCTGCGCCGGCTCGTGCGCCGCGCGGTGCGCTCGATGCGCCTGCTCGGCGTCGAGGAGGCGGCGCTGCCCCAGCTGCTGCCGATCAGCCGCGACCTCATGAGCGCGTCGTACCCCGAGATCGCGCGCGACTTCGACCGCATCGCCCAGGTGGCGTACGGCGAGGAGGAGACGTTCCTGCGGACCCTCACGGCGGGCACCACGATCTTCGAGGGCGCGGTCAGCCGCGCGAAGGCCGGCGCGGGCGACGGCGACGCGGCGCTGACCGGCGAGCAGGCGTTCGCGCTGCACGACACCTACGGGTTCCCCATCGACCTCACGCTTGAGATGGCGGCCGAGCACGGCGTCAGCGTCGACGAGCAGGCCTTCCGCACGCTCATGCAGGCGCAGCGGGACCGTGCGCGCGCCGACGCGCTGGCCAAGAAGACGGGCCACGCAGACACCAGCGCGTACCAGCAGCTCCAGCAGTCGCTGAGCAGCGAGCACGGCGCCCCCGTCACCTTCGTCGGCTACACCGACACGACCGCGCGTGCCAAGATCGTCGGCCTGCTCGTCGACGGCGCGCCCGCCCCGGCGGCGACCGCCCCCGCGCACGTGCAGGTCGTGCTCGACGTCACTCCCTTCTACGCCGAGGCCGGCGGCCAGCTGGCCGACACCGGCACGATCACGCTCGAGAACGGCGGCATCGTCGAGGTCGACGACGTGCAGGCGCCGGTCAAGGGGCTGTCCGTGCACCACGGCCGCCTCGTCGACGGCACCGTCACGCTCGGTGACCAGGGCACCGCGACCATCGACACCGCGCGCCGTCGCGCGATCGCGCGCGCCCACACCGCGACCCACATGGTGCACAAGGCGCTGCGCGAGGAGCTCGGCGACAGCGCCACGCAGGCGGGCTCGGAGAACGCACCCAGCCGCCTGCGGTTCGACTTCCGGTCCGGCGCCTCGGTGCCCGCGTCCTCGCTCTCGCAGATCGAGGGCCGCGTCAACGAGCGGCTGCAGGACGACCTCGAGGTCACGGACCGCACGATGGCGATCGACGAGGCCCGCGCGCTGGGCGCGATGGCGCTCTTCGGGGAGAAGTACGGCAACCAGGTGCGCGTCGTGTCCATCGGCGGCGACTGGTCACGCGAGCTGTGTGCCGGCACGCACGTGCGGCGCTCGGGCGAGCTCGGCCTCGTCACGCTGCTGGGGGAGTCGTCCATCGGGTCGGGGGTGCGCCGCGTCGACGCGCTCGTCGGGGACTCGGCCTACGGTTACCAGGCCAAGGAGCGCGCGCTCGTCAGCCAGCTCTCGGGGCTGCTGGGGGCGCGCCCGGACGAGCTCGGCGACCGCGTGTCGTCGCTGCTCACCCGCGTGCGCGAGTCGGAGAAGGAGCTCGCGGCGCTGCGCCAGGCACAGGTGCTGGCGGCCGCGGGTCAGCTCGCCGCGGGTGCGGAGCAGGTCGGCACGGTCCGGGTCGTCGCGCACGACGCGGGCGACGTGGCGGCACCCGACGACCTGCGCACCCTGGCGCTGGACGTGCGCGGGCGGCTGGGGGAGTCGTCCCCGGTCGTCGTGGCCGTCGGCGGCGTGGCCAAGGGCCGTCCGGTCGTCGTGGTCGCGACCAACGCGGCCGCGCGCGAGGCCGGCCACCGGGCGGGCGTGCTCGTGCGCACCGCCTCGGGCGTCCTCGGCGGCGGCGGTGGTGGCAAGGACGACGTCGCCCAGGGCGGCGGCACCGACGCGGCCCGACTCGCCGACGCCCTCGCGGGTGTCGTCGCGGCGGTCCGTGGTTGACGCCACGCCGCCGCGGGGCGCGGTCGACGTGGACACGGTGACGCGCGGCGTCCGCCTCGCGGTGGACGTCGGCACCGTGCGCGTCGGACTGGCGGCGAGCGACCCGGACGGCATGCTCGCCACGCCCGTGGCGACGCTCGCGCGCGCCTCCGGCAAGCCGTCCTCGACGGCCACGGACGTGGCGAGGATCGCGGACGAGGCCCGGGAACGAGGTGCGGAAGTGGTGTACGTCGGGCTTCCCCGTCACCTGTCGGGTGCCGAGGGGTCGTCCGCAGGGGTCGCGCGCGCGTACGCTGTCGCACTGGCGCACGCGGTCCGGCCCCTCGCGGTCCGGCTCGTGGATGAGCGGATGAGCACCGTGACCGCGCATCACGCACTACAGGCGGCCGGCCGATCCGGACGCCGCCACCGGCAGGTCGTCGACCAGGCAGCCGCGGTGGTGATCCTGCAGCACGCGCTGGACGTGGAGAGGTCCACGGGACGACGTCCCGGGGAACGGGTCGAGGTCGACCCGGACCGTTCCGCTCCGGCGCGGGGGGCTGCTGCAGGTGACGACGGCACGACAACCGTGGAGTGACGCGCAGGTGAGCAACCAGACGGAGTGGTGGGCCCCCGTGAAGTCGGACGAGAGTGCGACCGAGCTCTTCGGCGGTGACCGTGCCGCGGCAGCGCCCGGTGCGCCGGAGCCTCGTCGCCGGTCCCGGGCCTCCGGACGCAAGCGCGACGAGCGGATGCGCAAGCAGCGCCGCCGGCGGTCGATCTCGGTGCTGGTGGTCGCCCTGGTGCTGGTGGTCGGCGCCGTCTACGTGGTGTTCTCCCTCATGGGTGGCTCGCTCCTCGGGGGCGCCGGCCAGACGCGGGAGGTGACGGACTATCCGGGCTCGGGCAGGCCGGGAGCCCCGACGGTCGTCATCAACGCGGGCGACTCGGGCGCGGTGATCGCCACGACGCTGCACCAGGCGGGGATCGTGGCCTCCGAGGAGGCGTTCCGCGACGCGTTCGACGCGAACCCCGACGCCGCGGGCATCCAGCCCGGCACCTACCAGCTGATGCTGGAGATGAAGGCGGAGCTCGCGGTCCGCTCGCTGCTCGACCCGAAGAGCCGGGTCTCGATGAAGGTCACCATCCCCGAGGCCTTCACCGCCGAGCAGATCTTCACGCGCATCCACGAGGTCACGCTCATCAGCGTCGACGAGATCCGCGCCGCCGCGGCGGACCCCGCAGCGATCGGCCTGCCGGCGGAGGCCGGCGGCAAGGTCGAGGGGTGGCTCGCCCCGTCGACCTACCAGATCGAGCCGAACACCTCGCCGCAGAACATCCTCGCGCAGATGGTCGCGAAGACCGTCGAGACGCTCAGCTCGAAGGGCGTGCCGCAGGACCAGTGGCACGACGTGCTGACGAAGGCGTCCCTCATCGAGAAGGAGGCCAAGCAGCACGAGGACCGGCCGATCATGGCCCGCGCCATCCAGAACCGGCTGGACCGTGGCATGACGCTCGACATCGACGCCTCGGTCGCGTACGGCCTGGGGATCTCCGGGACGCAGCTCACGCGCGAGCACACGCAGGACCCGAGCAACCCGTACAACACCTACAAGCACCTGGGTCTGCCGCCGACGCCCATCGCGGCACCTGGCACCGTGTCCATCGACGCCGTGCTCAACCCGGCCGAGGGCAAGTGGGTGTTCTGGGTCGCGATCGACCTCGAGACGGGCGAGACGCGGTTCGCCGAGACGCACGACGAGCACCAGGAGAACGTCCAGCTGCTCCGGCAGTGGCAGGCGGAGCACGCGGGGTGACGGCTGCGCACCGTCGCGCGGCGGTGCTCGGGCACCCGGTCGCGCACTCGCTGTCGCCCGTGCTGCACCGTGCGGCCTACGCGGCGCTCGGCCTGGACACCTGGGCGTACGACGCCGTCGACGTCACCGAGGACCAGCTCCCGGGCTTCCTGGACCGTCTCGACGCGTCCTGGGCGGGCCTGAGCCTGACGATGCCGCTCAAGCAGACGGTGATCCCGCTGCTGGATCACGTCGAGCCGCTCGCGCAGGTGGTCGGTGCGGTGAACACCGTGCTCGTGCAGGGCTCCGGGCCGGCACGCATGCTCACGGGGGCCAACACCGACGTGCACGGACTGGTCGCGGCGCTGGGGGAGGCCGGTGTCTCCGGCGGGCTGCGATCGGCCGGGGTGGTCGGTGCCGGAGCCACCGCGGCGTCGACCCTCGCGGCGCTCGCGCAGCTCGGATGCCCGACGCCGCGGGTGTACGTGCGGTCGCAGGCGCGCGCCGGCGCGCTGTTGCGCGCTGCGCACCGCATGGGCGTCGAGCCGCGGCTGTGCCGGCTCGACGACGCGGCGGGGGAGATCGGCCGCCTCGACGCGGTCGTGAGCACCCTGCCCGCGCACGCCGCGGACCCGCTCGCCGCGGCGCTGCCCGCCCACGTCGGCGGCGCCCTGCTGGACGTCTGCTACGACCCGCGGCCCACGGCGCTGTCCGCGTCCTGGGCGGCGCGGGGCGGCCGGGTCGTCGGCGGTGAGCGCATGCTGCTGCACCAGGCCGTGGAGCAGGTGCGGCTGATGACGGGACGACCCGGGCCCCTCGACGCGATGGACGCGGCGCTCGACGCGGTGCTCGCCCCGACCACCGCCTGAGCGCTCGCCCCGTCCGTCCCGTGTGCAGGGTGCGGCACCTGGTGGGTCCGCGCTTCAGAGTCCGGGAGCGTCTGCCGATGACCTTCACGGAGGCCGAACGCGGTCCCCGGACGAGGAGGCGTGCGCGTGAAGCAGCTCGGGGAGATCCTGCTGACCGGGGGTCTGGTGACGGAGTCGCAGCTGCTCGCGGCGATGGACGAGCAGATCGCGACGGGGACGTCGCTGGGACGCACGCTCGTGGAGCTCGGCATCCTCTCCGAGTCCCAGCTCGTGCAGGCGCTGGCCGAGCAGGTCGGCATGGAGTTCGTCGACCTCGACGAGTACCCGGTCGACCGCCGTGCGGTCACGCTCGTCCCGGGCGTGATGTGCCGGATGCACACGGTCCTGCCGGTCGGGCTGCGCGACGGCGCCATCGTGCTGGCGACCGCCGACCCCGGCAACGTCGTCGCGGTGGACGACGTCCGCACCGTGTCCCAGATGCCCGTCATCTCGGTGATCGCCACGCACGACAACCTGCTGCGGGCGATCGACCGGTACTGCCGCGCCGACGACGAGATGGAGGACCTGAGCCACGCGTTCGAAGTCGACAACCGCGCGCAAGAGGTCGACCTCAGCCGCCTCGGGGACTCCGTCGACGACGACGCGCCGATCGTCCGGTACGTCAACCTGCTCGTGACCCAGGCGATCAGCGACCGGGCGTCGGACATCCACATCGAGCCCTCGGAGCATGACCTGCGGGTGCGGTACCGCATCGACGGCGTGCTGCACGAGACGCAGCGCTCGCCCAAGAACATCATCGGCGGCGTCATCAGCCGCGTGAAGATCATGAGCGACATCGACATCGCCGAGAAGCGCAAGCCTCAGGACGGTCGCATGTCCGTCGTGCACAACGGTCGCAAGATCGACCTGCGCGTGGCGACCCTGCCGACGGTGTGGGGCGAGAAGATCGTCATGCGCATCCTCGACAACTCCACCGCGAGCCTCGACCTGCGCGACTTGTCGTTCCTCGAGCATAACTACGCGACGTACAAGGAGTCGTACACCAAGCCGTACGGCATGATCCTCGTCACCGGCCCCACGGGCTCCGGCAAGTCGACGACGCTGTACGCGACGCTCAACGCGGTGTCCAAGCCCGAGATCAACGTCATCACCGTCGAGGACCCCGTCGAGTACCGGCTGCCCGGCATCAACCAGGTGCAGGTCAACCCGAAGGCCGGCCTGACGTTCGCCGCGGCGCTGCGCTCGATCCTGCGCTCCGACCCGGACGTCGTGCTGCTCGGTGAGATCCGCGACCACGAGACGGCGCAGATCGCGATCGAGGCCGCCCTGACCGGCCACCTCGTGCTGTCGACCCTGCACACCAACGACGCTCCCTCGGCCGTGACGCGTCTGACCGAGATGGGCATCGAGCCGTTCCTCGTCGGCTCGGCCCTCGACTGCGTGGTCGCCCAGCGGCTCGCGCGCCGGCTGTGCACGCGGTGCAAGGAGCAGTACACGCCGGCGCAGCACGAGCTGGAGGCCGCGCGCTTCCCGTGGATGCCGGGCGAGCCCCTGCCCCAGCTCTACCGCCCCGCGGGGTGCACGGCCTGCTCGCGGACCGGCTACAAGGGGCGGCTCGCGCTGCACGAGGTGATGCGCGTGACCGAGGAGATCGAGCGGCACGCCGTCGCGCACTCGTCGGCGCTCGAGATCAACGCGACCGCCGTCAAGCAGGGGATGCTGGGTCTGCGTGAGGACGGGTGGCAGAAGGTGGCCGACGGTCTGACGTCGATCGAGGAGATCCTGCGCGTCGTCGCCTGAGCGAGTCGGACGCACGCTCAAGTGCGGACCTGCAGCCGCCGATGCCTTGGCAAGGCCGCCGGACGGGTGGCACTCGCCGGCGCGGAGGACTGCAGTGACGGACAGCTACCCGGGCGGACCCACGCGGCCGCTCCCGCCCTACCGACCGGTGACCGGCGAACGTCCCCCAGCAGCGGCCGTGTTCCTGCCCGTGCCGTCGCAGTCCCACGACGCGCGGCCGCCTGCGACCTCCGCCTTCCCGTCGCGTCCGATGCAGCCGGGTGAGACGTTCGCACCTGCGGACCCGCCGCCCCCGCCGGTGCCGCCGTCGCAGCGGGTGCCGGTGCCGCAGCAGCCGACGGCGGCGATGCCGGTCAGTCCCGTCCCGCCGGCAGCGGGCCACGCGCGCGCCGCGGGTCCCGGTGCCCCGCGTGCCGCGGCACCGCAGCAGCAGCGCTCGGGCAGCGGCATGCAGCGCCAGCCCGACGACATCGACATCGACCAGGTCCTGCGCGCCATGGTCGAGGCGGGCGGCTCCGACCTGCACCTGACGGCCGGCGCGCCGCCGACGGTCCGGATCTCGGGGAGCCTGAAGCCCCTCGGCGGGTTCGCCCCGATGATGCCCGAGCCGCTGCGCCGCTCGATCTACGCGATGCTCACGCAGAAGAACCGGGAGAAGTTCGAGGCGAACCTCGAGCTCGACATCTCGCACGCCGTGCGCGGGCTCGCGCGGTTCCGGGTCAACGTCTACCAGCAGCGCGAGTCCGTCGGGGCCGCGTTCCGCGTGATCCCGTACGAGATCAAGGAGCTCAAGGACCTCGGTGTGCCGCCGATCGTCGGCACGTTCGCGGGCATGCCGCGCGGCCTGGTCCTCGTGACCGGACCGACGGGCTCGGGGAAGTCGACGACGCTCGCGTCGATCGTCGACCTCGCGAACCGCACGCGCGAGGACCACATCATGACGGTCGAGGACCCCATCGAGTTCCTGCACCGGCACAAGAAGTGCGTCGTCAACCAGCGCGAGGTCGGCGCGGACACGCACTCGTTCGCGAACGCCCTCAAGCACGTGCTGCGCCAGGACCCCGACATCATCCTGGTCGGCGAGATGCGTGACCTGGAGACCATCTCGGTGGCGCTGACCGCGGCCGAGACCGGGCACCTGGTCTTCGCGACCCTGCACACGCAGGACGCCGCGCAGACCATCGACCGCATCATCGACGTGTTCCCCGCCCACCAGCAGGCCCAGGTGCGCACGCAGCTCGCGGGTGCGCTGCAGGGCGTCGTCTGCCAGACGCTCGTCAAGCGGTCCGACGGTCCGGGGCGTGCGGTGGCCACCGAGGTGCTGATCGCCACACCGGCCATCCGCAACCTCATCCGTGAGGGCAAGACGCACCAGATCTACTCGGCGATGCAGGCCGGTGCCCAGCAGGGGATGCACACGCTCGACCAGCACCTCGCGGACCTGGTGAAGGACAACAAGGTCACCTACGAGGCGGGGCTGGAGGCGTGCCACCACGTCGAGGACTACAACCGCCTGACCGGCCGGTTCTCCGGCGGCAGCCAGGGCGCGGCCGGCATGGGCGGCATGGACCCGTACGCGAGCATGGAGATGGACATGGGGAGCATGTGATGGCCGAGGGGACGAAGACCTTCGAGTACGCGGTCCGCGACCGCGAGGGCAAGATCGTCAAGGGCCGGCTCGAGGCCACGGACCAGGCGGCCGTCGCGAACAAGCTCAAGTCGATCGGGGTCGCGCCCGTCTCGATCCAGGAGGTCGCGACCGGCGGCCTGAACGCCGAGCTCAAGATCCCCGGCATGTCCGACCGGGTCAAGATGAAGGATCTGGCGATCATGGCGCGCCAGATGGCCACGATGATCGACTCCGGTCTCTCGCTGCTGCGCGCCCTGAGCATCGTGGCCGAGCAGACCGAGAACAAGGCGCTGGCCCGCCGGCTCGCGCAGGTCCGCAACGACGTCGAGCAGGGCGTCGCCTTTTCCGTCGGGCTCGGCAAGCATCCGGACGTGTTCCCGCCACTCATGATCAACATGGTCAAGGCCGGCGAGGTCGGCGGGTTCCTCGACCAGGTCCTGATCTCCGTCGCGGACAACTTCGAGTCCGAGGTCAAGCTCCGCGGTCAGATCAAGTCGGCGATGACCTACCCGGTCGTCGTCTTCATCATCGCCATCCTCGCCACGGTCGGCATGCTGCTGTTCATCGTCCCGGTCTTCCAGGAGATGTTCGAGAACCTGGGTGGAAAGCTGCCTGCCCCGACGCAGTTCCTCGTGACGATGTCGAACGTCATGAAGGTCGCGATCCTGCCCCTGCTCGCCGCCTTCGGCGTGTTCACGTGGTGGTGGTCCAAGCACAAGAACGACCGTGCGATCCGTGAGCGGCTCGACCCCCTCAAGTTGAAGATCCCCGTCTTCGGCAAGCTTTTCCAGAAGGTCGCGGTCGCGCGTTTCACGCGCAACTTCGGCACGATGCTCCGCTCCGGCGTCCCGATCCTGCAGGCTCTCGACATCATCGGCGAGACCAGCGGCAACCTCGTGCTCGAGAAGGCGGCGCACTCCGTGCAGGAGTCGGTGCGCTCCGGGCAGTCCCTCTCGGGCCCGCTCTCCCTGCACCCGGTGTTTCCTCCGATGGTCGTGCAGATGATGGCGGTGGGCGAGGACACCGGTGCGCTGGACACGATGCTCGAGAAGGTCGCGCAGTTCTACGACCAGGAGGTCGAGGCGACGACGGCGCAGCTCACGAGCCTGATCGAGCCGCTCATGATCGTCGTCATCGGCGGTGTGGTCGGCGGCATGATCATCGCGTTGTACCTGCCCATCTTCTCGATGTTCGAGCTCGTCCAGTAGGTCCCGCGGGACACCGACTGGTCCGCTCGGGTGAAGTTCCCGGTGTGAATCCGACAGCCGCTCAAGGGCGATCTCCGACGGCCCGATCTCGTGGGGGCAGCACCCGAACCGGCATCCCGCCGGAATTCGTCTGACACTTCCCTTCCCTCAAGGAGCACATCGTGATGGCACGTCTCCGCAAGGCTCAGGACGAGCAGGACCAGGGCTTCACCCTGATCGAGCTCCTCGTCGTCATCATCATCATCGGCATCCTCTCCGCGATCGCCATCCCGGTCTTCCTGAACCAGCGTGAGCGCGCCGTGGCCACCGCCGCGCGGGCCGACGTCTCGGTCCTGGCGAAGGAGATCTCGACGGCGATCATCGACAACAGCACGGCGCTGCCGGCCGTGGCCATCGCGACCGGCTCGTACACCGTGACCCCTGCCGGCGGTACTGCCCGCGTTGTCGGCCCGGTCAGCAACGCCGGCTTCACGGCTCCGACGATCCCGACCACGGCGACCACCAGCGACTGGTGCGTGCAGCTCACGGTCGCGGGTGCTGGTGCCATCACGGCAGTCAGCTACGACTCGCAGACCGGCGCGAAGGATGCGGCCTGCTCCTGATCTGAGCACCGCGTGATCGCGGTGTGACCTGGGTGGGGCGGGGGACGACGTCCCCCGCCCCACCTGCACGACCCGCACTCCCACACCCCCGCACGGTCCCCGGAGGCTCGCCCCATGGTGCAGAGGCAGACCACCCGCGGCGCTCATGCCGACGACGGCATGAGCCTGGTCGAGGTGCTGATCGCCGCTGTCGTGCTGGCGATCCTGTCGACCGCGGTCCTCGGGGTCATCCTGCGCACGCAGGCCGCCAACGTGGACACGCGTTCGCGGACCGCGGCGGCCAGCCTCGCCCAGCGCGAGATCGAGTTCGTCCGTGAGGAGTTCGTCCGGACGCCCACCAGCCCCGTCGACATCGCCAACGCCGGCGTCGTCACCAACGCCCATCCCCTCACCGGCGGTACCGCCGGGTCGCCGCTGGTGCTCGACAACGTGCCGTACACGGTGACCCGCTCCGTGGCGTGGAACGTCACGGGCACCGGGGCCTCCGCGTGCGAGGGCGGGTCGCTCGTGCAGCACCCGACGCTGGGCGTCACGGTCGCCGTGACGTGGCCCAACATGGGCGCCACCCGACCGGTCCTGTCCCACATCCAGCTGGCCCCGCCGAAGGGCACGAGCGTCTCGGCCACGCAGGGCTTCGTGGCGGTCAAGGTCGTCGACTCCGACGGCGCCCCGCACGCGGGGCGCACGGTGCGCGTGACCAGCACGGCCGGTGCGACGACGTCGTCTCTCACCGACACCGCCGGCTGTGCGGTCGTCGCGGTCAACCCGCCGGCCGCCGGGAGCGTCTACACGGCGCGGTTGGGCGACGTCGGGTTCGTCGACGTCTCGGGGGTGCCCGACCCGTCGAAGCAGACCGGCGTCCTGAAGGCGGGTCAGCTCAACGCGAACCTGAGCTTCGCGTACGACCGTGCGGCGACGCTGCGGGTGCGCGTGGTCGACGGGTCGGGTGCGCTCCTGCCCGACAGCGCGGCGGCAGGCGCCCTGCTGACCGTCGCGGCCACGGTGAGCTCCGGTTCGTCGGCCACGTCGGAGCACACCGCGACCGGCAGCGAGACCACGATCGGGGGCCTGTGGCCGTCGCGCTACGGTGCGTACTTCGGTGCAGCGCCACCCCCCGGCGGGTACGCCTCGGTCGAGCTCGAGCCGGGCGCGACCGGCCAGGTCGACGTCGTCCTGAAGTTCGCCGAGGGCACGATCGGCAACCTGCCCCCCGGCACGACGGGTGTCGTCGCGGTGCCGGGCACCGGTGGGTGCACGGCGCCCGGGGCACGGTCGGTCGACCCCGCCGGGTTCAGCCTGATGCCGGGGCAGTGGACGTTCTGGGCGACCGGTGCGGCCTTCACCTGTGCCACCGGCCCGACGGTCACCCTCGTCGGCGGCCCCGCCGGCACCATCGGCTTCGCGCCGTCCGTCCTCCGGGTCGTCGGCGTGCCCGCCGGTGGCACCCTCTGGGCGGTCAGTACGACGAAGGCCACCGGTCTGACGACCTGCGCGGGAGCCGCGACCGCCGGTGTCGCACTGAACGTGGACGCGGCGCGCACCGGACCGCTGCCACTGCCCGCCGGCGACTGGTTCGTGTACCGCACGAACGGGGCCGCCGACGGCCCCTGCCTGTCGGTACCGGCGACTGCCTACCCGCAGAACGTCGCCTACGGCACGAGCTCGACCCTGACCTGGGTCGATCGGCCGCCGCCGGTGGGACTGACGATCACGAACGTGCCCTCCGGCAACCAGTGGCGCGTGTTCGTCTCGCGCACGACCCGCTCGGCGAACTGCGGGACGACGCTGCCGGCGGGTGCCGTGCAGGTGGGCGCTCTGAACGCCAGGAACGTCACAGGCTCCGTCGAGCAAGGTGTCTGGTACGTCTACCGGCAGCGCACCGACGGCAACACGAGCACGCGATGCACGCTGATGAAGGGTCCCGGGACCGTGACGATCTCCGGTACGGCCACGGCCTACTCGGCGGACTTCATGAGCGGCCTGGTGACGTCGTCATGAGGCGGCTGCGCAGTCGGCGCGGTGACGCCGGGACGACGATGTCGGAGCTCGTGGTCGTCATGTTCGTGCTGTCGATCATCGTGATCGCGACGATGACGCTGACCGTCACCATGCAGCGCACCAACGCCCAGACGATGAACCGCCAGGAACAGATCGACGGCGTGCGCTTCGCGATGGACCGGATCAGCCGCACGCTGCGGTCCGCCGTACGTCCCAGCCAGCTGTCGACGGCCTGCGCGACGTGCACCGCCGACGCGTTCGTCTCGGGGCAGCAGTTCGCCGTGCAGTTCTACGCCAACGTCGAGAGCACGTACTCGGTGGTGGTCCCCAGCCGGGTCACCTACTCGGTGGCCGCGACCGGCCCCACCGCCGGTGTCCTGGTCGAACGGGTCCAGGAGCCGGACCAGGGCACACCCACGGCGTCCGGCTGGACGTACTGCGACGCAGAGGCCGCCGGGGCGACAGCGGCGTGCAAGGCGCGGCTGCAACGCCGGACGCTCGCGACCGGCGTGCGCGCGACCGGCACACCCATGTTCGCGTACTACGCGAACAACAACACGGCTCTCAGCGCTGCCGGTACGGGGCTCGCGGCCACCGAGTTGGCCACCGTCATGGCCGTCGAGGTGCAGCTCACTGCGACCAGCACCGGCGTGGCCGCCGCTCAACCCACCACCATCGTCCAACGCGTGCTTCTCACCAACCCGTACACCCTGCTGCGACCCGACCCCGGAGCGACCCCGTGATGCGACTGATGCGGACGCGCCTCGGCGCGCGTCACGACGACACCGGTGCCGGCCTCGTTCTCGTCGTGGGGTCGATGATGGTGCTGACCATGCTCGCCCTGACCGCGCTCGCCTCCGTCACCGCCAGCGAGCGGCTGGCACGGCATTCGCAGGACTACCAGGCGGCTGCCGCCGCTGCGCAGGCGGGCGTCGAGGAGTTCATCAGCAGGGTCAACCGCGAGGACTCCTACGGCTCGACCATCGACTGCCTCAACCCCGCGTGGCGTGCTCCGACGACGACCGCCAACTCGTGCGGCTGGAACGCCGCGACCACGGTGGGTTGGGCGCCGGTCGTACCCGGCGAGACGGACCCCGCCGCCGCATGGTTCCACTACTCCGTCGACGCGAGCCGCAAGACGGCCGAGGGGTCGATCCTGCTGACCGTCACGGGCCGCGTCAACGGGGTGTACCGCACCGTCGAGACCGCTGTCGGCAAGGGCGGCTCGACGGACTACGTCTACTACACCGACTTCGAGTCGGCCGACCCTGCCAACATCCAGGCCTACACGGCGGCGGAGAAGGCCTCGATGAGCGCCGCGCAGCGCAACGCCTGCGGGATCAACGGTCACTCCAACGCGCTGTACTGGTGGAAGAAGAACGCCGCGAACCAGACACGCTCGTCGTACGGCTGCGAGGAGATCACCTTCATCGACGGCGACCGCCTCGACGGGCAGGTCCACACCAACGACACGATCTTCGCCTCGATCCGCACGTCCGGTGCCCCGAAGCCCTCGTTCCTCGAGCCGGTGACCACGTCCGACGAGCGCTGCCGGACACCCGGGACGACGAACTCGCAGTGGGAGGACCGGTGCCTGCGCCCCTCGACGAACAGCCTCAACGGCCTGGCGAACTTCAACAGCAAGCCGCCGTCCTACAAGGACCCGCTGTACCTCGACGACACGTCGGCCGAGTTCGTGAACCACCCGGGGTGCCACTACTACGGGTCGACGCGCGTGATCTTCCGCAGCAACGGGCGCATGACCGTCTGGAACAAGCGCGTCAACAACAACAACACCGCACCGGTCTCGATCGCGGCGCCCGACGGCACGCAGCGCGGCTGCGGGACCCTCGACCAGCTGGATGCCGGTGCCGACCTCGAGATCCCCGACGACATGGTCCTGTACGTCGGAGCGTCGTCGGCACCCATGCGGGAGTGCTACAAGGGAGAGATCGGCGGGCCGACGGGTCGGGCGCTGCCGCTCGGCACGTACACCGGTGCCGCGGCCGGCAGCGGGGGCACCTACCAGCGTGACGTCAACATGGAGGAGCCAACGAAAGCCTGCTCCCGCGGCAACCTGTACGCCGAGGGCATCGTCAACGGTCACGTCACGCTCGCCGCGGCGGAGTCCGTGATCGTGACCGGTGACCTCGTGCTCGCCGACGGACGCACCGAGGGCTCCTCGGACCTGCTCGGACTCGTCGCGACGAACTCCGTCGAGGTCTTCCACCCCCGCATGGTCACGGTGAACGCCACCCGCAACTACGTAGGTGCACCTTGGTACTGGGGCAACCCGAGCGGTGAATCCGACCCCAGCACGGACTGGCCCACGCGGTACACCGACCCCACGACCAGCTCCTACTTCCCGTCCTCGGGTGTCCAGATCGCCGGGTCGATCCAGACGCTGCAGCACTCGTTCCTCGTGCAGAAGCACTCGGTGGGCGGCGCCCTCGGAACGCTCTACGTGTACGGCTCCATCGCCCAGCGGTGGCGCGGTATCGTCGGGCAGGGCACGAACGGGTACACGAAGTCGTACAACTACGACAAGCGCCTGCGTTACGCGTCGCCGCCCTACTTCCCCCGCTGGGCCAACGCCGAGTGGAGCCTGCGCTACACCGGCGAGACGACGACGCCCGACGAGGTGAGGACCTGACCGTGGACGCCGTGGAGATCGCCGGTCTCGTTCTCCTCGGCCTCTTCGGCATGGTCGTCGGGTCGTTCCTCAACGTCGTCGTCTGGCGGGTGCCCCGCGGGGAGTCGGTGGTCAGGCCCCCGAGCGCGTGCCCGACGTGCCGGGCTCGCATCGTCTGGTACGACAACGTTCCCGTGGTCTCGTGGCTCGTGCTGCGGGGGAGGTGCCGGCGGTGCGCTGCGCGCATCAGCGTGCGGTACCCGGTCGTGGAGCTCGTGACGGGCCTGCTGTTCGTGGGGACCGCGCTGGTGGTCGGCTGGACCCTCGCCCTGCCGGCGTTCCTGTACCTCGTGTCGATCTCCGTCGCGCTCGCCGCCATCGACGTCGACGTGCACCGGTTGCCGGATGCGATCGTCCTGCCGTCGTACGCCGTGGCCGGGGTCCTTCTCGTGCTGGCGTCGTGGACGCCTGGTGAGGGCGTCGACACCGACGCCCTGGTGCGCGCGGCTGCGGGCTCGGGCGCGCTCTTCCTGCTGTACCTCGTGCTGGCCCTCATCCACCCGCGGGGCATGGGGCTCGGCGACCTCAAGCTCTCGGGCGTGCTCGGGCTGTACCTCGGCTGGGTCGGTTGGGGCGCTCTGGCGGTCGGTGCCTTCGCCGCGTTCCTCCTCGGCGGCCTCTACGGCGTCGTCCTGATGGTCGCGGGACGTGCGGGCCGCAAGACCCAGGTGCCCTTCGGGCCGTGGATGCTCCTGGGGGCGGTGCTCGGCGTCGTCGTCGGCGAGCCCCTGGCTGCGTGGTACATCCGCATTGCCGTCTGACCCGGCTCAAGTCCGGGGTCGGTCCGACCGATAGTCCCTTCGTGCGCACACCGCCGACGGAAGGACGATGACGTGGCCGCCTCGCGGGTGATCGGGCTGGACATCGGGACGACGATGCTCCGAGCCGCCGAGCTGGAGTTCGGCAAGGGGACCGGCATGAGCAGGTCCGCCTCGTTGGTGCGCTACGCCGAGGCGCCGCTGCCTGCCGGTGCGGTGCGAGACGGTGAGGTCGTCCAGGCGGAGATCGTCTCCACGACCCTGCGCCAGCTGTGGTCCAAGGCCCGCTTCGGCACGAAGGACGTCGTCATCGGGGTGGGCAACCAGCGGGTGCTCGTCCGCGAGTTCGACCTGCCGTGGCTGCCGGACAACCAGATCAAGCAGGCGCTGCCGTTCCATGTGCAGGGCGTCCTGCCGATGTCGACGGACGACGCACTGCTGGACTTCCTGCCGATCTCGGAGTTCGAGGGCCGCTCGGGCCGCACGCTCAAGGGCATGCTGGTCGCCGCTCAGCGGGACACCGTGAACTCGAACGTCCTCGCCGTGGTCGGCGCGGGGCTGAGCCCCACGATGGTCGACCTCAACGCGTTCGCACTGCTGCGCTCGGTCTGCCGCGGCGAGCTTGCCGGCCGCACCGTCGCGGTCGTCGACGTCGGTGCGAACCTCACGCACGTCGTCGTGTCGCAGGCCGGAGTGCCGCGGCTCGCGCGCACGCTGCCCTCCGGCGGGCAGGCCGTGACCGACGCCGTGGCGTCGGCGGCCGGCATCGGGCGCCCCGAGGCGGAGGATGCCAAGCGCGCCCTCGGCATCGGCTACAACGGCAGCGGTGACGCTACTGTCGCCGCCCAGGCGGTCAACGAGTCGGCGCAGAAGCTGCTCGACGCGGTCCGAGGGACGATCGGCTTCTACTCCAACAGCAACCGGCAGGCACCCGTCGAGGCGGTCCTGCTCACGGGCGGCGGAGCGGATCTGCCCGGCTTCGGCCAGTACCTGGCCACCCTCGTACGCCTTCCGGTCCAGGGCGCCGACGTGCTCGCCGGCGTGCGCGTCCGTAAGGGCAGCCTTCCCACGGCCCGCGGCGGCGGCGCTTCCGTGGCCGCCCTCCCGATCGGTCTCGCCTACGGAGTCGCCGCATGAACGCCGCCCTCGCCCCGACCGCGCCGACCGGCGTCGACGGCTCCACCGCCGTCAGGGTGCGCGTCCCGCAGGTCAACCTCCTTCCCTCGAGCGTGTCCGACGCGCGCGGTCTGCGGACGGTCAAGCGCTGGGCGCTGCTCGGGGTTGCGGCGACGGTGCTCCTCGTGGCGCTCGTCTACGTGGCCTCGGCGCTCCAGCTCGCGGAGGCGCAGGGTGACCTCACCGCGGCGCAGGCCCGCACCACGCAGCTCCAGGGACAGATGGCCGAGTACTCCGAGGTGCCGCTCGTGCTCGGCGAGCTCGGACAAGCTGAGCAAGCGCGGTCACTGGCGACCTCGACCGAGGTGCTGTGGCGGCCGTACCTCGACTCCGTGCGCGCTGCACTGCCCGCCGACGCCGCGCTGCGCACGCTCCAGGTCACGGGTGCGACCCCCACCGTCAGCGCACTCACCCCGGCCGACCCCCTGCAGCCGCAGGCTTACGGCCAGATCGCCTTCACCGCCGCGTCGACCACCATCCCGGACTCCGCGGCGTGGGTCGACGCCCTGCGAGCGATCCCCGGGTTCGTCGACCCACGCATCCAGTCCGTGGTCGCCGAGGCGACGGAGACCACCAGTGGTTTCCTCGTGACCGGCACGGTGCAGTACGACGCGAACGCCCTCTCCGGGCGGTTCCAGGAGTCCGAGGGGAACGAGTGATGGCCGCCAAGCGATCAGGTGCATGGATCGGTGGTGCGGCGTTCCTCGCCGTGCTGATGATGGCGGGCGGGTGGCTCCTCCTCGTGGCGCCCGCACGCGCGGACGCCACGGACGTGCGCGCCCAGACGGTCGCCGCCGTGCAGCAGAACGACCTGCTGGAGCTCCAGCTGGCGTCGTTGCGGGTCGACGCGGCCAAGCTCGACGAGTACAAGGCCCAGCTCGAGAGCGTGCGTCGACAGGTACCCCGGACGCTGCTCGACACCGACCTCACCCGCGAGATCGACGCCATCGCTGCCGCCAACGGGGTGACGATCGAGGACTTCGCCCTGACGACACCGATGACGGTCGTCGCGGTCGCCCCGGTGCCCGGGACGGAGCCCGTGGCGCCCGCCGTACCCGCCGACGACGCACCGGCCGACGGTGAGGCACCGGCCGAGGGCGACGCACTGCCCGTCCCTCCGGCGCCGACGGGGCCGACGGCACCCAACGGCATGGTCGGGGTCGACCTGAGCCTCACGGTCGTCGGGACACCTGACGAGGTCAGCGCCTTCATAGCCGCGCTGCAGGAGGGCATCACCCGACTGGTCGGCGTCTCGGGGCTCGAGGTCATGGTGCTCGAGGACCAGGGTGCCCAGGGCGGACAGGCAGCGGTCACTGCCGGGGACTGGCAGGCCACCGTCCGCGCGACCGCCTACGTCCTGGCGCCCGAGGCCACCCCACCCGCCGCAGCGGCGGTCGCGCCGGCGGTCGCGCCCGCCGAGGTGAACAGCTGACCGAGCACTCCGCACGGTGCCCGGGCTCGACATGAGCCCGGGCACCGGCGTACGTCGCTCCGAACGCGGTCGACCACCGACCCGCGACGGGGAGGGCGCGGCGACCAGCGCCGGCACCTGAACGGTGCGGCGCGCCCGGCACAGCGGGTGCCCGCGCTGACGACGACGCAACGTCGGTCCAGGGAGCGGGCACGCGGAGGTGGCACGCTCCACGCGTGAAAGGATCGCCCCCATGCTCCGATGGCTAACCTCCGGCGAGTCGCACGGTCCCGCGCTCGTCGGCATCCTCGACGGTCTGCCCGCCGGTGTGCAGGTGCAGACCTCCGACGTCCAGGCCGCGCTCGCGCGGCGTCGTCTCGGGTACGGGCGCGGTGCGCGCATGAAGTTCGAGCAGGACGAGGTTCGCCTGCTCAGCGGTGTGCGCCACGGCCTGACGCAGGGTGGTCCGCTCGCGATCGAGGTCGCCAACACCGAGTGGCCCAAGTGGGCCGACGTGATGTCGGCCGACCCGGTGCCCCCCGAGGCGCTGACGGTCGACGCCGGTATCGGGGACGTCAAGGAGATCGCGCGCAACCGGCCGCTGACCCGGCCCCGCCCGGGTCACGCCGACCTCGTCGGCATGCGCAAGTACGGCTTCGACGACGCCCGCCCGGTGCTCGAGCGGGCCTCGGCCCGCGAGACGGCGACGCGCGTCGCGCTCGGCACGGTCGCGGCGGCGTTCCTCGAGCAGGTCGCCGGCGTGCGGCTCGTGTCGCACGTCGTCGCGATCGGGCCGGTCGCGGTGCCGGACGACGCACCGGAACCGACGCCCGACGACGTCGCGGCCCTGGACGCCGACCCCGTGCGCTGCTTCGACGCCGCCACGAGCGCGGCGATGGTCGCCGAGATCGACCAGTGCCACAAGGACGGCGACACGCTCGGGGGTGTCGTCGAGGTCCTCGTGCACGGCCTGCCGTCGGGCGTCGGCACGTACGTGCAGGCGGACGGCCGCCTCGACGCGCGGCTCGCGGGTGCCCTCATGGGCATCCAGGCCATCAAGGGCGTCGAGGTCGGCGACGGGTTCCGCACCGCGACCCGCCGCGGGTCGCAGGCGCACGACGAGATCGAGCGCGACGCGTCGGGGCGCATCGTGCGGCGCACCAACCGCGCCGGTGGCATCGAGGGCGGCATGTCCAACGGCGAGGTCGTGCGCGTGCGTGCCGCGATGAAGCCGATCTCGACGGTCCCGCGGGCCCTCGCCACGGTCGACACGGCCACGGGGGAGCCGGTCACGGCCCACCACCAGCGCTCGGACGTGTGCGCCGTGCCCCCGGCAGCCGTGGTCGCCGAGGCCATGGTCGCGCTCGTCGTCGCGCAGACGCTCCTGGAGAAGACCGGCGGCGACAGCGTCGCCGAGGTCCGGCGCAACCTCGAGGCGTACCTCACGTCCATCCCCGAGCTGCTGGCCTGACACCCCGACGTACCGACGACGGGCGGTCCGGGCATCCGGGCCGCCCGTCGGCGTATCTGCCCCCCGGGTCGTGCGCTCCTCCCGCATGACGGCGCTGCGCCCGCAGCCGCCGCTCAAGGGGGGACCATGACCATCACCGCACCGCAGCGTGCGGGGCACCACGCCCCGCGCACCGCCGAGGAGCTCACCGCCGCCGGCACCTCCGCGCACGGCCTGGGACGCGGGCGGCGACCCGCGCGCGGCCACGGCCACGAGGCGCGCGGCCTGCAGTACCTCCCGCTGTCGGCGCTGCACGAGGGGCGGTTCGGACGCCTGTTCCGGCTGCCGCCCTACGTGCCGTCCGACACCGAGATCGCGCGCGTCGCCGCGCTCATGACCGAGGGCAGCACCGGCGGTGACCGCACGCTCGACAACCCCGCCATCCCGGCCGGCTACACCTACCTGGGCCAGTTCGTCGACCACGACCTCACGTTCGACCCCGCGTCGAGCCTCGAGCGCCAGAACGACCCCGATGCACTGACGAGCTTCCGCAGCCCGCGCTTCGACCTCGACTCCGTCTACGGCCGCGGCCCGGCCGACGACCCGTTCCTCTACGACAGGACCAGCCAGGTCGACGGCGCCGCGAAGCTCCTGATCGGGTCGAACGGACGCGACGACGACCTGCCGCGCAACACCCAGGGCGTCGCCCTGCTCGGGGACCCGCGCAACGACGAGAACACGTTCGTCGGGCAGCTGCACCTGACGATGCTGAAGTTCCACAACGCCGTCATGGACCACGTCCTGGGCGACCCGCACCTGACCCGCGGCAGCGAGACCCCGTTCGAGACCGCGCAGCGGATCGTACGCTGGCACTACCAGTGGGTCGTCGTGCACGACTTCCTGCGCCGCACCGTCGGTGACGCCGCGCTCGCGGACCTGCTCGTGACGTCGCCCGACGGCCGGCCGCAGGCGCGGCTGCGCCACTTCACGTGGCAGCGGGCGCCGTACATCCCGGTGGAGTTCTCGGTCGCGGCGTACCGGTTCGGGCACTCCCAGGTGCGCGGGCGCTACCGGCTCAACACGGTGGTCGGCGCGCCCGACCCGGCGGACCCGCAGGCGCGCCCGGGGCTGCCGACGTTCACGCCGGACCCCGTCGACAAGGAGCCGCTCGGCCACTTCGGCGGGTTCCGTCCGCTGCCGCAGTTCTGGACGATCGAGTGGGCGCGCTTCTTCGAGCTCGACGGGGCCGGCTCCGACGGGCTCCAGCACAGCCGGAAGATCGACACGCACCTGGCCAACCCGCTCGCGGCCCTGCCGCCCGAGATCGGCGGCGCCATGCCGTCGCTCATCGCGCGCAACCTGACCCGCGGAGCGCGCCTGCTGCTGCCGTCGGGCCAGGCCATGGCGGCCCGCATGGGCGTCGAGCGGCTGTCCGAGGACGAGATCGGTCTGGACGGTGCCCCCGCGCCGCTGTGGTACTACGTGCTGCGCGAGGCCGAGGTGCAGGCCGACGGTGAGCACCTGGGGGAGCTCGGCGGCCGGGTCGTCGGCGAGGTGTTCCTCGGCCTGCTGCAGGCCGACCCGTCGTCGTACCTGCGCAACGAGCCGACGTGGACGCCGTTCCTGGGCACCGGGGACGACTTCGCCATGCCCGACCTGCTGCGCGTCGCCGGCCACGGGCTGGGACCCACCCCCGGGTGAGTCGTCGCGTCCCGTGCCGCCCGCCGTCCCGTGGACGGCACGGGACGCCTCCCACGGCGGGGCTAGGCTGCGGCCGTGCCCCGTGCAACCCCCACCTCCGGACCTCGTGTCGTTCTCGTCGGCCCGCCCGGCGCGGGCAAGTCCACCGTCGCCGCCGCGCTCGCGGAGCGCTGGCAGCTCGAGTCCCGCGACACCGACACCGACGTCGAGACCGCGGCCGGCAAGTCCGTCGCCGACGTCTTCGTCGAGGACGGCGAGCCGCACTTCCGTGCGCTCGAGCGCACCGCCGTCGCCACCGCGCTCGGCGAGCACGAGGGCGTCCTCGCGCTGGGCGGGGGAGCCGTGCTCGACCCTGCGACGCGCGCCCTGCTGCAGGCGTACCGCGACGGCGGCGGGGTCGTCGTCTTCCTCGACGTCAGCCTCGCGCACGCCGCCGGACGTGTCGGGCTCAACCAGTCGCGCCCGCTGCTCGTCGGCAGTCCTCGCGCGCAGTGGCAGTCGCTCATGGACGTCCGGCGTCCGGTCTACGAGGAGGTCGCGACCGTGCGGGTGTCGACGGACGGGCTGCGCCCCGCCGAGGTCGCCGAGGTCATCGAGACGACGCTGCGCGAGCAGCGCATCGCGGAGCCGGGCGCATGAGCGGCGAGGCCGTCGTCACGGTCGCGGGGGAGCAGCCGTACGACGTCGTCATCGGGCGCCACCTGCTGGGCCACCTGCCGGCGATGCTCGGCGACACCGTGCGCCGGGTGCTCGTCGTGCACCCGGCCGCCCTGGCCGCGTCCGCCGAGACGGTGCGCGAGGACCTCGCGTCGCACGGCTACCAGGTCTACCTCGCGCAGGTGCCGGACGCCGAGGAGCAGAAGACGGCCCAGGTCGCGGCCTTCTGCTGGGGCGTGCTCGGCCAGGCGGACTTCACGCGCTCCGACGCGGTCGTCGGGCTCGGCGGGGGTGCGACCACCGACCTCGCGGGATTCGTCGCGGCGACGTGGCTGCGCGGCGTGCGCGTCGTGCAGGTGCCCACCACCGTGCTCGGCATGGTCGACGCCGCCGTGGGCGGCAAGACCGGCATCAACACCGCCGAGGGCAAGAACCTCGTCGGCGCGTTCCACCCGCCCGCGGGCGTGCTGTGCGACCTCGCGTCGGTGGAGTCCATGTCCCGGTACGACTTCGTCGCCGGGCTCGCGGAGATCGTCAAGTGCGGGTTCATCGACGACCCGCGGATCCTCGAGCTCGTCGAGGAGAACACCGCGCTGCTGCAGGATCCCGTGGCCGCCGCCTCCTCACCCGTGCTCGCCGAGCTCGTCGAGCGGGCGGTGCGGACCAAGGCGCGTGTCGTCGGCGAGGACCTGCGCGAGGCCGGCCTGCGCGAGATCCTCAACTACGGCCACACGTTCGGCCACGCGGTCGAGCAGGTCGAGCGGTACCGGTGGCGCCACGGCGCCGCGGTGTCGGTCGGCATGGTGTTCGTCGCGGAGCTCGCCCGGCTGGCCGGACGGCTCGACGACGACGTCGTCGAGCGGCACCGCCGCGTCCTGAGCTCCCTCGGCCTCCCGACCACCTACCGCGGCGACCGCTGGGACCAGCTGCTCACCGCGATGCGCCGCGACAAGAAGACGCGCGGTGACCTGCTGCGCTTCGTCGTCCTCGACGGCCTGGCGCGCCCGTCGCGCCTCGAGGGCCCGGACCCGACCCTGCTGGCAGCCGCCTACGCCGAGATCTCGTCGACCCCGGAGCCGTCGACAGGCATCCTCCTCTGACGTGAGAGCGCCGAATCCGGGCCCGTGACGCCCGGATCCCTCACTCTCACCCATGGGCGGTGAACCGTCCACAGGGGAAGGAGCGGACGCGCCGGTCCACAGATCGCCCTCGTGGTCGGTCAGGTCGCCTCGGGGTGCAGCAGGTTCGGGTGCGTGGCTCCCACCGTCGACCGCACCTGGACCCCGCCCGCCGCAGCGGGGCGCCGCGGCGTCTTCACCCGTGCTGAGGCCGTCGCGGCGGGTCTCACCGAGGACCAGGTGCGCCACCGCATCGAGTCGGGGGCGTGGCGGCGGGTCTGCGGTGCCGGGCTCGCGCTCGCCTCGGCACCGCGCGACCCGTGGCTCGACGCGCACGCCGCCACCGTGACCTGGCCCGGTGCGACGCTCGCGCTCACCACCGCGGCGCTGCTGCACGGCATGCCGGTGCCCGACGACGGCCGCGTGCACGTGGTCGTCACCGGACCCCGCGCGCGGCGCGGCCGACTGATCCCGCACCGGCACGTCCTGGCACCTGCGGACCGGGTCGTCCTCGGTGGGGTGCACGTCACCGGACGCGTCCGCACAGCGGTCGACTGCCTCGGGTCGCTGGCCCGTGCCGACGCCGCCCGCCTGCTCGCCTGGGTCGGGACCCGCGGGATCGTCGGTGCGGACGACCTCGACGGCTGGGTGGATGCCCACCCCGGGCACCGGGGCAACGCGCAACGCACCTGGTGCGCCGACCGGCTGCGCAGCGGCGCCCTCAGCGTCGCGGAGGAACGGCTGCACGGCCTCCTGCACAGCGCGGGCGTGACGGGCTGGGTGGCGAACGCGTCGCTCCTCGACGCCCTCGGCGTCCCCGCTGTCGTGGACGTGTGGTTCGCAGACGTCCGCCTGGTCGTCGAGATCGACGGCCGTGTCGCGCACGGGCCCGACCGGTTCCAGGACGATCGGACTCGCCAGAACCTGCTCGTGGGCGCCGGGTGCACGGTGTTGCGCTACACCTGGCACGACCTGACCCGCCGGGCCGGCCACGTGCTCGCTCAGATCGTCGAGACCCGTCGCCGGCTGCGCACGCCTCGGTGAGGGAGAGGATTCCGGGAAGGATCTGCCCGTCATCCTCTCCTTCACCGTCAGGGGCGCGCGACGGACAAGTGTGGGGGCTTGTTTGGGGTGGTACAAGGTGCAAGGCTTGTCGCATGTTCGTCATGACGATCGACCAGCGCGGGAGCCGGCGCGGCACCGACCGGGTGCCCGAGCTGCTCGCCGCGCTCGCGGACGTGCCGGTCGTCCGCGGCTTCGAGCGCACGGTCGGCGACGAGGTCCAGGGCGTGCTGGACGACCCCGAGGTCGTGGTCGACACCGCACTGGTCGCGCTGCGTGACGGCGGCTGGAGCGTCGGGGTCGGCGCCGGACCCGTCGACGAGCCGCTGCCGCGCTCACCGCGCGAGGGCTCCGGAGCGGCCTTCCTGCTCGCGCGCGACGCCGTGGAGGCGGCCAAGAACCGGCAGCGGCCCGTCCCGCTGGCCGTCCGGGGCGTCGACGCGACTGCCGCCGCCGACGCCGACGCGGTGCTCGTGCTGCTCGGGTCGCTGGCGGCGCGGCGCACGGCCGCCGGGTGGGCCGCGGTCGACGCCGTCCGCGCGGCCGACGCGGGTCAGGACGTCGTGGCCCACGCGCTCGGTGTCTCCCAGCAGGCCGTCAGCCAGCGCCTGCGGACCGCGATGTGGGCCGAGGAGCTCGCCGCACGGCCCGCTGCGGCGCGTCTGTTGACGCGTGCGGCCGACTGACGCCAAGGTCGGCCCGTGCACCCTGCCCTCGTGGCCGGCATCTGGGCCGGCGCCCTGCTCCTCTCGTCCGCGGGCGGCTGGTTCGTCACCCGCCTCGTCCTGCGCCTGGCGTCCCGCTCGCGCGACGCCGGGCGCCGCCGCGGCCACGGGCCGGTGCTGCTCGAACGCCTGAGCGTCAGCGACGGTCCCGAGGGGGAGGGGGCGCAGATCGTGCTGCGCGGCGGCACCTGGATCGGGGTCCTCGAGCGGCTCGCCGTCACAGGCAGCGTGCTGGCGGGCGTGCCCGAGGGCGTGGCGGTCGTCGTGGCGGTCAAGGGCCTCGGCCGCTACCCCGAGCTCCGCGAGAACCCGGGGGCCTCCGAGCGCTTCGTCATCGGGACGCTGGCCTCGCTGCTCTGGTCGGCGGTCATCGGCCTGGCCGCCGCGCGGGTGCTGCTGCTCTGACCCGGGCGCGCGGGCGCTAGGATGGTCGACGGCCTGCGGCCGGTCCGTGCACCTCGTGCACCGGTCCGGCCGGGCACAGAGAGTCGGACGCGGTGGGCACCAGGTGCCCGCCCGGCGGCTCCGTGGCCGGCAGCCGTCCTGTGGGGCGCCTGTGCTCCGGACGCGCCGCACGGCGCGCACCACCACCGACCGGGAGATCGACGCTCGTGGCGACCACCAACGACCTGAAGAACGGCATCGTGCTGCGCATCGACGGCCAGCTGTGGACCGTCATCGAGTTCCAGCACGTCAAGCCCGGCAAGGGCGGTGCCTTCGTGCGCACCAAGCTCAAGAACGTGCTGTCCGGCAAGACCGTCGACCGCACGTTCAACGCCGGCGTGAAGGTCGAGACCGCCAGCGTCGACAAGCGCGACATGCAGTACCTGTACAAGGACGGCGACGACTTCGTGTTCATGGACACGGACACGTTCGACCAGCTCAACGTGCCGGCCGCCACGGTCGGGGACGCCGCGAACTTCATGCTCGAGTCGCAGACGGCGCTCGTCGCGACCAACGAGGGTGTGCCGCTGTACGTCGAGCTGCCGCCGTCGGTCGTGCTCGAGGTCACCTACACCGAGCCCGGCCTGCAGGGTGACCGCTCGTCGGCCGGCACCAAGCCCGCGACCCTCGAGACCGGGTACGAGATCCAGGTCCCGCTGTTCCTCGAGGCCAACACCAGGGTCAAGGTGGACACCCGCGACGGGTCGTACCTCGGCCGCGTGAACGACTGACATGGGCGCCCGGACGAAGGCACGCAAGCGCGCGCTCGACGTGCTGTTCGAGGCCGAGCAGCGCGGCCTCGACGTCGCCGAGCTCCTCGCGCAGCGCGTCGTGGAGCCGGGCACCGAGGCGTCGCTGCCCCAGTACGCGGTCGACATCGTCGAGGGTGTGCTGGAGCACTCCGAGCGCATCGACGAGCTGCTGGCGACGCACGCGCACGGCTGGACGGTGGCGCGCATGCCGGCCGTCGACCGTGCGCTGCTGCGCCTGGGTGCCTGGGAGATCCTCTGGAACGACGACGTGCCGGACGCGGTCGCGGTCGACGAGGCGGTGTCGCTGGCCCGCGAGCTGTCGACCGACGACTCGCCGGGGTTCGTCAACGGCCTGCTCGGCCGCCTCGTCGTCCTGAAGCCGACCCTGCTGGCCTGACCGGCCACGCGAGCACCACCCGACGCCCGGGCACCCTCACAGGTGCTCGGGCGTCGTGTCGTCCAGGGACCCCTGCACGACGCGCAGCGGTCGCGGCACGAGCTGCGGACGGCGCAGGGGCAGACGAGGCCCGACCGGGCGCAGGTCCTCGACCGCGACCAGCCCACCCGGGAGCCGCGGCTGCGGCCGGGCGCCCCGGACGGGCAGGCCCGGGGCCGGTCGACCCACGAAGTTGCCCTGCGCCTGCGGGACCCCGAGCTCGACCAGCATCTCCAGGTCCCCCGCCGACTCGACGCCCTCGGCCACGACGTCGAGCCCGTGGTGCTCCGCCAGCGCCACGATCGCCCGGACCGGTCCCGCGCCGCGCGGCGTGCGCACCTCCCGGACGAACGACCGGTCGATCTTCAGGACGTCGACGGGCAGGCGAGCGAGGCGCGCGAGCGAGCTGAACCCGGTCCCGAAGTCGTCCAGCGCGATCCGCGCCCCGCGGGCGCGCAGCTCGGACAGGACGGGCACGGCGGCGGCCGTGCGCAGCATCGTGCTCTCGGTGATCTCGATCGTCAGGTGCTCCCACGGCCCGCCGGACCAGGCGGCGTCGATGCGCTCGAGGACGTCCGGCTCGTGCAGCTCGCGTGCCGAGAGGTTCACGGCCACCGGCATGTGGTGCCGGTCGAGCGCGCGCCGCGCCTGGCGGATCATCGACCTGCCGATCGGCACGATGAGTCCGCTCTGCTCGGCGAGCGTCAGCCAGTGCTCGGGCAGGATGAAGCTGTCGCCCTCGTGCCAGCGCGCGAGCGCCTCCAGGCCGACCACCTCGAGCGTCCGGGTGTCGACGATCGGCTGGAAGTACGCCGTGATCCGGTCCTCCTCGACCGCGCGCTCGAGCGCGGCGCGCTGCCGGCGTGCGTCCTCGGCGCGCGCCCGCAGCGCCGGGTCGAACACGCGGTGCCCGGACTGCGTCCGCTTCGCCTCGAGCATGGCGGCGTCCGCGTGCCGCAGCAGCGCGTCGGGGTCCACGATGTCGGTCGGGTTCCACGTCGCCACGCCGCAGGTGAGGCGGGGGCCGGCCACGGTGCCGACGCGGGCGCCGAAGCCGCTGCGGATGCGGCGCGCGAGGTCGGCGAGCTCGTCGTCACCGGGTGCGCGGCACACGACGACGGCGAACTCGTCGCCCGCGAGCCGGGCCACGTAGGTGTCGTCGTCGACCCAGCCGCGCAGGAAGCCCGCCGTGCGTCGCAGCAGGTCGTCACCCGCCGCGTGCCCCTCGCGGTCGTTGACGTCCTTGAAGCCGTCGATGTCGCAGTAGACGACCGAGACGCGCGTGCGCTCGACCGCGGCCCGCTCGAGCACCTCGCGCAGGTGGGTGTCGACCGCGCGCCGGTTCGGCAGACCGGTCAGGGTGTCCGTCACCGCGGCCCGCGACAGCCGGGCCGTGAGCGTGTACCGCTCGGCCGCCGTGGAGACCACGAGCCCCAGGTCGATGAGGAAGGTGCGCTCGTGGGGGGCGAGCCGGTCCGGGGCGGCCGGGAACAGGTCGGCGACGTAGCGGTCGCGCTGCAGCGGGCGCAGCGACCCCTCGATGCTCGGGTCGGCGAGGACCTCGCGCGCGGCATCGCGGGCCTGCAGGAGCAGCGCGTCCGCGTCGCGGTGGAACCAGGCGCTGTTGGTGACGGCCGACAGGGCGTCGCGCATGAGCTCGCGGCGCTGTGCGGTCAGCTGCGCGCGGCGCAGGCGCGCGGACGCGAGCCACTCGAGCCCGACGGCCAGCGGCAGCGGCCACAGGCTCGCGAGCACGGCGCCCACCGGCCGGCCCGCGAGCAGGACCCCGGCGGTGAGGGCGCCCATCGAGACCCCCGCGGCGCAGACCAGCAGCACGCCGAGGCGGTTGAGCCGCACGCTGCCGAGGGCCGCCACGACGTAACCGACCACCACGCCGAGGGCGACGAACAGCAGCGCGACCGCCACGGGCCTGGCCGTCGGCGGGCCCGGGTCGTCGACGGGACCGAACGTGAGGAACCACAGCGCGGTCCGCAGGACGAGGACGACGGCGGCGGCCGTCACCCACGGGCGCAGCCGCGGCCCCCCGCCGCCGAACGCGCGGGTCGCGGGGAGGCACAGCAGGGCCACGACGCCCACGAGCTGGCCGTGCAGGAACGACAGCGCCTCGCGCGCCTCGGGCGCGACCGTGACGCCGTGCAGGCCCGCGACGAGCACCAGCCCGGCCATCGCGACGGAGAGGGCCAGGGACCACGTCGACCCCTCGGAGCGCAGCGCGCCGCGCCACCAGACCCACTGCAGCACGCAGAAGCCACCGACCAGACCGGCAGCGAGGAACTGTAGGACGGTGGTCCACAGGGGGACGTCGCCGAGCATGTGGGGAACATCGGCGCACGTCGGGCCCGGGATGAACGAACCACCGGGTGATGCTCACCCACCCGTACGGCCGTCCGCGCGGCGTGCCGCGCGTCACGTCGCGCCGTGCGGGACGGCGCCGCGAGCGACGGTAGGATCGGCCGCGAGCAATCTCCCTTTAAGCCCGTCCTGTGAGGCGGGGAAGGAGTCGCACGCATGAGCACGCCCACGTCCACGTCCGGGGAGTCCGAGCCCGGGCACGCGGCACCCGGCACCACCGTCCTCGGTGCCGACGACATCGCCCGCGCGCTGACCCGCATCGCGCACGAGGTGGTGGAGCGCAACAAGGGCGTCGACGACGTCGTCCTGCTGGGCATCCCCACACGTGGCCTCCCGCTCGCCCGCCGCCTCGCGCAGCGGCTGGAGCAGGTCGAGCACGTGCCGGCCGCAGACCTCGTCGGCAGCCTCGACGTGACGATGCACCGCGACGACCTGGCGCACCAGCCGACCCGCACGATCGGCGAGACGTACGTCCCCGGTGACGGCATCGACGGCCGCGTCGTCGTGCTCGTGGACGACGTCCTGTACTCGGGGCGCACGATCCGTGCCGCGCTCGACGCGATCAGCGACCTGGGCCGGCCGCGCGCGGTGCAGCTCGCCGTCCTCGTCGACCGGGGGCACCGCGAGCTCCCCATCCGCGCCGACTACGTCGGCAAGAACCTGCCCACCGCGTCGGCCGAGCGTGTCCGGGTCCTGCTGTCCGAGACCGACGGCGAGGACCGCGTGGTCATCGAGGGGGGTGCCCGATGAGGCACCTGCTCTCCGCGGCGGACCTCGACCTCACCGAGGCGGTCCGCGTGCTCGACACGGCGGCGCAGATGGCCGCGACGCAGGCCCGGGAGATCAAGAAGCTCCCGACGCTGCGCGGCCGCACGGTCGTCAACCTCTTCTTCGAGGACTCCACCCGCACCCGCATCTCGTTCGAGACCGCCGCCAAGCGGCTGTCCGCCGACGTCATCAACTTCTCCGCCAAGGGGTCGAGCGTCTCCAAGGGCGAGTCGCTCAAGGACACGGCCCTGACGCTGCAGGCGATGGGCGCGGACGCGGTCGTGATCCGGCACCCGGCCTCGGGCGCACCGCACACGCTCGCGCACGGGGGCTGGACGCGCGGCGCGGTCGTCAACGCCGGCGACGGCATGCACCAGCACCCGACGCAGGCGCTGCTCGACGCCTACACGCTGCGCCGTCACCTCGTGGGCGACGGCGGTCGGGCCGACGCGACGGGTCGCGACCTCGCGGGCGTGCACGTCGCGATCGTGGGCGACGTGCTGCACAGCCGCGTCGCGCGGTCCAACGTCCAGCTGCTGCGCACGCTGGGCGCGCGGGTCACCCTGGTGGCACCGCCCACGCTCGTGCCCGTCGGCGTGCACGCGTGGCCCGCGGAGGTGTCGTACGACCTCGACGACGTGCTCGCGACCGGCCCCGACGCCGTGATGATGCTGCGCGTCCAGCGCGAGCGGATGTCGAGCGCGGGCGGCGGCTTCTTCCCCAGCCCGCTCGAGTACTCGCGGGGCTACGGTCTGGACGCCCGGCGGCTGGCCGTGCTGCCGGACCACGCCGTCGTGCTGCACCCCGGTCCGATGAACCGTGGCCTGGAGATCTCGGCGGACGCGGCCGACTCGCCGCGGGCCGTCATCGTCGAGCAGGTCGCCAACGGCGTCGCGGTGCGCATGGCCGTGCTGTACCTGCTGCTGGCGGGCGGGGAGCCGGCACGCGGCCGCGACGACGCGGCGGGCACGCCGACGGCGGAGGGCCAGGAGCGCACGGACGTGCGCACGGACGAGACGAGGACGCACGCGTGACGACGTATCTGCTGACCGGGGCCCGGCCGCTGGGCGGCGACCCCACCGACGTGCTGATCGCCGACGGCGTCGTGGCCGCGATGGGCGCGGACGCGCGACGGGGTGGCGCGGACGCCGTCGTCGTCGACGCCACCGGCCTCGTGCTGCTGCCCGGGCTGGTCGACCTCCACACGCACCTGCGCGAGCCGGGGCGCGAGGACGCCGAGACCGTGGAGTCCGGGACCCGCGCGGCGGCGCTCGGCGGGTTCACCGCGGTGCACGCGATGGCGAACACGACGCCCACGCAGGACACCGCGGGCGTCGTCGAGCAGGTCTGGCGCCTGGGCCGCGACGCGGGCTGGTGCGACGTGCACCCCGTCGGCGCGGTGACCGTCGGCCTGGCGGGGGAGCGCCTCGCCGAGCTGTCGGCCATGGCGCGGTCCGCCGCCGCCGTGCGCGTCTTCTCGGACGACGGCAAGTGCGTGCACGACCCGGTCGTGATGCGCCGCGCGCTGGAGTACGTCAAGGCGTTCGACGGTGTCGTCGCGCAGCACGCCCAGGAGCCGCGGCTCACCGAGGGCGCGCAGATGCACGAGGGCGTGGTCTCCGCCGAGCTGGGCCTGACGGGCTGGCCGGCGGTGGCGGAGGAGGCCATCGTCGCGCGCGACGTCCTGCTCGCGGAGCACGTCGGCTCGCGCCTGCACGTGCTGCACCTGTCCACCGCGGGCTCGGTCGAGATCGTGCGGTGGGCCAAGGCCCGCGGCATCGACGTGACGGCCGAGGTGACGCCGCACCACCTCATGCTGACCGACGACCTCGTGCGCGGCTACGACCCGCGCTTCAAGGTGAACCCGCCGCTGCGCACGGCCGAGGACGTCGAGGCCGTCCGCCAGGGGCTGGCCGACGGCACGATCGACACCGTGGGCACCGACCACGCACCCCACGCGCGGGAGGACAAGGACTGCGAGTGGGGCGCCGCGGCCTTCGGCATGACGGGCCTGGAGACCGCGCTGTCGGTCGTGCAGGCGACCATGGTCGACACCGGCCGCCTGACCTGGGCAGACGTCGCACGCGTCATGTCGGCCGCACCCGCGCGGATCGGCCGCGTGGCCGGCCACGGTCGGCCGATCGCCGTCGGTGAGCCCGCGAACCTCACGCTCGTCGACCCGGCCGCGCGTCGCGTCGTCGTCCCGGAGGAGCAGGCGACCGCGAGCGTCAACTCGCCGTTCGCGGGCCGCGAGCTGCCGGGCCGCGTGGTCGCCACGTTCCTGCGCGGGCGCGCGACCGTGCTCGACGGTGCACCGGTCGAGCGCGGGGTGCACGTCTGATGCCCGTCTGGCTCTCCGTCACGGTCCTGGCCGCGCTCGCGGTGCTGGGCCTGTGGGGCATGTGGCACGGCTGGCGGGCGCGCGGGCGCCGGACCGCGGCCCTCGTGCCGACCCTGCCCGACGTGCCCGGCACGCGCGGTGCCCCGCTCACGGACGACCTCGAGGCGGTCTACGTGTCCTCGACGCGCTCGGGCGACTGGCTCGACCGCGTCGTGGCCCACGACCTGGGCGTGCGCAGCCCGGCACGCGTGCGGGTGCACGCGGACGGCGTGCTCGTCGCCCGGACGGGCGCGCGTGACGTCTGGGTCCCCGCCGGCGCGCTGAGCGCCGTCGGCACGACGAGCGGGCAGGCCGGTAAGTTCGTCGGCCGCGACGAGCTCGTCGTCCTCACCTGGGTGCCCGACGCCACGTCGGGCACCGCCATCGACACCGCGCTGCAGGTGCGCCACGACGACGCACGCGCCGCGCTGCTCGCCGCCGTGCGCACCCTGCCGGCAGCGCCCACCGACACCGACACGACGCCGTCCGCGGCGCAGGAGGAGCAGGCATGAGCGACGCGATCCTCGTCCTCGAGGACGGCCGCACGTTCGCCGGACGGGCCTACGGGGCCACCGGACGCACCGTCGGCGAGATCGTCTTCAACACCGGCATGACGGGCTACCAGGAGACCCTGACCGACCCGTCGTACCACCGGCAGATCGTCGTGATGACGGCGCCCCACATCGGCAACACCGGCGTGAACGACGAGGACCCCGAGTCGTCGCGCATCTGGGTGGCGGGCTACGTCGTGCGCGACCCCGCGCGGCGCTCGTCGAGCTGGCGTGCGCGCCGTTCCCTCGACGAGGACCTGGTCGCGCAGGGCGTGGTCGGGATCAGCGACGTCGACACCCGTGCGCTCACGCGGCACCTGCGCGAGCGCGGGGTCATGCGCGCCGGCATCTTCTCCGGCGACGCGATCGTGCGTCCCGAGGGTGAGCGGCGCCCGGTCGACGAGCTGGTCGACGAGGTGCTGGCCGCACCGCAGATGGCCGGTGCCGACCTGGCGGGCGAGGTCAGCGTCGACGAGTCGTACGTCGTGCAGGCCCTGGACGCCGACGGCGCACCGCTGGACGCCCCGTACGCGCGGGTCGCTGCCGTCGACCTCGGCATCAAGTCGATGACGCCGCAGCGCCTGGCGGAGCGCGGCGTCGAGGTGCACGTGCTGCCCGCGACGTCGTCGATCGAGGACGTGCTCGCGGTGCAGCCCGACGGCGTGTTCTTCTCCAACGGCCCCGGCGACCCGTCGGCGGCGCGCCACGAGATCGACGTGCTGCGCGGCGTGCTCGACCGGCGGATCCCGTTCTTCGGGATCTGCTACGGCAACCAGCTGTTCGGCCGTGCGCTCGGCTTCGGCACCTACAAGCTGCGCTACGGGCACCGCGGCGTGAACCAGCCCGTCGTCGACCGCACGACCGGCAAGGTGGAGATCACGGCCCACAACCACGGCTTCGCCGTGGACGCCCCGCTGGACGGCGAGACGGCCGCGCCCTTCGACGGCGGTCGCTACGGGCGCGTGCGGGTGTCGCACATCGACCTCAACGACGACGTCGTCGAGGGCCTCGAGGCGCTCGACCTGCCCGCGTTCTCCGTGCAGTACCACCCGGAGGCTGCGGCCGGACCGCACGACGCCGCCTACCTGTTCGACCGCTTCCTCGACCTCATGACCACGCACCGCGACGGCTCCGGCTCGGCCGCGGACGCCGCCACCACCGGAAAGGGCGCCGCCTGATGCCGCGTCGCGACGACCTGAAGTCCGTCCTCGTCATCGGCTCCGGCCCGATCGTCATCGGGCAGGCCTGCGAGTTCGACTACTCCGGCACGCAGGCGTGCCGCGTGCTGAAGGAGGAGGGCCTGCGGGTCGTCCTCGTCAACTCCAACCCCGCCACGATCATGACCGACCCGGAGTTCGCCGACGCGACGTACGTCGAGCCGATCACCACCGAGGTCCTGACGTCGATCATCGCCAAGGAGCGTCCCGACGCGCTCCTGCCGACCCTCGGCGGCCAGACCGCTCTCAACGCGGCGATCGCGCTCGACGAGGCCGGCGTGCTGGAGAAGTACGACGTCGAGCTCATCGGCGCGAACATCGCGGCGATCCAGAAGGGTGAGGACCGCCAGGCGTTCAAGGAGGTCGTGGCGATCGCGGGCGGCGAGTCCGCGCGCTCGGTCATCATCCACACGGTCGACGAGGCGCTCGTCGCGGCCGAGGACCTCGGGTACCCGATGGTCGTGCGGCCGTCGTTCACCATGGGCGGCCTGGGCTCCGGCCTCGCGTACGACGAGTCCGACCTGCGCCGGATCGTCGGGCAGGGCCTGCACTACTCGCCGACCACCGAGGTGCTCCTGGAGGAGTCGATCCTCGGCTGGAAGGAGTACGAGCTCGAGCTGATGCGTGACAACCACGACAACGTCGTGGTCGTCTGCTCGATCGAGAACGTCGACCCCGTCGGCGTGCACACCGGCGACTCGGTGACGGTCGCGCCGGCGCTCACGCTCACCGACCGCGAGTACCAGCGCCTGCGCGACATCAGTATCGCGGTCATCCGCGAGGTCGGCGTCGACACCGGCGGCTGCAACATCCAGTTCGCGGTGCACCCCGACACCGGGCGCGTCATCGTCATCGAGATGAACCCGCGCGTGTCGCGGTCCTCCGCGCTGGCGTCGAAGGCGACGGGCTTCCCGATCGCGAAGATCGCCGCGAAGCTCGCGATCGGCTACACGCTCGACGAGATCCCCAACGACATCACGCGGTCGACGCCCGCGTCGTTCGAGCCGACGCTCGACTACGTCGTCGTGAAGGTCCCGCGCTTCGCGTTCGAGAAGTTCCCCGCGGCGGACGACACGCTCACCACCACCATGAAGTCCGTGGGCGAGGCCATGGCGATGGGCCGCAACTTCACCGAGGCGCTCGGCAAGGCGCTGCGGTCCCTCGACAAGAGCGGCTCCAGCTTCCACTGGGACGGCGAGCCGGCCACGGGCGAGGACCTCGAGGCCCTCGTGGCGTCGATCTCGCGGCCCACCGAGCACCGGCTCGTCGACGTGCAGCAGGTGCTGCGCGCCGGGGTGTCCGTGGACGACGTGTACGCCCGCACCGGCATCGACCCGTGGTTCCTGGACCAGGTCCAGCTCGTCAACGAGGTCGCGCGCGCGACGGCCGACGCCCCGGCGCTCACGACCGACGTGCTCGTGCACGCCAAGCGGCACGGTCTGTCGGACACGCAGGTCGCCTCGCTGCGGCAGACCAGCGAGGACGCGGTGCGACGCACACGCTGGGCGCTGGGCGTGCGTCCCGTGTACAAGACGGTCGACACCTGCGCGGCGGAGTTCGAGGCGCGCACGCCGTACCACTACTCGTCGTACGACGAGGAGACGGAGGTCCGGCCCCGGGAGCGGCCCGCGGTCCTCATCCTGGGCTCGGGACCGAACCGCATCGGGCAGGGCATCGAGTTCGACTACTCGTGCGTGCACGCCGCGCTGGCCCTCAAGGGCGAGTACGAGACGGTCATGGTCAACTGCAACCCGGAGACCGTCTCGACGGACTACGACACGGCCGACCGGCTCTACTTCGAGCCCCTGACCTTCGAGGACGTCCTGGAGGTCTACGAGGCGGAGCTCGCGGCCGGACCCGTCGCCGGGCTCATCGTGACGCTCGGCGGTCAGACGCCGCTGTCGCTCGCGCAGCGGCTGTCCGACGCCGGCCTGCCCATCCTGGGCACGCAGCCCGAGGCGATCGACGCCGCGGAGGACCGCGGCGAGTTCGGCGCGGTCCTCGCCGCCGCGGGCCTGCCCGCACCGGCGTTCGGCACGGCGACGAACCTCGAGGCCGCACGTGAGACAGCCCGCCGGATCGGCTTCCCCGTCCTCGTGCGCCCGTCGTACGTGCTCGGCGGGCGCGGTATGGAGATCGTCTACGACGAGGCGCAGCTCACCGAGTACGTCGATCGCGCGATCGCCGAGCAGCTGGGCGGCGACCGCGGCGGGAGCCTGCCGCCGCTGCTCATCGACCGGTTCCTCGACGACGCGATCGAGATCGACGTCGACGCGCTCTACGACGGCACCGAGCTGTACCTCGGCGGTGTCATGGAGCACATCGAGGAGGCCGGCGTGCACTCCGGCGACTCGGCCTGCGTGCTGCCTCCCGTCACCCTGTCGGTGTCGGAGCTCGGCCGGATCCGGGACTCCACCGAGGCCATCGCACGGGGGGTCGGGGTGCGCGGGCTCCTCAACATCCAGTTCGCGCTCGTGTCCGACGTGCTCTACGTGCTGGAGGCCAATCCGCGCGCGTCGCGCACGGCACCGTTCGTCTCCAAGGCCACGGGCGTCTCGCTCGCCAAGGCCGCGGCGCTCGTCATGACGGGCCGGTCGATCGCGCAGCTGCGCGAGCAGGGTGTGCTGCCCGCGACGGACGCGAGCGTCGTCGACCTCGACGCGCCGATCGCGGTCAAGGAGGCCGTGCTGCCCTTCAAGCGGTTCCGCACGGCCGACGGGACCGTCGTCGACACCGTGCTCGGCCCGGAGATGCGGTCGACCGGCGAGGTCATGGGCTTCGACGTGGACTTCCCGACCGCGTTCGCCAAGTCGCAGGCGGCGGCGTTCGGCGGCCTGCCGACGGGGGGCCGCGTGTTCATCTCGGTGGCCGACCGCGACAAGCGCTCGATCGTGTTCCCGGTCAAGCGCCTCGTGGAGCTCGGCTTCGAGGTCCTCGCGACGGAGGGGACGTCGGCCGTGCTGCGGCGCAGCGGGATCGTCGCGCGCATCGTGCGCAAGCACTCGGCGGGCCGTGGCCCGGACGGTGAGCCCACGATCGTCGACCTCATCTCCGCCGGAGAGATCGACATGGTCGTCAACACCCCGTCGGGCCAGGGCGCTCGCGCCGACGGCTACGAGATCCGTGCCGCGACGACCGCCGCCGACAAGGCGATCGTCACGACGGTGCAGCAGCTCGGCGCCGCGGTGCAGGCGATCGAGGCGCGGCAGTCGGGTCCGTTCACCGTGACGAGCCTGCAGGAGCACGACGCCGCAGCCGCGGCGCGGCGCGCGGCCCGCGACGCGGCGGCGGTCGCGTGACGGGCGCGCCGTTCGGCGCCCGCCTGGCGGCGGCCATGGACGCGCACGGGCCCCTGTGCGTCGGGATCGACCCGCACGCGTCGCTCCTCGCCGAGTGGGGGCTGCCCGACGACGCGACGGGCGTGCGCGAGTTCGCGCTCCGGGTCCTGGAGGCCGTCGCGGGGCGGGTCGCGGCGGTCAAGCCGCAGGCGGCCTTCTTCGAGCGGCACGGCTCCGCGGGGGTCGCGGTCCTCGAGGAGGTCGTCGCGGCGGGCCGGGAGACCGGGACGCTCGTCGTGGTGGACGCCAAGCGCGGCGACATCGGCTCGACCATGGGTGCCTACGCGGACGCGTTCCTGCGCGACGGCTCGCCGCTCGCCGGTGACGCGCTGACGGTCTCGCCCTACCTGGGGTTCGGTTCGCTCGACCCGGCCGTCGACCTCGCCCTGTCGACGGGACGCGGGCTGTTCGTGCTGTGCCTCACCTCGAACAAGGAGGGGCACGAGGTGCAGCACGCGCGTACGGAGGAGGGCGTGAGCGTCGCGGCGACGATGGCCGCGCGTGCCGCGGCGCTCAACGCCGGGGCGGCGCCGCTCGGGTCGGTCGGGCTGGTCGTCGGTGCGACGGTGGGCGACGCCGCGGTGCGCGCAGGCGTGGACCTGGCTCGCGTCAACGGCCCCCTGCTGGCGCCCGGGGTGGGCGCGCAGGGTGCCGGTGCGGCGGAGCTGTCCCGGGTGTTCGGGGGAGCCCGCCACCAGGTGCTGGCGTCGTCCAGCAGGGGAGTGCTCCGCGCGGGTCCGGACGTGGGGGCGCTGCGTGCGGCGGCGCTCCGCGCGAGCTCTGAGGCGGCCGCAGCCCTGCGCTGACCGGGCATGCGGTGCGCGTGGCGTCCGCATGCTCGTTCGCGGTGAACAATAACGGAACCTAGCGCTCGAACAGGCTAGGGAACTGACCAGAAGGGCGGCCTGACGGCCGCCGGCACGGACCAACGACCGACCCAGAACGCCGGGGGCCGGTTGCGCGCACGTCCGATGTCCTAGCTGGTCGCTAGGGTGCGGACGTGCCGAGAGACGCGACCGTGGAACAGGCCGTGGGGCGGTACCTCGGGTTGCTCGGGGACCGGCACCCCAGTACCGCGCGCGCCTACCGATGGGCCCTGGCGAACCTCCGCGACGCGGCGGGGGAGGAGGGGCTGTCCCACGTCCTCGGCAGCGAGGTGCTCGCCCAGTGGCTCGTGTCGCCGACCGGCGCCGGGCGTGAGCCGTCGGCGGCGTCCGTGCGGCAGCGCGCGACCGCCGCGCGCGGGCTCGTGCGGTTCGCGACGGACGCACGGCTGCTCGACGCCCCCACGGCGCAGGCTGCGCTCGAGGCGCTGAGCCGCCCGGCGACCCCGGCCGTCGTGCGGGACACGGCTCCGGCACGCCTCCTCCTCGCGCGCGCTGAGGGTCGACGCCCCCACGGCGTCTCGTGGCACGTCTGGGTCCGGTTCCGCGCGCACGCGCTGACGCTCGCCGACACCGGTGCGACCGAGCGTGACCTGGCGCGGGCGTGCGTGACCGACCTCGCCGCCGACCGCACGGCCCTCGTGCTGGACGGGACGACGCACGGGTTGGGGGAGCCGGCGCGCCATGCCGTCGGGACGTGGCTCTCGTCACGCGAGCAGCTCGTCGCGACGCTCCAGGGCAGCCCGCCGCCGCAGCTCTGGGTGCGGGCGCACCCCTCGGTCCACCCGCGGACCGGCGCGGTCGCGGCCGTCGGCATGCCGATCACCGCCCGGGGGCTGCGCAAGGCCTTCCAGGACGTGGTGGCGGCGCTCGTCGACGGTGACCCCCGCCTGGGGACCTGCACCGTCGCGCACGTACGCGCCCTCGCGCCGGTCAGGACCGCGGCCCGGGGCGAGCCCGCCACGCCCGCCCGGCGCCCCCCGACGGGCCCGCCCGAGGGCGCCGACGAGCCGGGCTGACCGGCGTCGGCGCAGGTCCAGGCGCGACACGCGACCCGCCCGCGTTGCCGAGCGGCAGTCCCCTCGCTAGTTTCGTCTTCAGATCCCGCGCATCGGCGACAAGGATCTCCGGCCCAGTGACGAGAAGGTGAAGCGCGTGGCTCTTCCTCCGCTGACTCCCGAACAACGAGCCGCCGCGCTCGAGAAGGCTGCCGCGGCGCGGCAGGCCCGTGCCGAGGTGAAGAACCGCCTCAAGTACTCGCAGGGTTCCCTGTCCGAGGTGATCGAGCAGGGGCAGCGGGACGAGACGATCGGCAAGCTCAAGGTCGCCGCCCTGCTCGAGTCCCTTCCCGGTGTGGGGAAGGTCAAGGCCCGTGCGATCATGTCCGAGATCGGCATCTCGGAGACGCGTCGGGTGCGTGGCCTCGGCCCGCACCAGGTGAAGGCGCTCGTCGACCGGTTCGGCTGAGCGTCCCGTGAGCCCCACGGCGCCCCGCCCGAGCCCGGGCGGGGCGTCGTCGCATGTCCGGGACCGTCCGGACGTCCATCCCTGATCTGGAGCGGTGCACCACCCATGACCACCACGCCGGCACGGCTCACCGTGCTCGCCGGACCGACCGCCGTGGGCAAGGGGACGGTCTCGGCCGACATCCGCGCCCGGTACCCCCAGGTCTGGCTGTCCGTCTCGATGACGACCCGCGAGCCGCGACCGGGCGAGGTGGACGGTCTGCACTACCACTTCGTGTCGCCCGAGCGCTTCGACGAGATGGTGGCGAGGGGTGAGCTGCTCGAGTGGGCGGTCGTGCACGGCCGCAACCGGTACGGCACGCCCCGCGGGCCCGTCCTCGAGCGTCTCGCCGCGGGCGAGCCGGCCCTCCTGGAGATCGACCTGCAGGGTGCGCGCCAGGTGCGCGAGTCCATGCCGGACGCGCGGTTCGTGTTCCTCGCCCCGCCGTCCTGGGACGAGCTCGTCCGGCGGCTCGTCGGCCGGGGGACCGAGGGCGAGGAGGAGCGGGAACGCCGGCTCGCCACGGCCCGGGTGGAGCTGGCCGCCGAGCCGGAGTTCGACCACGTCGTCGTGAACGACGACGTCCACCGTGCCACCGACGAGCTGGTGCGGCTCATGGGCGTCGTCGTCGCCTGACCGGCGGGGCTCGGGGTCCGCGCGACCGGGTACGATGGGGGTCGACTGCGCCGCTCGCCGCCCGAGCACCATCCCGGGCGATCGCCCGCGGCGCCTGCGAACCTGCACCACTCTCCGACAGGACGGGAGTCCTCCGTGTCCGGAACCGTTGCCGCCCCCACGGGCATCACCGACCCGCCGATCGACCGCCTCCTCGAGCGCACCGACTCGAAGTACGCGCTCGTGCTCTTCTCCTCGAAGCGCGCCCGGCAGATCAACGCGTACTACGCCCAGCTCAACGAGGGCCTGCTCGAGTACGTCGGGCCGCTCGTCGAGACGCGCCCGCAGGAGAAGCCGCTGTCGATCGCGATGCGCGAGATCGACGCCGGCCTCCTCACGTCGGAGCCGGTCGAGGGCGACTGACCCTCCCGTCATGCGCATCGTCCTCGGCGTCGCGGGCGGCATCGCCGCCTACAAGGCGGTTCTCCTGCTCAGGCTCCTGCGCGAGCAGGGTCATGCCGTCCGCGTCGTCCCGACGCGCGCGTCCCTCGAGTTCGTCGGGCGCGCGACGTGGGAGGCGCTGTCGGGCGAGCCCGTGACCACCGACGTGTTCGAGGACGTGGACCAGGTGGCCCACGTCGCCGTCGGCAAGGGCGCGGAGCTCCTGGTCGTCGCGCCGGCCACGGCCGACCTGCTGGCCCGCGCGGCCGCGGGGCGCGCGGACGACCTGCTGACCGCGACCCTGCTCGTCGCACGCTGCCCCGTGCTGCTGGCCCCCGCCATGCACACGGAGATGTGGGACCACCCCGCCACCGTCGCCAACGTCGCGACGCTGCGCGCGCGCGGCGTGCACGTGCTGGACCCCGCCTCGGGTCGCCTGACGGGTCAGGACTCCGGCCCCGGGCGCCTGCCCGAGCCCGAGGAGATCGCCACCGCGGCGCTCGCGCTCCTGGAGCCGGCACGCCCGGCCGACCTCTCGGGTCGGCGCGTGGTCGTGTCGGCCGGCGGGACCCGCGAGCGGCTCGACCCGGTGCGGTTCCTCGGCAACCGGTCCTCCGGCCGCCAGGGCGTCGCCCTGGCGCAGGCCGCGACCGAGCGTGGCGCCCTCGTGACGCTCGTCGCCGCGAACGTCGGCGCCGAGGTGCTCGCAGGCCTGAGCCGGGGTGTGGACGTCGTGCACGTCGAGTCCGGTGAGGACCTGCGCCACGCCGTCCGGGCGGCCGCGCGGGCCGCCGACGTCGTCGTGATGGCGGCCGCCGTCGCGGACTACCGCCCCACCACCGCGTCGGACAGCAAGGTCAAGAAGTCGGGCGGTGAGCTGAACCTGACGCTTACCGAGACGACCGACGTCCTGCGCGAGCTGGTGACGGACCCGCCGCGGCGCGGGCAGGTGGTCGTGGGGTTCGCGGCCGAGACCGGGGACTCCGAGGGCTCCGTGCTCGACCACGCGCGCGCCAAGGCGCGCCGCAAGGGTGCGGACCTGCTCGTCGTCAACCCCGTGGGCGACGGCCGGGGCTTCGGCACGTCCACCAACGAGATCACCGTGGTCGACGGTGCCGGCGACGTCGTGACGACGGCCGCGGGCACCAAGCTCGAGGTCTCGCACGCGATCTGGGACGCCGTCGTCCCGGTGCTGGACGGTCGCGCAGCGGGGACCGACGACGCGGCTAGCATGCCCGCATGACCTCCGCGCACCTCCGCCTGTTCACCTCGGAGTCGGTGACAGAGGGGCACCCCGACAAGATCTGCGACCAGATCTCCGACGCCATCCTCGATGCCATCCTCGAGCAGGACACGACCGCCCGCGTCGCGGTGGAGACCATGGTCACCACCGGCCTCGTGCACGTGGTCGGCGAGGTGACGACGTCGGCGTACGTCGAGATCCCCCAGATCGTGCGCGAGGTGGTGCGCGGCATCGGCTACACGTCGTCGCTCATCGGGTTCGACGGCGACTCGTGCGGCGTGTCCGTGTCGATCGGGCAGCAGTCGCCCGACATCGCCGCAGGCGTCGACAAGGCGATCGAGGCGCGTCAGGACGACCGCGACCTCGACCCGCTGGACCTCCAGGGCGCAGGCGACCAGGGACTCATGTTCGGGTACGCCAGCGACGAGACGCCCACGCTGCTGCCGCTGCCGATCTGGCTGGCCCACCGGCTCGCCGAGCGTCTCGCGCAGGTGCGCAAGGACGGCACCCTGCCGGGGCTGCGTCCCGACGGCAAGACGCAGGTGACCGTCGGCTACGACGGGGACACCCCCGTCTCGCTCGACACCGTGGTGCTGTCCACGCAGCACGAGCCGGACCTCGCCGAGTCGACGCTCGCGGCGCAGGTCGCCGAGCTCGTCGTGGCGCCGGTGCTCGCCGACGCGGGGATCGACACCTCGGCCCACCGCCTGCTGGTCAACCCCACGGGCCAGTTCGTGATCGGCGGCCCTCAGGGCGACGCCGGGCTGACGGGTCGCAAGATCATCGTCGACACGTACGGCGGCATGGCCCGCCACGGTGGCGGCGCCTTCTCCGGCAAGGACCCGTCGAAGGTGGACCGGTCGGCCGCGTACGCGATGCGCTGGGTCGCCAAGAACGTCGTGGCCGCCGGCCTGGCCCGGCGTTGCGAGGTGCAGGTCGCGTACGCGATCGGCAAGGCGCACCCGGTCGGCCTCTACGTCGAGACGTTCGGGACGGGGACCGTGCCGGACGACCGGCTGACGCAGGCGATCAAGGACGTCTTCGACCTGCGCCCCGCGGCGATCATCCGTGACCTGGACCTGCTGCGCCCGGTGTACCGGCGCACGGCCGCCTACGGCCACTTCGGCCGCGAGCTGCCCGAGTTCACCTGGGAGCGGACCGACCGCACGGCCGACCTCCTGTCGGCCGTCGGCTGACGCCGCCCGCTCGGGTCAGGGGTGCCGCGGCGCACCCGGAGACCCGGCACCGCCGGTGTCCGCGCCGCGTGGTGGGATGGCACCCGTGACCGACGTCCTGCCCCCCGAGCAGCCCGCGCTGGCGGGCCTCGAGGTGCCCCGAGCGCGACGTCGACGCCTCCCGGCGCCGCCCGGTCCCGCGTCGCGGCTGCCGGTGGCGCGCGTGTGCGTCGACCTCGCGCCTCCCCATCTCGACCGACCGTTCGAGTACGTGGTTCCCGAGACGCTCGACGCGGCTGCGCAGCCGGGGGTCCGCGTCAAGGTGAGGTTCGCCGGGCAGGACGTCGACGGCTGGCTGCTGGAGCGCGTCGACCGCGCCACGCACGAGGGTCGGCTGCTGCCGTTGCGACGCATCGTGTCGCGCGAGCCTGTCGTCGCACCGCGGGTCGCGCTCCTGGCGCGCGCGGTCGCCGACCGGTGGGCCGGCACGCTGGCGGACGTGCTGCGCCTCGCCGTGCCGCCTCGGCACGCACGCGTCGAGGGCGAGGCGCGCCCCGACGCCGCACCGGACGGTGCGGCGCCCGGCACGCACGACGCACCACACGACGTCCCCGCCGTCGACGGCCCGTCCGTCGCCGTGCCGCCCGTCGCGCCCGCCTGGGAGTCGTACCGGGGCGGCCCGGCGTTCCTGCGGCACGTGGCGTCCGGCGGTGCCCCGCGCGCGGTGTGGACCGCGCTGCCCGGCACCGGCGAGCAGCGCTGGGCGGCCGCGCTCGCGCAGGCCGTCGCGACGTGCCTTCACGGTGGCCGTGGTGCACTCGTCGTGGTGCCCGACGGGCGCGACGTCGACCGCGTGTGCGCCGCGCTGCGGGAGGTCGGGCTCGCCGACGTGGCCGAGGGCGGGCCCGTCGCACGCCTCGTCGCGGACGACGGACCGGCGGCCCGCTACCGCGCGTTCCTGGCGGCGCTGCGCGGGCCGGCCCGGGTCGTGGTGGGGACCCGCGCGTCGGCGTTCGCCCCCGTCGCGGACCTCGGCCTCGCCGTGTGCTGGGACGACGGCGACCTGCAGCACGCCGAGCCGCGCGCACCGTACCCGCACGTGCGCGAGGTCCTCGCCCTGCGCTCCGAGCTCGAGGGCGCCGCGCTGCTCGTCGGTGGGCACGCACGGACCGTGGAGGCGCAGCAGCTGGTCGTCTCCGGGTGGGCGCGCGAGGTCGTCGCGGACCGCGCGGCCGTCCGGGCGCGCACCGCGCGGGTCACGGCGCTGACGAGCGTCGAGCTGGCGCGCGAGGGCCCCGCCGCGGCGGCGCGCCTGCCCGGCCCGGCGTGGCGCGTCCTGCGTGACGCCCTGCTGGCGGGCCCCGTCCTGGTGCAGGTCCCACGCGCGGGGTACGTGCCGGTGGTGGCCTGCGTGCGCTGCCGGACACCCGCGCGCTGCAGCACCTGCCACGGGCCCCTGGGTCTGACCCGTGGTGACGGCCCGCCGTCCTGCGGATGGTGCGGTCGGCTGGCGACCGACCGGCGGTGCGACGAGTGCGGTGCGTCCGGCCTGCGCTCCGTGCGCGTCGGGTCGGAGCGCACCGCCGAGGAGCTCGGGCGCGCTTTCCCCGGCGTCACCGTCCGGGTCTCGGGGGCACGGGCCGCCGGGGGCGTCCTCGCGGAGGTGCCGGACAGGCCTGCGCTCGTCGTCGCGACCCCGGGCGCCGAGCCCCACGCGCCGTCCGGCTACGCGGCGGCCGTGCTGCTCGACGCCGCGGTCGCCAGCGCCGGCGAGCGGCTGGGCGCCGAGGTGGACGCGCTGCGCCGCTGGCTGGGCGCTGCCGCGCTGGTCAGGCCCACCGGTGAGGGCGGCCAGGTCCTGCTCGTCGGTGACGGTGCCGCACGCCCCACGCAGGCGCTCGTCCGGTGGGACCCCGCGGGGCTGGCGGAGCGTGAGCTCGACGAGCGCAGGGGGCTACGACTGCCGCCTGCCGTGCGTGTCGCGGCGCTCACGGGCACGCGGGACGCGGTCGCGGCAGTCGTCACGCGCGTGGACGTCCCGGTCCTGGAGGTGCTCGGACCCGTGCCGCTGCCCGTCGACGACCGGGACGGCTCGGCGCTGGAGCCCGAGGTCCGCACGCTGCTGCGGGTGCCCCCGAGCGACGGAGCGGCACTCGCGCGGGCGGTCGCGGCGTCGGTCGCGATCCGGAGCGCACGTCGCGAGGGCGGCACCGTCCGGGTCCAGGTGGACCCGGCCGACCTCCTGTGACAGGCAGGGGGACCGCTCGCGCGACCTAGGATCGAGCCCATGCGTCTGCTCTTCGCGGGAAGCCCCGCGGCCGCCGTGCCCTCGCTCGAAGCCCTCCTGAGATCCCGGCACGAGGTGGTCGCCGTCCTGACGCGACCCGACGCGCGCGTCGGGCGGGGCCGGACGCTGCAGCCCTCGGCCGTCGCGGCCGTCGCACGCGACCGGGGTCTGCCCGTGCTGACCCCGACGACGCTGCGGGACCCCGCCGTGGTCGCGCAGATCACCGAGCTCGGTGTCGACGCGGCGCCCGTCGTGGCCTACGGCGTGCTCGTGCCCCGCGACCTGCTGGACGTGCCCACCCACGGGTGGGTCAACCTGCACTTCTCCGTGCTGCCCGCGTGGCGGGGCGCCGCACCCGTGCAGCACGCGCTCATGGCGGGTGACGAGGTGACCGGCGCGTCGACGTTCCGGCTCGAGGAGGGCCTGGACACCGGGCCCGTGTACGGCACGCTGACCGAGACGATCCGACCGACCGACACGTCGGGCGACCTGCTCGGCCGGTTGTCGACCGCCGGGGCCGAGCTGCTCGTGCGGACGCTGGACGCGCTCGAGGACGGCGCCCTGGAGGCCGTCCCGCAGCCCGCGGACGGTGTGAGCCACGCGCCCAAGCTCACGACGGCGGACGCCCGTGTCCGGTGGACGCACCCGTCGCACGTCGTGGACCGCCGGATCCGCGGCTGCACGCCCGCGCCAGGCGCCTGGACCACCCTGCCGGACGGCCAGCGCCTGGTCCTGGGCCCCGTGCGGCCCGCGCCGGACGTCACGGACCTGCGGCCGGGCGAGCTGCGCGCCGACAAGCGCGAGGTGCTCGTCGGCACCGGCGCAGGAGCGGTGCGGCTCGGTGACGTCACACCCCCGGGCAAGCGGCCGATGCCCGCGGCCGACTGGGCACGCGGCGCACGTCCCGCGGCCGGGACCGTCCTGGGGCTCGACGCCGACACCGCAGCAGCGACGGCGGACGCCCGATGAGCGGCGACGAGCGGCGGGGTCGGGACGACCGCGCGCAGGACGCCCGCCGGGACGCCCGCGGACGCCAGCGCGGCGAGGCGCGCGCCCAGGGCCGTGCCGGACGCACGACGGCCGCACCTGCGAGCCGCGCGCGTGCGGGCGACGCCGCGCGTGGTGCCGCGTACGACACGCTGCGCGCCGTCGAGGGTTCCGACGCGTACGCGAACCTCGTGCTGCCGCCGCTGCTCCGCGAGCGCCGCATCGCCGGGCGCGACGCGGGCTTCGCCACCGAGCTGGCCTACGGGACGCTGCGCCTGCAGGGCCGCTACGACGCGGTCCTCGCCCAGGCGTCGTCCCGCCCGCTCGACCAGGTGGACCGTCCCGTGCTCGACGTCCTGAGGCTCGGCGCCCACCAGCTGCTCGGCATGCGGGTCGCCCCGCACGCCGCGGTCTCCGAGACGGTCGGGCTCGCCCGCGAGCGCGTGGGCGCCGGCGCGGCGCAGTTCGTCAACGCGGTGCTGCGTCGGGTGGCGGAGCACCCGCTGGAGGTGTGGCTCACGCGCATCGCGGACGCGGCCGACCCGGGCGGCGAGGACGCGGTGGCGCGGCTCGCGGTCGTGGAGAGCCATCCGGCGTGGGTCGTGCGGGCGATGCGCGAGTCCCTCGTGGGGTCCGGACGGTCGGCCGACGAGCTGGGGGCGCTGCTGGCGGCGGACAACCTGGCGCCGCGGGTGACGCTCGTGGCGCGTCCCGGCCTGGTGTCGGTGGACGACGTCGCGGAGCAGACGGGCGCGCAGCCGGCCGGGCTGGCCCCCACCGCGCTGGTCATGTCGGGCGGCGACCCGGGGGACGTGCCGGCGGTGCGGGCGGGTCTGGCCGGCGTGCAGGACGAGGGGTCGCAGCTGGTGACGCTCGCGCTGGTGGCGGCGCCCGTGGCGGGGGCGGACGAGCGGTGGCTCGACCTGTGCGCGGGGCCGGGCGGCAAGGCGGCGCTGCTGGGCGCGCTGGCGGCGCAGCGGGGTGCGCGGCTCGTGGCGAACGAGGTGCAGCCCCATCGGGTGCGGCTGGTCGAGCAGGCCCTGCGTGCGGTGCCGAGCGACGCGGTCGAGGAGGTGCGCACGGGTGACGGGCGTCGCGTGGGGGAGCAGGAGCCCGCGTCGTACGACCGTGTGCTGGTGGACGCCCCGTGCACGGGGCTGGGTGCGCTGCGGCGACGTCCGGAGTCCCGCTGGCGGCGGACGCCGGCGGACCTGGCGACGCTGAGCGCGCTGCAGCGTGAGCTCCTGGCGTCGGCGATCGCGGCGGTGCGACCCGGGGGAGTGGTGGCGTACGTCACGTGCTCGCCGCACCTGGCGGAGACGCAGCTGGTCGTGCTGGACGCGGTGCGGGCGGCGGCGCGTGCGGGTACGGCGGTGGAGGTGCTGGACGCGGCGCCCGTCGTGGCGCAGGTCGCGCCCGCGTGGGAGCCGGTGGCGGGTCGCCAGGACGTGCAGCTGTGGCCGCACGTGCACGGCACGGACGCGATGCACCTGACGCTCCTGCGTCGGGTGTGAGGTCCGGTGGGACGGCGCGCGGCCGCGGGCGCGCGGTCCCGGGTGCCGGCTGGGTAGCGTGGGTCCGTGGCCCCCGTGCTGATCAACCCGAGCATCCTGTCCGCCGACTTCGCGAACCTCGAGCGTGACCTGCAGCTGATCGCCTCGGCGGACTACGCGCACGTGGACGTCATGGACCACCACTTCGTGCCGAACCTGACCATCGGCCTGCCGGTGGTGCGTCGCCTCGCCGAGGTGAGCCCGGTGCCCCTGGACGTGCACCTGATGATCGAGGACGCGGACCGGTGGGCGCCGCAGTACGCCGAGGCGGGCGCGGCCTCGGTGACGTTCCACGCCGAGGCGGCGCAGGCGCCGGTGCGCCTGGCGCGCGAGCTGCGCGCCGGCGGTGTGCGCGCGGCGGTCGCGCTGCGCCCGGCGACGCCCGTCGAGCCGTTCCTCGACCTGCTGGCGGAGGTCGACATGGTCCTGGTGATGACCGTCGAGCCGGGCTTCGGAGGTCAGGCGTTCATCGAGGGGACGCTGGCCAAGGTCCGGCGGACGCGTGCCGCGATCGACGCGGCCAGGGCCGCCACCTGGGTGCAGGTGGACGGGGGCGTGTCGCGCGACACGATCGGGCGCATCGCGCGGGCGGGGGCGAACGTGTTCGTCGCGGGGTCCGCGGTGTACGGCGCGCAGGACGTGGCCGGGGAGATCGCGGCGCTCCGGCGCCTCGCGGAGCACCCGGTCGTCGAGGTCTGAGCCACGTCGCGCGGGTGGACGTCGCACGGTCAGGAATGCGGGCTGTGGCATCATCGTTGACGAACACACACGTGCTCCGGGGTCGGTGAAAGTCCGAGCCGGCGGTGACAGTCCGCGACCCGTGAGCCCCGCGAGGGGCGAGCGGTTGACCTGGTGGAACTCCAGGACCGACGGTGAAAGTCCGGATGGGAGGAGACGCGTGCGCGGTGCGCCCCAGGCGCGCCGTGCCGGTGCGGCATGCCGCCCGAGCGACCCCGGAGCCTTCGAGGCGACGGAGGTGCAGGGTGATGAGCGCGACGACCAGTGCGACGTGCGTCCCCGGACCCGACCCGGTGGTGCCGGGCGCTGCCCCGCAGGAGCTCGCGGCGATGCGCCGCGCCCTGGAGCTGGCGGCCCGCGGCCCGTATGGCCCGAACCCGCGTGTGGGCTGCGTCCTGCTGGCGCCGGACGGCACGACCCTGGGTGAGGGCTGGCACCGGGGTGCGGGCACGCCGCACGCCGAGGTGGCGGCCCTGGCCGACGCCCGCGAGCGCGGTGCGCAGGTGCGCGGGGCGACGGCGGTCGTGACGCTGGAGCCGTGCGACCACACCGGGCGGACGGGTCCGTGCTCCGTGGCGCTCCTGGACGCGGGGGTCGCGCGTGTCCTGGTCGCCGTGGCGGACCCGAACCCGGTGGCGGCCGGGGGAGCCGACCGGCTGCGTGCGGCAGGGGTCGACGTCGTGACGGGCGTGCTGGGGGAGCAGGGCGTCGAGGCCCTGGGCGCGTGGCTCCCGGCGGTGCGCGGCGGCAGGCCGTTCGTGACGCTGAAGATCGCCACGTCGCTCGACGGTCGGGTCGCGGCTGCCGACGGCACGAGCCGCTGGATCACGTCCGACGTCGCGCGGCGGCACGCGCACGCGCTGCGGCAGCAGGTCGGTGCGATCGTCGTGGGGACGGGCACGGTGCTGCTGGACGACCCGTCGCTGACGGCGCGCGCGGTGGACGGGTCCCTGGTCGAGCAGCAGCCCCTGCGTGTCGTCGTGGGGTCGCGCGACGTGCCGCCGGGGGCGCGGCTGCGCGGGCCGGGCGGCGAGCTGGTCCAGGTCAGGACCCACGACCCCGCCCGGGTGCTCGCGGTGCTGCACGAGCGCGAGGTGCGGCACGTCCTCGTCGAGGGCGGTCCGACGCTCGCGGCGGCGTTCCTCGCGGCGGGCCTGGTCGACGAGGTGCACGCGTACGTCGCACCGGTCCTGCTGGGGGCCGGTGCGGGCGCCGTCGGGGACCTGGGCATCACCACGATCTCGCAGGCGCTGCGGCTGGTGCCGAACCAGGTCCTCCCGCTGGGGCCCGACGTGCTCGTCGTCGCCACGCCGCAGCACCCGCCGGGCGGCCCTGCCGCCCCGGCCCCACGCACGTCCACCGAGGAGGAGATCTGATGTTCACCGGGATCGTCGAGGAGATGGGCACGGTCGTGGCCCTGGTACCGGGTGACGGCGCGGAGGCGGACGCGCGGCTGCGGGTCCGCGGGCCGCTGGTCACGTCGGACGCGTCGCTGGGCGACTCGATCGCGGTGAGCGGCGTGTGCCTGACGGTCGCGGAGCTGCCGGGCGACGGCTCGTTCGTCGCGGACGTCATGCCGGAGACCCTGCGCCGCTCGGCGCTGGGCGACCTGGCGGAGGGCGACCCGGTGAACCTGGAGCGTGCGCTGGCGGTCGGCGGACGGTACGGCGGGCACGTCGTGCAGGGCCACGTCGACGGTGTGGGCGTCGTCCGGTCGCGCCGTCCGGGGCCGCGATGGGACGAGGTCGAGATCGGTCTGGACCCGGCGCTCGCGCGGTACGTCGCGGAGAAGGGGTCGATCACGGTGCAGGGCGTGTCCCTGACGGTGACGCACGTGGGCGACGACTCGTTCGGGGTCTCGCTGATCCCGACGACGCTGCAGGTCACGACGCTGGGTGCGCTCGCGCCGGGGGCGCCCGTGAACATCGAGGTGGACGTGCTGGCCAAGTACACCGAACGGCTGCTGGCGACCGCGGGGGTGACGCGATGAGCGCGGACATCCGGCTGGGCACCGTCGAGGAGGCGCTCGAGGCGCTGCGTGCCGGTCGGCCCGTGGTCGTCGCCGACTCCCAGGACCGGGAGAACGAGGCGGACGTGGTCCTCGCGGCCCAGTCCGCGACGCCCGAGTGGGTGGCGTGGACCATCCGGCACTCGTCGGGCTACCTGTGCGCGCCGATGCCCGCGGCGCGGGCCGACGCGCTGGACCTGCCGCTGATGGTGCCGCACAGCCAGGACCCGCGGCGCACGGCGTACACGGTGACGGTGGACGCCGCGACGGGTGTCACGACCGGGATCTCCGCGGCCGACCGGGCGCGCACGCTGCGCGTCCTGGCGGACCCCGCATCCGGCCGGGGCGACCTGATCCGGCCCGGGCACGTCCTGCCGCTGCGCGCGGTGCCCGGTGGGGTGCTGCACCGCGCGGGACACACCGAGGCGGCGGTCGACCTGTGCCGGCTCGCGGGCCTCGAGCCCGTCGGCGCGATCGCCGAGCTGGTGCGCGACGACGGCCACATGGTCCGGCTGCCGGAGGCGGCGCGCATCGCCGCCGACGCGGGGCTGGTCCTGCTGACGATCGCGGACCTGCGCGCGTGGCGTGCCGAGCACGACGGCCTCGAGCCCGCGGACGTCGAGCCGGACGCAGCGCCACGCGTGCACGCCACGCACACGGCGTACCTGCCGACGCGCCACGGCGACTTCCGCATCCACGGGTTCCGCGACCTGCGCACGGGCGACGAGCACGTCGCCCTCGTGTCGACATCGGGCCTCGCCGACGAGCCGACCGTGCGGGTGCACTCGGAGTGCCTGACCGGTGACGCGTTCGGCTCGGCGCGCTGCGACTGCGGCCCGCAGCTCGACGCGGCCCTGGAGATCGCCGCGGCGGAGGGCGGCGCCGTGGTGTACCTGCGGGGCCACGAGGGCCGGGGGATCGGCCTGCTCGCGAAGGTCGCCGCCTACGCGCTGCAGGACGACGGGCGCGACACCGTCGAGGCGAACGTGGACCTCGGGTGGCCGGCGGACCGGCGCGAGTACGGCGCCGCGGCCGGGATCCTCGCGCAGCTCGGCGTGCGACGCGTGCGGCTGCTGACCAACAACCCCGCCAAGGTCGCGGGGCTGCGCGCGCACGGCATCGACGTCACGCAGGTGCGCGGCCTCGAGGTCGGACGCACCCCGCACAACGAGGCGTACCTGCGCACCAAGGCCACGAGCATGGGCCACGCGCTGCACCTCGACGGCGACACGCCAGGCACACCGCGCCTCGAGCCGGCCGTGCGCGTCGCACCCGTCCTCGCCGGCCCCGCACCCGCGGGCGCCGACACCACCGACCACACGTTCGACCCTCTGGAGGAGCTGGCATGAGCGGCGCAGGCGCACCCACCCTGGACCTGGACGGGCACGGCCTGCGGGTCGTCGTCGTGGCGGCCAGCTGGCACACCGAGGTGATGGACGGCCTGGTCGCCGGTGCCCAGCGCGCACTGGCCGAGGCGGGCGTGCAGGACGTCACGACCGTGCGCGTCCCCGGCTCGTTCGAGCTGCCCGTCGCCGCGCAGCGCGCGGCCGGCACGGCCGACGCGGTCGTCGCGCTCGGCGTCGTGATCCGCGGCGGCACCCCCCACTTCGACTTCGTGTGCCAGGCGGCCACCTGGGGCCTGACGGAGGTCGCCCTGCGCACCGGTGTGCCGGTGGGGTTCGGCGTCCTGACGTGCGACGACGAGCAGCAGGCGCTCGACCGCGCCGGCCTGCCCGGATCGCACGAGGACAAGGGCGCCGAGGCCGCGCAGGCAGCCGTCGCGGCGGCCCTGACGCTGCGCACCCTGGCCGACGCGTGACGGACGCGTGTGAGCCGCGGGTCGGACGCGTGTGCGCCGCGGGTCGGACGGGCGTCTAGGCTCGACGCGTGAAGTCGTTCGAGGAGCTCTTCGCCGAGCTGTCCCACAAGGCCGCCACCCGCCCCGACGGGTCGGGCACCGTCGCCGAGCTCGACGCCGGCGTGCACGCCATCGGCAAGAAGGTCGTCGAGGAGGCCGCCGAGGTCTGGATGGCCGCCGAGCACGAGTCCGACGAGCGTGCCGCCGAGGAGATCTCGCAGCTGCTCTACCACCTGCAGGTGCTCATGCTCGCCAAGGGGCTGACCCTGCAGGACGTGTACGCGCACCTGTGACGGCGACGCCGCCCGCCCTTCCCCCGACATCCCCCGAACCACCGAGGACACCGTGCTGAGGATCGCCGTCCCCAACAAGGGCTCCCTGTCGGAGCCCGCCTGCGACATGCTCCGCGAGGCCGGCTACCGCCAGCGCCGCGACTCCCGCGAGCTGGTCCTGCCCGACCCGGACAACGACGTGGAGTTCTTCTTCCTGCGTCCGCGCGACGTCGCCGTGTACGTCGGCGCCGGCACGGTCGACGTGGGGATCACCGGTCGCGACCTGCTCATCGACTCCGCGTCGTCCGCGGTCGAGCACCTCCCGCTCGGGTTCGCCCGCTCCACGTTCCGGTTCGCCGGCACCGCAGGAACCCTCACGGACGCGCGGCAGGTCGCCGGGCTGCGGGTCGCGACCTCGTACTCCGAGCTCGTCGCCGCCTACCTGCGCGAGCGTGGCATCGAGCCCGCGGCCGTCGTGCGCCTCGACGGTGCCGTCGAGTCCGCGATCCGGCTGGGCGTCGCGGACGTCATCGCCGACGTCGTGGAGACCGGGTCGACGCTGCGCGCCGCCGGGCTCGAGGTCTTCGGCGAGCCGATCCTGCGCTCCGAGGCCATCCTGGTGCGCCGGGCCGACGTCGACCAGCCCGTCGGGCTCGACATCCTGACGCGCCGCCTGCAGGGCGTGCTCACGGCCCGCGAGTACGTCCTCATGGACTACGACGTGCCGCTCGAGCTCGTCGAGCAGGCCGTCGCCATCACCCCCGGCCTGGAGTCCCCGACGGTGTCGCCGCTGCACAACGGCCAGTGGGCCGCCGTGCGCGCCATGGTGCCGCGCAGCCAGACCAACCGCGTCATGGACTCGCTGTACGACGTCGGCGCGCGCGCGATCCTCGTGACCTCGATCCTGGCCTGCCGGATCTGACATGACGGCCGCCGACGACCTCGCCGCCCCGTTCCGGCCCCGCCTCGCGCGGGTCGTGACGATCGCCGTGGCGGTCGTGGTCCTCGCGCTCACGCTGGTGCTCGTCACGACGATGCCCGGCCTGGCGACGCTCGACAAGACCGGCTTCGTGCTGTTCGCGCTGCTCATCGCGTGGTTCTGCTGGCGGCAGGCGTCCGTGAGCGCGGTCCCGGACGACACCGGCCTGCGCGTGCGCAACCTGCTCATCACCACGCACGTCACGTGGGCGCAGATCGTGTCCGTGCGCTTCGGCCAGGGACGTCCCTGGGTGCAGCTCGACCTCGCCGACGGCGACACGCTGGCCGTCATGGGCGTGCAGCGGGCCGACGGTCAGCGCGCCGAGCAGGAGGCGCGCCGGCTCGCGACCCTCATCGCCCGACGCACCGCGACCATCCGCGACGACTGACGCTCGCGCGGGACGTCAGGCCACGGTCACCGCGTGCGCACCGGCCACCGCCGCCGCGAGGAACGCCGCCGGGTCGGCGTCCAGGCCACGGCCCATGGTCGACAGCCGCACCGGGCACGTCCGCAGCGCGTCGAGCAGCTCCGTGCCCGCCGCCCCCGTCGTGGCCGTGTGGCGGCCCTGCGGCACCGCGAGCGCGGCGGCCTGACCCGCGACGCGGTCCGAGAGGGCCGACCAGGCGGCACCGTCGGGATCCGCAGTGAGGTCCTGCGGCGTGCCCGGCAGGTCGGGGGAGAAGACCGGGACGACCACGTCCGCGGGGGACAGCGCGACCCGTCCGTACGCCGTCAGCGAGTGGTGCGAGACGCCGAGGTGCCGCTCGCGCGGATCGGCCCCCGAGACGCGCAGCGACGCGACAGGACGCCCCCCGAGCACCCCGGCGGCGTTGAGCGCCTCGCCCGCGGCGACGCCCGAGAACCCCCACCGGGTGCCGGTGCCGAGGTTCCCGGGACCCTGTGCGACCACCACGAGGTCCGCGCCGACGACGTGCCGCGCCGCGAGCAGGCCCGTGTGGACCGTGACCGCCTCGAGGTCCCCCCCGAACGCCTGCCCGGTGGTGACGCACGCGGAGATCCACCCGGCGGTCCGCAGCGCGTCGACCGCGCGCGAGAACCAGGCGGGCAGCGCGCCCCCGTCGGTCATCACGTACGCCACGCGCGGTGCCGGCACGCCCAGCTGCGCCGCGGCCGCACGGGCTCCCGCGATCACCGCGGGCACCGCCGAGTGCAGGTCCGCGACGACGACCGGCAGCCCCGCGAGGTCGTCGGCGTCCCGCAGGACGTCGTGGTGCGGCGACTCCTGGTCGTCGACGCCGAGCACCATCGCCTGCAGCGGCGTGTACCGGGCCTTGACCAGGTGACCGGGCCCGGGCAGCGGGTCGGGGACGAGCACGTCGGTGCGTGCCACCACGAGCGCGTAGCCGCCCGTGCCCAGGCCGCGCAGCAGGGCCGTGGCGTTGAGCAGCACGTGCGCGCCGGGCACGACCTCGCCCACCAGGTGCGGGTACGACAGTGCGCGGACCGTGCGCTCCTCACCGTCGAGCACCACCGTCGACTCGCACGCGCCGTCCCACCGGGCCCGGCACTCCGTCACCACTCCCGCACGCCATGCGATCACGCGCCCACGCTACCGGCGTGCCGTGCGCCGTCCGCGCCCGTGGCGGGGGCCGCGGCGACTACCGTGGTGATCGATGCCCCCCGCGATCCCGCCCGCCGAGCGCCTGCTCAACCTCGTCATCGCCCTGGTGAACACTCCCGGCCGCATGACGAAGGAGCAGGTGCGCACCTCCGTGGCCGGGTACGGCGACGCCCGGTCCGACGAGGCGTTCGAGCGGATGTTCGAGCGTGACAAGGACACCCTGCGCGAGCTCGGCATCCCCGTGCTGACCGTGACGCACGCCGGGCACGGTGACGACATCGGGTACCGCATCGACACAGCCACCTGGTCGCTGCCGCCCATCGAGCTGACGGCCGCCGAGCTCGGCGTGCTGGCGCTGGCCGCGCAGGTGTGGCAGGACCAGTCGCTGCGGGCCGACTCGACGCGCGCGCTGACCAAGCTGCGCGCGGTGGGCACGGCCCCCGAGGCGCACGACCTCGTGGCCGGGCTGGCACCGCGCGTGCGTGCCGGTGGCGACGCGTTCGCGCCGCTGGTGGACGCCGTGCAGAACCGCCAGGCCGTGCGCTTCACGTACCACGCGGCGACCACCGGCGAGGTGCGCGAGCGGCGCGTCGAGCCGTGGAAGCTGCTGGCGCGCCGCGGCGGGTGGGTGCTGCTCGCGCGGGACCGTGACCGCGGCGCGAGCCGCTCCTTCCGGCTCAGCCGCATCCGCGGCACGGTCCGGCCCGTGGGGACGCCGGGCGGGTTCGAGCCACCGACCTCGCAGGAGCTGGCCGACGCGTCGCGCGCGTGGGTCGGCGACGGCCCGGAACGCACGGCGCTGCTCGCGGTGACGCCGCAGCGGGCGGGGGCCCTGCGGGCGCGGGCGACGCCCGTCCCGTCCGACGTCGCCCTGCCGACCGGCGCCGACGTGGTCCTACGGAACCGGGACCTCGTGGCCGTGCCCTACCGCCTGCACTGGGAGCTCGCCGAGGAGCTCGTCGGCTACGGCGACGCGGTCGTCGTGCTCGACCCGCCGCAGGTCCGCGACGCGGTCGTCCGGATGCTGCGCGTCGCGGCGACCCTCGACAGGCTCCCGCGGGTGACGGGCGAGCGGGCGTTCGCACGCCCCGCCGAGGCCGGTCCCGACGTCGAGGAGGCCCGGGGTGCCTGAGCGCGCGAGCGACCGCCTGGTGCGGATGCTGGGGATGATCGCCTACCTCGAGCGCCACGAGGACGTCCCCGTCGAGCAGGTCGCAGCCCAGTTCGGCGTCACGCCCGAGCAGGTCATGGCCGACGTCGACACGCTGTGGGTCACCGGCACGCCCGGCTACCTGCCAGACGACCTCATCGACTTCGACGCCTCCTCCTACGAGCAGGGCGTCGTCCGGCTCACCGAGGGCCGCGGCGTGACGCGACCGCTGCGCCTGGGCCCCCGCGAGGGCGTCGCGCTGCTGGCCGCGTTGCGCTCGCTCACGGCCCTGCGTCCCGCGCTCGACGCGGAGCGCGCGGCCGCGCTCGACTCGGTGCTCGCCAAGGTGCAGGCCGCGACCGGTGACGCCGCCGCGGGCGTCCCCGTGGACGTCGAGCTGCAGGTCGGTGCCGTGCCGGCGGTGGCCGCCGCGATCGGTGCGGCGCTCACGGGCCGTCGCCGCCTGCGCCTGCGGTACGTCGACGCCTCCGACGTCCTCACCGAGCGCGACGTCGACCCGGTCCGCCTCGTCAGCCAGGACGAGCACTCCTACCTGCTGGCGTGGTCGCTGGCCGCCGACGCCGAGCGCAAGTTCCGGGTCGACCGGATCGTCGAGGCGACCGTCCTGGACGCACCGGCGGACGACCACCCGCTCGCCGACGACGCCGACGTCTTCCAGCCCGACCCGTCGGGCGAGCTCGTGACCGTGCGGCTCGCGGGCCGCGCCCGCTGGGTCGCCGAGTCCGTGCCCGTCGAGCGCACGCGCGAGCTGGCCGACGGCATGTTCGAGGTCGACCTGCGCGTCGTGCAGCCCGCATGGTTGCGGCACCTGCTCGTCCAGGTCGCCGACGAGGTGATCGACGTGCGCCCGCCGCACGTCGCGCAGGACACCGCCGGTGCGGCGCGTGCGGCCCTGGAGGCCTACGGACCGCTGCTCGGCACGACGACGGGGGAGGCCTGAGGTGCTCTGGTTCACGGTGTGGACGGTGCTCGTCCTCGCGACGCTCGCCGGCGCCTTCCTCGTGGGGCGCCGCGTGTGGCGCTCGGGGGTCGCCCTCGCGCACGAGCTGGGCCGTGCCGGTGACGTCGCGGCGCAGCTCTCGCAGCGTGCGGCCGAGCTCGAGGACCAGGCGCGTGCGGCGCACGTCGCGCAGCGGCCGGCCCTCGGCGCCGACGTCGAGGAGCTGGGCGCCCGCGTCGAGCAGCTGCGGGCCGTCCGGCGCGACCAGCGCGCGCGGCGCCGCGAGCGGCACCGCAGCACCGTGGCCGACGCCGCGACGCGCTGGCTCGGCTGACGCCTCGCGGCACGTCCCGCGCCCAGCTCCCTGGGTGGCGCACGACCTCGCGACCGCGGCGCACGACGTACACTCACGGGCGCAGGACACATCGGATCGCGGAGGGGTCGTCATGCTCAGGAACGTCAGCGCCTGGCACGTGATCGTGGTCCTGGTGGTGGTCCTGCTGCTGTTCGGGGCGAACCGGTTGCCGGGCCTGGCGAAGAGCATCGGCCAGTCCATGAAGATCTTCAAGAACGAGATCAAGGACCTGTCGGACGACGGCCGGCGTGACGACTCGACCACGACCACCGGCACCACCGCGACGGGCGCCACGGCTCCGGACCCCGTGACCGGCCAGGGCGGCGGCACCGACGTCCCGCCCCCGCCGGTACCGCCCGCCCCGCCGCGTCCCTGAGCCGCACGTGAGCCGCACGTCCCGTCGTGTCGCCGACCCCGACGGCCGCATGCCGCTGCGCGAGCACCTGCGCGAGCTGCGCCGCCGGACCGTGCTCATCGCGCTCGGCCTGGTGGTCGGCGCCGTCGCGGGCTGGCTGCTGTACGAGCCGGTGTTCGACCTGCTCCAGCAGCCCATCCTCGACGCGGCCGACAGGCGGGGGCCGAGGGTCTCCCTGAACTTCCTGGGCGTGGCGACCGCGTTCGACGTCCAGGTCAAGATCTCCCTGTTCCTGGGCGTGCTGTTCAGCGCCCCCTGGTGGATGTACCAGCTGTGGGCGTTCATCACCCCCGGTCTGACGTCCAAGGAGCGCAGGTACGCGGTCGGGTTCCTCGCCGCCGGCGTGCCGTTGTTCTTCGCCGGCGCCGCGCTCGCCTGGTGGGCGGTGCCCAACGCGGTGCACCTGTTCATCGACTTCGCCCCGGACAGCACGACCAACTTCGTGGACGCCCAGCTCTACCTGGGCTTCGTGATGCGCGTCGTCCTCGCCTTCGGCCTCGGGTTCCTCCTGCCCGTCGTGATGGTGGCGCTCAACTTCGCGGGCGTCGTGCGCGCCCGCACCTGGCTCGCCGCATGGCGCTGGGCGGTCCTGGTCGCGTTCGTGTTCGCCGCGATCGCGACCCCCACACCGGACGTCGTCACGATGCTGGCCGTCGCGATCCCCATCTGCCTGCTGTTCTTCGCCGCGCTCGGCGTCTGCCTGCTGCACGACCGGGGGATCGACCGCAGGCTCGTCGCCCAGGGGCTGCCGCGCCTCGACGGGACCATGGCCGACGACGGTGCCGAGCGGACGACCGACACCGCACCGGGCGCCGGGTGAGCACGCTCGGCCTCGTCGTCAACCCCGCCGCCGGCACGGGCCGCGGCACGAGCGTCGGACGCCGCGCCCACCGCCTGCTGAGCCGCGCCGGGCACGACGTCCACGACCTGTCCGCCCCGACCCTCGCCCAGGCCACCGACCGGGCGCGCCAGGCCGCCACCGCGGGCCTGGACGCCCTCGTCGTCGTCGGGGGCGACGGCATGGTGCACCTCGGCGTCGGGATCGTCGCCGGCACACCGCTCCCGCTCGGCATCGTCGCCGTCGGCACCGGCAACGACGTCGCGCGCTCCCTCGGGCTGCCACGCGGCGACGTCGACCGGGCCGTGGCGGTCGTCGACCGCGCGCTGCGCACCGGACCACGCGACGTCGACGCCCTGCGCGCCGGCCCGCTCGACGGCAGCACCGTGCGGTGGTGCGCGGGCGTCCTGTCCTGCGGGCTCGACGCCGCGGTCAACGCGCGCGCCAACGCCCTGACCTGGCCGCACGGGCACGCCCGCTACCTGCGGGCCCTGGTGCCCGAGCTCGCCGCGTTCCGCCCCTACGGCTACCGCGTCCGCGTCGACGACACCACGTGGGAGTCCGCCGGGACACTCGTCGCCGTCGCCAACACCCCCTGGTTCGGCGGTGGCCTGCCCATCGCACCCGACGCCCGACCCGACGACGGGCTCCTCGACGTCGTGCTGGCCGGCCCCTTCTCCCGCCGGGAGGCCCTCGGGATCTTCCCGCGCATCTACCGGGGCAGGCACGTCGACGACCCGCGCGTGCGCGTCCTGCGCGGCCGGCACGTGGTGGTCGAGGCCGCCCTCGACCTCGGCCCGCCACCGCCGGCCGCGTTCGCGGACGGCGAGCGCGTCGGGGACCTGCCGCTGCTGGTCGAGCTGGTCCCGGGAGCCCTGCGCGTCCTCGGGTGACGCGCCCGCGCGGCGTGCCCCGCGTCGGCGGGCATGCCTAGGGTGACCCCGTGCCCTCACGTCGCCGCAGCACACGCACCGCGACCGGTCCCGCCGCGCCCGGACCGGCCCCCTCCTCGCCGGCCGAGCCGTCGCCCGCCGAGCGCTACGCCGCCTCACGTCGGCGCGCCGCCGCCGACCGCGGCGAGCTCGCCACCTTCCGCGCGCGCCTGGACTTCCCGCTCGACGACTTCCAGGTCGAGGCCTGCGCCGCGCTCGAGCGCGGCAGCGGCGTCCTGGTCGCCGCGCCGACGGGCGCCGGCAAGACGGTCGTGGGGGAGTTCGCCGTGCACCTCGCCCTCGCGGCCGGGCGCAAGGCGTTCTACACGACGCCCATCAAGGCGCTGTCCAACCAGAAGTACGCCGACCTGGCGCGCGTGCACGGCAACGAGCGCGTCGGCCTGCTCACCGGGGACACCACCGTCAACGGCGACGCCGACGTCGTCGTCATGACGACCGAGGTGCTGCGCAACATGCTGTACGCCGGCTCCGCCGCCCTGGACGGGCTCGGGTACGTCGTCATGGACGAGGTCCACTACCTCGCCGACCGCTTCCGCGGCCCCGTGTGGGAAGAGGTGATCATCCACCTGCCCGACGACGTGCAGCTCGTGTCGCTGTCCGCCACCGTGTCGAACGCCGAGGAGTTCGGCGACTGGCTCGCGACGGTCCGCGGCGACACGACGGTCGTGGTCAGCGAGCACCGCCCGGTGCCGCTCGGTCAGCACGTGCTCGTCGGCGACCGCCTCCTGGACCTGTACGCGGGCCACGTCGATCCCACCGCGCCCGGTGTCGACCCGCCCATCAACCCGGACCTGACGCACCTGCTGCGTCGCCAGCCACCCGGCGACCGCGAGCGCCGCGGTCCGCGCGACCGCGGCGAGCGTGGCCGCGGCGGTCACCGGCCCGCCACCGGGGTGCGACCCGTGCCACGGTTCGTCGTCGTCGACGAGCTCGCACAGGCCGGTCTGCTGCCCGCCATCGTGTTCATCTTCTCCCGCCTCGGCTGCGAGGCGGCCGTGCAGCAGTGCCTGACGGCCGGCGTGCGCCTCACGACGCCCGCCGAGCGGGCCGACATCCGGCGGGTCGCCGAGGAGCGGTGCTCCGCCATCCCGCCCGAGGACCTCGAGATCCTGGGGTACGACGCGTTCGTCGAGGCCCTCGTGCGGGGGGTGGCCGCGCACCACGCCGGCATGCTGCCGCTGTTCAAGGAGACCGTCGAGGACCTGTTCTCGCGCGGCTGGGTCAAGGTCGTGTTCGCCACCGAGACGCTCGCGCTCGGCATCAACATGCCGGCCCGCTCGGTCGTGCTCGAGAAGCTCGTCAAGTGGGACGGCAGCGCCCACGTCGACGTCACCCCGGGGGAGTACACCCAGCTCACCGGACGTGCCGGGCGTCGGGGCATCGACACCGAGGGGCACGCCGTCGTCGTCGCGCACGGCGCACTGGACCCCGTGCAGCTCGCCGGCCTGGCGTCGCGCCGCCTGTACCCGCTGCGCTCGTCCTTCCGGCCCACCTACAACATGGCCGTCAACCTCGTCGCACAGGTCGGCCGCGAGCGCGCGCGCGACGTCCTGGAGACGTCCTTCGCGCAGTTCCAGGCCGACCGCGGCGTCGTCGGGCTCGCGCGCCAGGCGCAGACGCACGCCGAGGCGCTCGAGGGCTACGCCGAGGCGATGTCCTGCCACCTGGGGGACTTCGGCGAGTACATGACCCTGCGGCGGGCGATCACCGAACGCGAGCGCGGCCTGGCACGGACGGAGGCCGCGACCCGGCGCGCCGACGTGACGCGCACGCTCGAGGGGCTGCACGCCGGCGACGTCGTGGAGATCCCCGGCGGGCGTCGCGCGGAGCACGCCGTGGTCGTCGACCCGGGCGGCAAGGGCGGGTTCGACGGGCCGCGGCCCACCGTCCTGACCACCGACCGGCAGATCCGCCGGCTGACCGTCGCCGACGTCGGGACCGGCCTGCGCACCGTGGGCCGGCTCAAGGTGCCCGCCCGGTTCGAGGTGCGCGTACCGGCGGCCCGCCGCGACCTCGCGGCTCGGCTCCGGTCACGGCTCGACGAGCTCGACCTGACCCCGGCACCCGCGCGCGGCGGGGGACGGCGTGCGGAGCGCAGGTCGGCCGCCGCCGACGACGCCGAGCTCGAGTCGCTGCGGCGCGACCTGCGCGCGCACCCGTGCCACCGGTGCCCCGACCGGGAGGACCACGCGCGGTGGGCCGAGCGCTGGGCGCGGCTGCGCGACGAGCACGCCGCGCTCGTGCGCCGGATCTCGGGACGCACGGGGTCGATCGCGGCCGTGTTCGACCGCATCTGCGACGTGCTGCGCACGCTCGGCTACCTCACGACGGACGAGTCCGGGGCGCTGCGCGTCACGCAGGACGGCGGCTGGTTGCGCCGCCTCTACGCCGAGAACGACCTGGTCCTGGCGGAGTGCCTGCGCCGCGGCGTGTGGGAGGAGCTCGACGCCCCCGGGCTCGCGGCCGCCGTCTCCACGATCGTGTACCGCTCGCGGCGCGACGACGACACCGAGGCACGGGTGCCCGGCGGGCCGGACGGCAGGCTGGGGCGCGCGCTCGACGCCGCGGTGCGAGCGTGGTCGGAGCTCGAGGACCTCGAGCACGGTGCGCGCCTCGAGACGATCCAGCCGCTCGACCTGGGTCTCGTCGAGCCGATCCACCGGTGGGCCGCGGGCCGCAGCCTCGACGCCGTGCTGCGGGGGTCGGACCTCGCAGCGGGCGACTTCGTACGCTGGTGCAAGCAGGTCATCGACGTCCTCGACCAGATCTCGGGGGCGGCGCCGACGGCGCGGCTGCGGACCACGGCCGACCGCGCGGTGACCGCGCTGCGGCGCGGGGTGGTGGCGTACTCGGCCGTGTGACCCGCGCTGCGCACAGCCGTGCGGCCCCGTGCGAGCCGGACACCCGTCCGGCGCCGGGGGCGTCACCCGTCCGGGGGCCCTATCGTGGACCGATGTGACCTCGACCCTCTACCGGCACGGTGTCGTGCACTCTCCCGCCGACCCCTTCGCGGAGGCGCTGCTCGTCGAGGACGGTGTCGTCGCCTGGATGGGCTCGGACGACACCGCCGACGGTCTCGTCGCCGGTGTCGACGAGGTCGTCGAGCTGCAGGGCGCCCTCGTGGCCCCGGGGTTCGTCGACGCGCACGTGCACCTGCTCGAGACGGCCCTGGCCGCCGACGGGCTCGACCTGACGCCGGCCGGCGGAGCGGTGAGCATGGCCGCGGTGCTCGACGCGGTCGCGCACGTCGCCGCGGCGCGCGGCGCGGGCGACCGCCGAATCGTGCACGGCACCGGGTGGGACGAGGGCGCGTGGCCCGAGGGACGGCCACCGACCCGTCACGAGCTCGACGCCGCGGGGCAGGGCCTGCCGGTGTACCTCGCGCGCGTCGACGTGCACTCCGCGGTGGTCTCCAGCGCACTGGCCGACCTCGCAGGCCTGCGGGACCTGCCCGGCTGGTCGGACGACGGCCGGGTGACCGGCGGCGCGCACCACGCCGCGCGCGACGTGGCCCGCGCGGTGACCGCGGGGGAGCGCACCGCCCTGTACCGCACCGCGCTGGCGAAGGCGGCCGCGGCCGGCATCGTCTCGGTGCACGAGCAGTCGGCGCCGCACGTCGACACCCGCGACGGCCTGCGCGAGCTCCTGGCCACGACCGCGGACGCCGCGTCCGGTCTGCCGCTGGTCGTCGGCTACCGCGCCGAGGCGTGCGTCACCGTGGACGACGCCCGCGCGCTGCTGGCCGACCTTCCCGGGCTGACGGGCATCGGCGGCGACCTCAACGTCGACGGCTCGATCGGCTCGCGGACCGCCGCCCTGCGCAAGCCGTACGCCGACGCACCGGGCACGTCCGGAACGCTGCACATGTCGGCCGAGCAGATCGCGAACCACGTCACGGCGGTGACACGGGCCGGGAGCCACGCGGGCTTCCACGTCATCGGCGACCGCGCCCTGGACGAGCTGCTGCTGGGCCTGCGGACCGCCGCGGACGTCGAAGGCACCGCGGCGATCGCCGCGGCGGGACACCGCGTCGAGCACGCCGAGATGGTCGACGCCCACTCGCTGGCGCAGATCGTGCTGCTCGGTCTGCGGCTGTCCGTCCAACCGGCGTTCGACATCGCCTGGGGCGGCCCCGACGGGATGTACGCCACCCGGCTGGGTCGCGGCCGCGCGGCGGCGATGAACCCCTTCGCCGACCTCGCCGCCGCCGGGGTGCCCCTCGCGCTGGGGTCCGACGCACCGGTCACGCCGTTCGACCCGTGGGCCGGTGTGCGCGGCGCGTCGGCGCACCACGAGGCCGACCAGCGCATCTCGGTGCGCGCGGCCTTCCGCGCCGCGACGCGCGGCGGGTGGCGCCTCGCGGGGCTCGACCACAGCGGCGCGGGTGAGCTGCGCGTGGGCGCACCCGCGCACCTGGCCGTGTGGCAGGCCGAGCACCTCGTCGTGCAGGCCTCGCGCACGTCGTCGTGGAGCGCCGACCCGCGCGCGGGCAGCCCTCTGCTGCCCGACCTGGGCCCCGACGAGCCCGCCCCGCGCTGCCTGCGCACCACGCGCGCGGGCGTCGTCCTGCACGACGTGCTCGGCTGAGGCGCGCCGCCCGCCGGGCGCGGGCGCGGGGGCGGGTGAAAAACGCCACGTTCCCCGCACCGCGGCGAAACGTCCAAGACGCCCCGAATCGCGACACGCGGGCGACACGCCGGGTGAGGCGATCCCTGAGCGGACGAAGCGGACGCACTGGCCTGCGTCGATCTCGCTGACCAGCCCGGACGCGCCCTTGACAGGGTGGGTGAGCGGGGTAGTTTCGCAGTGGCCCGTCGTTGCGGGCACCGGAGGGGGACCCACACGTACCGCTGACCGGTGTCGCACGGTCCGAGCTCCGACCGGGTCCGCGCGCTCAACAGAAAACGGCAGGCCTCGTCCTCGCCGGTACGAAGGGCGCGCGGGCCGGTCGGTCGGGCCGGCCGTGCGGTCCGGCGGCGACCCGGCAGCGGCGGGAGCGGTAGGTCCACCCTGCTGACGTACCCTGCTGCGGTGCCCCTCCCACCGTCCGCCCGCTGGCTGACGCTCGTCCTCGCCGCCGCGGGGGGCTGGATCACCCGGCTCGCTTTCCCCGATCCGGGGTGGTCGCCCCTGGCCCCCGTCGGCATCGCGCTGCTGTACCTCGCGCTGCGCCGCGACTCCGCCCGCTGGAACGCCCTTGTGGGGCTCGTGTGGGGCCTGACGTGCTTCGGACCCATGATCACCTGGGCCGACGACGCCGTCGGACCCGTGCCCTGGCTCGCGCTGACGGTCCTCGAGGCGTCCTACGTCGCCCTGTTCGGCGCGGCCTGGGCGTGGGCACGCCGCGGGCACGCCGTGTGGCGCAGCGGGTGGTGGCAGCTCCTCGCGTTCGTGCTGCTGTGGGTGGCGGCGGAGGAGCTGCGCTCGGCGTGGCCCTTCGGGGGGTTCCCGTGGGGCAGGCTCGCGTTCTCCCAGGCCGACTCGCCGCTCGGGGCGTTCATGTGGCTGGGCGGCACACCGCTGCTCAGCGCGGTCGTCGCAGCGCTCGGGGTGCTGCTCGCGCGGGCCGCGCTTGCAGCCCGGCAGCTGCGCCTGGGACGCACCGTGGGTGCGCTTGCCGCGGCCGGTGCGCTCGTCGTGGCGTCGCTGCTGATCCCGCTCGACACCGTCGCCCAGAACGGCACGCTGCGCGTCGGCGCCGTGCAGGGCAACGTGCCCGAGCCGGGGCAGCTCGACGCGTTCGGCGAGCGACGCCAGGTCCTCGACAACCACGTGGCCGGGACGCGCGCGCTGCTGGACCGGGTCGGGCCGGGCGAGCTGGACGTCGTCCTGTGGCCCGAGAACGGCACGGACATCGACCCGCAGGTCGACGAGGAGGCCGCCCGCCTCATCGACGGCGTCGCGCAGGAGGTCGCCGCACCGATGCTCGTGGGCACCGTGCAGTACCCGGACACCGGCGGGCGCTACAACACGGCGGTGCTGTGGCAGCCGGGTGTCGGACCGGTGGCGACGTACTCCAAGCAGCGCCCCGCGCCGTTCGCCGAGTACATCCCGATGCGCTCGCTCGTCCGGCACTTCTCCGACGCGGTCGACCTCGTCACGCGCGACATGCTGCCCGGGACGGAGCCGGGGATCGTGCCGGTGGACTCGCCACGGCTGGGCCGCACCGTCGTCCTCGGCGACGTCATCTGCTTCGAGGTGGCCTACGACGCGATCGTGCGCGAGGCGGTCGCCGAGGGCGGCGAGCTGTTGGTCGTGCAGACGAACAACGCGTCCTTCGGCTGGTCGGACGAGTCCACCCAGCAGCTCGCGATGTCACGGCTGCGTGCCATCGAGCACGGCCGGGCAACCGTCCAGATCTCGACCGTCGGTGTCAGCGCGATGATCGCGCCGAACGGGGCCGTCCTGCAGCGCACGGAGCTGTTCACGGCGGACCAGATGGTCGCGACGCTGCCGCTGCGGGAGTCCCTGACCCCGGCGACGCGCGCGGGGGAGTGGCCGGCGCTCACGGTCGACGTGCTCGCGGTGTGGATCGTCCTGGCGGGCATGGTGGGGGCGGCGCGGCGGCCCCGCGACGAGCGTCCCGACGGTCCGGCCTGAGCCGACCGGCCGGACCCGTCCGGCACCGGGCAGCACGACGCCCCGGTGGCGGACCACCAGGGCGTCGTCGCAGCACCAGGAACGTGCGGCAGGGTCAGGCGCTGCGGCGCAGCTTGCCCGCGCGCAGCAGGCCCAGACGCTCGTCCAGCAGCTCCTGCAGCTCGTTGACCGTCCGCCGCTCCAGGAGCATGTCCCAGTGCGTGCGCGGCGGCTTGCCCGCCTTGGCCTCCGGCTGCGCCGCGTCCCGCAGCAGCGCCTCGGCGCCGCACCGGCACTCCCACACCAGGGGGACGTCCGCCTCGACGGAGAACGGCAGGATGATCGTGTGCCCGTTGGGGCAGTCGTAGTGAGCCTGAAGACGAGGGGCGAAGTCGACGCCGTCCTCGGTCTCCATGCTGTGGGACCCGATGCGCATGCCGCGCAGGGACCTGTTGGCCATGGTGGACCTCCGTGCCGTGTCGTCCCGGTGGCTCGAGCGTGCGAGTCCCGCCGGATCGTGAGTCGAATCGTTACTACCTGACAGTCCAACGTGGCCGGGCACCCCGATGTTCCGGCCTGCCGTGAAGGTCTGGTGAACACACACTTTGACAGCAACGCAGGCCCGTCGCGCGCCAGGACGGGGGAGTCGCGGCCGATCCACCCGGATTTGGTCCGCACGGTGGTCCGGTCGGGTGGCGCCGCGCGTCAGGGTCATCACCCGTGCCTAGGGTGGTGCGCATGACCATGACCTTCCGCCGTCTCGGCGACAGCGGCCTGACCGTCTCGACGGCCGGCCTGGGGTGCAACACGTTCGGTGCCACGCTCGCGCCCGAGCAGGTGGGTGACGTCGTCGGGGCGGCGCTCGACGCGGGCGTCACGCTCTTCGACACCGCCGACGTGTACGGGGGAGTGCCCGGGCAGAGCGAGGAGCTCCTGGGGGCCGCGCTCAAGGGCCGGCGCGACGACGTCGTCATCGCGACCAAGTTCGGGCTGGACGTCGGTGGTCTCAACGGTGCCGACTGGGGCGCCCGCGGGTCCCGCCGCTACGTCCGACGCGCGATCGAGGGGTCGCTGCGCAGGCTCGGGACGGACCACGTCGACCTCTACCAGCTCCACAGCCCTGACCTCGCGACCCCCGTCGAGGAGACGCTCGCGGCCCTGCACGAGCTCGTCGTCGAGGGCAAGGTCCGCTACCTCGGGTCGTCCAACCTCGCCGCCTGGCAGGTCGTCGACGCCGACTGGACCGCCCGCACGGCGGGCACGTCCCCGTTCGTCTCCGCGCAGAACCGGTACAACCTGCTGGACCGGGGGATCGAGGCCGACCTCGTCCCTGCCGCCGAGCACGTGGGCGTCGGCATCCTGCCCTACGTGCCGCTCGCCTCCGGTCTGCTGACCGGCAAGTACCGGCGCGGTGCGCAGGCACCCGACGGCAGCCGGCTGTCGCGCATGCCGCACCGGCTCGCCGCCGCCGACTTCGACCGGATCGACGCCCTCGCCGCGCTGGCCGACACGTGGGGCGTCGACCTGCCCACCGTCGCCCTGGGCGGCCTGGCGGCGCAGCCCGCCGTCGCGTCGATCATCTCCGGCGCGCGCACCCCCGAGCAGGTGCGGGCCAACGTCGCGTCCGCCCTGTGGGAGCCGACGCTCGAGCAGCTCGCCGCGATCGACGACGCCGCACCGGGACCCGTCTGACAGGGCTGCGAGCACGTTCACCGCGCGAGCACACGTGCCCGGTGCTCGCCGATCGCGACGACCGCGCAGACACGCACGCCCAGGTCGTCGCACGCCACCCGCAGCGCGTGCTCCCACGCCCGTTCGAACGCACCACGGTCACCGCCCGCGGCGCGCACAACCGCTACGGCGATCGCGCCGCCCGGGGCGTCGTGCGCCAGGATGTCGCCCAGCGCGACGACCACCTGGCGCACCTGCGCCGTGTCGGGCTGCAGCGGGATCCCGACCAGCGGCAGCACGGCCGGGAGCATCATGCCCGCGGCGTCGAGCAGCACGAGCCACAGCGCCGGTGGCCCCGCGCGCTCCGGGCCCACGAGCGACAGCATGACGTCGAGGATGTCGTCGACGTCACGCAGCGGGTGCACCGGCAGCGCCGGCAGGTCGTCGTCCGGCCCCGGGGCGGCCCATCCGGAGGAGTCGTCGCTGTCCATGGTCCGAGCGTGGCGGCGAGCGCTCCGCCGGCGGCGGTCCCGCGGGCGATCTGTGGGTGATGCGTTCCGCCGTCCAGCCTGTGGTCGGCTCATCGCCGGCGACGCGGCGTCAGCGAGGTGCAGGACGCGCGCACGTGCCGGTGCGCGTCGTGCAGGACGCACCCGCGCTGGAGGTCCGACGGACCCCTTCCGGCGCACGTCCGCGGTTTGCCGATAATGTACATTATGTCAGAACACGCCTCGCGCGCCCCCCTTCCGGGTGGCGGGACGCGTGCCGCCACCCCGACGCGCACGGTCGACGCCGCGCCGGGTGAGGCACCCCGCCGACGCACGCGGTCGGCGCCCGCGCGCAGGCACGCGGGCACCGACCCGCCACTGTGGCCCCTCGCCAGGTCCACCCGTACGATCGGGCGAGGTCACGGACGATGACGACCGTCCGGCGCCTGTCAGTCGCCACCCGCACCCGAAGGAGGGCTTCATGCCTGCCCAGTGCTCCCCCGCCCCCCGAGGCCTCGGACGCCTCGCGACGACGACGTCGTCGAGGTAGCCGCCGTGGACATGCAGCACCTGCCGGCGACCGCCGTCCACGAGGGCGCGCGCGTGCGCGAGCGTGTGGTCAGCGACTTCACCGCACTGAGCCGCACCGTCGAGGCCGCGGGCCTCCTGCGACGGCGGCACGCGTACTACTGGACGCGGTTCGTCGTCCTGACGCTGCTGCTGGCGGGCCTCGTCACGGCGCTCGTCGTCGGCGGCCCGTCCTGGTGGCAGCTCGTCACCGCGGCCCTGCTCGCGTTCGTGCTGGGCCAGGTGATGTTCCTCGGTCACGACGCCGCGCACCGGCAGATCTTCGACTCCGGGCGCTGGAACGACTGGGCCAGCCTCGTGATCGCCAACCTCTACGCCGGCATGAGCTACGGCTGGTGGCAGCACAAGCACTCGCGCCACCACGCGAAGCCCAACCAGGTCGGTGCCGACCCCGACATCGGCACCGGCGCCCTGGTCTTCCACACCGAGGACCTCAAGGAGCCGCGCTCCGGGCTCGTGGGGTGGTTCACGCAGCGTCAGGGCTGGCTGTTCTTCCCGCTGCTGCTGCTCGAGGGCCTGAACCTGCACATCTCCGGCGTCAAGACCATCTTCGGGCGAGGGCCGGTCAAGCGGCGCCCGGTCGAGATCGCCTTCGTCACCGCCCGCATCGGCGGCTACCTCGCACTCGTGTTCTGGGTGCTGCCTGTCGGCATGGCGTTCGCGTTCCTCGGTGTGCAGCTCGGTCTGTTCGGCCTGTACATGGGCGCCGTCTTCGCCCCGAACCACAAGGGCATGCCGCTGGTCCCCCGCGACGCCCGCATCGACTTCCTGCGCCGGCAGGTGCTCATGAGCCGCAACGTGCGGGGCGGCCGCCTGACCGACCTGTTCATGGGCGGCCTGAACTACCAGATCGAGCACCACCTGTTCCCGAGCATGCCGCGCCCTCACCTGCGCCGCGTGCAGCCGACGGTCCGGGCGTTCTGCGCCGAGCGCGGCATCCCCTACACCGAGACCTCGCTGCTGGAGTCGTACGGCATCGTCATCCGGCACCTCAACGCCGTCGGCCTCGCGGCCCGCGACCCGTTCCAGTGCCCCCTGACGGAGCAGTACCGCTCCGCGCGATGACGCGCGGGTCGCGGCCGCGCCGACGGCGCGGCCGCGACCGCGCGCCCGGCCTCAGCCGCCGGCCAGGCCGCCGGGGTCGGTGTGGCGCACGTACCGCTCCTCGGTGCGGTCAGGGTCCCGCGGCAGCACCTGACGCTCACCGGTGCGCGTGAACCCCGCTCGCACGTAGAGGTCGACCGCTGACGCGTTGTCGTCCACGACCCACAGCGACACGGTCGCCGCGTCCTGGTCGGCTCCCCCGCGCACCACCGCGTCCAGCAGGGACCAGCCGATCCCCTGACGCCGCACCTCGGGTGCGACCCACAGGGACACGACGTGCCGGTCGTCGTCCGGCGAGCCGGGCTCCTGCACGAGCGAGACCAGGCCGCGCGGCTCCCCCGCCCCGTCCAGGGCGACCCACGTGGTGCTGGTGCGCAGCCGCATCCGCCAGTGCGACTCGGCGAAGCGCTCCTCGCGCGCGAGCGACGACCCGAAGGCGTCCGACGACTCGCGCAGCGCGCGGAGCCTCACGTCACGAACGGTCTGCCAGTCGTCCTCGTCGACACGTCGGATCAGCACCGGCTCAGCATGCCGCATCCGTACGTCGCAGCGGCGGTGGCGCGCCTCAGCCGAGGGCCGCGTCTCCCCCGTGCCCGGCGCGGTCCGGGGTGGCGCGCGCGGCGTCGGCGACCTCCTCCTCGGGGCGCGGCGGGATCGTCTCGTCGTACTCCAGCTCGGGCACCTGCGTGTCGTCGAACGACTCGGTCATCTGGGCCTCCTCACGGCGCGACCACGCTATCCGCACGACCGGCGACCGGCGACCGGTCCCGACCTGCCGGGTGCAGGTCGGGTGAGTGCGACACGGCTCGTCGGGGTGCAGATCAGGGCCCTGTCCCGGCAGCCTTGACCCGTTCGTGGGGCGGGACGCCATCGGGGGCGCGCCGTTTTCGTGACGAGCGCCTCACCCCGCTACGGTTGCCGCGTGCTGGTCCTCGGTGTGTGCAGCCTCAAGGGAGGCGTGGGCAAGACCTCCGTGACGCTGGGGCTCGCCTCGGCCGCTCTGGAGCGTGGTCTACGGACCCTCGTCGTCGATCTCGACCCCCAGGGGGACTCGACGATGGCGCTCGGCACGGTGGCCGGGCAGGGTGACGTGGCGTCCGTGCTGGATGCGCCGTCCCCGCAGTCCGTCGCCGCAGCGACGGTCCCGTCGACGTGGGCCGACCACGGGCTCGACGTGCTCGTCGGGTCCGAGCGCTCCGTGCTGCACGACCGCATCGACGACGCGGACGCCGACCGGCTGCGCTACGCGCTGTCCTGGGTCGACGGGTACGACCTCGTCCTCGTCGACTGCCCGCCGTCCCTGGGTGGGCTCACGCGCACGGGTCTGACGGCGTGCGACCGCGCGGTCGTGGTGACGGAGCCCGGACTGTTCGCCGTCATGGCGGTCGGCCGGGCGATGCGCACGATCGACGAGCTGCGCCGCGGCCCCGCGCCGGCGCTGCAGCCGCTGGGCATCGTGGTCAACCGGGTCCGCGCGCGCTCCGTCGAGCAGGCGTACCGGCTGCAGGAGCTGCAGACGCTGTACGGGCCCCTGGTCCTCACCCCGAGCGTCCCGGAGCGCGCAGCGCTGCAGCAGGCGCAGGGCGCCGCACAGCCGGTCCACGTGTGGCCCGGTGCCGCGGCCGCAGAGCTGGCCGACGTCTTCGACCAGCTGCTCGACCGTGCGGTGCGCGCACCGCGACGCTGAGGTCCCCTGCCCCACCCGCGCGTCCGGGTCGCCCACTGCGGGCGCGCGACGGCCGACCCCGAAGGGCCGCCGGGACGTGAGTCAGCCGGCGGTGCGGGCCTGGCGGCGCAGCGCGAGCTCGTCGGGCGCCGTCGAGGCGACCGGTGCGTCGTCGTCGGCGCGCTCGTTGGGAAGCGAGGCCAGCGTCCCCTCGACCTCGCGCCACACCCGGCCCACCGCGATCCCGAACACGCCCTGACCGCCCTGCACCAGGTCGATGACCTCGTCCGGGGACGTGCACTCGTACACGCTGGCGCCGTCGGACATGAGCGTGATCTGCGCGAGGTCCTCGACACCCCGCTCCCGCAGGTGGCCGACCGCCGCGCGGATCTGCTGCAACGAGACGCCCGTGTCCAGCAGCCGCTTGACGACCTTGAGGACGAGGATGTCGCGGAACGAGTAGAGGCGCTGGGTGCCGGAACCCGTCGCGGGTCGCACGGACGGCTCCACGAGCCCGGTGCGGGCCCAGTAGTCGAGCTGGCGGTACGTGATGCCCGCGGCACGGCACGCGGTCGGGCCACGGTAGCCCGTCGTGACGTCCAGGTCCGGCAGGTCGTCGTCGAACAGCAGGCCCTGCGCGTGCTGCGGGATCGTGCCGGAGTCGTCGGCACTCTCGTTGCGGATCACGGGGCCCTCCCTCGGCGTCGCCGCGAGGCGCCGCACTGTGCTGGTTCTTCCGCCACGCTAGGCCTGCGGGGTCGGGGGCGCAACGAGCGGGCCCCGGCGTGTCGCGCGCGAGCGTCTCACCTTCAGGTGGAGGTCGAGCTTCTTCACCCGATCGGCTCAGACGTCCCGCGCCCCGCCCTCCGTCCCGGGGTCGTGCCCCGTCTCGAAGTCCTCGGCCGACACGTGGTCGAGGAACTCCCGGAACTGCGAGATGTCCTCCTCGCTCGCAGCCGGCCGCATCTCGACCCCGGCCAGCGCGACCACCTCCGCCGAGCACAGCACCGGGCACGCGAAGCGCAGGGCGACCGCGATCGCGTCCGACGCGCGCGCGTCGACGTGCCGACCGGACACCAGCACCAGGGCGGCGTGGAAGACGCCGTCCTCGAGCCCGTTGATCTCGACGTGGTCCACGGGTGCGCCCGCCGCCACCAGCGCGTCGCGCAGCAGGTCGTGCGTCATGGGGCGCGGCGGCACGATCCCGGCCTGGGCCGCGGCGATCGCCGACGCCTCGGCCGGGCCGATGAGGATCGGCACGAGCAGTGCGGCATCGGGGTCGAGCAGCAGCACGACGATCTCGTCGTCGGCCAGGTGCGTACGCACGCCGACGACCTCCACCGGCACCATCTCGGGTTCGACGCCCACGTGGACACGCTACGTCGTGCTGCCCGTGACGTCTGCCCCGGACGGCACGCGTCGGTCTCGAGTGCCGCTCCGGCGTCAGGGGGCGAGGTCGTGCACCGCAGAGCGCACCAGCGCCGTGTGCATCCGGGCGCACAGCTCCCCCACCTCGGCGGCCAGTGTGCCGGCACGCGCCCGCGACGAGACGCTGCGCTGACCGCGCCAGGGGGCCACGACCTGCTCGACGAGATCGGCCTGGCGATCGGCCGCCGCTCGGAACGTCCGCAGGTGACGCGGGTCGATCCCGTGGTCGGCCAGCGAGGCCGCGACCGCGACGACCTCACGCGCCCACGGGTCGAACACGCCGCGGGGGCCGGGCCGCAGCACGCCCTGCGTGACGAGCTCGGTGATGAGCTCGACCGCGACGCCGGCCTCCTGTGCCAGGCGCTCGGCGGTGAGCCGGTCGGCCGCCGGAGCGACCCCGTCGCGCGTCGCGAGGCGCGCACGTACGGGCGACTCCTCCTCCTCACCGGCGTCCAGCGCCGCGAGGCGCTCACCGATGACCCGGAGCGGCATGTAGCGGTCGCGCTGCTGCGCCAGGACGAAGCGCAGCCGCTCGACGTCCGCCGGCGAGTACTGCCGGTACCCGGCAGGTGTGCGGACCGGGTCGACGAGTCCCTGCTCCTCGAGGAAGCGCAGCTTGGACGTGGTCACCGCGGGGAACTCGATGCGCAGGGCCGCCAGGACGTCCGAGATCCGCATCGAGGGGCGGCGCGAGATCCCCCGGGGCCAGGGCTCCGACGCGCCCGCGGCCGGAGCCTGCTCCGGCGCCGCGCTCACCGCGCGCTCAGGAGGCGTCACGGTGAGGGCTGGGGTGGAACGTCATCCGGTACTTGCCGATCTGCACCTCGTCCCCGGGGCGCAGCGTGGCGGCGTCGATGCGCGCCCGGTTCACGTAGGTGCCGTTGAGCGAGCCGATGTCGCGCACGACGAACTGCTGACCGTCACGCACGAACTCGGCGTGCTTGCGCGAGACCGTCACGTCGTCCAGGAAGATGTCGGCGCTGGTGCTGCGGCCCGCGGTCGTCCGCTCGGCGTCGAGCAGGAACCGCGCTCCCGCGCTCGGACCTCGCTGCATGAGCAGGAGGGCGGACGTGGGGGGCAGCGCGTGCACCGCAGCGGCTTCGTCCGCCGTCAGCCCGACCGGGGGCGCCTCGGGGTCGGCCGGTTCCAGCGAGCCGAAGCTGACGGTCGTGTCCGGACCGTCGCCCCGGTAGGCGGGCATGACGCCGTCCGGCGCCCGTCGATCGTCGCTCATGCGCACACCTCCCGTGTCGGTCGCGGGCACACCGTGCGAGCGCGCTCGCCGTCGACCCAGCCTTGCGGGACTCACCCTATGCGGTGTCGGCGCGCACGCGCAGCACGCGGGCAGCGCTGGTCGGGTGACAACCCGCCGCGGGACGACCGCCGGCAGCCTGGGCACCGACCGCCGCGCGGGGTCAGGACCCGTCGGCCACCGGTGAGGCGTGGACGGGCTCCGGCAGCACCCGGACGGCCGTCACCTCGACACGGTCCGACTTCTCGACCGTGCCCCGACCGCCGTCCTTGCGCACCTGAGCCATCGCCCCGCCGGGGATCTCGAGCGCCGGCGCGATCGTGTCGGGGTCGCCGATCACCGTCCACCGGTACGGCGACTCGAGAGTCGCACCGTCGAGCTCGACCGCACCGCGGGTGCCCGTGAACGCGCTGCTGGCGATGATGCGCTGGCCGTTGAGCTCCATCGCCTCCGCGCCCGCGTTCCGCAGCTCCTCAAGCACGTGGAGCATGGTCGCGGGCCGGATCTCGGCGTCCGGCTCCGTCAGGGTGATGCGCACGCCGGGACCCGTCGCCGGCAACCTCCCCGTGAGGATCCCCTGCATGGCCGCGGTGCGGCGCGCGGCGTCCAGCGCGGCCTGCTGCCGGTCCGAGCCCGACAGCAGCTCGTCACGCTCGCGCTGCAGGTCGAGCGACTCGCGCTCGAGCTCGTCGGTGCGCGTGCTCGTCTCGTCGAGCAGCCGCACCAGGTCGTTCTGGCGCAGCGCGCCCAGCTGGGTGTCCGTCGCCTGGCGGACCTGCACGACGAGCGCGAAGCCCAGCAGCGCGCACAGCCCGGCGGTGATGAGCTGGCCCTGCGTGGTCCGGGGCCGCATCGCGTGCCCGAGCCTCGCCCAGCCCGACCGCGGAGGCCGTACGGGCGGCGACCCGGCTGCGGGCGCGACGCGAGGCGCGTGGACGGCGTCGCCGTCCGGGGCCGGCACGTCCGGGGCCGCGACGGGCGACGGTGCAGGCTCGTCGGGGCTCTGCGGGTCGTCGACCTGCTCACGGTCGCCCTGCTCGTCGGCGGGCATCTCGTCGGCGCTCGCCTCGTCGGCGCTCGCCTCGTCGAGGTCCGGCTCGTGAGCCGACGTCGTGACGTCGTGCGCCCCGGCGGGTGAGCTCGCAGGCTCCAGCGCGTCCTGGTCGTCGGCGTGCGTCGGGGAGGCGTCGTCGCTTGAGGGCTCGTCCCCCTCGGGGGCGTCCAGGGGCAGGTCGCCGAGACCCAGCGGGTCGCGCGGGTCGATCTGGGGCCCGTCGTGGGGCGGACCGTCCTGGCCGGCCGGTCCGAGCGGGTCGGGGCGCGTGTCGTCCTCGTTCGTCATGCCTTGAACAGGTGCCGGCGGATCGACGCGGCGTTGGAGAAGATGCGGATGCCGAGCACGACGATCACGGCCGTCGTCATCTGCGACCCGACGCCCAGCTGGTCGCCGAGGAAGACGATGAGCGCCGCGACCACGACGTTCGACAGGAACGAGGTGAGGAACACCCGCTCGTCGAAGATGCCGTCGAGGTACGCGCGCAGTCCCCCGAACAGCGCGTCGAGCGCGGCGACGACGGCGATGGGCAGGTAGGGCTGCAGGTTGGCGGGGACCGTCGGCTCGATGAGCAGCCCCGCGAGCACGCCGAGCACGAGCCCGATCACAGCGATCACCGGGTCTCCTCTCCGCCGCGTCGCCCTGACACTGCCACATGGGCCGACCGCTCCCCAAGGCCCTGGGTCACGGATGTCGTCGTGGTGGAGGCGGACGGCTCCCAGGCGCCGGCCCCGGGACCGGCACCGAGGACGTCGGCGGAGCGCAGCACGATCTGGCCGCGCCCCTCGAGCAGGAGCTCGGGCTGCGCGGTCACGCGGACGTCGATGCCGTACTGCGACAACGACGCCAGGTGCTGCCCCGCGGGCAGCCGCGCCAGCCGCGTCTGCATCGTCGCGGCGTCCCCGATCGCCTCCACGCGGTACGGGCCGCTCAGCGCGGTGCTGTCGACGAGGACCGCTGCGCCGGCGCTGCGGATCGCGGTGGTGGTGGTCAGGCGCTCGTCGTTGACGGTCACGGCCTCGGCACCCGCTGCCCACAGGCCGTTGACGAGCACCTGCAGGTCGTGGTCCTGGACGAGCTCGCTGCCGTCGTCCGGTGCCGTCCCGGTCCCGGGGTCGCCGTCCGTCAGCTCGATGCGCAGGCCGGGGCCGGTGACGGCCACGACACCCGCCGCCACCGCGTCACGCTGCAGCTGGGCGAACAGCTCGGGGTCGTCCGTCGAGGCGGCGTCCCCCTGCAGCTGGGCGATCTCCGCGGACATCGCGGCGTTCGCGCGCCTCAGGTCGTCCGCACGGGAGGTGCCCTCGCGGATCTCCGCCTCCAGCAGGGCCCGCGCCTCCAGCACCGCGGGCGCCGGGCGGCGCAGCGCGACCGCGGCCGTCGTGGCGAACGCGCCCAGCAGCACCGCCAGCACCAGCAGCGCGGCCCCGCCCCGGATCGTCCGCGCCGGCGCCGTCCCCGCGGCGCGCCGCGCCGCGACGTCCTGGTAGCCCGGGTCGAGCGGACGCCGGTACACCTCGTTGATCAGCGTCATCGACTCGTCCGCCGCCCGCTGCGGGGCGGGGACCGCGTGCCGGGGGTTCACGTCACCCGCGCGGTGCGTGCGGCCCGCGCGTCACGCCGCATGATCGACGCCCCCTGGGCGAGGTAGAGCGCACCCGCGAACCAGTACAGGCCGACGCCCCACAGCGCGCACGCCCAGCCCAGGACCCCGGCGACGAGCCCCACCGGGGTGGGCCACTCCGAGAGCAGCAGGAGCGGGAACGCGTACATGATCGCGAAGGTGCCGGCCTTGCCCGCCAGGTGCACGCGCAGCGGCGGGTACCCCGATCGCGCCAGCACGACGAGCATCACGCCGAGCACGACGTCGCGGACGACCAGCACCACCAGGAGCCACAGCGGCACGACGTCTCGCCACGCGAGGCCGACCAGCGTCACGAGGATGAACAGACGGTCCGCCGCGGGGTCGAGCATCTGCCCGAGACGCGTGACCTGCTGCATCCGGCGTGCCAGGACACCGTCGAGCCAGTCGCTGGCGCCCGAGAGCAGCAGCACCGCGAGGGCCCATGCGTCGTGGCCCTGCGCCACCAGCCACGCGAACACCGGCACCATGAGAAGGCGCGCGAAGCTGATCGCGTTGGGCACGGTGAGCACGCGCGTGCTGACCGGTACGTCCTGGCTCACGCCCTCCCCCGTCGTCGTCCTGGTCGCGATCCTATGCGGCAGCGTCCGGCCGCCCGGTCCACGACGCGGACCCCGCGACGGCCTGTCACCCGGACGTGCATCCGGCGGCGGCGCCCGGCGGCGGGTGGCAGGCTCGTGCCGTGGAGGACGCCGACGTCATCGACCAGCTGCTGCGCACGCCCGCCACATGGGCCGTCGTGGGGCTGTCCACCAACCGTGCCCGGGCGGCGCACGGCGTGTCCGCCTACCTCAAGGGGCTGGGGCACACGATCGTGCCGGTGCACCCGACCGCCCCCACCGTCCACGGCGCCCGTGGCTACGCGCGGCTGTCGGACCTCCCCGAGCCGCCGGACGTGGTCGACGTCTTCGTCAACAGCACGCGGGCCGCCGCGGTGGTCGACGAGGCGGTGGGCGTCGGGGCGCGGGCCGTGTGGCTGCAGCTGGGCGTGCACGCCGACGAGGCCGTGGCGCGCGCGCGGGCAGCGGGCCTCGTGGTCGTGCAGGACACGTGCCCGGCGATCGAAGGACGCGCCCGCGGCCTCGGATGACCGGCGGGCCCCGCGCCGCCGTGTGCGGGAGGTCACCCCGGCCCGCCGCCCACCCGGGCCCCGCAGCAGGTACTGTGTCCAGGACATCTGGAGTCGTGTCGCATCCCCCTCTCGTAGGGCGGTCTGCCGGTCGTACGGCAAGCACCACCCTTCTCGTTCACGTGCACGTGCCGCTGACAGCAGCGCGTGGTCTGGTTCGGGGTGAGCGACGTCCGGGTCGTCGTCATGACGCCCGGCTCTCCCCCGCTGCCACCGAACGGTGATCCATGAGCACCCCCATGCCTGCTGCCCTGCCCACGACGACCCCGGCCCCCGCGACGAGCTTCGCGGACCTGGGCATCGAGCCCCGGATCCTCACCGCGGTCGAGCGGCTGGGCTTCACGGCCCCGACGCCGGTCCAGGAGCAGACGATCCCCGCGCTGCTCGCGGGCCGTGACGTCGTCGGTGTCGCCCAGACGGGCACCGGCAAGACGGCCGCCTTCGGGCTGCCGATCCTCCAGTCGATCGACCCCGCCATCGCCGCGGTGCAGGTCATCGTGCTCACCCCGACGCGCGAGCTCGCGATGCAGGTCGCCGACGCCATCACGACGTTCGCCGCCGACATGCCCGGCCTGCAGGTCGTCCCGGTCTACGGCGGCTCCCCGTTCGTCCCGCAGCAGCGGGCGCTGGCGCGCGGCGCACAGGTCGTCGTCGGCACCCCCGGGCGCGTCATCGACCACATCGAGCGCCGCACGCTGCGCCTCGAGGACGTCCGCTTCCTCGTCCTCGACGAGGCCGACGAGATGCTGCGGATGGGCTTCGCCGAGGACGTCGACAAGGTCCTGTCCGGCACGCCGGCCGGCCGTCAGGTCGCCCTCTTCTCCGCGACCATGCCGACCCAGATCCGCCGCGTCGCCGACAAGCACCTGGTGAACCCCGTGTCGGTCGCCGTCACGCGCCAGTCCTCCACGGTCGACTCCGTGCGCCAGACGTTCGCCGTCGTGCCCTACCGCCACAAGGCGGGCGCGCTCGCCCGCGTGCTCGCGGTCAGCGACGCCGATGCGGCCATCGTCTTCGTGCGCACCCGCGAGGCGGCCGAGGAGATCGGCAACGCCCTCGTGCAGCGCGGCATCGCCGCGACCCACATCAGCGGTGACGTCGCCCAGTCCGACCGCGAGCGGATCGTCGAGCGCCTGCGCTCCGGCGCCCTGGACGTGCTGGTCGCGACCGACGTCGCCGCCCGCGGCCTCGACGTCGAGCGCATCGGCCTGGTCGTCAACCTCGACCTGCCGCGCGAGCCCGAGGCCTACGTGCACCGCATCGGCCGCACCGGTCGCGCGGGGCGGTCCGGCGAGGCGCTGACGTTCGTCACGCCGAGCGAGCGTCCCCGCCTGCGCCAGATCGAGCGCACCACCCGCACGCCGCTCATCGAGATCACCATCCCGACGCCCGCGCAGGTCAGCGCCCACCGTGCGGCCGCGCTGCTGACGCGCACCGCGGCGCGCATGGAGGCCGGCCGTCTCGACGTGGTCGGCGAGGCCGTGCGCGAGCACCTCGCCGCGCACCCCGAGCTCGACCCGCTGGACCTGCTCACCGCCGTCACCGCGCTCGCTGTCGGCGACGAGGGGCCGGCCGCGGCAGCCGAGCTCGAGGACCTCGACGACGCGGTGCGCCGCGCCCGCGAGGCCCGCGCCGACGACACCCGCGGTGGCGCGGTCGCCGGCAACCGCCGTCGCCCCGGCACGACGGGCCCGAGCGGACGTGGGCGGTACCGCGTCTCCGTGGGCGAGCGCGACGGCCTGCAGCCGGGTGCGCTCGTGGGCGCGCTGACCGGTGAGGGCGGCCTCACCGGCAAGGACGTCGGCAAGATCGACATCTTCGGCAGCTTCGCGCTCGTCGACATCCCCGACGGCCTGACGCCCGAGGTGGTCGACCGCCTCGGACGCACGCGCGTCGCGGGCCGCCCGCTGCGCATCCGCCTCGACACCGGCCCGCAGGCCACACGCGGCCCGTCGCGCGGTGAGCGCGTGCACCGCGCGCACGCCTGACACTCCCCCGCACGACGAAGGGGCACCACCCTCGCGGTGGTGCCCCTTCGTCGTCCCCCGTGCCGCGTCAGCGCACGGCGGTGTTCCGGGGATCGCTGCGCATCTGGCCGCGCAGCAGCACGATGTCCGCCTCGCGCAGGACCTCGTTGACGTCCCGCATGCCGCGGACCGAGCCGAGCACGCCGATGGAGATGCGGGGACCGATCTCGCGGCGCAGCCTCTCGAGCAGCTCCGTCAGCCGGTCGGGCATCCCACCGGAGCCGACGTCGTCGACGAGGATCGCGAAGTCGTCCTCCCCCGTGCGGGCCGTGGTGTCCCCCTCCCGCAGCGGCCGGCGCAGCTGTCGGACCACCTCCCGGTGCACGTCCGGCGCGTGGTCGTCGTCCCGCGACACGCCCCCACCGTCCACGACACGGACCAGCGCGATCGCGCAGTCGTAGCCGGCGGACCGCCGGCAGCGCAGCAGCGCGGCGCCCAGCCGGTCGAGGAACAGCAGCCGGTTGACCAGGCCCGTCTCCGGGTCGTGCAGCGCATCGCGCTGCAACGCGATCTCCGCCTCCTTGCGCTCCGTCACGTCGACGAGCGTGCCGACCAGGCGGGCGGGGCAGCCGGCGTCGTCGAGCACCGTCACGGCACGGCACATCATCCAGCGGTAGTCGCCCGACTGCGTGCGCACCCGGTGCTCGAGCTCCAGCGGCGTGCCGCAGCCGGCGAGCTGGGCAGCGATCGCCGCCGAGAGCTCGTCCCGGTCCGCCGGGTGGACGCGCTCGAGCCACTCCGACGGCTGGTCGCCGATGACGTCCTCCGCGTAGCCGAGGGTCTGCTTCCAGCGCGGCGAGTAGTACACGGTCCCCGCGGACACGTCCCAGTCCCACGTGCCGTCGTGCGCCGCCATCGAGGCCAGCGCGTAGCGCTCCTCGCTCTCCCGGACCGTGTCGGCCAGCGCACGCTCGCGTGCCGCGGCCTGCTCGAGCGCCTTGCGCTGCTCACGCAGCGAGCCCAGCAGCCGCTCCTGGTCGAGGGCGACGGCGAGCAGGGCCGCCCAGTGGTTGAAGCGGTCACGCGGCTGCGTCGCGCGCGTCTCGACGGTCCCGTCGATCGCCAGCAGGCCCCAGTCGCTGCCGCCGAACGTCACCGGCACGACGAACGTCAGCTCGTTCGAGCCCACGGTGCCCGCACGCGTCAGCGCCGCCGGCGGGAACTGGCTGGCGGTGGTCCGCACCCCGACGAGGCGCGAGAGCGTCCCGCTGGTGTCGTGCACGCCGACGATCTCCATCTCACGGTCGCCGGGTCCGCGGTCGGTGCCCACCCACAGGCCCAGGCAGGCATGCCCCCGCACACCACGCGGCAGCCAGCCCAGGGCGCGCGGGCTCGCGCCGTCGCCCCGCAGCAGGTCCATGTCGACCTCGTACTGGTCGACGATGGTGCGCTCGAGCTGCCCGCTGCGCGCGAGCATCGCCCGCGTGCAGCCCTTGGTGACCGCCAGCAGGACGTCCGTCACGGCACGGCGCACCGCGGTGGCGTTGCCCGCACGGGTCTCACCGAGCGCCTCGACGCGGCGGCCCTCGACCGTGCGCAGCACAGTGACCATCTGCTCCAGGGCCTCCGGGTGCGGCTGCAGCGCGGCCGTGAGGTCGGAGAGCCGCCCGAGCGCGGCCGGGGCGGGTGAGATGCCCCGCTCGGCAGCGACCTCGACGGGCTCCTCCACGGCACGCCACCACGCCTCGCGCGCGTCGGGTCCGGCACGTCGCGACACCGCTGACCCCGCGGGACCGGCGAACGCCGACTCCGCGAGCCGGCGCAGCAGCTCCTCGCCCGCCACGTCGCCGCCGGTGCTGTCCGCACCGGGCGACGTGATCTCGGTGCACCCGCACGACTCACGCACGACGAGCGACGACGGCACGCGGTGCTCCCCCGGCATCACGTCGTCGCCGCGCATGCGGGCCAGCAGCAGGCCGACGGCGTGCTCGCCGACACGCCCGAAGTGCGCGTCGACGGTGGACAGCCGCGGGCTGACCCGGGCACCGGAGTCGGCGTGGTCGAACGCCACCACCGCCTGGTCGCGCGGCAGCACGAGGCCGTGGGAGCGCAGGGCGCGCTGGAAGCCGACCGCGTTGCGGTCGGTCGCCGCGATGACCGCCGTCGTGGGCGTGCCCGCCTGCAGCATGCGCGCCGCCGCGTCGGCGCCACCCTGCTCCTGGTTGTCGGACGCCTCGTACCACCACGAGTCGTCGGACTCGATCCCGTGCTCGGCGAGCGTGGTCCGGTACGCCGCGAAGCGCTCGCGCATGTCCCGCTGACCCAGGTTCCCGAGGAAGCCGATGGCCGTGTGACCGTGCCAGATCAGGTGCTCGACGGCCGCCCGCACGCCGCCGACGTTGTCGGGGACCACGACCGGGTCGTCCGGGTGCGCCGGATCCTCGCTGATGAGCACCACGGGGACGCCCCACTCGCGGACGGCGGCCAGCCGCTCGGGGCTCAGCGCCTTGCCGACGACGACGAGGCCGTCCACCGCGCCCAGCGCCACCGGCGTGTCGAGGACCGACTCCTCCGGGTAGCGCTCGCGGTCGAGGCCCGCGGGGTACGTCTGGACCGCCACCACGCGGTGGCCCACGCCGCGTGCTGCGCGTGCGACGCCCGCGATCACAGCCCCGAAGTAGAAGCCTCCGACGACCGGAGACAGTACGCCGATCGTCCGACGCACCGTGGCGGGCACCCCGCGTCGGACAGTCATCATCTTCCACACCTCGCCCACGCCGTCGGAGTCGAGCTGATGCATTTCACCCACATCGGGCGCAACACTAGGTGATCGTGGTCACTCCTGCACATGACACAGGCAAAGATGCTGTCTCTCCGACGACCGGGGCGCAGCCCGTCCTCGGCGGCCCTGGCGCCCGCCGACCGACGATCACCGACGTCGCCAAGGCCGCGGGGGTGTCCATCGCCGTCGTGTCCTACGCGCTCAACGGTCGCCCCGGCGTCTCCGCGGCGACCCGAGAACGCGTGCTGCGCGTGGCGGACGAGTTCGGCTGGCGGCCGAGCGCGGCCGCGCGCTCGATGCGCAGCGGACCGCGCGCGGTGGGGCTCGTGGTGGACCGGGGGCTGACCGGTGCCGTCGGCTACGGCGCCCACGTCCTGGAGTTCGTCGTCGCGCTCCAGGACGTGCTCGCGACGCGCGGCCTGGCGCTGGTGCTGCAGGTCGTCGACGACCTGCCCGCAGCGGTGGCGCTGTACGGCGAGTGGTGGGCGGAGCGTCGCTTCGACGTGATGGTGGTGACCGACGTCCGGACCGAGGACCCCCGCCTGGACGCGCTGCGTCGCCTGCGGATCCCCGCGGTCGTCGTCGGTGCGGGCGACGTGCCCGGCGAGGTCGCGAACGTCCGGGTCGACGACGAGCAGGCCGCGGAGCGCGTCGGGCGCTACCTCATCGAGCTGGGGCACCGGCACGTCGGCGCGGTCACCGGCCCGGCCTCGCTCCAGCGGACGCGCTCACGCGTCGCGGGCATGGAGCGCGCGCTGGACACGGGCGGGGCCACGCTGGCGCACGAACCGACGGGGGGCTCCCCCGAGGAGGCAGCGGCGGCGTGCCGTCGTCTGCTGACGGGTGACCGGCCGCCGTCGGCCGTGGTCTTCGACACCGACCACATGGCGGTCGCGGCGCTCGACGTGGCGCGTCGCACCGGCCTGGCCGTGCCGTGGGACGTGTCCGTCGTGGCGCTGTCCGACTCGGCGCTGTGCCGGCTCGCGACGCCGTCGATCACCGCACTCCCCTCGGTCCAGGCCGACCTCGGCACAGCCGTGGGCGAGGCGGTCCTGACCATCCTCGACTCGCAGCCGACCCCCGTGCGGCAGATCGAGGTGGGCGGTCTGGCGGTCCGCGGCAGCACCGGCCCGCGGTCGCGCTGAGGCGGCCCGCGCACGTCGACCCTGGGGCGGTCGCATGACCGCCCCCCGGGCTGCGATCCGGACGCGATCGGCCGCTGACCTGCGGATCCACCGCAGGTGGCAGGCCCGTGAGAAGGTCACGATTTGGTAACGGCACCACGCCTAAACGATTTGCGCGGATCCCTCCCGAGCACGCACGTGATGGATTCCGCAGCAGTCGTCGTGGACTGGAGTCCGCGGCGGCTCGCACCCGTCGCCGCCGAGGGCCGGGTGCGACCGACCGACCCCCCGGAGGACACCCGTGTCCACACACGGCAATCGAACGGCCGCACGGCGTTGGCGCGCTGTCGCGACCGCCGCGACGGCAACGGCGCTCGTCGCAGTGCCGCTGACGCTCGCGAGCACGTCCGCGAACGCGGCCGAAGCTCACGTCGACAACCCCTACGCCGGTGCCAAGCAGTACGTGAACCCCACATGGGCAGCGACGGTTGAGAGCGCTGCCACACGTGCCGGTGACGCCACGCTGGCGGCGCAGATGCGCACGGTGGCCAAGCAGCCGACCGCTGTCTGGATGGACCGCATCAGCGCCATCGCGGGCAACGCCGACGGCAACGGCCTGAAGTTCCACCTGGACGAGGCGGTGAAGCAGAAGACCGGCAGCACGCCGCTCGTCTTCAACCTCGTCATCTACAACCTGCCCGGCCGCGACTGCTTCGCGCTCGCGTCCAACGGGGAGCTCCCGGCCTCCGACGCCGGCCTGGCCCGGTACCAGACCGAGTACATCGACCCCATCGTCGACCTGCTCTCGGACCCGAAGTACCAGGACCTGCGGATCGCTGCGACGATCGAGCCCGACTCGCTGCCGAACCTCATCACGAACATCTCCGAGGCCACGTGCCAGCAGTCCGCGCCGTACTACCGCGCGGGCGTGAAGTACGCGCTCGACGAGCTCAAGACGCTCGACAACGTCTACACCTACATCGACGCCGCCCACTCCGGCTGGCTCGGCTGGGACAGCAACGCCGGTCCCGCCGCCACGCTCTTCGCCGACGTCGCCAAGACGACGAAGAAGGGCTTCGCGTCCATCGACGGCTTCGTGACGAACACGGCCAACAGCACCCCGCTGTCCGAGCCGTTCCTCCCCGACCCGAACAAGCAGGTCGGCAGCGGTCAGGTCCGCTCGTCGTCGTACTACGAGTGGAACCCGGACTTCGGTGAGCTGGCCTGGACGCAGCACCTGCACTCGCTGCTCGTCGCGGCGGGCTTCCCCAGCTCGACCGGCATGCTCATCGACACCTCGCGCAACGGCTGGGGCGGCCCGAACCGTCCGACCGCGGTGTCGACCAGCACCGACCTCAACACCTACGTGAACGAGTCGCGCATCGACCGCCGCACGCACCGCGGCGCCTGGTGCAACCCGCTCGGTGCCGGCATCGGCGAGCTGCCGACGGCCTCCCCGGCCGGTGCCCCCGCGGCCTCTCACCTCGACGCGTACGTCTGGATCAAGCCGCCGGGCGAGTCCGACGGCGCCTCGAAGGAGATCGCGAACGACCAGGGCAAGAGCTTCGACCGCATGTGCGACCCGACCTTCGTGTCGCCCAAGCTGGCCAACACGCTGACGGGCGCCACGCCGGACGCCCCGCTCGCCGGACAGTGGTTCGAGGCGCAGTTCAAGACGCTCGTCAAGAACGCCTACCCGGTGATCCCGACCAGCAGCGACCCGGGCCCGACGGCCACCCCGACCCCGACCCCGTCGGTCACGCCGACGCCCTCGGTCACCCCGACGCCGTCGGTCACGCCCACGCCGTCGGTCACCCCGACCCCGTCGGTGACACCGACGCCGTCGGTCAGCCCCACGCCGTCGGCGACGCCCACGCAGAACCCGGGTGCGTCCTGCTCGGTGAGCTACACGGCGAACAGCTGGAACAACGGCTTCACGGCCTCGGTGAAGATCACGAACCGCGGGACCGCCGCCCTCAGCGGCTGGACCCTGAAGTTCAGCTTCGCCAACGGTCAGCAGGTCCAGCAGGGCTGGAGCGCCAAGTGGGCGCAGTCCGGCTCGGCCGTGACGGTCACCAACGAGGCCTGGAACGGCTCGCTGGCGGCCGGTGGCTCGGTGGACATCGGCTTCAACGGTTCGCACTCCGGGACCAACAACGCGCCGACGTCGTTCACGCTGAACGGCGCCACCTGCTCCTGAGGCTGACGAGCCGGGCGGCGTGAACGCCTGACGTGCCGAAGGGGCCCTCCTGGACCAGTCCGGGAGGGCCCCTTCGGCAGCCCCACCCTCAGCTCCCCTTCGCGTCCACCAGGAGAATCGTGTCCAGCTCACGCGTGCGCAGCCTGCGCACCACGCTCGGCGGCGCCCTCGTCGTCGGTGCCCTCGCACTGCCTCTCGCCCTGTCCGCAGCACCCGCGCAGGCCGCGGCCACGCCGGACTGGCTGCACGTGCAGGGCAACAAGATCGTCGACGCGTCCGGCAAGGAGGTGTGGCTGACCGGCGTCAACTGGTTCGGCTTCAACGCCACCGAGCGCGTCTTCCACGGCCTGTGGTCGGCCAACATGCGCACCCTCACCCAGGACATCGCCGCACGCGGCCTCAACGTCGTCCGGGTGCCGATCTCCGCCCAGCTGCTGCTGGAGTGGAAGGCCGGGACGTTCACCAAGCCGAACGTCAACGAGTTCGCCAACCCGGAGCTCGCGGGCCTCAACAGCCTGCAGGTCTTCGAGAAGTGGCTCGACATGTGCGAGGAGTACGGCATCAAGGTGTTCCTCGACGTGCACAGCGCCGAGGCCGACAACTCCGGGCACGTCTACCCCACGTGGTGGAAGGGCGACATCACCACGGAGAAGGTGTACGAGGGGTGGGAGTGGGCCGCGACCCGCTGGAAGAGCGACGACACCATCATCGGTGCCGACATCAAGAACGAGCCGCACGGCACCCAGGGCGACACCGAGCGCGCCAAGTGGGACGGGTCGACCGACAAGGACAACTTCAAGCACTTCGCCGAGACGGCCTCGCGCAAGGTGCTCGCGATCAACCCGAACTGGCTCGTGTTCGTCGAGGGCATCGAGATCTACCCCAAGCCGGGCGTCTCGTGGTCGTCGAAGGGGCTGACGGACTACTACGGGACGTGGTGGGGCGGCAACCTGCGCGGCGTGCGCGACTTCCCGATCGACCTGGGCGCGAACCAGGACCAGCTCGTGTACTCGCCGCACGACTACGGACCGCTCGTGTTCGAGCAGTCGTGGTTCAAGGGCGACTTCGACCGTGCGAGCCTCGAGCGCGACGTGTGGGACCCGAACTGGCTGTACCTGCACAAGGAGAACATCGCGCCCCTCCTCATCGGTGAGTGGGGCGGGTTCATGGACGGCGGCAAGAACGAGAAGTGGATGCTCGCGCTGCGCGACCTCATCGTCGACCGGCGCCTGAGCCACACGTTCTGGGTGCTCAACCCCAACTCCGGCGACACCGGTGGTCTGCTCGGCTACGACTGGGCGACGTGGGACGAGGAGAAGTACGCCCTGCTCAAGCCGGCGCTGTGGCAGCACGGCGGCAAGTTCGTCGGGCTCGACCACGACGTGCCCCTGGGAGGCGCCGGCAGCACGACCGGCACGTCGCTCTCGCAGGTCAACGGCGGGGGCACGACCACCAGCCCCACGGCCACGGTCAGCCCGACGCCCACGCCGTCGGTCACCCCCACGGTCACGCCCACGCCGTCGGTCACGCCCACACCGTCCGTGACACCCACGCCCACGCCCAGCCCGACCGCGGCGACGGGTGCGTGCACCGTCACGTACAGCGCGAGCTCGTGGAGCTCGGGCCTGTCCGGCTCGATCCGTCTGACGAACACCGGGCCCGCGCTGAGCGCGTGGACCCTCACGTTCACCGCCCCCGCGGGGGTCGCCGTCACACAGGGCTGGGGCGGCACGTGGTCCCAGTCCGGCAGCGCCGTCACGGTGACGAGCGCGGCGTGGAACGGCACGCTGGCCGCCGGCGGTACCGCCGAGATCGGGTTCAACGCCTCCCACGGCGGGACGGCCGGCACCCCCGCGGGCTTCGCGCTCAACGGCGCGGCCTGCACGGTGCGCTGACACGCTCGCTCGCAGGTCCGACCACCGCACCCGCCCGGGTGCGGCGGTCGGACCGCGTTCAGGCCCGCGTGGCGCCGGCCCCGTCGCCGTCCGCCAACGCGTGCCGCAGGGCGTCGAGCAGCTCGTCGACGTCCTGCGGTGTGGTGTCGAACGCGCACATGAGACGGACCGTGCCGTCCGTCACGTCCCAGTCGTAGAACCGCCACCGCCGGCGCAACGCCTCCGCGACGGGTGCCGGCAGCCGGACGAAGACGGCGTTCGCCTCGGTGGGCTGCGCGACCTGCAGCGCGCCGAGCGCGTCGATGCCCGCCCGCAGGCGCGCGGCCATCGCGTTGGCGTGCTGGGCCGAGCGCAGCCACAGGTCGCCCTCGTACAGCGCGACGAGCTGTGCCGAGACGAACCGCATCTTCGAGGTGAGCTGCATGTCGCTCTTGCGCAGGTACTCCACGCCGGCGACGGCCTCGGGGTCCAGGACCACGACGGCCTCACCGAGCAGCAGACCGTTCTTCGTGCCGCCGAGCGACAGGACGTCCACCCCGCAGTCCGTCGTGAGGGCGCGCAGCGGCAGGCCGAGGTGCGCGGCCGCGTTGGCGAGGCGGGCGCCGTCCATGTGGACGCGCATCCCGAGCGCGTGCGCCTGGTCGCACAGCTCACGCACGGCCTGCGGCGTGTACACGGTGCCCAGCTCCGTGGCCTGCGTGAGCGACACGACGCCCGGCTGCGCGCGGTGCACGTCCCCGAAGCCCCAGGCCTGCCGTGCCACGAGCTCGGGCGTCAGTCGGCCGTCCGGCGCCGGGACGGTCAGGAGCTTCAGTCCCCCGACACGCTCGGGTGCGCCGTTCTCGTCGGTGTGGACGTGCGCCGCCTCGCTGCAGACCACGGCACCCCACCGGGGCAGCATGGCCTGCAGGGCGACCACGTTCGCGCCGGTCCCGTTGAGGACCGGGTAGGCGACGGCGTGCTCACCGAGCTGCTCGCGCACGACCTCCTGCAGGCGGGCCGTCCACGGGTCGTCCCCGTAGGCCGGCACGTGACCGACGTTCGCCTCGGCCACCGCGGCGAGCACCTCGGGGTGCACACCTGCGTAGTTGTCCGAGGCGAAGTGGCGGACGGCGGGCGCGTGTTCGGTCACGTCCCCAGTCTCGCCGATCCGGCGCCCGCACCGCGGTCGTCGTCGTGCACGTCGGCCCTGCGGGCGGCATGATCCGTGCAGCCGACCGACAGGAGACACCCCACGATGGACCGCACCGCCGACGCCGCCCGGCCCGCAGCACCGCATCCTGCACCGACCGAGGACGGTCGCGACGAGACGTTCATCGAGCGGATGGACCGCAACTGGGAGGAGCTGCTGCAGGAGCTGCGCGTGACGCAGACCGGGGCGCAGATCCTCACCGGGTTCCTGCTGACGCTGCCCTTCCAGGCGCGGTTCTCCGACCTCGACGCCTACCAGCAGGACGTCTACCTCGTCCTGGTGGCGCTCGCGGTCCTGGCGACCGTGCTCATCATCGCGCCCGTCAGCCTCCACCGGCTGCTCTTCCGGCGGCGCCTCAAGCCGCAGCTCGTCGACGCGGGGCACTGGTTCGCCCGTGCCGGGCTCGCGGCGCTGGCACTGGTGCTGACGGGCGCGGCGATGCTGCTGTTCGACGTCGTGCTGGACCGCACGGCGGGGCAGGTGGCGGGAGGGTCCGTGCTGCTGGTGATCGCCGTGATGTGGGTGGTGATCCCCCACCTGATCGCCTACCGGGCGGAACCGGAGGACGGCACGCGCTGAGACCTCGCGCACCCGGTGCCGGGGACGACGACGGCCCCGTGCCGCACCCGGGGGTGCGGCACGGGGCCGTCGGTCGTCTCAGCCCTGGACGGCGCGCTTGAGCGCGCTGCCCGCCGTGATCTTGACGCGGTAGCCCGCGGGGATGTCCAGCTTCTCGCCCGTCTGGGGGTTGACGCCGGTACGCGCCGCACGGTCGGCGCGCGCGACCGCGAGGAAGCCGGGGATCGACACGCTGCCGCCGTCGGCGAGCTGCTCCACGACGACCTCCTGCAGGGCCTTGAGAGCCTTGTCGGTGTCGGCGTTGGTCAGCCCGGCCTTCTCGGCGACTGCCTGGACGAGCTCGGTGCGGTTGACGCTCACGACGGGTGCTCCTCGGTGCTCGGTTCGCAGCCACGGCACGGTACGCGCCGCGGCGGTGCCGCACGACGAGCGTGCGCACGGTCTCCGACCCTAACCGGGCCACCCGGGCGTGGCGCGCCGACGCGCCCCGTGTCGTCGGTCACCGCCGACCACGTTCCCGCACCTCCACGGCGCTGCGGGCCGTCACCACGCGGTCGGGTCCGATGCCGTGGGCGACCGCGCGCTCGCACCCCACGCGCAGCCAGTCGAGCTGACCGGGGGCGTGCGCGTCCGAGTCGATCGTGAACTCGCAGCCCGCGTCGACGGCGACCTGCAGCAGCTCGTGCGGCGGGTCGAGGCGGTCGGGGCGGCAGTTGATCTCGACGGCGACGCCGTGCTCGGCGCACGCGTCGAACACGGCGCGGGCGTCGAACTCGCTCGGGGGCCGGTGCTTGCCGGCCACCTGCCGGCCCGTGCAGTGCCCCAGGACGTCGGTGCGGGGGTTGCGCACCGCCGCGAGCATGCGGCGCGTCATCGCGGCGCGCTCCATCCGCAGCTTCGAGTGCACCGAGGCGACGACGACGTCCAGCTCGTCCAGCAGGTCCGGGTCCTGGTCGAGCGAGCCGTCGTCGAGGATGTCCACCTCGATGCCGCTGAGCACCTCGAAGGGCGCGACGGCGGGACGCAGGGAGTCGAGCTGGGCGAGCTGCGCCCGCAGCCGTGAGGCCGACAGCCCGTTGGCGACCGTCAGCCGCGGCGAGTGGTCGGTGACCGCCAGGTAGTCGCGCCCCAGCTCGAGCTCGGCCAGGACCATCTCCTGGACGGGCGTCGCGCCGTCGCTGGCCTCCGTGTGGCTGTGCAGGTCGCCCCGCAGGGCGGAGTGCAGCTCCACGGCCGCGGGCGTCGTGCGGGCGTCCTGCGCGGCGGCCTGCTCCTCGAGGTCGACCAGTGCGGGCACCGGACGCCCCGACCAGGTGCGCGCGACCACCTCGGCCGTGCTGCTCCCGACCGCCGGCAGGTCCGTCAGCGCGCCGGCGCGCACGAGGGTCCCCAGGCGCGCCTCGTCCTGCCGTTCGACCGTGCGCGCCGCCGCACGGTACGCCTCGGCGCGGTAGCGGCTGGCCTGCCCGCGCTCGAGGAGGAAGGCGATGCGTCGCAGCGTCGCGACGGCCCGGTCCCGGTCCTCCCCAGCGCTCACGACGCCTTGGTGCGGGCCCGGCGACGCGCGGGCGCCGACTCCTCACCCGCGTCGTCGTCCTTGGCGCTCGCCTTGGCGGCGGACGCCTTGCCGGACGAGCCCTTGCCGGACGACCCCTTGCCCGCGGCCGACGTCGTCGCCGGCTTCTTCGCCGCCGTGCCGCTCTTGGTGGAGCTCTTCGGGGGCGTGGCCTCGGGAGCCTCCTCGCCACGCGCCGCGCGCGCCTTGTCGACGGAGCGCTGCAGCGCCGCCAGCAGGTCGACGACCTCGCCGCCGCCCTCGGACGCCTCCTCCTCCGGCGGGGCCGGGGGCGCCTGCGTGTCGCCCGACGACACCTTCGCGGCGATGAGCTGCTCGAGCGCCGCGACGTACGCGTCCTCGTACTGCGACGGGTCGAAGTCGCCCGCGAGGGACTCGACGAGGGACGACGCCATCGTCAGCTCCTGGGGCCGGACCGTGACGTCGTCGTCGAGGACGGGGAAGTCCGCCTCGCGCACCTCGTCGGGCCACAGCAGGGTCTGCAGCACGATGACCTTGTCGCGGACCCGCAGCACCGCCATCGACTCCCGCTGCCGGATCGCGACCTTCACGACCGCGACGCGGTCCGTCTCCTCGAGCGCGCCCCGCAGCAGCGCGTACGGCTTGGCCGCGGTCTTGTCGGGCTCGAGGAAGTAGGTCTTCTGCAGCAGGATCGGGTCGACCTGCTCCGCGGGCACGAACTCCAGGACCTCGATCTCGCGCTCGGTGGACAGCGGCAGCTGCTGGAAGTCCTCGTCCGTCAGCACGACGAGGTCGCCGTCCTGCGTCTCGTACCCCTTGGCGATGTCCGACCACTCGACGCTCTCGCCGTCGATGCTGCAGACCTTGCGGTAGCGGATGCGACCGCCGTCCTCCCGGTGCACCTGGTGCAGCCGGATCTCGTGCTCCCCCGTCGCCGCGTACAGCCGCACCGGCACGTTCACCAGACCGAAGGCCACTGCGCCCTTCCAGATCGCCCGCACGGCCGTCCTCCTTCGTCGTGGCGGTGGCGCCCACCTGGGCCGCCCACGCGACCCGCTGCACCGTCCACGGGCAGGATGGACCCGTGGAGCCCATGCTCGCCACCCCGGCGCCTGCACCCGCGGCGCTCCCGCGCGGCCGCGACTGGGTGTTCGAGGTCAAGTGGGACGGTGTCCGGGTCCTCGCCGACGTGCGGGACGGAGTGCTGCGGCTGACCAGCCGCAACGAGCGGGACGTCACGCCCGCCTACCCCGAGCTCGGCGGGCTCGCGGCCCTCGGTGACGTGCTGCTGGACGGCGAGGTGGTGCTCATGGACGCCGGGCGCCCCTCGTTCGCGGCCCTGGCCGAGCGGATGCACGTGCGGGAGGCACGGCGGGCCGAGGCGCTCGCGGCGGCCCGCCCGGTCACCTACCTCGCCTTCGACGTGCTGCGCCACGACGGGCGTGACCTGACCGGCCTGCCGCTGGAGGCGCGCCGCGCGGTGCTCGACGCTCTGGCGCTCCCGGAGCACGTCCAGCCGTCGCCCTGGTACGACGACGGTGACGACCTGTGGCGGGTCACGGCCGCGCACGGCCTGGAGGGCGTCGTCGCCAAGCGCCGCGACGCGCCGTACCGACCCGGACGGCGGTCGCCCGACTGGGTGAAAGCCGCACACCGGCTTACCCGGACGGCCCTCGTCGGGGGGTGGCGCCCGGAGTCGACCGGCACCGGGCGCCTCGGCGCGCTCCTGCTGGGCGCGCCCGACGAGGACGGCGGCCTGCGCTACCTGGGCCGGGCCGGGTCCGGGCTCGGGGGCGGCGCCGCACGCCTGATGCGCGAGCTCCTCTCGACGCACGAGCGCGACGGCAGCCCCTTCGCCGACGACGTGCCCGCCGTGGACGCGCGCGGCGCCGTCTGGTGTGATCCCGTCGTGGTCGTCGAGGTGCTGTACCTGCTCCGCACACCGTCGGGTCGCCTCCGGCAGCCGGTCGTGCGCGGGGTCCGGACCGACGTGGCCGCCGACCCCTGGGGACAGCCGTGACGCCGCGCGGGGACGCGGGCGGCGCGAGCCCCGAGCGGCAGACCGTCGACGTCGGCGGACGCCCCGTGCGCCTCACCCACCTCGACAAGGTCCTGTACCCCGCGACGGGGACCACCAAGGCCGAGGTCATGGACTACCTCGTCCAGGTGGAGCCGGCGATCCTGCGCCAGCTGCGCGACCGGCCCGTGACGCGCATCCGGTGGCCCGACGGCGTGGGCGGCGAGAAGTTCTTCGAGAAGAACACGCCGCGTGGTGCGCCGTCCTGGCTGCGCCACCAGCGGCTGCCGGCGTCGCCCGGCACCGACGACCAGGGCACGATCCTCGACCTGCCGTTCCTCGACGACCTCGCCGGGCTCATGTGGGCCGCGAACTCCGGCGCCCTCGAGCTCCACACGCCCCAGTGGACCGTCGGCCCCCGCGGAGGGCTGCGCGACGCCGACCGCCTCGTCGTGGACCTCGACCCCGGACCCGGCGCGGGCCTCGACGAGTGCGCGCGCGTCGCCCACCTCGTCGCGGACCGCCTGCGGGACGACGGCCTCGAGCACACCGTTCCGGTCACGTCGGGCTCCAAGGGCCTGCAGCTCTACGCCCCGCTCCCCCGGCCGCGCGCTGCCACCGCGGTCCGCCAGGACGCGCGCACGCTCGCCCTGGCGCTCGCGGCCGAGCACCCGGACCTCGTCGTCGCGGTGCAGCGCAAGGACGTCCGCGGGGGGAAGGTGCTGCTGGACTGGTCGCAGAACCACCCCGCGAAGACGACGATCACGCCCTGGTCCCTGCGCGGGCGCGACCGCCCCACCGTGGCGGCGCCACGCCACTGGGACGAGATCGGGCCGGGTCTGGCGCAGCTCACGGCCGGTGAGGCGGCCGCGCGACTGGTGAGGGACGGCGATCCCTTCGACGTGTGAGCGGGCGCACGCACGGCGCGCCCCGATGGCGGGCACCCGCGGGTCCTGGCAGCGTGGACGTGACCCGGGCCGGACGAGCCCGGCACGTACGCGAAGGAGTGGTCATGGCCCGCGATCTGCCGAAGTACACCGTCCCGTCCCTCACACCGGAGGACGGCGCGAAGGTGGCGGCGATCCTGCAGGAACGTCTGCACGCTCTCAACGACCTGGCGCTCACCCTCAAGCACATCCACTGGAACGTCGTCGGGCCGCACTTCATCGCGGTCCACGAGATGATCGACCCGCAGGTCGACGCCGTGCGGCTGATGGTCGACGCGACCGCCGAGCGCATCGCGACGCTCGGGTCCGTACCGGTCGGCACGCCCGGCGCGCTCGTCGCGGCCCGCACGTGGGACGACTACTCGATCGGGCGCGCGAGCACCGCCGAGCACCTCGGTGCGCTCAACGAGGTGTACGTCGGCGTCATCACCGACCACCGGGCCGCTGCCGCGCAGACCGAGGAGCTCGACACCGTGACCAACGACCTCCTGGTCGGTCACCTGGGCGAGCTCGAGCTCTTCCACTGGTTCGTCCGTGCGCACCTCGAGTCCTCCGGTGGTGCGCTGTCGACGGCCGCCGAGTCGACCGAGAAGGGCGCGGCCCAGGCCGCCGAGGCCGCCGCCTCGCACACGTCGTCGTGACGACCGCGCAGCGCCCCGGCACGCGCCCCGCGCAGCCCGGTCGCGCCGGCCCGTCCGGCGATGAGGACCTGCGTGCGGGCCGCGTCGCGCCGCGGCTCGAGAACCCCGACGGGACCGCGGTGCAGCGCCCGCACGTGGCGGCGCGCCTGGAGGACCGGTTCGACTCGGTGCTCGCGCACGTGCTGCGGCGCCGGGGCTGGACCGTCCGGGTCGTCGGGTACGCCGGGTACGGCTCGCGCGGGAAGGTGCGCGTGCTGGCGCGCACCATGCTCGCGTCGCCGGCCGTGCGGCAGCAGGACCTGCCGGACAGCGGCGCCGACGCCCAGACGGGCGAGCGCCCGGCCGACGCCGTGCGCGGGTGGCGCTCGTTCTTCACCGCGCCGGTCGCCGGCGCGCCCGTCGAGGTCACCATCGGGGGGACGTCCCACCGGTTGACGACGGACCGCGGCGGCTACGTCGACGAGCTCGTCGACGCCGACCTGGCGCCCGGGTGGCACGACCTGACGCTCACCTCGCTCGACGGCGCCCGCACCACGACGCGTGTGGTCGTCGTCGGGCCCGAGCCGACCGTCGGGATCGTCAGCGACATCGACGACACCGTGATGGTCACGCGCCTGCCGCGACCCTTCGTGGCGGCGTGGAACGTCTTCGTCCGTCACGAGAACGCGCGCGAGGCCGTGCCCGGCATGTCGCAGCTGTACCGCGAGCTGAGGTCCGCGCGACCCGACTCCCCGGTGGTCTACCTGTCGACCGGGGCGTGGAACGCGGCGCCGGCGATCGGCCGGTTCCTGCGACGCAACGACTACCCGGCCGGGCCGATGCTGCTGACGGACTGGGGGCCGACGAACACGGGCCTGTTCCGCAGCGGCCAGCGGCACAAGGTCGCCCAGCTGCGCCGGCTGTTCGCCGAGCTGCCGCAGGTGCGCTGGATCCTCGTGGGCGACGACGGCCAGCACGACCCGCAGATCTACGCCGGCGCGGTGGCCCGCCACCCGGAGCGGGTCGAGGCCGTGCTGATCCGCCAGCTCACGGCGGGCGAGCACGTGCTGTCGCGTGGCCTGCCCACCGCCGCCCCCGAGCAGGAGGAGGCGGAGGACGCCGCCGACGAGGCTCCCGGCATCCCGGTGGTGCTCGGCGCGGACGGCGAGGAGCTCCTGGAGCGCGTGCGGGAGACCGGGCTCGTCGGCTGAGCCGGCGGGCGGTCCCCGTCGGCTCAGAGCCGCTCGGGGTCGTCCCAGTCGTCGCTCGAGGCGATCGCCTCGTCGTCGGGGCCCAGCTCCGACGCGCGCAGCGAGCGCGGCGCCCGTGCGGGGTCTCCCCCCGTACGGGCGTCCGCGGCGTCCAGGTCGGCCTGCACCACGGGCTGGTCCGCGAGGCCGTGAGCCGCGGGGTCGGACGTCAGGTCGGGCGTGCGATTCGGACTCATGCACCGGTTCTACCAACACCCGGGCGGTTACCGCACCCGCTCGCGGGCCCGGGTGCGCGTGTCGCGCGCGGACGCCTCGGCGTGTCGCGCGTCACGCCGGGAGGCGGCTCCGGGTCCGTGCCGGACCGGGGCCCTAATCGCTTCGTCGGCTGACGTCCGTCGAAGCGCATCAATAGCGTGCCCCCAGACCCCCGGCCGACCGGCCGCGAACCGGGTCCCCGGCGCCGGCGTCACCGGTGCGGCCGGCGCCGTCGCGGTGCCGGCCGCACCTGCCCCGGCACGGCTCCGTCCCGAAGGAGCAGCTGATGCGTGTCCCCCCTGTGATCGCCCCCCTTGCCGTGGCGGGGGCCGTCGCGGCGCTCGTCCTGGGAGCCGCGAGCGGTGGGTCGGCCACCGCCACTGCCACCGCCTCGACGGCCGCGACCGGCTACACGTGGGGCAACGTCGAGATCGGCGGTGGCGGCTTCGTCCCCGGCATCGTCTACAACCAGGGTGAGCAGGGACTCGTCTACGCGCGCACCGACATCGGCGGCGCCTACCGCCTCGACCCGGCGACCGAGCGGTGGATCCCGCTGCTGGACCACGTCGGGTGGGACGAGTGGAGCTACACCGGGGTCCTGTCGCTCGCGACCGACGCGGTCGACCCGGACCGCGTGTACGCGGCCGTGGGCACCTACACCAACGACTGGGACCCCCTGAACGGCGCCGTCCTGCGGTCCTCCGACCGCGGGGAGACGTGGCAGCGCACCGTCCTGCCGTTCAAGGTGGGCGGCAACATGCCCGGACGCGGCATGGGTGAGCGCCTGCAGATCGACCCCCACGACAACCGTGTGCTGTACCTCGGCACCGAGAACGGCCACGGCCTGTGGCGCTCGACCGACCGCGGTGTCAGCTGGTCGCAGGTCGCCGGCTTCCCCAACCCCGGGACCTACGCGCAGGACCCCACGTCGGACAACTCCTACCTCACGCAGAACCAGGGCGTCGTGTGGGTGACGTTCGACCCGATGTCCGGGACCGCCGGATCGCCCACGCGGACCATCTACGTCGGCGTCGCCGACAAGGAGAACAACGTCTACCGCTCGACCGACGCGGGAGCGACGTGGCAGCGCGTTCCGGGTCAGCCGACCGGCTTCATCCCTCACAAGGGCGTGTACGACGCGCAGGGAGGCCAGCTGTACGTCGCGACGTCCGACACCGGCGGCCCGTACGACGGCGCCAAGGGTCAGGTGCACCGCCTCGACGCCGCGACCGGCACGTGGACGGACGTCTCGCCGCTGCCGCTGGCGTCCGAGGACCTGTACTACGGCTTCTCCGGGCTCACCGTCGACCGGCAGGACCCCGACACGATCATGGTCGCCTCGCAGGTGTCGTGGTGGCCCGACGTCGTCGTCTTCCGCTCGACGGACCGGGGTGCCACGTGGACGCGCATCTGGGACTGGGCCGGGTATCCCGCGCGCTCGTTGCGCTACACGATGGACTACTCCGCCACGCCGTGGATCACGATGGGCGCGACCACCGCGACCGAGCCGGAGCCGCTGGTCAAGCTCGGGTGGATGACCGAGTCGCTCGAGATCGACCCGTTCGACTCCGACGCCATGCTGTACGGGACCGGCGCGACCGTGTGGGGCACGGACAACCTCACCGACTGGGATACGGGCGGGAAGATCGACCTCACGATCCGCGCTCGCGGGATCGAGGAGACCGCGGTGCTCGACCTCGCGGCACCGCCCGGTGAGGTCGAGCTGTACTCCGGCCTCGGCGACCTGGGCGGCTTCGTGCACACCGACATCACCCGGGTGCCCGAGAGCATCTACACCCAGCCCGTGCACGGGTCGGTCACGGGCGTGGACTTCGCGCAGAGCAAGCCCGCGACGGTCGTGCGCGTCGGGCACGCGGTCGACGGTGAGGTCGAGTCTCACGTCGCGGTGTCGACGACGTCGGGCGCTTCGTGGTGGGCCGGTCAGGAGCCGGCAGGCGTCACCAGCTCGGGCACGGTCGCGATGTCCGCCGACGGCGGCAGGATCGTGTGGAGCCCGCAGGGCACGGGCGTGCACGTCTCGACGACCCTGGGCTCGTCGTGGACACCGTCCACGGGTGTGCCTGCGCAGGCGCAGGTCGAGTCGGACCGCGTCAGCCCGACGACGTTCTACGCCTACGCGGCCGGCCGGTTCTACACCTCGACGGACGGCGGTGCGTCGTTCGCGGCGTCGGCGGCGACCGGGTTCCCGACGGAGGGCAACGTGCGGTTCGGCGCCGTCCCCGGCCACGAGGGCCACGTCTGGCTGGCGGCGGAGAACGGGCTGTACCGCTCGACCGACAGCGGGACGAGCTTCACGAAGCTCCCGGGGTTCGATGACGGCGGTGCCGTCGGGTTCGGCAAGGCCGCGCCCGGCGCGACGTACCCGGCCGTCTACACGACGTCGCAGCGGGACGGCGTGCGCGGGTTCTTCCGCTCGACCGACGGCGGCTCCACGTGGCTGCGCATCAACGACGACGAGCACCGGTACGCCTGGACGGGAGCGGCGATCACGGGTGACCCGGACGTCTTCGGTCGGGTGTACGTCGGCACGAACGGTCGCGGCATCGTCGTGGGGACGTCGGACGGGGCGGCCCCCACGCCCACGCCGAGCACGACCGCCGGACCCACGCCCACGCCGACGGTGACCACGGACCCGACGCCCGGACCCACCGTGACGCCGACCGCCCCGCCGACGCCCACGCCCGGTGCGTCGCCGACCTCCACCCCGCCACCGGGTGCCGCGTGCAGCGTGCGGTACACGGCGAACAGCTGGAGCACGGGCTTCACGGCCGCGGTGCGTCTCACCCACGGGGACAACGCGACGCTGGACGGCTGGACGCTGCGTCTGACCTACGCCGACGGGCAGCGGCTGCAGCAGGGCTGGAGCGCGGACTGGTCCCAGAGGGGGCCGGTCGTCACGGCGACGAACGCGCCCTGGAACGGGCGCCTGACGCCGGGGGCGAGCGTCGACGTGGGCTTCAACGGGACTCACACGGGCACGTCCACGCCCCCGACGTCGGCGACGCTCGACGGGACTCCCTGCGCGCTGTCCTGACCTCGCACGACGTCGGATGCGGTGCCCCGGCCGGCTTGCTGCCGGGGCACCGCCGCGCGTCCTGCCAGGTCAGGGGCACAATGTGTGACGTAGGTCCCAGGAGACAAACATCACATGACTTCACCTGGGGTGTTCTGTCGACGTCGACCTAGCATCGCGATCGTGGCACCTCGGACGAAGGACTCCGCAACAGACGTCGACGTTCTCCTGGTGGGCGGGGGCATCATGAGCGCGACCCTGGCGTCGCTGCTCGGCACCCTCGAGCCCAGCTGGAGCATCGAGATCCACGAGCGCCTCGACGCGCCGGCTCTCGAGAGCTCGAACCCGTGGAACAACGCGGGCACCGGGCACGCCGCGCTGTGCGAGCTGAACTACACGCCGCAGCGCGCCGACGGCACCGTCGACGTCACCAAGGCCGTGACGATCAACGAGCAGTACGAGCTGTCGCGCGAGCTGTGGCACCACCTGGCCGCCGCCGGGCGCCTGCCGGGCGCCGAGAACGCCGTGACGACCACACCGCACATGACCTTCGTCCGCGGCGCCGCGGACGTCGAGTTCCTCCGCCGCCGCTGGGAGGCCCTGCGCCGGCACCCCCTGTTCGCGGACCTCGAGTTCACGACCGACCCGGCCGTCATCGGCCGGTGGGCGCCGCTCCTCGTGGCCGACCGGACCGACGACGAGCCCATCGCCGCCACGCGCGCCGCCTGGGGCACCGACGTCGACTTCGGCTCCCTGACGCGCGCCATGCTCGCGGACGCCGCCACGCGCGGCGCCGAGCTCCACACCAGCAGCGAGGTCACGCACCTCAAGCGCCTGCGGGACGGTCGCTGGCGCGTCACGGTCGCCGACCGCCGGTGGAACGGACGTCCGCCGCGCACCCTGACGGCGCGCTTCGTGTTCGTCGGTGCGGGCGGTGGCGCGCTGCACCTGCTGCAGCGCTCGCGGATCAAGGAGATCCGCGGCTACGCCGGGTTCCCGATCAGCGGCCAGTTCCTGCGCACCACGAACCCCGAGATCGTCGAGGCGCACCGCGCGAAGGTGTACGGCAAGGCCGCCATCGGTGCGCCGCCCATGTCGGTGCCGCACCTCGACGCACGTGCGGTCGACGGCGGCAGCGCCCTGATGTTCGGCCCGTACGCCGGCTGGAGCATGAAGTTCCTCAAGCGCGGCTCCTGGACGGACCTGCTGCGCTCGATCCGCCCTGGCAACCTCGTGCCGATGATCGCGGTCGGACTGCGCAACATGAGTCTCGTGACCTACCTGCTCAAGGAGGTCACGGCGAGCGACACCGCCCGTCTGCGGTCGCTGCGCGCCTACATGCCGTCCGCGCACCCGCGCGACTGGGAGCTCATCACCGCCGGGCAGCGCGTGCAGGTCATCAAGCGTGGCAAGGGCGGGGGCGTCCTGGAGTTCGGCACGGAGCTCGTGACGTCCGCCGACGGCTCGATCGCCGGGCTGCTCGGTGCGTCGCCCGGCGCGTCGACCGCCGTCGCGACCATGCTCGACCTGCTGGACCGGTGCTTCCCCGAGCAGGCCGACACGTGGCGTCCGCAGCTGCAGCGTCTGATGCCCAGCCTCGGGGGCGGCGAGTGGGACGAGGCGTTCGAGCTGCACCAGCTCGTGGACGACGGGACGCTGACGGGCGGACACTGATCCTCGTGCACCACGAGGAGACCGCCGAACCGCCGACCGAGGACCTCCCCGTCCCCGTCAGCGCGCCCATGCGGCACGCCAAGGTCCGGGCGTACACCGACCACACGACGGTCGGTCAGGTCGTCGTGGACGCCGACGGCGGCGTGACGATCGGCTGCGCGTGCGGCATGACGCTCACCAACGGCCCGGGCTGGTCGCTCGACGAGCACATCCGGCTGCACCGGGCCGAGGCGAGGTTCCTCGCGCTGTCGGCCGTGGCACCGCCGGGCATCCCCCGGCTGATCGGCCGCCCGGGGACCGCGAGCACCGCCGGGTCCTGACGCCGCTCAGCCGGCCTCGCGGGCGGCGATGCGTGCGGCGACCTCCGGGCGGCGCAGCGGCGGCACGGTCGCCGGTGGGCGTCGGCGATCGGGCAGCTCGTCCAGCAGGTGCGCCGTGATGTGGGCGATCTGCGCGACGGCCCGCTCGAACGGCTCGCGGGTCGCGTCGGAGAGCTGCTGGACGCCCGTCACCTTGCGCACGTACTGCCGGGCGGCCGCCTCGATCTCGTCGTCGGTGGCGTGCGGCTCCAGGCCGCGCAGCGTCGTGATGTTCCTGCACATGCCAGCCGAACCTACGCCCCGTGGGCGGGCGGGGCCAGAGCCCCCGCGCTCGCGCGCTCGAGCGCGAGCAGCGTGCGCTTGGCCTCGTCGCCGCCCGCGTACCGTCCGCTCGACCCGTCCGACCGCACGACGCGGTGGCAGGGCACGAGCAGCGGCACCGGGTTGAGGGCGCACGCGGTCCCCACCGCGCGCACGGCCGCCGGTCGGCCGACCGCGGCCGCGACCTGCGCGTAGGACGCCGTGGTGCCGTAGCCGATGCGCGGCAGGGTCGCGACCACGTCGCGCCGGAAGCCGCGTGCCAGCCGCAGGTCGAGGGGCACGTCGAACGCGGTCCGCCGGCCGGCGAAGTACTCGTCGAGCTCGCGCACCACGGGGTCGAGCCGCGGGCCGCCCTCGAGCACCCGCGGGCTCACGCGGGTCGCGAGGTCCTCGAGCGCGGCCTCGTGGCCCTGGACCTCGAACGCGACGCGCAGGACGCCGCTGTCGGACGCGGCCACGAGCACGCGGCCGACGGGCGAGTCGACGACGCGGTAGGACACGTCGAGCAGCCCCTCGTCCTGCGCCTGTGCCACCAGGCGTCCGTGCAGGACCTGGAGCAGCTCCTCGGTGCGTGCGTCGTACGCGGTCTCGCCGTGCAGGTCCTGTCCGGTGCTCATCGCTCGTCCGCCTCCTGGGTTGCGTAGGTCCGGCGCAGGGCGGCGACCCCGTCCGCGCCCGCGCGACGCGCTGCGGCGTCCGTGCCGCCCACGAGGCCCGCGACCTGGGCGTAGGGCAGCCCACCGAGGTGGTGCAGCACCACCACCCGCCGCTGCTTGTCCGGCAGCGCGCGCACCGCGCGCCACAGGTCGAGGTCCCGGTCCCCCGGTCCGTCGACGCTGCCGAGCAGCGGGACGCCGACCGTCGCGCCGGAAGCGTCGACGGGTACCGCGTGCCGGGCGCGGCGACGCAGCTCGTCGATCGCCTTGCGGCGCGCGACCGTGACGAGCCACGCCTCCACGTTCACGCCGGCGGGCAGGTCCGGCCAGGCGCGCAGCGCCGCGAGGAAGGTCTCCGACCACGCGTCCTCGGCGTCGGGCCCGCGCAGCACCGCGCGGCACACGCGCAGCACGGTGCCGCCGTGCGTGCGCACGACCTCCTCGAACGGTCCGTTCATCCCCACAGTGTGCAGACGCGCGCCCCGCCCCGGACGTGAGGTCCGGGACGGGGCGTCGTGGTGCGTCGTGGTGGCGGCGGCCGCCGCGCGCCCTCGTGCGGCGTCAGCGCATCTGCGAGAACGCGGCCGTCGCCGGGTCGGCGCCGGTGCGCTCGTCGGTGTCGAGCGCGTCGATGGCAGCCACGTCCTCGGCCGTGAGGTCGAACGAGAACAGGTCGAGGTTGGACCGGATGCGCGCGGGGGTCACCGACTTCGGGATGACGACCCGGCCGGCCTGGACGTGCCAGCGCAGCGCGACCTGACCGGTCGTGACGCCGAGACGCTCCGCGACGGCGGTGACGGCGTCGGCCTGGAGGTCCTTGCCACGACCGAGCGGCGAGTACGCCTCGACCGCGATGCCGTGACCCGTCGACGCGTCCTGGGTGGGGCGCTGCTGGAACGTCGGGTGGATCTCCACCTGGTTGACGGCCGGCACGACGTCCGTCTCGCGGACCAGTCGGTCGAGGTGCTCGGGCAGGAAGTTGGAGACGCCGATCGACCGGACGGCACCGTCCGCGAGCAGCTTCTCGAACGCGCGCCACGTCTCGACGTACAGGTCCTTGCTCGGCACGGGCCAGTGGATGAGGTACAGGTCCACGACGTCGAGCCCGAGCTCGCGGCGGCTGTCCTCGAAGGCACGCAGCGCCTGCTCGTAGCCCTGGTCGCCGTTGCGGAGCTTCGTCGTCACGAAGACCTCGTCGCGCGGCAGCCCGCACGCCCGGACGGCAGCTCCGACGCCCGCCTCGTTGTAGTAGCCCGCCGCCGTGTCGATGTGCCGGTACCCGACCGCCAGCGCGTCCTCGACGGTCGCCTGGGTGTCCTCGGCGTCGACCTGGAAGGTCCCGAAGCCGACCTGCGGGATCTCGACGCCGTTGTTGAGAGTGATCGTGGGAATGGTCATGGCCCCACCTTCGCACCGCCGACCGGACCGCGCCCGTAGGTGCGCGCAGGGCGCACCACCGCACGGCCGGTCAGGTCGCCGACACCGCCCGGCCGGCCCGGCGCGACACGACGAGCACGACCACCGCCGCGAGCACCCCCACCGCGGCCGACACCGCGTTGAGGCCGGCGTACCCCACGCTCGCGAGCACGACACCGGCCAGCGCACCGCCACCCGCCCCCGCGAGCGACATCGCCGCGTCGGACAGCCCCTGGACCGCGATGCGTTCGGGCCCGGGGACGTCACCGGCCACGATGGCCGAGCCCGCGACCGTCGCGGCGGACCAGCCGAGCCCCAGCAGGCCGAGCCCCACCGTCACGAGCACGTGGTCGCCCCCCGCGACGCCGCACACGGCCGCGGCGAGCACCACCAGCACCATGCCGGCGACGAGCACGCGCAAGGGTCCCGCCGCGTCGGCGACCAGACCGACGAGAGGAGAGAACGCGAACATGGCCGCGAGGTGCAGGCTCACCGTCAGGCCGACCAGGTTCACACCCGCGCCGTGGCCCTGCATGTGCACCGGCGTCATCGACATCACGGCCACCATCACCGCGTGCGCTGCCAGCATGCCGAGGACGGCCCCCGCGGACCGCGGGTGGCGGCGCAGGGTCGCCAGGGCGACACGCAGCGGCACGTGCCGCCGCTCCCCCGCCGCGCCGTCCCGCCGCCCCGCGACGTCGAGCGGGTCGGGCCGCAGCCCCACCTGGACGACCACGAGCGCGGCGAGCAGCCCGACGGCCGCGAACGCGAAGACGCTCGCGAGCTCCGGGAGCCCGGTGAGCCGCATCGCCGAGGCGTCCAGGTGGACGAGGTTCGGTCCGACGACGGCGCCGATGGTGCTGGTCCAGACGACCAGGGACAGGTCCCGCGACCGCGTGGCCGACGTGGACAGGTCGGTGGCGGCGAACCGGGACTGCAGGTTCACGGCCCCGCCCACGCCCATGAGCACGCCGCCCACCAGGAGCAGGGGGAAGCTCGCGAGCACGGCCGCAGCCACGACGGCCACGGCGCCCGCCGCCGCCAGCGCCAGCCCGGTCGACAGCGCGCGCCGACGGCCGCGCGCGACCGCCAGGCGCGCGAGCCCGAGCGCCGCCAGCGCGGCACCGAGCGTCGACGCCGTCGTCACCGAGCCGGCCCACGCCTCGGTGCCCGACAGGCGGACGGCGAGCAGCGAACCGACCGTCACGACCGAACCGGCCGCCAGCCCGCCGAGCACCTGTGCCGCCGCGAGCACCGCCACCGTGCGGCGCCGCAGCGCGTCCAGGTCGGCGGGGACGCCCGCCGACGGCCCGGTCGGCTCGGGCACCGAGGGCACCCTGTCGGTCGGCGAGGTCACGCCGCGACGCTAACGCACCCGGCGGCGCGGGTCCCCACGCCTTCGCCGGTCGCGCACGTCAGGTCGCGCGTCCCCGCAGGAACGCCCGCATGCGCTCCTTGCCGACCGCCGCGATCGCACTCAGCGGGATGCCCGCCGGGCACACGACCGCGCACTCGCCGTACGTCGAGCACGGACCGAAGTCGTGCTCCATCTGGTCCACCATCGCGACCGCACGCCGCCCGCGCTCGGCGCGGGTCTGCGGCAGCGACGCCAGGTGCGTGAGCCTGGCACCCGTGAAGAGCGAGGCCGAGCCGTTCGGGCACGCCGCCACGCACGCACCGCAGCCGATGCACGCGGCGAAGTCCAGCGCCATCTCGGCCGTCGCGTGGTCGATCCGCGTGCTGTCCGCGTCGGGGGCGGTGCCCGCGTCCACGGCCACGTGGCCGCCCGCCTGGATCACACGGTCCAGCGCCGACCGGTCGACGACGAGGTCCTTGATGACCGGGAACGCCGCCGAGCGCAGCGGCTCGAGGACCACGTGGTCGCCGTCCGCGAACGATCGCACGTGCTGCTCGCACGACGGCGTGTTCGCCTGCGGCCCGTGCGGGCGACCGTCCACGTCCACGCCGCAGCACCCGCAGATGCCCTCACGGCAGTCCGACTCGAACGCGACGGGCTCGCGTCCCTCTTCCACGAGCTGGTCGTTGAGCCGGTCCAGCAGCTCCAGGAGCGTCATCTCCGCGGTCGCGTCGCTCACCACGTACGTCTCGAACGCACCCGCCGACGTCGCGTCCGGCTGGCGCCACACCTCCAGCGTGAGCCTCATGCGTAGTTCCTCGTCTGCAGGGGCACGGCCCGGAACGTGAGCGGTTCGTCGTGCCGGACGAACCGTCCGTCCGCCGCACCAGGGGCGGGTGACTCCCACGCGGAGACGCGGCACCACGTCGCGTCGTCGCGCAGCGCCTCGCCGTCGGGCGTCTGGTGGTCGGCACGGAAGTGCGCGCCGCAGCTCTCGTCCCGGTCGAGCCCGTCGACGCACAGCAGCTCGGCCATCTCGAGGTAGTCGGCCACCCGGCCCGCCCGTTCGAGCTCCTGGTTGAGCGCCGCACCCTCGCCGAGGACCCGGACGTCGCGCCAGAACTCCTCGCGCAGGGCGCGGATCTCCGTGATTCCCTGCGCCAGCCCCTCCGGCGTGCGGGTCACCCCGGCGCACCGGTAGAGGATCTCCCCCAGCCGCCGGTGGAACCGGTCCGGACCCTGCGTGCCGTCGTTCTTCAGGAGGCGCTCGGTCCGCGCGCGGACCGCCTCGAGCGCGTCCAGCACGGCCTCGTCGTCCTGCCCCAGGACCGACGACCCCAGCAGGGGTGCCAGGTACCCGGGGACGGCGTACGGCAACGTGAACCACCCGTCGACGCACGCCGAGAGCAGCGAGTTCGCCCCCAGGCGGTTGGCACCGTGGTAGCCCCAGCCGACCTCTCCCCCGACGAAGAGCCCGGGGACCGACGTCATGAGGTCGTAGTCCGACCACAGCCCACCCATCGCGAAGTGGGCACCGGGGGCGATCCGCATCGGCGTGCGCAGCGGGTCGTCCCCCGTCGCCTGCTCGTACATGTGGAACAGGTTGGAGTAGCGCGTCATGACGGCGTCGCGACCGAGCCGTCCCACGGCGTCCGCGAAGTCGAGGTACACGGCGTTCTTCAGCGGACCGACCCCGTGGCCGGCGTCGATGCGCTCGCGGGCGGCGCGGGACGCGACGTCGCGCGGCGTGAGGTGCCGAACGCCGGGTAGCGACGCTCGAGGTAGTAGTCGCGCTCGGCCTCCGGGATGTCGGCGGGCGCGCGGTCGTCGTCGGCCCGCAGCGGCACCCAGATGCGTCCGTCGTTGCGCAGCGACTCGGACATGAGGATCGTCTTGGACTGCCACTGGCTCGTCAGGGGCAGCGCCGTAGGGTGGAACTGGACGAACGCGGGGTTCGCGAAGTGCGCACCGCGCCGGTGGGCCCGCCAGGCGGCGGTCGCGTTCGAGTTCCGGGCGAGCGTCGACTTGCAGTAGATGTTGCCGTAGCCGCCGGTGGCCAGGACCACGGCGTGCCCGGTGACCGCACGCACCTCGCCCGTGACGAGGTCACGCACGACGATGCCCTGGGCCCGCCCGTCGGCGACGACGAGGTCGAGCATCTCCTGACGCGTGTGCAGCGTGACCGCACCGCGGGCCACCTGGCGCAGGAGCGCGTTCGCCCCCGCGACCTGCAGCTGCTGACCCGTCTGCCCGCGCGTGTAGTACGTGCGGGAGACCTGGACGCCGCCGAACGACCGCGTCGCCAGCTCGCCGCCGTACTCGCGTGCGAAGGGTGCGCCGATCGCGTTCATGTGGTCGATGACGCGGACCGACTCCTGGCCGAGCCGGTACGCGTCGGCCTCGCGCCCGCGGAAGTCCCCGCCCTTGACCGTGTCCTTGACGAACCGGTGCACGGAGTCGTTGTCGACCTTGCGGGCGCGTGCGGCGTTGATGCCGCCCTGCGCCGCGACCGAGTGCGCGCGGCGCGCCGCGTCGTGGATGGTGAAGCACTCCACCTGGTACCCGAGCTCCCCGAGCGCCGCCGCTGCTCCCGCGCCCGCCAGCCCCGTGCCGACGACGATCACGGTGAACCGGCGGCGGTTGGCGGGTGCGACGAGGTCGTAGTGCAGGCGCCGGTCGTCCCACGCCTGCTCGGGCGGCACCTCGGGCACGTGGCCGTCGAGCGGGCTGCCGACCACGCGCACGTCGTCGGGCGTGAGGGCGGGGCCCGTGCCCCGTCCGTCCGACCCGGGGTTCACGCGACGACTCCCGTCAGGACCGCGACCGGGATGAGCAGGTTGCCGACGAGGACGAGCAGCCCGACCACGCCGGCGACCGCCGCGCCCGTCGCCCGCAGCCGTCGACCCGTGGCGCCGAGGTCGTTCACCACGCTCCACAGACCGTGGGCGAGGTGCAGCGTCAGGACGCCGATCGCCAGCACGTAGAACGCGGCCACGGCGGGCCGCTGGAACGAGCTCACGATGTTCGCGTAGGCCTGGCCGGGCGTGAACGCGTCGGTGGCCGCAGGACGTGTGCCGGTCGTGAGGTCGAGCACGTGGAAGATGACGAAGAGCAGCAGGACGGTCCCCGTCGCGAGCATGCTGCGTGCCTGGAAGCTGCGCAGACCGCGCAGGCCCCGGCGCCGGTGGGGACCGCGTGCGACGCGAGCCCGGTGCCGCAGGACGACCCCCGCGGCGACGTGCGCCAGCAGCGCCGCCAGCATGACGGCCCGGAAGACCCAGATGAACCAGCCGTGCGGCACGAGCGGTGCCAGCAGGTCCTCGTGCAGCCAGTGCGCGTACCCGTCGAGCTGCTCGGGTCCCAGGAAGATCTTGAGGTTCCCGACGAGGTGGACGACCGCGAAGGCCACCAGGACGGTCCCCGTCACGGCCATCACCGCCTTGAGGACCCAGGTGGCGGGTCGTGGCGGCGGACCGGTCGCCGGTCGCTCGACCGCAGGGACGGGGTCCGTCCCTGGACGTGTGCTGGTCGGTACTGCCACCGCTGCTCGACCTCCGTGTCGGTCGGCGCCCGAGGTACGGGCGTCCGGCAGCCCGACACTCCCACCGCAGCCGGCTCCGGACGTGGGACCGGAGTCCCGCCACAGCACACCGTTCCCCCGGCGGTCCGTGCCCCCGCCCGTCAGGGCGGGGGTTGTCGTGGTGGTGGCGTCGCTCTCGGCGCTAGGTTCCGTTATCTTCTGCGTCGTCGTGACCGGCAGGTCACCGTCCTGCGGACACGGACGACCCGTGAGACGCTCGACGGCGACCAGGCACCGTCGCCGACACGGAGGTCCCGATGACCCGCACCGACGACCAGTCCCCCGCGCTGCGAGCGGTCCGCGCGCTCCAGGACAGCCCCGCCCTCGACCCCGTCGTCGAGCGCGTCCGCCCGGTGGTGACACAGCTGCTCGAGCGCCGCCCCCGGCTCGCGGCGCTCCTGCACGGGCGCCCCCTGGGGCACGCGCTGCACCCGCTCATGACCGATGCGCCGATCGCGCTGTGGTCCAGCGCCGTCGTCCTCGACCTCACCGGGGGCGCGTCGGCCCGCCCGCACGCCGACCGCCTCCTCGGGCTGGGCGTCCTGGCGGCGCTGCCGACGTCCCTGACCGGTCTCGCCGACTGGTCCGCGTCGGGCCGGCGGACGCAACGGGTCGGGGCGGCCCACGCCGTCCTGAACTCCGCCGCGCTGGCGCTGTACGCCACCTCCTGGGTGCTGCGCCGGCGCGGGTCGCGCGGCGCGGGCGTCGCCGCCTCGCTCGCGGCCACCGGCGCGGTGGGTGTGAGCGGCTACCTCGGCGGGCACATGACCTCACGTCTCGGCGCCCCGCCGCGCGGGCTCAGCGGGCCGCCGACGACCCGCCCCACGCCCGACGGCGACGAGGTCGAGGTCGGTGCGAACCCCGAGGACGGTGGCGTGACGACTGCCTGACGGCGCGAGCCGGCCCATCACACCCGGCCCGTCACACCCGGTCCGGGGCCCCCGCTCCCCCGCCGCCGCCGGCCAGCAGCGCGCGGACGGCGTCGTCCGTCGGCGGGTCGAAGTCGACGTACGCCTGCCCGACCGCACGGAACGGCGACGGGCGCCGGACGCACACCACCTCGTCGGCGACCCGTGCGACCGCCGCGCAGCCGTCGTCGGACCCCACGGGGACCGCGACGACCACACGTGCCGGTGCGCGGCTCCGCACGGCCGCGACCGCGGCACGCATCGTCGCACCCGTGGCCAGCCCGTCGTCGACCAGCAGGACGACACGTCCGCCCAGGCGCGGGGCGGGGCGCGCGCCGCGGTACGCGACCTCCCGGCGGTGCAGCTCGGCCAGCTCCCGGCGACGCACGCGGTCGAGGTCGTCGGGCGTGACGCGGGCGCGGGCCTGGACCCGGTCCTCGTGCACCAGCTCGACGGCGGGGCCGATGCCCGCGATCGCGCCCATGGCGACCTCGGGATGCCCCGGCACGCCCAGCTTGCGCACGACGAGCACGTCCAGCGGGGCGCGCAGCCCCGCCGCGACCGGCGCCGCGACGGGCACGCCGCCCCGCGGGAGCGCCAGCACGACGACGCGCGGGTCGTCCTCGTACGCCGTCAGATGGCGTACGAGGACGACCCCGGCCGCAGCCCGGTCGGCGAACGGGGCGACCCCGGTCGACACGCCCCGCGCTCCCCCGGTGCGCCCCCCGCGGGCGTCAGCCCGGGATCGGGCCGTACAGCGGCTGCACCTCCGCCATCTCGAGGTCGGCGGTCGCCTGGATGAGCGCGAGCAGCTCGGTGTCGAGACCGGGCGAGAACTCCTCGTACCGCTCCTCGGCGATCGTCAGGGGCGCGCCGGCGGGTGCCTGCTCGCTCGCGTCCAGCTGTGTCCCGTCCTTCGACGGCGACATGCCCTGGAAGATCTTGCCGGCCTCCGACGCCGCCGTGAGGTCGAACGAGTACTGCTTGCTCTGGAGCCCCAGGTCGACGAGCTTCTTCACCTCGGGGAACTTCTCGGCGTTCGTCTTGGGGATCGGCAGCACCTTCGCCCAGTCGACGCCGAGGGTCTCCAGGGCGCGCGCGTACGCGTTCTCGTGCGCCTGGTCGCGCACGATGAGGTACGAGATCGTCGAGCGGGCCGTCTTGTTGTCGGTCATCTCGTAGATCCGGCACTTCTGCAGGCGGCCCGTCGACTCGAGCATGAGGTTGTACAGCAGGTCGAGGACGAGGTTGCCGGAGTTGTACACGTACGACCCGCTCCACGGGTTGCCGGCGGCGTCGACCGGCAGGGCTCCCTGCGCGGCCACGAGGTAGTGGTGGATGTTGCTCTCGTCGAGCGCGACGCGCAGCGGCGTGTCACCCCCGGCGCCGGGGGTGTCCAACGGGTCCGTCTTCTTGCCCTGGTAGCGCGGCGAGCCGTCGAGCAGGCGCGCGATGGTCGTGCCGATGAGCTCGACGTGGCTGATCTCCTCGGTGCCGATGCCCTGCAGCAGGTCGCGGTACGGCTTCCCGGCGGGCCCGCGGAAGTTCATGCTCTGGAACAGGTACTGCATCATCGTGCGCATCTCGCCGAACTGACCGCCGAGCCCCTCCTGGAGCGCGTTGGCTGCGGCCGGGTCCGGCTCGTCGGGGATGATCTCGTGGATCAGGCGCTGGACGTGCAGGTACATGGTTGTCCTACTTCCTGTGGCGGTCGTGGGACCTCCACGGTGCACCCGTAAGCCCACGTCGGCATCTCGAGGCGTCAGTGGTGATGGCCGCGACGGCCGAGCGTCTCGACCGGGCGGGCCCCCGCACGCGTCCACTGCGGGACCGGTCGACCGGTCGGGCCCCAGGTGGCCTCGCCCTCGGCGTCCGTACGCCAGTACCAGCACGGCCCGTTGCCCTCGGGCCATCCCTCGGGGTTCTCCTGCCAGGCCTCGCCCCGGCCGTACGGGGTCAGGTCGAGCAGCGCGAACGACGGCCCGGCGACCTCGGTGCCGCGTCCGGTCGTGGTGTACGTGAGGTAGGCGCGGTCGCCGTCGCGCAGGAAGCACGTGAGCCGGCCCATGTCCCCGCCGATCGGCGGCGCCACGTCACGCACCGAGTACCACGGCTGGGTGTACCCCATGAAGTCGAGGTACGGCGCGACCTCGTCCCACCGACCGGTCGTCAGGATCGCGAACGAGACCCCCCGGGCATGGAGGTAGACGGCGTCCTTCTGCTGCCACGCCGTGACGGTGCAGCCTTCGCACTGCCCCTGGTGAGGTGCCCCGTCGTGCCACATGTGCTGGTAGACGAGGAGCTCGTCGCGGCCCTCGAAGAGGTCGAGGAACGGCACGGGGCCCTGCGCCCCGACGACCTCGACGCCGCCGTCAACCTCCACCATCGGCAGGCGCCGACGTGCGGCCGCGAGCGCGTCGCCCGCTCGGGTGTGCGCCTTCTCGCGGACGAGGAGCTCGTCGCGCGCGGCCTGCCAGGTGGCGAGGTCGACGACGGGTGGACGCCCGGACGCGGGCGCGGTCGGGTTCTCGTGCGTGGTGGTCATGGTCTCTCCGCGACGTGGCGCGGGCGCCGGGGTCCGGCGTCCTGGGTCACCCGTACTGACGCGGCGCGGCGTCCGAACTCATCGCGCGGCACCCCGCCCAGGAGTCGGCAGGGCGACACACGCCGGACACCATGTGCGCAAGACGTCACGAGAACGTCTTCCGGCCGGAACCAGGACGAAAGAGACGCCCACTTCACTGGTGGCATGTCACCGACCGACCAGCTCTCGACCCGCGTGAGCATCGCGCTCCTCGGGGTGCGCAGCGAGGCCCCCGTCCGCCGCCAGGGCGGCGCGGGGCCGAGCGACGACGGACACTTCGTCATCGGTGGTGCCGGGGCCGCGATCCCGATCGACCCGACCAGCCCCTACGTCGTCCGCGACGGGCGGCTGACGCTCGACGGCGCCGACCTGGGGATGGACGTGGCACCCGTGGCCCGCCCGCGGTTCTACGACCTGTCGACGGCCGACGGGACGCCGTACGACAGGATCGCCAAGCTGCACGGCAAGGACGTCCTGGCCACGACCGTCGTCCAGACGTGCGTCCGGTACGACGCGAGCGAGCGCTGCCGGTTCTGCGCGATCGAGGCGTCCCTGGCGTCGGGGAGCACGGTCGCGGTCAAGACGCCCGCGATGCTCGCCGAGGTGGCACGCGCGGCGCGGGACCTGGACGGCGTGTCGCAGATGGTCATGACGACCGGCACGTCCAACGGTCGCGATCGCGGCGCCACCCACCTGGCGCGGTGCGTGCGGGCCGTCAAGGAGGCCGTCCCCGAGCTCGAGATCCAGGTCCAGTGCGAGCCCCCCGCGGACCTGCGGGCCCTGGCGGACCTGTACGACGCGGGTGCGCGCTCGATCGGCATCCACGTCGAGTCGATGGACGACGACGTGCGACGGCAGTGGATGCCGGGCAAGTCGACCGTGCCGCTCGACGAGTACCGCGCGGCGTGGCGCGAGGCCGTGCGGGTGTTCGGCCGCAACCAGGTCTCGACGTACCTGCTCGTGGGCCTCGGTGAGGACCCCGACGAGCTGGTCTCGGGGGCTGCGGAGCTCGTCGAGCTGGGCGTGTACCCGTTCGTCGTGCCGTTCCGGCCGCTCGCCGGCACCCTCGCCACCGACGTCGACCACGTGGCGGCACCGTCCCGGGGGGTCGTCGCCGACGTCACCGCCCGCGTCGCGGCGCTGCTGCGGGCCGCGGGCATGCGGGGCTCCGACCAGGCGGCCGGGTGCGCCGCGTGCGGCGCGTGCAGCGCCCTGTCGACGGCGGGGGGCTGACGTGCTCGACGTCCCCACGCTCTCCGGGTCCGTGCTCTCGCGGTCCGTCCCTGCCGCTCCGTGGACCGTGCGCCGGGCCGCGGCGCGGCACGTCACGGCCTACCGCGCGCTGCGCCGCGACGTCTTCGTCGACGAGCAGGGCCTGTTCGCCGTCGACGACGCGGACCGCGTCGACGACGACCCGCGCACCGAGGTGCTGGTCGCCGTCGACGACGTGGGGCGGGTCCTCGGCGGCGTGCGCCTGGCGTCGGCGGTCGAGGCGCTCGACGCGTCGGGTCGCGACCTGGGCTGGTGGACCGGCAGCCGGCTGGTCGTGGCACGCGACGCGCGCGGGGCCGGCGGGATCGGCGCGGCCCTCGTGCGCGCCGCCTGCGCGCGTGCCACCGAGCTCGGGGTCCTGCGGTTCGAGGCGACGGTGCAGGTGCGCAACCGCGTCCTGTTCGAGCGCCTGGGCTGGCAGGCCTGGGCGACGTGCGACGTGCAGGGCAGCCCGCACGTGCGGATGAGGTGGCCCGTCACGCGGGTCGCCGACCTGGTCCGCTCGACGAAGTCGGCGCTGGCGTCGCTGCTCGGCCCGCTGGCCGCCGACGTCGGCACCGTCCTGCCGGTCGGCACGCTCGGCGGTGCCGGCTTCCGCGGCGACGACGGTGCGCCCGTTCCCGGCACGGACCTGGTCGCCGCGTGCGACGCGATCCTGCCCGCGCTGCTCGAGCGCGACCCGGAGTGGGCCGGCTGGTGCGCGGTGCTCGTCAACGTCAACGACCTCACGGCGATGGGGGCGTACCCCGTGGGTCTGCTGGACGCGCTCGCAGCCCCCACCGAGTCGTTCGCGCACCGCGTCATGAACGGTGTGCGCAGCGCCGCCCAGGCGTGGGGGGTGCCCGTCCTCGGCGGGCACACCCAGCTCGGCGTGCCGGCCGCGCTGTCGGTGACGGCGCTGGGACGGACCGACCGTCCGGTGCCCGGCGGCGGTGGCCGCCCCGGTGACGCGCTGTCGCTGACGGCGGACCTGACCGGCCGGTGGCGTCGCGGGTTCGAGGGGCGGCAGTGGGACTCCACGTCCGCCCGCGGCGCCGCCGACCTGCGGCACCTGGCCACGGCCGTCGCCCGGGCCGCTCCGCGTGCGGCCAAGGACGTGTCCATGGCCGGCGTCGTGGGGACCACCGCGATGCTCGCCGAGGCGTCGGGCACGGGCGCCGAGATCGAGGTCGGCCACGTCCCGACGCCCGCGAGCGCCGCGACGGGCGACTGGCTGACCTGCTTCCCCGGCTTCGGGATGCTCACGGCCGACGAGCCGGGCACCTCACGCATGCCGGTCGCCACCGCACCGCTCGCGGCGTCCGCCGAGTGCGGGCGCCTGACCGTGGAGCCCGGCGTGCGGCTGCGCTGGCCCGACGGCGCCGTCACGGCGGCCGTGCCCGGCGTCGCCACGGGCCTGGGCGCCGCCTGAGCGCCACCCCCCATCCACCCGCCGGTGGCGTCCGCCGCCGGTCCAGCCCCCGCCAGTCCCCCCAGGAGGAGCAGCATGCCGTTCGACGAGCAGATCCAGGCCAACATCGAGGCGTCGCTCGCGGAGATCCCGCACCCGTCGCTGCCGAAGGGCACGAACCTGTACGGCTCGACCAAGATCTTCCCGGACTACCAGGCGCAGGAGGGCGAGTCCTACCTCACGCTCGTGCACGGCATCCCGCACGAGTCCTCGGTGAGCTTCGTCGCGATCCTGCAGGCGACGCGTGCGCTGCGCAAGGGCTTCGAGTCGGCCATCTACTTCTACGGGCCGGGCACGCTGGCGTGTGCGGCGAACCGCGGCTTCCCGACGACGGGCGACGCGGGGTTCCCCGGCGAGCTCAACATGAACGGGTCGCTGGAGACGTTCATCGCCGAGGGGGGCACGGTGTTCTGCTGCCGCTTCGGGATGGCGCTGCACGGGATGCGCGAGGAGGACCTGCTCGCAGGTGTCGTCCCGGCGCACCCGCTGGACGTCCAGGACGCGCTGATCCACTACGCGCGCAAGGGTGCCGTCATCAACTCGACCTACAACCTGTGAGGGGCGCGTCGTGACGCTCACGGTCGCCGCGGTGTCGGCGAACTTCACACGGGACCTCGAGCAGAACTTCGCGGTGGTGGAGCAGACGCTGGCCGACGCGCGCGCGGCCGGTGCTCGTCTGGTGGTCTTCCCGGAGGCGTCGATCGGCGGCTACCTGTCGTCGTTGGGCAACCACGGGGACACGGCGGGCGCGGGGCCACGGTCGCTGCCGCCGGCGGTCCGGCTGGACGGGCCCGAGATCGCCCGCGTGCAGGCGCTGGCCGGGGACACGGTCGTGGTCATCGGGTTCTGCGAGCTCGGCGAGGACGGCGTGACCCGCTACAACGCGGCGGTCTGCCTGGACGGGACGCGCGTGTACGGCTCGTACCGCAAGGTGCACCAGCCGCTGGGCGAGGGGGCGTCGTACGCGGCGGGTGGGGGCTACGAGGCGTTCGACACCCCGGTGGGTCGGCTCGGGATGCAGATCTGCTACGACAAGGCGTTCCCGGAGGCCGCACGCGTGCTGGCCCTGGACGGTGCGGAGATCATCGTCTCGCTGTCGGCGTGGCCGGCGGCGCGCACCGCGACGGCCCAGAACCTGCAGGAGGACCGGTGGACGTACCGGTTCAACCTGTTCGACAGCGCACGTGCGCTGGACAACCAGGTGTTCTGGATCGCGTCGAACCAGTCGGGCACGTTCGGCTCGCTGCGCTACGTGGCCAACAGCAAGGTCGTGGACCCGGGCGGCAACGTGCTCGCCACGACGCTGCTCGGTGCGGGGCTGGCGGTCGCGGAGATCGACGTGGAGGGCACGTTCCGCGCGATGCGGGCGGGGATGTTCCACCTGCGTGACCGGCGGCCGGACGCGTACGGCCCGGTCACGGCCCTCGCGTCCCCGACCACCGTCCGGCGGGAGCACGCTCATGCCTGAGATGACGTTCGAGGTGCGGTGGCCCGACGGCACCGCGACCGCGTGCTACTCCCCCAGCCTCGTCGTGTGGGACCACCTCGAGGTGGGCGCCGACTACCCGGTCGCCGAGCTCGTGGCGCGCACGTCGCGGGCGCTCGCGGAGGCGAGCGACCGGGTCCGCGAGCGCTACGGCCTGCGGTGCACGTCGGCGGCGCGGCAGCAGGCGCAGATCGAGGAGCTGGCGGCGCGGTTCGACCCGGGGGCGCCGGTGCGGGTGGTGCGGATGGCGCCGCCGCCGCCGGGTCCGGTCGGGGGCGCCGTCGCGGGGACACGGGCAGGTGCGGCGTGATCCGGGCGCGGGTCCGCGGGGACGCGCACCACCGGGTGGTGGTGGTCGGCGCCGGTCAGGCGGGTCTGGCGCTGTCGCACGAGCTGGTGGCCCGTGGGGTGGACCACCTGGTGCTCGAGCGTGAGAGCGTCGCGCACGAGTGGCGTGACGGCCGGTGGGACGCGTTCACGCTGGTGACGCCGAACTGGCACTGCCGGCTGCCGGGCTACGCGTACGACGGGCCGGACCCGGACGGGTTCATGCGCCGGGACGAGGTGTACCGGTGGGTGCGGCGGTACGCGGACACGTTCGACGCGCCGGTGGCCGAGGGGGTGGCCGTGACGCGGCTCGCGCGGCGCGAGCGCGGCGGGTTCGTCGTGTCGACGTCGGCGGGGGTCGTCACCGCGGACGTCGTGGTCGCCGCCGTCGGCGGGTACCACCGGCCGGTGACGCCGGGGTGGGCGGGCGCGCTGCCGCGGCGGGTGGTGCAGGTGCACTCCCACCGGTACCGCAGCGCGGACCGGCTGCCCCCGGGGCCGGTGCTCGTGGTGGGCACGGGGCAGTCGGGGACGCAGATCGCGGAGGACCTGCTGCTCGCGGGGCGCGAGGTGCACCTGGCGGCGGGGCGCGCGCCGCGGGTGGCTCGTCGTTACCGGGGCCGCGACTGCATGACGTGGCTGGCCGAGATGGGCGTGTACGACGTGCCCGTCGCGGCGCGGGGCCTGGCCAAGCGCGAGTCGACGAACCACTACGTGACGGGGCGTGACGGCGGGCGGGACATCGACCTGCGGGACTTCGCGCGCCGCGGCATGCACCTGTACGGGCGGGCGACGGGTGTGGGGGTCGACGCGTCGGGTGCGGCGGCGGTCACGTTCGCGCCGACGCTCGCGGCGGACCTGGACCACGCCGACGCGGTGGCGGAGTCGATCAAGGACGACATCGACCGCCACATCGCGGCCCGCGGCATCAGCGCGCCGGTCGAGCCGCGGTACACCCCGGTGTGGCGTCCGGACGGGGAGCCCACGTCGCTGCCGGTCGACCGGCTCGCCGCGGTGGTGTGGTCCGTCGGGTTCCGTGCCGACTGGTCCTGGCTCGGTCCGCTGGTGGGTGCGGTGCTGGACGACGAGGGGCACCCGCGGCACGTCCGCGGCCTGAGCCCGGAGCCGGGCCTGGCGTTCCTGGGGCTGCCGTGGCAGCACACCTGGGGGTCGGGCCGGTTCCTGGGGGTGGCGCAGGACGCCCGGCACCTCGCGGAGCGGCTCGTGGCGGGCGGGTGGGCGCGCTCGGCGGACGAGCTCGCCGTGTCCGTGCCCGCGGCGGCGGTGGGTGGGTGAGCGCGCACGGGGCGGGCGTGGTGTGGCGGTGGTGACGATGGCGGCGGTCGCGGCGCACTTCGGCCGCGACGTCGACCGGAGCCTCGTCAAGATCGCGGGGATCGTCGAGCACGCCCGCGAGCGCGGCGTGGACCTGCTGGTGCTGCCGGACGCGACGATCGGTGGGTACCTGCACGACCTGTACCACCCCGAGGGAGGCCCGTTGCCGTCGGCGGTGGGCGTGGACGGGCCGGAGGTCGCGGCGGTCGCGGCGCTCGCACGGGACATGGTGGTGTGCGTCGGGATCGCGGAGCACGCGGGTCCGGGTGCGGGGGCGCGCTACAACACCGCGGTCGCCGTGCACGGTGACGGCGTGCTGGGGGTGCACCGCAAGGTGCACCTGCCGCTGGCGGAGAACGAGGCGTACCGCGCGGGTGACGGGTTCGCGGCGTTCGACACCCCGCTGGGTCGGCTGGGGATGCTCATCGACTTCGACAAGACGTTCCCGGAGTCGGCGCGCACGCTCGCGCTGGACGGTGCGGTGGTGCTCGCGTGCCTGAGCGCGTGGCCCGCGAGCGTCACGGACCGCTCGGACCGCATCCGCAACGACCGGCAGGCACGCCTGTTCGACCTGTACGACTGCGCGCGGGCCGCGGAGAACCAGCTGTACGTGGTGTCGTCGAACCAGACGGGCGTGCTGGGGGGCCTGCGGTTCCTCGGGCAGGCGAAGGTGGTGGACCCGGCCGGGGAGATCGTGGCCAAGACGTGGGCGAAGGGCGGGCTGGCCGTGGCGACGGCCGACGTGCACGGTGACGTCGCCCGGGCGCGGCGGAGCATGCACCACCTGCGGGACCGTGCCGTCGGGGCGTACGCGCTGGGCGCGTACGCGGGGACCTGAGGGGAGGCGGCGTGCGGATCGCGCAGATCACCTACTCGACCCGCCCGCGCGGCGGGGTGGTGCACACGCTCGCGCTGGCGGAGGCACTGACGCGGCGCGGGCACGACGTGACGGTGTGGACGTTGGGCCGCGGTGGGGACGCGGCCTTCTTCCGTCCGGTGGACGCGCGCGTGACGGTCCGCGTGGTGCCGTTCGCGCCGCGGGACGACGAGACGGTCGGCGCGCGCATCGTGCGGTCCATCCGTGCGATGGGTGCCGCGCTGGCCCGTGAGCGCGGGGCCGGTGCGGCGCACGTCGTGCACGCGCAGGACTGCATCTCGGCGAACGCGGCCGCGGCCGCCGGTGTGGACGTGGTCCGGACGGTTCACCACCTCGACGAGTTCACGACGCCGGAGCTGGTGCGCTGCCACGACCTGGCGGTGACGGCACCCGTGGCGCGGCTGTGCGTGTCGCGGGCGGTGGCGCGCGAGGTGCACGACGCGTACGGGCTCGCGCCGACGGTGATCCCCAACGGGGTGGACGCCGCGCGGTTCGCGGCGGCCGCCGGGCCGACGGGGGCGGCGTCCCGGCAGGCGTGGCAGGCGCGGCTCGGTGCCTACGTCCTGGCGCTGGGCGGCATCGAGCCGCGCAAGGGCACGCTCGACCTGCTGGAGGCCTGTGCGGTGCTGCGTCGCACGCACCCGTCGGTGCGGCTCGTGCTGGGCGGCGGGGAGACGCTGTTCGACTACCGCCCGTACCGCGCGCGGTTCGAGGAGCGGGCGGCGGAGCTGGGCGTGGAGCCCGTGGTCCTCGGGACGCTCGCCGACGACGACGTGCCCCCGCTCGTGGCGGCGGCGGCGGTGCTGGCGATGGTCTCGACGAAGGAGGGTTTCGGGCTCGCGGCGATGGAGGGGCTCGCGGCGGGCGTCCCCGTGGTGGCGCGCGACCTGCCCGTGACGCGGGAGGTCTTCGGGGAGCACGTCGCGTACGGCCGTGACGTGCCGAGCATCGCCGCGGCGCTGTCCGACGCGCTGGACGGCGTGCGTGCGGCGGGTGCGGACGCGGGTCGCGCCCTGGCGGCACGTCACTCGTGGGACGCCGCGGCCGCGGCCCACGAGCGGTTCTACCGGGTCGTCGTCGCGGAGGGGGGCGATAGTGGCGCGTCTGTCGATCTCGCGGGTCGTCAGCCGGCTGGCCGACGCTGACCCGGACCGCGTCGTCCTCGTCACGGCCGAGGAGACGCTGACCGCGCGCGAGCTGGACCGTCGCAGCAACCGGTACGCGCGCCACCTGCTGGCGCACGGGGTGGCGCGCGACGACCTGGTGACGGTCTCGCTCCCCAACGGCGCGGCGATGGTCGTGGTCTGCGTCGCGATCTGGAAGGCGGGCGCGACGCCCCAGCCCGTCTCGCCGGGTCGCACGCCGCAGGAGCTCGCGGCCGTCGTGCGCGTCGCCCGCCCGGCGGTGACGGTGGGGTGCGCGGTCGAGGGCGTCCCCGCGCTCGGCACGGTGCCCGGGGACGACCTGGACGACGGACCGCTGCCGGACACGTGGGCCCGTGCGTGGAAGGCGCCGACGTCGTCGGGCAGCACGGGCGCACCCAAGGTGGTCGTGGCCGCGGCGCCCGCGCTGCTCGATCCCGACGTGCCGGTCGCCGCGTTCCTGCCGCTGGCCGCGGCGCAGCTGGTCAGCGGCCCGCTGACGCACTCGGCGTCGTTCACGTACGCGTTCCGCGGCCTGCTGACCGGGCACCGGCTGGTGGTCCTGCCGCGGTTCGACGCCCACGCGTGGCTCGACGCGGTCGAGCGTCACCGCGTGACGTGGGCGATGCTCGTTCCGACGACGATGCACCGGCTGCTGCGGCTGCCCGCGGAGCAGCGTGACGTGCGCCGGCTGACGTCGCTGGAGACGGTCCTGCACCTGGGGTCGCCGTGCGCGCCGGACCTCAAGGAGCGGTTCCTGGACTGGCTGGGGCCCGAGCGGGTCGTCGAGGTGTACGCGAGCTCGGAGTCCAACGGGCTGACGATGATCCGCGGCGACGAGTGGCTGCGGCACCGCGGCAGCGTGGGCCGCCCGGTCGGCGGCACGCAGGTGCGCGTGCTGCGCGACGACGGCACCCCGGCACGGCCGGGCGAGACGGGGCTGGTGTGGCTGCGCCGCGGCGACTCCCCCGCCTACCGCTACCTCGGCACGCCGGGGCGGCGCACGGCCGCCGGGTGGGACACGCTGGGCGACCTCGGGCACGTGGACGCCGACGGCTACCTGTGGGTGACGGACCGCGATGACGACGTCGTCGTGCGGGGCGGCGAACGGGTCCACCCCGTCGAGGTGGAGCGGGTCCTCGAGGGGCACCCGGCGGTGCGGTCGGCCGTGGCCTACGGCGTTCCCGACGAGGAGTACGGGCAGCACGTCGAGGCCATCGCGGACATCGGCTCGGCGGACGTCGACGGTGCGACGCTGCGCGCGTTCGCCGCGGCGCACCTCGACGCTCCGCGGCGTCCGACGGTCGTCCACGTCGTGCGCGTCCCCGTGCGCGACGACGCCGGCAAGGTGCGCCGGCGCGACCTCGCCGCGCGCCACTTCCGGACGTAGCGACGCAACTTACCAATGGATGTCCGCAGATCCGATGGTACCGTCGTCGGATGGCAACGGATCAGGCGCGGCCGTCCGGCGGCTGGCCCACGTTCTCCACCGAGACGGTGCCGTGGGAGCCCGCGGACGCGGGCTACGGCCCGCGCGCCGCACGCAGCGCCCACGTCGGCCCCTACGAGGCCGCGGTGCCGCCGCGCATCGCGGACGCCCCCGTCCACCTGCCGTCCGCCACCGCTGCACTCGTCGCGGAGGCGTCCGCCGAGGTCGCGCGCTTCGACGGTGAGACGCACGCCGCCACGACGTCGTTCGCCGCCCTGCTGCTGCGCACCGAGGCGGCCAGCTCCTCGCAGATCGAGAACCTCACGTCCTCCCCCCGCGCGGTCGCCCTGGCCGAGCTCGGGCGACGCGGCCGCGCGAACGCGGACGAGATCGTCGCCAACGTGACGGCGATGACCCTGGCGCTGCAGGTCACCGACCGGCTGGACGGCGCCGCGGTCCTCGCGATGCACCACGCCCTGATGATCGGGCACCTGCCGGCCGCTGCGGGACACTGGCGCGACCAGCAGGTCTGGATCGGCGGCACCTCGCGCAGCCCGCACGGCGCCGCCTACGTCGCACCCGTGCACCACCGCGTCCCGGAGGCCATGGACGACCTCACCGCGTTCATGGCCCGCGACGACGTCCCGCTGCTCGCGCAGGCCGCGCTGACGCACGCCCAGTTCGAGGCGATCCACCCCTTCCCCGACGGCAACGGCCGCACCGGGCGCGCACTCCTGCACGCCCAGCTGCGCCACGGCGGCCTGACGCGCGAGGCGATCGTCCCCGTCTCCGCGGGGCTCCTCACCGACACCGACCGGTACTTCCAGGCCCTCACCGCCTACCGCGACGGGGACGTCGAGGCCGTCGTCACCGAGGTGGCCCAGGCGGTGTTCCCCGCCCTGGCGAGCTCGCGCCGCCTCATCGCCGACGTCACGGAGGCGCGCGCCGCATGGGGCGAGCGGATCCGGGCACGCCGCGGAGCGGCCGCGTGGGCCCTGGCGGACCTGGTGACGACCCGTCCAGTGGTCGACGCGCGCCTGGCCGCCGAGCGGCTCGGCGTCTCGACCGTCAACGCCCAGCTCGCGATCGACCGACTCGTCGAGGCCGGCGTGCTCGAGCAGATCGGGCACGGCACGCGGGACCGGGTCTGGCAGGCCGGTGACGTGCTCGCCGCGATGGAACGGTTCGCCGACAGGTCGCACCGCCGGACCTGGTGACGCCCGGGCCCGACCTCGGGCCCGGGTGACCCTGTACCTGGCCACGCCGTGCGCGTGGGCACAAGGTCCCCGTCCGCGAGCGCCCCACGGAGAGACCCTGGAGGAGAACAGGACACCCGGCACTCGACCGAGGAGGCGGTCATGGCAGAGAACGGAACCGTCGTCATCGCGCTCGACGGTGGGGAGCACAGCAGGGCGACCCTGGACTGGGGGCTGAAGGAGGCGGACCTGCGCGGCGCGGACGTGCTGCTCGTCCGCTGCTGGCAGGAGCCCTTCGAGATCTCGCCGTGGGGCTACTACCCGGCGACGGGCGACTGGGGGTTCGGCGAGGAGGCCCAGCGGTACCTGGAGATGGAGCAGGCGCGGGCCGTGGCCGAGCGGCCGGGCCGCCGCGTCGCCGCGCGGCTGGTGCAGGGGCCCGCGGTGCCCGCGCTGCGGCAGGCCGCCGCCGGGGCGCAGCTGCTGGTGGTGGGTGCGTGCTCGCTGCGCACCGGCGACCGCCTGGGTGGCATCGCCTCGCACCTCGCGGCCCACGCGCCGGCGTCCGTGGCCGTGGTGCGGCAGCAGATGAGGGAGGCGCACGCCCCCGTCCTCGTCGGCGTCGACGGCTCCGCGACGTCCTTCGTCGCCGCCCGCGACGCCGCGCGGGAGGCCGAGCTCCGTGACGCGCCACTGGTCGTCCTGCACGCGCGGCGGACCGTCGCCGACCCGTACGGCACGCGCACCCCACCGCCCGCCGCGGTCGGACCGCAGGACCCCGTCCGCGCCGCGGCCGATGCGCTGGCCGACGAGCTGCGCACCGCCCACCCCGATCTGCAGGTCGACGTCGAGCTCGTCGACGACGACCCCGCGCACGCACTCGTCGAGCGGTCCAAGGACGCCGGCCTGGTCGTCGTGGGGTGCCGCGGTCTCGACGCGTTCCGCGGCATGCTGCTCGGGTCCGTCAGCCACGAGGTGCTGCGCCGCGCGGCGTGCCCGGTGCTGGTCGCGCGCGAGGCGTCCTGACGCCTGGGGCACCCGCCGGCCCGCCCGGACCCTGGACGTGCGAGAGGCCGTCCGCGATCTCGCGGACGGCCTCGCCTCGCGTCCCCGGTGCGCGCCGGGGCGACCTCCGGATGTGCGCTGCACCACCTTTTCTGCCGACTGACACCGTCCTGCTCGTCCCGATTTCCACCCTCGCCGCCCCGGCAGACCGTTGTTCGCGCCCGGCTGCGGTGCACGGACCGTGACCTGCCGTTCGCACCGACGACCTGCGAATCGCCCGCTTCTCGGGCCTCGCGATGCGGGCGCACAGGCGCCGGCCGGCCCCGTCGCACGTCTCCCGGCGTACCGCCCCCGCCGCTCGGCCCGTCGGACGCCTGGCTGCGGGAGCGCCGACGAAGCCGCATCCGGCTCTAGCCAACTGTTGACAGTTTGCGAGGCCACTGCGAACGTCCTCCCCGTCCACGGATGTGACCCAGGCCACCAGCACCGACACACGGTGCCGTGAGCCCGGGCCATAGGCACCAATGGCGGTGCGATGGAGGGGTTCCTATGACTGTGACCGTCTCGGTACGCGGAGCGGAGGTGACCTTCGCGAGGCGCGGGGTGGAGCCGACGACCGCGTTGCGAGCCTTGGACCTCGAGGTCGACGGAGGCGGGTTCGTGGCCATCGTCGGCCCGTCCGGATGCGGGAAGACCACCCTGCTGCGCTCCATCGCAGGGCTTCAGCCGCTGACGCAGGGCGAGATCCGCGTCGGTGCCGACGTCGTCGCGCAGCCCCGCAGCTCCACTGCGGTGATGTTCCAGCAGCCGACGCTGCTGCCGTGGTTCACGGTCGAGCAGAACTGCATGGTCCCTGCCCGCCTCCGCGGGGGCGCCACGCCCGAGTACCGGCAGCGGATCACCGGGCTGCTGGCTCGTGCCGGTCTCGAGGGCTTCGAGAAGCAGTACCCGGCGGAGCTGTCCGGCGGCATGCAGCAGCGCGTCGCGATCGTGCGAGCCCTCGGCCAGGACCCGGACCTGCTCCTGCTCGACGAGCCGTTCGGGGCCCTCGATGCGATGACGCGCGAGCAGATGAACTTCGACCTCAACCGGATCTGGAACCGCGAGCGCGTCACGACGCTGCTGATCACCCACTCGATCCCGGAGGCGGTGCTGCTGGCGCAGCGGGTGGTCGTCATGTCGAGCCGTCCCGGCCGGATCGTCGACGACATCACCGTCCCCTTCGGTCCCGAGCGCAACGTGTCGGTCATGGAGGACCCCGAGTTCATCCGCATCGCCGCCCACGTGCGGTCGTACTTCCTCAAGGACGAGGCGCACGAGAGGAGCATGGCCAGTGTCCGTGACTGAGAGGGCGTCGATGACGCCACAGGGTGCCCACCCCTCCGCGCCGACCTCTCCGGAGGGCGGCACGCGTCGCCGGCTCCGCGGTCTCGTGCGCGGCAACGGTGTCGCGGTCGCCGCGATCGTCCTGGTGCTCGCGATGTGGGAGGTCCTGCCGCGCGCCCTGAACGTGCAGATGTTCATCTTCCCGCCGCTGAGTGCGGTGATCATGAAGTTCGCGGACCCGACCACGACCGCGCTCCTCGCCCAGCACGCCAAGGTGACCGTCTACGAGGCGCTGGTGGGCCTCGTCATCGGTGTCGTGGCCGGCGTCGGCCTCGGCTTCGTGCTCGCGGAGTGGAAGATCGTGCGCTCGGCGCTGTACCCCTTCATCGTCGCGTTCCAGGCGATGCCCAAGGTCGCACTCGCACCGCTGTTCATCATCTGGTTCGGCTTCGGCTACACGCCCAAGATCCTCGTGGTCGTCATGCTCGTGTTCTTCCCGATGCTCGTGAACACCATGAGCGGCATCCTCGCGACCGATGCCTCGCGGCTGGACCTCTTCCAGTCGCTGTGCGCGTCCAAGTGGCAGATCTGGAGCCGGCTCCTCCTTCCCAGCGCCCTGCCGTCGATCTTCGCGGGTCTCGAGGTCGCCGTCGTCAACTCCTTCATCGGTGCCATCACCGGTGAGTTCGTCGGAGCCACCGCCGGCCTGGGCGTGATGCTCCAGCAGTACAAGACCGCCTACGACACCCCCGGGGTGTTCGCGGTCCTGGTGATCCTCGCCCTCGTCGGCATCCTGCTCAACCAGATCGTCCGGCTCCTGCGCCGGCGTCTGATCTTCTGGCGCGCCTGACCCACGCCGCGCCCTCCCCCGGCTCACGAAGATCAAAGGAGATCACAGTGAAGACGAACACCCGGGCCTTCGGCTCGATGGCAGTCCTCGCCCTGGCGGCGGCACTCGCGGCGTGCGCCCCCACGCCCCCGTCCGCGCCCAACGCCGGCAGCTCGAGCGGGTCCCAGGACAAGGCGCTGACCCGCATCGTCGTCGCCCCGTCGTCGGAGATGAGTGCCGCATGGGCCGCCTTCGCGGTCGCCCAGGACCAGGGGTACTTCGCCGAGGAGGGCATCGAGATCGAGCTCCAGTGGCCCGGCGGCTCCGCGGACCTGCTCCAGGCGATGGCCACGGGCCGGGTCCAGATCGGCGGCCCGACCCCCGAGGCCGTGCTCGCGGCAGCCGCCAACGGCCAGGACATCAAGATGACCTACAACTGGTCGCGTGAGGCGGTGCAGTCCCTCGCGGTCCCGGCCGACGGGGAGATCACGTCGTTCGCGGACCTCAAGGGCGGCACGATCGGCGTCGCCAACTTCGCCTCCGGCGCCAAGCTCATGGCCGACGCGGCCTTGCGCGACGCCGGCGTCGGCGCCGACGAGGTCACCTTCATCGCCGTCGGGACCGGCGCGGCCGCGCTCGACGCGCTCACGAGGGGCGAGGTCGACGCCCTCATGATCTGGGACACCGAGTACACGAAGATGGAGCAGTACGGCGCGACGCTGCGCTACATCATGCCCGAGGAGTACTCCCGGCTGTTCTCGACCGGGTTCGCCGCCGCCGCGGACTACATCGAGGAGAACCCGGACATCATCGCCGGCTTCGGGCGCGCGTGGGCGAAGGGCACCGTCTGGGCGACCGCCAACCCCGAGGGAGCGGTCGAGCTGCTGTGGGAGTACTACCCCCAGACCAAGACGGACTCGAGCGACACGTTCCTCCAGGAGCAGGTCGCCATCTTCGAGGGCCGCAACGCCAAGGCGATGAGCGGGGACCCGGTCGAGAACGGCATCTTGGGCGAGTTCCCGCCGGACGCGCTGACCGCCTGGGTGGACTTCGCCGTCGAGTACGGCGTGATCCCCTCCCCCCTCGACCCGGCGAGCGTCTACACCAACGACTTCGTCGAGGACTACAACGACTTCGACGTCGCGGACGTCCAGGCGGCCGCGAAGAGCTTCGCGGGGTGAGCCGCACGGCGGCCCCGGGCCGCGCCACCGGGGACCACGACGACGCAAGGAAGGTGTGACCTTGAGCAACGAGATCGTGGCGGTGCAGTACGCGCACCGCACCACGACCGGGACGGAGACCTACTACCGGTACCCGACGTACGGCGAGAGCGACTGCGATCTCGCCATGAGCTACTGGTTCTGGGTCGTCACCGCCCCTGACGGCACGATCACCGTGGTGGACACGGGGTTCTCGGAGCACTCCGCCCGCACCCGGGGCCGGTCCTACGACGTGCACCCGCGCGACGCGCTGCTCACCCTGGGCATCGACCCACGGGCCGTCGGCACGGTGGTCCTGTCGCACCTGCACTGGGACCACACCGGGAACGTCGACCTGTTCCCCGGCGCGCGCATCGTGCTCGACCAGCGCGAGTGGGACTTCTGGCACGGCCGGCACGCGGACAAGCACGTCATCGCGTTCTCGGGGCCGGGCCCCGACGCCGACGTGCTGGCCCGCGCGCAGGCCGAGGGCCGGCTGGACCTCGTGGACCTCGACGAGGCGCTCGAGCTCGCGCCCGGGATCGTGCTGCAGCGTCTGGGGGGGCACACGCCCGGGAGCGCGGTCGTCCACGTCAGCACGGCCGAGCACCGGGTGATCATCGCCGGGGACGTCGTGCACTTCTCCGACGAGGTCCGCCGCGACCGTCCGTTCAACGTCTTCACGGACCTGCTCGAGCTCTTCGACGCCTACGAGTACCTCCGCCAGTTCGAGAACGAGGGCGGCATCGTGCTCGCGGGGCACGACCCCGAGGTCGCCGGCCGCTTCCCGGCGGTCGACGGCGCCCCCTGGGCGGTGAGGGTGCGATGAGCGCCACCACGCTGCTGGCCGAGGCGGTCAACGGTGCCGGCGTGGCACCACGTCCCGAGAACCACCCACGTCTTGCCGACATGGTCCTCGACGTCCTCGGCTGCACGCTGGCCGGCGTCGGCGAGCGGGCCCCGCGGGCGTGCCGCGACGGTGCCGTCGCGGCGCCGGGCGACGCCACCGTCTTCGGCACGGGCACCGGGCTCGCGCCCGCCGACGCCGCGCTCGCCAACGGCGCGGCCGCGCACGCGCTGGACTTCGACGACGTGCAGCAACCGTGGTTCGGTCACCCGTCGGCCGTGCTCGTCCCCGCGGTGTGGGCGGCGGCGGACGTCGAGAGCGCCCGTGGGCGGCCGGTCACCGGAGCCGACGTGCTCGAGGCCGTCCACACCGGGCTGGTCGTCGGCGACGGCATCGGGGCACTGCTCAACACCGCCCACTACGACGCGGGCTGGCACCCCACGGGGACCATCGGCACGCTCGCGGCTGCGGCTGCGACCGCGCACCTGTGGGGCCTGGACGTCCGGCAGACCGCGGACGCCCTCGGCCTGGCCGCGGCATCGTCGGGCGGGCTACGGGTGAGCTTCGGGTCGGACGCGAAGCCGCTGCAGGCCGGTCTCGCGGCACGGGCCGGGCTGACGGCGGCGGGGCTGGCACGTGCGGGGGCACGATCGGCCGCCGAGACGATCGAGGGTGCACACGGGTTCGCGGCGACCCACGGGGCGGCCGGGGCCATCACCTCGACGCTCCTGGCCGACGCGCTCGAGGTCGCCCGCGACCAGGCGCTCGCGAGGATCTCGTTCAAGCGCTACCCGAGCTGCTCGGCGACGAACGCGGCTCTCGACGGGGTGCTCGAGCTACGAGCCGAGTGCGGCGGGCGTACGGTGCGCACCATCGCGTGCGAGATCGACCCGCTGGCCGTCCGCCTGCTCGTCCACCACCGCCCGGAGGTCCCCGCGCAGGCCAAGTTCTCTCTCGAGTACTGCCTGGCCGCGGCGTGGGTCCGCGGGCACCTCGATCTCACCGACTTCACCCCCGAGGCCGTGGCGGACCCGCGGGTGCGCGACCTGATGGACCGCATCGCGGTGCGGCCCGCCGGCCCGATGGTGTCGACCGGGGACTTCCCGGCCCACCTGACGGTGACGTTCGACGACGGGACCACCGCGACCCGTCACGTCCTGCGCGCGCAGGGGCGTCCGGAACTGCCGCTGGGCCGCGCGGCCCTGCAGGACAAGTTCGCCGCCAACGTGGCCCACCACCCCGCGTGGCTGGCCGCCGGCGACATGATCCTCAGCCTCCCCGACTGCGATGACCTGCGCGTGGTCAGCGACATCCTGCGCCGCCAGGCGCCCGCAACGACGAAGGAGTCGGTCCGATGACCGAACGACCGCCGGTTCCCGGCCTGGTCCGCACCCGCACGCCTCACGACCTGCGCACCGCGCTCCGTGCCGCGCTGGCACGGCCCGAGCCCCTCGTCGTGCCGGGTGTCACGGACGCCATGAGCGCGCGCCTCACCGAACGGCAGGGGTTCGGGGCGGCGTACGTCACCGGGGCCGGCATGTCCAACGCGCAGTACGGGCTGCCGGACGTCGGGCTCGTGTCGCTGGCCGAGGTGGTGGAGAACGTCGGCCGCCTCACCGCCGCGGTCGACCTCCCGCTCATCGTCGACGCCGACACCGGGTACGGCGGCCCCGTCAGCGCCATGCGGACCCTCACCCTGCTCGAGCGGGCCGGGGCGGCCGCCATCCAGTTCGAGGACCAGGAGATGCCCAAGCGCTGCGGTCACTTCGACAACCACAGCCTGGTCCCGACCGGCCACATGCAGTCGAAGCTCGACGCGGCGCTCCAGGCCCGCCAGGACGACGCCCTCGTGGTCGTCGCGCGCACCGACGCCCGCTCCGCCGAGGGCAGCATCCAGGCGGCCATCGACCGCGCGGGCGCCTACCTCGACGCGGGCGCCGACGTGCTGTTCGTAGAGGCCCCGCGCACGGTCGAGGAGCTCGAGATGGTCGGCCGGTCGTTCCCCGACGTCCCGCTCGTCGTCAACGTCGTCGAGGGCGGTCGCACGCCGGCGCTGACGGCGCCCGAGTACGCCGAGCTCGGCTTCGGGATCGTCCTCTACGCCAACTTCCTCATGCGCGCGGCGATCCGGGCCGAGTCCGACGCCCTGGCGTACCTGCGCGAGCACGGGGAGACGGCAGGCTTCGCCGACCGCATCGTGTCGTGGCAGGAACGCCAGGAGCTCTTCGACCTGCCCCAGACCCTGCAGGCCGAGGCGTTCTACGACGTGCCGTGGGAGGAGCGCCCGTGAGCGGCCCGATCCCCCCGCAGGTCGACGTCCTGGTCGTCGGCGGCGGGCTGGCCGGCCACGCCGCTGCGCTCGCCGCCGCCGAGGACGGCGCCGTCGTGCTGCAGGTCGAGAAGCAGCCCGTGACGGGCGGCTCCACGGTCCTCAGCGCGGGTCTGAGTGCCTTCGCCGGCACCGACGAGCAGGCCGAGGCCGGCGTCCAGGACTCGGTCACGCTGCTGCACGACGACATCCTCGCCACGGGGTTCCACAAGAACGACCCCCGGCTCGTCGACCTGTACTGCTCCCACCAGGCCGAGACCTACCGCTGGCTGAAGGCCCTCGGGGTCCGCTACGGGAACCTGCACGCCGCGGCCGGCCAGAGCGTGCCGCGCTCCCATCCCACCGACACCCGCCGCATGCTCGACCTGCTCGCGTCACGGGCCGCCGAGCTGGGCGTCCAGCTGCGCACCGGCGTCCGCGCCCAGCACCTCGTGCGCGAGCACGGCAGGGTCGTCGGTGCCGTGCTCGAGGCGTCCGGCACGGCCGTCGAGGTCCGCGCAGGGTCCACCGTGCTCGCCAGCGGCGGCTTCGCGCGCGACCGTGCCCTGCTGGACAAGTTCGCACCGCAGATGGCGCTCGCCCTCCAGGCGGGCGGCGCGGGCAACGTCGGCGACGGCCTGCGGATGGCGTGGCAGCTGGGAGCCGACGTCATCGACACGCCCTTCATCAAGGGCACCTACGGGATCTACCCGTTGCCTCACGACGGTGAGCACGGCACCGGCATCCACGCGATCTACAAGGGCGGGATCGCGGTGAACGTGCACGGCAAGCGGTTCGTCGACGAGTCGCTGCCCTACAAGGTCGTCGGTGACGCGAACCTCGCCCAGCCGGACGGGCGATCGGTCCAGCTCTTCGACTCGCGCGTGCTGCGCGCGAGCGACGCAGCGGTGCCGATCTTCGACTTCGAGGGTCGCCGGGACAGCGGGATCCTCGTCGAGGCCGACACCGTGGAGGAGCTCGCCGCCGCCATGGGACTCGACGTCGCGGCCACGGCAGCGACCGTGGCGGAGTACAACCGCCGCATCCGGACCGGCGAGCACGACGAGCTCGGCCGGGTGCACCTCTCCGGTGGGGTCGGGGAGATCTTCCCGCTCGTCGAACCCCCCTTCTACGGGCACCTGTCGGGCACGGTGGTCCTGGCCACCTACTGCGGCCTCGTGGTCGACCGCGCGCTGCGGGTGCACGACGTCCTCGGTGACCCGATCGACGGGCTGTACGCCGCCGGCGAGATCGTCGGCGGGTTCCACGGCGCCGGCTACATGACGGGCACGTCCATCGGCAAGGCCGGGATCTTCGGCCGGCTGGCCGGCAGGTCCGCGGCCGCAGCCGCGAGCGGGGTCCCACGATGAGCGACACCAGCAGGCTGGACGGACAGGTGGCCGTCGTCGTCGGCGCGGGCCACGGCGGGCTGGGCGCGCGCGCGGCCGCCGCACTGGCCGGCCGCGGCGCCCACGTGGTCGTGACCGAGCACGAGCGGGAGTCCGACAACCTGCGCGCGACTCTCGCGAACCTGCCCGACGGCGCGCTCGGCCTGCACTGCGACGTGACGCGCGCCGACCAGGTCGAGGCGACCATGGACGAGGTGCTCACGCGGCTCGGCCGCGTCGACGTGCTCGTCAGCTGCGCCGGCACGATGCTCCGCCGGGAGTTCGACCTCACCACCCCCGACGAGTTCGAGCACGTGCTCAGGGTCAACACCGTGGGCACGTGGCTGGTCGCCGGTGCAGCGGGGAAGATCATGCGCGACCACCGGCCCGACGGCGCAGCACCCGGCCGCATCGTCACCACCAGCACCGTCTACGCCGAGCGGGTCGGCCCCATCCCCGAGGCCGCCTACTACGCCTCCAAGGCGGGGGTCCTGAACGTCACCCGGGCCCTGGCGCAGGAGCTCGGCCCCTTCGGGATCCGGGCGAACTGCCTGGCGCCGGGCGTCTTCTACCCGACACGCATGACGTCGGCGCTCGAGGAGTCGCCCGAGCGGCTCGACTGGTTCGCCCGACGCACGATGCTCGGGCGCAACGGCGACCCGGACAAGGACTTCACCGGTCCGATGCTCTTCCTCGCCACCGAGGAGTCCAGCTTCGTGACCGGACAGGTCCTGTACGTCGACGGCGGATGGTCCGCCTGGTGACCCCGAACGAGAGGAACGTCGCTGTGACTGCCAACGCGACCGACGACCCCACCACCGCCCTGCTGATGCTCGACTACGAGGTCGCACTCTGCCTGCCGGGGCCCCACCTGAAGATGCCGCCCCTCGAGGCGCAGATCTCCCAGCGGGGCACTCTCGCCGCTGCCGAACGCGTGCTGACGGCGGCGCGCGCGTCCGGCGGCAAGGTCGTGCACGTGCGCCTCGCGTTCGACGAGACGTACAGCAACCGCACCAACCGCCACCCGAGGTTCGACCCGTACGAGGACAACCGGCTGATGCTCCAGGGCTCGCCCGAGGCCGCGTTCGTCCCCCAGCTCTCCCCCGTGGCGGGCGAGACCGTCGTGCAGAAGGGCTGCGTGGACCCGTTCGTCGGGACCCAGCTCACCGAGGTGCTGCTGCACGCCGGCGTGCAGCGGGTCGTCCTCGGCGGGGTCGCCTCGAACCTCGTGGTCGAGTCGACCGCGCGGACCGCGTGCGACAAGGGCTTCGAGGTCGTGGTCGTCGAGGACATGTGCGCGTCGTTCGACCCCGAGCTGCACCGCATGTCGTTCGAGCGACTCATGCCGATGTTCGGCCGCGTGACGACGGCCGACGACGTGATCCGCGAGGTGTTCGGTGGCTGAACCCGACGCTCCCCTCCGCATCTGGCACCAGAGCTTCACGGTGCTCGACGACGTCCCCCACTACGACGCGGCGTTGCGGCGGCACCTCGCCGCCGTGGCCCGGCCCGGCACCTCGATCGACCTGCACGGCATGCGGCCGGGGACGTACCCGAGCGACTACCCCGGGACGCACATCGGCTTCAGCTACCTGTCGGACCTGCACAAGGAGCAGTTCGTCCAGGGAGCGCTCGACGCCGAGGCCGCCGGGTACGACGCCTACATGATCGCCACGATCCCGGACATCGGCTTCGAGGAGATCCGCACGCTCGTCGACATGCCCGTCGTCGCCTTCGGGCACGCGTCGGTGCACGCGGCGGCCCAGCTGGGCTCCAAGGTCGGGATCGTGAACTTCATCGGGGCCCTCGCCCCGCAGCTGCGGCGGAACTTCGAGCACTACCGCGTCGCCGACCTGGTCGGCCCGATCGTCCAGGTCGACGCCCGGTTCGCGGACGTGATGGCCGCGTACGCCGCGCCGGACCAGCTCGTGGCCGCCTTCGAGGATGCGGTGCGTCGTGCCGCCGAGGCCGGAGCCGACGTGGTGGTGCCCGGGGAGGGCCCGCTCAACGTGTTCCTCGCGGACCAGGGCGTCACCGAGGTCGACGGCATCCCGGTGGTCGACTCGCTGGGCGCCCTCGTCGCCCAGGCCGAGGACCGTGTGCGCGCCTACCGGCGCACCGGCGTCCGGCCCGCGCGGACGGGCTTCTACGGCGCCCGGCCCGCACGGGAGCTGGTCGAGGCGGCGCGCGCGTTCTACGGGCTGCCGTCGTCGATCGGCGCGACGAGCCGGGAGCGACCGGCATGACCCCGGACGAGAACCCGGCGCTCGAGGTGACGACCACCCGCGACGTGGCCGAGCGGTGGCTGCGCGCGGCCATCGTCGACGGCCGCTTCGCGCCCGGCGAGCGTCTCAACGAGGTGCTGATCGCCGGTGAGCTGGGCATCAGCCGCGGCCCGCTGCGCGAGGCGATCCAGACGCTCTCGTCGGCCGGTCTGCTGGTCCAGGTGCGTCACAAGGGCGCCTACGTGCCGTCCATCGAGGCCGGTGAGCTGCGGGACCTCTACGGTGCGCGCATCGCGCTGGAACGCCACGTCGCCGTCCTGCTGGCACGCGAGGAGCGCCCCGACGTGGCACGCACCCTCTCCGGGATGATCGCCGAGACCGAGAAGGCCATCGGCAGCGACGACGCCCCCTACCCCTCCGACCTGGACTTCCACCAGGCGATGGTCGCCCTGGCCGACAACGCCGTCCTCACCCAGCTCACCGGGGAGATCCAGCACCGGATCCTGCTCGCCCGCGCCCGCAGCGCCCGTGACCCCCACCGTGCGGCACGGGCGCTGGACGAGCACGCCGCGATCGTCCGGGCGATCGTCGCCGGCGATCCCGAACGCGCAGGGAACCTCATGGAGGAGCACCTCGCCCACTCCCTGGAGAACGCACTCCACCAGCTGTCCGCGCACGCGCCCGCGCGGCCGGCCGACAGCCACTGAAGGAACGAACGGAAGAAGTCGACGATGACGATTGCCCACAACAGCAGCGCCTACGACGTGGTCGTCGTGGGCGCGGGTGCTGCCGGCCTGTCCGCCGCCCTGTCCGCGCACGAGGACCTCCACACCGACGGCCGCCGCGGGACCGTCGCCCTCCTCGAGCGCGCCACCCGCGAGCTGCGCGGCGGCAACACCCGCTGGTCCGGTGCCTTCCTGCGGCTCCAGGACGAGACGACCCCCGTGGACGGCCTGGCGGACTACGGGCTCGCGGTGTCCCAGGGGCATGCGAGCCGCGCGTACTACGAGGCGCTCACCGCCAGGGTCCCCGAGGCGTTCGGGTGGCTGGTCGCCAAGGGCGTCCAGCTGGTCGACGGCCCGACGATCTTCCTCACCGCGTCGGCCACGCGCTACCAGCCCGTCGGCGGCGGCGAGCACATCGTGGAGACGCTGTTCGACGCGGTCGAGCAGACGGACATCGCCGTGCACTACGAGACCAGCGCCGAGCACCTCGTCACCGCCGAGGACGGCTCCGTCGTCGGCGTCAGGGTGCGCACCCCCGACGGGCGTCTGCAGACCCTGGGCGCCGGCGCCGTCATCCTGGCCGCCGGCGGGTTCCAGGGCAATCCCGAGATGATGGCCAGGTACTGCGGCGCCAACGCGTACCGCATCCCCCCCATCTCGCGCGGGGGGCGCCACAACCGCGGCGACGGGCTGCGGATGGCCCTGGAGGCCGGCGCGGGCACCGAGGGCCAGTTCGACCTGTTCCACGCCGAGCCCAAGGACCCCCGCTCCCAGGTCGCCGAGGCGGTCGTCATGACCTTCCCGTACGGCATCGTGGTCAACACCCAGGGGCAGCGCTTCATCGACGAGGGCGCCGACACCGTCGACCAGACCTACGAGAAGGTCGCGCGCGGGATCGTCAGGCAGCCCGGGTCGCTGGCCTACGCCGTGTTCGACCAGCAGGTCATGAGCACTCCCGGGTACGAGCACGCGGTGCTCACCGACGTCGACCCGGTGCAGGCAGACACCGTCGCCGACCTCGAGGCCGAGCTCGGGATGCCGCCCGGCTCGCTGGTGGCGACCGTCGAGGCCTACAACGCGGCCTGCCCGCAGGACCGCGACGCGTACGACCCCCTCGCGCTCGACGGTCTCGCCGCGACGCCGCCGGGCCAACCTGCCAAGTCGAACTGGGCCCGCCCGATCGAGCGAGGCCCGTTCTTCGCCTACCCGCAGATCTGCGCGAACGTGTTCACGTTCGGCGGCGTGCGCACGGACCTCGAGGCGCGCGTCCTCACCGCCGACGGCTACGTCATCCCGCACCTGTACGGCGCGGGCGAGATGACCGGTCTGTACTACGAGATGTATGCGGGCTCCACGTCGGTCATGCGGTCCGTCACGTTCGGGCGTGCCGCTGGCCGCCACGCTGCTGCGCAGATCCCCGCGGCGACAGGGGGTGCCCGATGAGCGAGCACGTCGACGTCGTCGTCGTGGGCGCGGGCAACGCCGGGTTCTGCGCGGCGCTCGCCGCGGCCGAACGCGGCCGGCGCGTGCTCGTGCTGGAGAAGGCACCGCAGGAGCTCGCCGGCGGCAACTCGTACTTCACCCACGGGGCCACGCGGTTCGTCCACGACGGGCTGGACGACGTGAGGTCGCTCGTGGAGCCCGACGAGCGGTTCGGGATCACCACGGTGCCGCCGTACACGGCCGAGGAGTACGAGGCGGACATCACCCTCCTCAGCGGCGGGCGCAACGACGAGGACCGCACCCGGGTCCTGGTGGCGGAGAGCCACGACGCGATGTCGTGGCTGCGCGGCCTGGGCATGCGGTACGAGCTCATGTACGGCCGGCAGGCCTACTTCCTCGAGGACGGCAGCGTGCTGTTCTGGGGCGGCCTGCACGTCGGCAACGTCGACGGCGGCATCGGCATGATCGCCGACTACACCCGCATCGCCCGCGAGCGCGGGATCGAGATCCGGTACGGCAGCCGGGTCACCTCGCTGGTGCGCGACGGCGACGGCCCGGTGCGGGGCGTCGTCGTCTCCGGCCCGGACGGCGACCCGTACACCGTGGGCGCCGAGTCGGTCGTCCTCGCCGCCGGCGGCTTCCACGCCAGTCCCGAGATGCGGGTGCAGCACTTCGGCGAGCAGTGGCGCGAGGCGGTGGTCCGCGGGACCCCGTCGAGCACGGGAGACCTCATCGTCGCCGCCCAGGCGGTGGGCGCCGCCCTGGACGGCGACTACGACGCGCCGCACGCCACCATGATCGACGCGTTCCACAGCGCCAACTCGTCGAACCGGGAGCTCACGAACAGGCTCGCCCGGCTCTCGTACCCCCTCGGGATCATCGTCAACCGTGCCGGGCGGCGGTTCGTGGACGAGGGCGAGGGTTTCCGCAACTACACCTACTCGCGCATCGGCAAGGAGGTGCTCAAGCAGCCCGACGGTCTCGCGTTCCAGATCTTCGACGACTCGGTGCGACTCCACCTGCGGTCCGACCAGTACGCCATGCCCGGCGCGACGGTCGTCACCGCCGACACGGTCGAGGAGCTGGCCACCAGGGCGGGGATCGACGTCGAGGGGCTGGTCGCGACCGTGGCCGAGTTCAACGCCGCCGTCGACGAGGCCCGTCCGTTCGACCCCGCGGTGCTCGACGGCCGCGCCGCCCGGGTGGAGCCGCCCAAGTCGAACTGGGCGGTCGCGCTCGAGAACGCGCCGCTGTGGTGCTACCCCGTGACGTGCGGGATCACCTTCACCTACGGCGGGCTCGCGTCCGACGCCGACGCCCGGGTGCTCGACGGCACGGGGCGCCCGATCCCCGGTCTGTTCGTCGCCGGCGAGATGATGGGCGGCCTGTTCTGGGGCGGCTACCCGGGCGGCGCCGGACTCGCCTCCGGGCAGGTCTTCGGGCGTCGTGCCGGGGCGAGTGCGTGACCCTGCGATGACGGGCAGGGCGCCGCGATCAGGGTTGTGGGTCGTCCTGGCCGCGAACGTCCTGTGCGCGGCCGGGGTCTTCGCGATCCGCCCGACGCTGTCCTACCGGGCCGTCGAGCTCGGGATCGGGCCGCAGTGGGTCGGAGTCGTCGGCTCGGCGTACGCCGTGACGGCGTTGGTGAGCGCGCCGGCGCTGGGTCAGCTCGCCGACCGGCGCGGGCAGCGCACGGCGACGTTCATCGGTGCCTGCACGATGGTCCTGGCGGGCGTGCTGCTGTGCACGGCCGACGGTCTGCCTGCGATCCTCGTCGGGTCGGCCGTCCTCGGCCTCGGGCACTTCCTCACCCTCATCGGGCTCCAGATGGCGGCCGGGCAGATCGGGTTGGCACAGGCGCAGGTGCACCGCGTCTTCGGGGCGTTCGCCGTGTCCTCCGCGCTCGGTCAGATGCTCGGTCCCGGCCTGATCGCCGTGGTGGGCCGCGGGAGCGTCGTGCCGCCCACGCTCGTGATCCTCGTGATCGCGACGAGCGTGCTGGCCGTCATGCCCGTGCTCACGGCGTGGCTCCCCGCGGGGGAGACGGCACGACGGGTGCACGGCTCGTGGTCGACCGTCTTGCGCATCCGCGGCCTGGCCGACGTGGTCCTCATCAGCGGACTGGTGGTCGCCGCCATCGACCTGACGGCGATCTACCTCCCGCTGCTGGGGTCCGAGCGTCAGCTCAGCTCGGCGTTCGTCGGGCTGCTCATGGCGGTGCGGGCGGCCAGCTCGATGCTCGTGCGGGTGTTCCTGGGCCGGTGGATCGCGCGGTTCGGCGCACGCGCGGTGCTCCTCGTCGCCCTCGGCGCCTCGACGGTCGCCATGGCCCTGCTGCCGTTGCACGTGCCGGCGTGGGCGCTGATCGCGCTCGTCCTGGTGATCGGGATGGGCCTGGGGGTCGGAGATCCGGTGACTGCCGCCTGGGCGTCGCTCATGGCCCCTGTCGGCGGTCAGGGACGTGTCCAGTCGTACCGCCTCATGGCCAACCGCGTCGGGCAGATCGCCATCCCGCTGGCGGCCGGCGCCCTCACTCCCGTCGCCGGCGTGGCAGGCGGCTTCTGGCTCGTGACCGGCTGCCTCGTCGTGGCGGTCGGGATCGCGCGCCGCGTACGAGGGCCGTGACGCCGGGTCGGCCCGTGCCGCGGCGACCACTCGCAGGAACCACCACCCGGACCGGAGCCACCCGGTCGCCCGACGAGAGGAAACCCCGTGACCGCCACCCTCACCGAGCCCCCGTCCCCGGGCGCCGACACGCCCCCTGCTCGCCGGCACGGCCGCCTCCAGGCATGGGTCGCGTCGATCGCCGAGCTCACGCAGCCGGACGAGGTCGTCTGGTGCGACGGCTCCGACGCGGAGTACGACCGGCTGTGCGACCTGCTCGTCGACAGGGGGACGTTCGTCCGCCTGGACCGCGCCAGGCGCCCGCGCAGCTTCCTCGCCCGTTCCGCACCCGACGACGTCGCCCGCGTGGAGAGCCGGACGTTCATCTGCTCCGAGCGGGAGTCGGACGCGGGACCGACGAACAACTGGCGCGCCCCCGGGGCGATGCGCGCGGAGCTCCAGGACGTGTTCGCCGGGTCCATGCGCGGCCGTGCGATGTACGTCGTGCCGTTCTCCATGGGTCCGATCGGGTCGCCGCTGGCCCAGGTGGGCGTCGAGATCACCGACTCCCCCTACGTCGTGGTCTCGATGCACCTCATGACCCGCGTCGGTACGCGGGTGCTGGAGGAGCTCGGCGCCGACGGACGCTTCGTGCCGGCGGTGCACAGCGTCGGGATGCCGCTGGTGGACGCCGCGGGCGAGCGTCGGGAGGACGTCGCGTGGCCGTGCCACGCCACCAAGTACATCTGCCACTTCCCCGAGACTCGGGAGATCTGGTCCTACGGCTCGGGGTACGGCGGCAACGCGCTCCTGGGCAAGAAGTGCTTCGCCCTGCGGATCGCCTCGGTCATGGGCCGTGACGAGGGATGGCTCGCCGAGCACATGCTGCTCCTGCGGCTGACGTCACCCGAAGGTCGCCGTTTCCACGTCGCCGCGGCGTTCCCCTCGGCGTGCGGCAAGACGAACCTCGCGATGATCACTCCCACCGTCCCGGGCTGGACCGCCGAGACGATCGGGGACGACATCGCGTGGATGCGCCCCGGAGACGCCGGGACGGACGGTCGGCTGCGTGCGATCAATCCCGAGGCCGGTTTCTTCGGGGTCGCCCCCGGCACCGGCGAGTCCACCAATCCCGTGGCCGTGCGCATGGTCGCCTCCGACACCGTGTTCACCAACGTCGCGCTCACGGACGACGGCGACGTGTGGTGGGAGGGCCTCACGGACGAGGTCCCGGAGCACCTCACCGACTGGCAGGGCCGGGACTGGACGCCCGCCACCGGGCGGCCTGCGGCGCACCCGAACTCGCGGTTCACCGTCCGCGCCGAGCGCTGCCCGAGCATCGCCGACACCTGGCAGGACCCGGACGGCGTCCCGATCGACGCGATCGTGTTCGGCGGACGTCGCGCGACGAACGTCCCCCTGGTCGCCGAGGCGTACGACTGGGCGCATGGCGTGCTGATGGGCGCGACCGTCTCGTCCGAGCAGACCGCGGCGGCCGAGGGCCCGGTGGGGGCGCGGCGCCGGGATCCCTTCGCGATGCTGCCGTTCTGCGGCTACGCCATGGCCGACCACTGGGCGCACTGGCTGCGCATCGGCGAGCAGCTGGGACCGAACGCGCCGCGCATCTTCAGCGTCAACTGGTTCCGCAAGGGGCCGGACGGGTACCTGTGGCCGGGCTTCGGGGACAACGCGCGGGTGCTGGCCTGGCTGCTCGGCCGCGTCGCGGGCACGACGGCCGCGACACCGTCCCCGCTCGGCCTGCTCCCGGCACCCGGTGCGCTCGACGTCGACGGGCTGGACCTCGACCCGGGTGCACTGGAGGAGCTGTTCCGGATCGACACCGACGCCTGGCTGCGCGAGGCCGCCGACGCCGAGCAGTGGCTCGCAGGGTTCGGGGACCGCGTGCCTCACGCGATCACCGACCAGCTCGCGCTGCAGAAGGACCGCCTCACCGCCTGATCCCGCGGGGCGCGTCCAGCGACGAGGCTCTCCGTGGGACGCAAGAGGCTCCGACCAGATCTCTGGTCGGAGCCTCGTCCGTCGGGCTGACAGGATTTGAACCTGCGACCCCTTGACCCCCAGTCAAGTGCGCTACCAAGCTGCGCCACAGCCCGTCGGTCCCCGCAGGAACCTCGAAGACTCTATCGCACCCGATGCCGCTCCCCCGACCACATACCGGTGCCGGGCGCGTCACGGGCGGCCGCGTCACGCGGTCGCGTCGCGCTCCTCGCGCCGCCGCCGCAGCACCTCGAGCTCGGCACCGACGACCCCCAGCACGAGCAGGTCGACGAGCAGACCCCACGACGCGTCCCACTGGGAGAGCCGGAACAGGAAGAACTGCGTCACCAGCAGGCTGACGAGCACCGCGCGGCGGAACCACAGGTAGCCGTCGACCGCGTCGTGGCGGACGCGCGCCAGCCCCACGCCGGCCAGCACGACGCTCGCCGCGCCCGCCACGAGCGCGCCGGCGACCACCCAGCCCGGGGACCGGTCGCCGCCCCACCACCGGACCACGGCACCGGTCACCGTCACACCGGACGTGCCGACGAGCACCGCGACGGCGAGCCACGGCACGAACCGCGCCCGCACCAGCGTGTGCAGCACGCGCACGACGGCCGAGGCGACGAGCCCCACGGTGTCGGGCAGCTCGGCGTGGTCCTCCTCGATGCTGCGCAGCAGCGCGCGCGTCTCCCGCGCACCGGGCACGTCGCCCGCATCGGCCAGGCGCGCCTCCGCGCGGTGCCGGGCCGCGGGCGTGAACCCGCCGACGACGCCTGCGACGGCCTCGTCCACGGCCCCCGCGAGCGCCTCGCGCGGGTCGCGCGGACGCCGGCCGTGCAGCGTGTCGGCGACCAGGCCCAGACCGACCACCGTCGCGTAGATGATGGCCGCGGTCGGCTCGTAGAAGTAGTCGTTGTCCGACGTGACGAACTTGCCGACCTCGTCGACGAACAGCCCGAACCCGATGCCGCCGACCAGCGCCCCCAGCGGGCGCAGCGACGGCCCGACGAACGACAGCAGCAGCACGAACGCCACGGCCATGAGCAGACCGCCCCACAGCACGTGGGCGATGTGCAGGCCGGAGCCCCCGAGCTGCGGGTAGCCCGTCGCGGCGAGCAGGGCTCGCGTCAGCAGCACCGTGGCGGCCGTCGCGACGAGGAACGTGGCGAGGTGCCGCGGTCCGCGGGGGTCGCGCGGCAGACCGAGGCGCAGCATGGCGTGCGTCGCCGCGCGCGCGGCGTCCTCCGGCGGCCGGGCTCTCACCCGCGCGTCACCGCTTGCGCTTCTCGCGGACGCGCACCGAGATCGTGATGGGGGTGCCCTCGAACCCGAACGTCTCGCGCAGGCGGCGCTCGATGAACCGGCGGTACGTCGGCTCGAGGAACCCGCTGGCGAAGATGACGAACCGGGGCGGGCGCGTCGAGGCCTGGGTGGCGAACAGGATGCGCGGCTGCTTGCCGCCGCGCAGCGGGTGCGGGTGCGCGGAGACGAGCTCGCCGAGGAACGCGTTGAGACGCCCGGTGGAGATGCGGGTGTCCCACGACGCGAGCGACCGCTCCAGGGCGGGCACGAGCCGGTCGGTGTGCCACCCGGTGCGGGCGGAGACGTTCACGCGGGGCGCCCACTGCACCTGGACGAGCTGCTGGTCGATCTCGCGCTCGAGGTAGGGACGGCGGTCGTCGTCCATGAGGTCCCACTTGTTGTACGCCAGGACCAGCGCACGGCCCGCGTCGATGACGTGCTGCACGATGCGGATGTCCTGCTCCGTCATGGGCGCCGAGGCGTCCACGAGCACGACCGCGACCTCGGCCTTCTCGATGGCCGCCTGGGTGCGCAGGGACGCGTAGAAGTCGGCGCCGGACGTCTGGTGCACGCGGCGGCGGATGCCGGCGGTGTCGACGAAGACCCACGGCTTGCCGCCGAGCGCGACGAGCTCGTCGACCGGGTCGCGCGTGGTGCCGGCGACGTCGTCGACGACGACGCGCTCGGAACCGACGACCTTGTTCAGCAGCGAGGACTTGCCGACGTTGGGGCGTCCGACCAGCGCGACGCGGCGCGGACCGTCCGGCAGGGGCGTGGCGTGCGCCGAGACCCTGGGCAGGGCGGCCATCGCGGCGTCGAGCAGGTCGCCCGTGCCGCGTCCGTGCAGCGCCGAGATCGGGTGCGGCTGGCCCAGGCCGAGGGACCACAGCGTGGCCGCGTCCGCCTCGACCGCGGGGCCGTCGACCTTGTTGGCGACGAGCACGACGGGCTTGCCCGAGCGGCGCAGCAGGCGCACGACCTGCTCGTCGGTGTCGGTGGAGCCGACGGTCGCGTCCACGACGAACAGCACGGCGTCGGCGAGCTCGATCGCGACCTCCGCCTGCTGGGCGACCGCCTTGTGGATGCCCGCGACATCGACCTCCCAGCCGCCGGTGTCCACGAGCGTGAAGCGTCGCCCCGACCACTCGGCGGGGTAGCTGACGCGGTCGCGCGTGACGCCGGGGTTGTCCTCGACGACGGCCTCGCGCCGGCCGATGATGCGGTTGACCAGGGTCGACTTGCCGACGTTGGGGCGTCCGACCACGGCCAGCACCGGCAGCGTCGTGGCGATCTCGCGGTCGTCGCCGTCGGTGCCGTCACCCTCGAGGAGGGCCAGGTCCTCGTCCGCGAGGTCGTACTCCGCGAGACCGGCGAGCAGGGCCCGCTCACGTGCCGCGTCGTCGACGCCGTCGGTCTGCGACGCGTCCACGGTCGGGGCCGCGGCGGGGTCGGCGGGGTCGACCCGGTGGTCGTCCGAGGCGTGCGTCGTGGTGGCGTCCGGCTGCTCCATGCACCCATTGTCCCCCGCCGCGCGCGCCCGTCCCGCCAACCGTCCCCAGGCACGCCCCCGAGCGCGGTGTCCCGCGCCGTCAGACGGTCGCGCGCGGCTCGTCCTCGGGCAGGTGCACACCGGTGCGCACCTGCGCCGATGCGAGCAGGTCGGACATGGCGTCGCGGATCACGACCGCCGCGTGGTCGACGGCGGCGCGGCGCGACAGGCCATCGGTGCGCACGTCGACCGGGTGCCCGAACTCCACGACGAGGTCGCGCCGCAGCGTCGGCAGCCCGCGGGCCGACTCCCCCGTGCGGCGCGTGCCGAGGATCGCGACCGGCACGACCAGCGCCTCACCGTTGACCGCGAGCCACGCGGCCCCCGCGCGCACCTGCTCCGCGGTGCCGCGACCGCGCGTCCCCTCCGGGAAGATGCCCACCGCACCGCCGCGGCGCAGCACCCCCACGGCCGACTGCAGCGCGGCACGCGCCATCGTGCGGTCGACGGGGATCTGCCCGGCGGCCCGCAGGACGGCCCCCAGCGGACCACGGAACATCTCGGCCTTGACGAGGATGTGCAGGCCGCGCGGCGAGACACCGGCCAGCAGCGGACCGTCCAGCAGCGTGACGTGGTTCGCCGCGAAGACCACCGCACCCGTGCGCGGCACCCGCTGGGCACCCGTGACGTGGGTGTCCCACACGACACGGGCGAGGAACCGGCCCACCCACCGCGACCACCGGGGCCCGTGCGCCGAGGGCACGTGCGGCTCGGGCGTCGCCGCGGCACGTGTCACGCCCGGGTCCCCCGTGCGCGCTCGACGACGTCGAGGACCGCGTCCACCGTCTGCTCGAGGTCCAGCTCCGAGGAGTCCACCGTCACGACGCCGTCGGCCGCGACGTGGAACTGCACGACGGTCGAGTCGTCCGCGTCACGGCGCACCACCTGGTCGTGGGTCGCGGAGATCGCCGCGGCGTCGTCGGTCCCGTGCAGCTCGCGGGCCCGCCGCGCGAGGCGAGCCTCCTCCGAGGCCGTCAGCAGCACCCGGACGTCGGCGTCCGGGGCGACGACGGTCGTGATGTCGCGTCCCTCCGCGACGACGCCCCGCCCGCCGGACCACCCGCCGGTGCGCTCCGCGTCGATGACGGCGCGCTGGCGCCGTCCCAGCTCCGCGCGCGCGTCGAGGTTGGTCGCCACCGCGCTGACGCGCGAGGAGATCTCGGTCGTGCGGATCGCGACGCCCACGTCACGCCCGTCGACGACGACGGTGGGCCCGGTCGGGTCCACCCCCACCACGAGCGGGAGGTCGCGCACCGCCTGCGCCACCGCGGCCTGGTCCGTCAGGGGCACGCCCTGGTCGAGGCACCACCACGTCGCCGCGCGGTACATCGCCCCCGTGTCGAGGTACGCCAGGCCGAGCCGGCGCGCGACCTCGCGCGACACGCTCGACTTGCCCGACCCCGACGGTCCGTCCACCGCCACGACGGTGCTCACCTCACCAGCCTCCAATCCCGAGCGGTCAGCTCGGTCTCCAGGTGCGACGCCCGGGCGGGCAGCACCGCGATCGACGCCATGCCGACGGGACGTCCCGCCGCGTGCTCGAGCTCCAGGTCCTCCAGGTTCACGCCGGCGGCGCCGACGTCGGCCAGCAGGCGAGCGAGCTCGCCCGGCCGGTCCGGGACCAGCACGGTTACGACGGCGTACTGCTTGCGCGCCCCCCCGTGCTTGCCGGGGATGCGTGCGGCGCCCGTGCCGCCGTCCGCGATGGTGCGGGCGATCGCCGCGAGCGCGCCCAGCTCGACGTCCTCCGGACCGGTGGCCGACGCGGCCAGGTCGAGCGCGCCGAGGACCACGTCGAGGTCCGCGCGCAGCGCGACCAGCACGTCGCGCACCGCGGCGGCGTTGGCCGCCAGGATCGAGGTCCACAGGGCCGGGTCGGACGCGGCCAGCCGCGTCACGTCGCGCAGACCCTGGCCTGCGAGGGCGAGGGCGTCCTCGTCGACACCGCGAAGCCGGGCCGCGACCAGCGACGACGCGAGCTGCGGGACGTGCGAGACGGCCGCGACGGCGGCGTCGTGCTCGTCGGCGTCCATCGCGACCGGCACGGCGCCGACGTCGACCGCCAGGTGCCGCACCGCGAGGAGCGCGTCCTCGCGCGACGCGCCCGAGTCCGTGATGACCCACGGCCGCCCCAGGAACAGGTCGGGGACCGCGGCCGACGGGCCGGAGCGCTCGCGACCGGCCATGGGGTGCGAGCCGACGTACCGCGTCAGGTCCGCGCCGGCGGCGCGCAGCTCGGCGAGCACGTGCCCCTTGACGCTCGCGACGTCCGTCACGACGGCGTCCGGGTGCTCCGCGAGCGCGGCCGCGACCGCGTCGGCGGTCACGTCGGGCGGTGCGGCGACGACGACGAGGACGGGTGCGGCCGAGGAGCCGTCGACCGGTGCGCCGGCGCCCACGTCGCGGGCGAGCGTGAGCGCCGTGCGGGACGGGTCGGTGAGCTGCACCTCGACGCCGTGGCGGCGCAGCGCCAGCCCCAGGGACGCCCCGAGGAGCCCGGTGCCGACGACGCGCACCGGGCCCGTGGTGGCGATGCTCACATGCCCACCGCCGTCATGAGCGACCCGACCTCCGTCTTCGACAGGACGCGGGTGCGCCCGGGACGCAGGTCGCCGAGGCGGATGGGGCCGATGCGGGTGCGCACGAGGCGCGCGACGGGGTGGCCGACCTCCTCGAACACCCGGCGCACGACGCGGTTGCGGCCCTCGTGGAGCACGACCTCGACGAGGCTCGCGTGGCTGGCCACCTGGACGATCTTGAACTCGTCGACCTGCACCGTGCCGTCCTCGAGCTCGATGCCGCGCTTGAGCTGCTGAGCGAGCGCCTCGCGGACGCGGCCCTCGACCTCGACGAGGTACGTCTTGGGCACCCCGTGCGAGGGGTGCGCGAGCCGGTTGGCCAGCTCGCCGTCGTTGGTGAGCAGCAGCAGACCCTCGGAGTCGGCGTCGAGGCGCCCCACGTGGAAGAGCCGCTCCTCACGGTTGGCGACGTACTGCGCGAGCGAGGGGCGACCCTCGGGGTCGTGCATGGTCGACACCACGCCCACCGGCTTGTTCAGCGCGAGGGTGATGATCGAGGAGTCCAGCTGCACGCGCATGCCGTCGACGTGGATGACGGCGGTCAGCGGGTCGACGCGCACGCCGAGCTCGGTGACGACCTGGCCGCCGACCGTGACGCGACCGGCCGCGATGAGCTCCTCGCAGGCGCGGCGCGAGCCGAGGCCCGCCGAGGCGAGCACCTTCTGCAGCCGCACGCCCTCGGGGTCGTGCACGTCGATCGGCTCCGCGACCTGCGCCGGTCGTCGCGACCCGCGCTGCGGACCGCGCGGCCCCCGTCCGCCGGTCCCGCCGCCCGGGCGGCCCGCACCCTCCGCGCGCCCGCCACCTCGGTGGCCACGCGCTCCCGTGCCGCTCATCGTCCGTCCTCTCGTCCGTGGGTGTTGTTGTCGATGCCCTCCAGCGACTCGATGTCCGGCAGGTAGGGCGCCAGCGGGGGCAGCTCGTCGAGGCTCGACAGTCCCATCCGCTCCAAGAAGTATCCCGTGGTCCCGTAGAGGACTGCACCAGTCGCCGCGTCCTGCCCGATCTCGGCGACCAGCCCGCGGGTCGACAGGGTGCGCATGACGCCGTCCACGTTGACCCCGCGGACCGCGGAGACCTGTCCCCGGCTGACCGGCTGGCGGTACGCCACGACGGCCAGGGTCTCCAGCGCGGCCTGCGTGAGCCGCTGGGTCTGGCCGTCGACGACGAACCGCCCCACGACGTCGCCGTACGCACCGGCCGAGTAGATGCGCCAGCCGTCCCCGGCGCGGCGCAGCTCGAAGCCGCGCGGGCGCGTGCCCCGCTCGCCGCGGTACTCGGCGGCGAGCTCGGCGAGCAGCTCCTCGACGCGGTCCGTGGGCAGCGCGAGCGTGGTCGCCAGCCGCACGGCCGGGACCGGCTCGTCGACGACCATGAGCACGGCCTCGAGCGCGGCGAGGGCCCCGCCGGGCAGCGTGTCGACGTCGAATGCGAGCTCGTCGACCGCCGGGTCGTCGGCCGCGTCGCCCGCGGTGCCGTCGGGTGTGACGTGCTCGGTCATGGTCCGGCCTCCAGCTCGGCGGGTGCGGCGACGTCCTCGACGGGCAGCGGGCCCGTGGCGTCCTCGCGGTCGAAGTCGTCGGAGACGGCGATCTCGCCGTCGTCGGTGCCGGTCCAGCGCACGGTCAGCTCACCGAGCGGCTCGACCTGGTCGAAGGACACCGCGCCCTCGCGGAAGAGCTCGAGCAGCGCGAGGAACCGCACGACCACGACCACGGGCTCGGTGGCGTCCGCGGTCAGGGCCCGGAACGTCGTCGCGCCGTCGCGCCGCAACCGGTCGACCAGCACGGCGGCCTGCTCGCGGACGCTGACGAGCGGTGCGTGCAGGTGGCTGATGTCGACGCCGGGCGGCGGCGCCTTGGGCGCGAGCGCGCGCGCCGCGAGCACCGCCAGCTGCTCGGGCCCCATCTGCCAGACCAGTTCGGGCAGCAGCGCCGCCAGGTGCGGCTCCAGCTCGACGTTGCGCCCGTGACGGCGCGCACCCGCCTCGAGCTGGGCGCCGAGGTCGGCGGCGACGACCTTGTACGCGCGGTACTGCAGCAGGCGCGCGAACAGTAGGTCGCGCGCCTCCAGCAGCTCGAGGTCCTCGGCGTCCTCGACCTGCGCGGACGGCAGCAGGCGCGCAGCCTTGAGGTCGAGCAGCGTCGCGGCGACGAGCAGGAACTCGCTGGCCTGGGACAGGTCCCAGTCCTTGCCGCCGAGCGCGGCGGCACGCTCGCCCGCCCGGATGTGCGCGATGAACTCGTCGGTGACCTGCGCCAGCGCGATCTCGGTGATGTCGAGCTTGTGCTTGGCGATCAGCCCCAGCAGCAGGTCGAACGGGCCACTGAACACGTCGAGGTGGACCTCGAACCCGGACGACCCGGCAGGTGCGCTCTCCCCCGGCGCACCCTCCCCCGGCGTGCCCCGTCCGGTCGTGGCGTCGGGCCCGCCGTCAGGCGGCGTCGCCACGCGCCACGAGCTCGCGGGCGAGCTGGCGGTAGGCCACGGCGCCGGCGTGCGTCGGTGCGTACTGCGTGATCGGCTCGGCGGCCACGGTCGCGTCGGGGAACTTCACGGTGCGGCCGATGACGGTGTGCAGCAGGGTGTCGCCGAAGGCCTCGCGGACGCGGGTGACGACCTCGCGGGCGTGCAGCGTGCGCGAGTCGTACATCGTCGCCAGGATGCCGTCGACCTCGAGGCGCGGGTTGAGCCGGTCGCGCACCTTCTCGATCGTCTCGACGAGCAGCGCGACGCCGCGCAGCGCGAAGAACTCGCACTCCAGCGGGATGAGCACGCCGTGCGCCGCGGTGAGCGCATTGACGGTCAGCAGGCCCAGGGACGGCTGGCAGTCGATGAACACGACGTCGTAGTCGTCCATGACGGGGCGCAGCACGCGCGACAGGACCGACTCGCGCGCGACCTCGCCGACGAGCTGGACCTCGGCCGCGGACAGGTCGATGTTGGCCGGCAGCAGGTCCAGGTTCGGCACGGCGGTGTGCCGCACGACCTCGTGGATGTCCGCGTCGCGCTCCATGAGCAGGTTGTAGACCGTGCGGTCCAGCTCGTGCGGGCTGATGCCGAGGCCCACGGACGCGGCGCCCTGCGGGTCGAAGTCGACGATGAGGACGCGCCGGCCGTACTCCGCGAGCGCGGCGGCCAGGTTGATGGTGGTCGTCGTCTTGCCGACGCCACCCTTCTGGTTGCACATCGCGATCACGCGCGCCGGCCCGTGCGACGCCAACGGCGCAGGCACGGGGAATACGGGCAGCGGGCGTCCCACCGCGTCGAGCGGCTGCTCGGTCGTGTCCTGGCTCATCGGCTCACCATCTGCTCCCCGTCGCCCGTCCGGGCCCACCTCGCGGGACAACCTACCCGAGCAGGGCGCGTCCACCGGTGCGACAGACCGGGCGGCGTGCGATCCGCGTCATCTGGCGCGCGGGTGGCTGGCCGCGTAGACCTCGCGCATCGTGTCCGGCGTCACCATCGTGTAGATCTGCGTGGTCGTCACCGACGCGTGCCCGAGCAGCTCCTGCACGACGCGCACGTCCGCACCGCCGGAGAGCAGGTGCGTCGCGAACGAGTGCCGCAGCGTGTGCGGGGACACGTGGTCCGAGCCGAGCCCCGCGCGCTCCGCCGCCACCCGCAGCACGGCCCAGGCGGACTGGCGGCTCAGCGGTGCGCCGCGGGTGTTGAGGAAGATCGACGCGGTGCCGCGTCCCGCGGCGGCGAGCGCGGGCCGACCGCGCACCAGGTACGCCTCGACGGCGCGGGCCGCGTACGAGCCGACCGGCACGACGCGTTCCTTGCGGCCCTTGCCGAGCAGGCGCACGGCCGCCCGGCCCGGCGTCAGGTCGAGGTCGTCGACGTCGAGCCCGACCGCCTCGGAGATGCGTGCGCCGGTCGAGTAGAGGAGCTCCAGCAGCGCGCGGTCACGCAGCGGCACGGGCCCGTCGCCGAGGCCTGCGGCGTCCAGCAGGCGGCCCACGTCGTCGACCGAGATGGCCTTGGGCAGGCGGCGCGGCTGAGCGGGCGGGCGCACCTCGGCCGCCGCGTCCGTCGGCGCGAGGCCGTCGAGGGCGAGGAACCGGTGCCAGCCGCGCAGCGCCACGATGCTGCGGGCGGCGGACGCCGGCGACAGCACGGCGCGGCCGTCGGAGCCGGTGCGCAGCACGATGACGTAGTCCTCGGCGTCGCGCTCGGTGATCTGCGCGGGGTCCGTGCGGCCCGCGGCACGCAGGTGCTCGACGTACCGCGTCAGGTCGCGCCGGTAGGCGGCCAGCGTGTGCACGGCCAGGCCGCGCTCGACCGTGAGGTGCGCGAGGTAGCCCTCGAGCGCGGCGGTCAGACGGTCGGCCACGTCCGCGCTGTCACAGCGGGAGGAAGACGTCCACCGCGACCGCGACGGACAGGAGCGTGAGGTACGTGATGGAGCCGTGGAACACCGTCATGGCGCGCAGCGGGGGGTGACGCGGGTCGCGGGCGCGACGCAGCAGGCCGATGCACAGCCACAGGAACCAGGCGCCGAGCACGGCCGCGACCGCCGCGTAGACCCACGTCATGCCGCCGACGGGCACGAGCAGCAGCGAGCAGGCGATCATCGCGAGGGTGTAGAGGATCATCTGCCGCGCGACCCGCGTGTCGGCGGCCACCACGGGCAGCATGGGCACACCGGCGGCGGCGTAGTCGCGCCGGAACTTCATCGACAGCGGCCAGTAGTGCGGCGGCGTCCAGAAGAACACGACGCCGAACAGCAGCACCGCCTCCCAGGAGATCCCGCCGGTGACGGCGGACCACCCGATGACGACCGGCATGCACCCGGCAGCGCCGCCCCACACGATGTTCTGCGGCGTGCGCCGCTTGAGGATCATCGTGTAGCCGACGACGTAGATGAGGATCGCCGAGGCGGTCCACATCGCCGACGCGGGGTTGACGACCAGCCACATCCACGTGAGCGACACCGCGCCCAGGACGAGGCCGAACACGAGCGCGGCGCGCGGCGTGATCCGGCCGGTGACGATCGGGCGCCGCCGCGTACGGTTCATCACCGCGTCGATGTCGTGCTCGAGGTACTGGTTGAGCGTGTTCGCCGCGCCCGCGGCGCCCGCGCCCCCGACGAGCGTCGCGGCGACCAGGGCGAGCGAGGGCAGGCCCCGCGCGGCCAGGAACATCGTGGGGATCGTGGTGATGAGCAGGAGCTCGATGACGCGCGGCTTGGTCAGCGCCACATAGGCACCGACCGTGCCCAGCGCCGTCGACGACGTGCGGGCGAGGCGGCCGCGCGGCGCCGCGGCCGTGGCTGCGTCGACGGGGCCTTGCGGCTCATCCCCGTCCACCGGGGCTGCCGGGCCGACGACGGCACCAGGGCTGCTCACGTCGGGCGACGCGGGGGTGGACAGGCGCACGCGCTTCGGTCTCCGTTCGGGAGGTCGGACCGGGGCTGCCGCCGACCTGACGGCGGGGCAGCCGGGACCGAGGTCCCGTCCGCCATGGTACGCACCCTGCCCGCCGGGCGGGGAGGCGCCACCCTCACGCGAGCGAGCCTGGCACGTGAGATCCGTCGCACCGCGGGACGCCGAGCGGGCCCCGGCGCCACCACGCTGGGTGGCAATCGATTGCCACCCCGGTGGACCGGGTGAGCATGACCACGTCCCTGCGCTATAGGCTCGCCAGCAGCAGACATCCCCGTCCGACGATGCGACGGGGCCCCAGCCGGACGCACCGCTCTCGCGGCCGCTGACCGGAGACGCTCGGAACGACGCCCCGCGCGTGCGGGACGGGAATGAGGTGCGGTGAACGCGAAGGCTCCCCTGGCCACCAAGGTCGGCTGGTCCGACCTTGACCTGCGTGCGGTGGACACCACCCGCGTGCTCGCGGCGGACGCGGTCGAGAAGGTCGGCAACGGGCATCCCGGTACGGCGATCAGTCTCGCGCCTGCCGCCTACCTGCTCTACCAGACCGTCATGCGGCACGACCCGACCGACCCCCACTGGCTCGGTCGCGACCGGTTCGTGCTGTCGGCGGGGCACTCCAGCCTCACGCAGTACATCCAGCTCTACCTGGCCGGTTTCGGGCTGGAGCTCGAGGACCTCGAGGCGCTGCGCACGTGGGGCTCCAAGACCCCGGGCCACCCCGAGTACCGGCACACCGCCGGCGTCGAGATCACGACCGGCCCCCTGGGCCAGGGCCTGGCGTCCGCGGTCGGCTTCGCGATGGCGGCGCGCCGCGAGCGCGGCCTGCTCGACCCCGAGGCCGCCCCGGGCACCAGCCCGTTCGACCACCACGTGTACGTCATCGCCTCCGACGGCGACCTGCAGGAGGGCGTGACGAGCGAGGCCTCGTCGATCGCCGGCACGCAGGAGCTCGGCAACCTCGTCGTGCTGTGGGACGACAACCACATCTCGATCGAGGGCGACACCCAGATCGCCTTCACCGAGGACGTGCTCAAGCGCTACGAGTCCTACGGCTGGCACGTCCAGTTCGTCGACTGGACCGCCGGTGGCGAGTACCGCGAGGACGTCGACGCGCTGCACGCCGCGATCGAGGCCGCCAAGGCCGTGACGGACAAGCCGTCGTTCATCGGCCTGCGCACGCTCATCGCGTGGCCCACCCCCGGCAAGACCGACGACCACTCGTCGCACGGCTCGAAGCTGGGCGGCGACGCGATCCGCGGCCTGAAGGAGGTCCTCGGCTTCGACCCCGAGAAGACCTTCGAGGTCGCGCCCGAGGTCATCGCGCACACGCGGTCGCTCGCCGACCGCGCCGCCACCGAGCGGGCGGCGTGGCAGGAGGCCTTCGACGCGTGGGCCGCCGCCAACCCCGACCGCAAGGCGCTGCTGGACCGCCTGCGCGCCGACGCGCTGCCCGAGGGCTGGACCGAGGCGCTGCCGACGTTCCCCGCCGGCAAGTCCGTCGCGACGCGCGCCGCGTCCGGCGAGGTGCTGTCCGCGCTCGCGCCCGTGCTGCCCGAGCTGTGGGGCGGCTCGGCCGACCTCGCGGGCTCGAACAACACGACGATGAAGGGTGAGCCGTCCTTCCTGCCGGCGCACCGCTCGTCGCACGAGTTCGCCGGCGACGAGTTCGGTCGCACGCTGCACTTCGGCATCCGCGAGCACGCGATGGGGTCCATCCTGTCGGGCATCCGCCTGCACGGCCTGACCCGGCCCTACGGCGGCACGTTCTTCACGTTCTCGGACTACATGCGTGGCGCGGTGCGCCTCGCGGCGCTCATGGGCGTCAACGTCACCTACGTGTGGACGCACGACTCGATCGGCCTGGGCGAGGACGGCCCCACGCACCAGCCCGTCGAGCACCTCACCGCCGTCCGCGCGATCCCGGGCCTCGCCGTCGTGCGTCCCGCGGACGCCAACGAGACGGCCGCCGCCTGGCGGGCGACGCTGGAGCGGACCGACGGACCCGTGGCGCTCGTCCTCACGCGGCAGAACGTGCCGACGTACCCGCGCGGCGAGGACGGCTTCGCCACGACCGACGGCGTCACGCGCGGCGCGTACGTGCTGCTCGAGGCGTCGTCCGGCACGCCGGACGTCGTGCTCATCGGCACGGGCTCCGAGGTGCAGCTCGCGGTCGAGGCGCGCGAGACGCTCGAGGCGGCCGGTGTCGCCACGCGCGTCGTGTCCGCGCCGTGCCTCGAGTGGTTCGCCGAGCAGGACGAGGAGTACCGCGAGTCGGTGCTGCCCTCGGCCGTGCGCGCACGCGTGTCGGTCGAGGCCGGTATCGCGATGTCGTGGCACAAGATCGTCGGCGACGCCGGCCGTTCGGTGTCCATCGAGCACTACGGCGCCTCGGCCGACTACCAGACGCTGTACCGCGAGTTCGGGATCACCGCCGAGGCCGTCGTGGCCGCGGCACACGAGTCGCTCGCCGCGGCGCGCGGGGACGACCGGTCGGCCAGCGCCCCCGGCACCCCGACGCAGTCGGGGACGGGCGACCTGCCCGCCTGACGATGGAACGTGGCGGGGCCGCCCCCGGGCGGCCCCGCCACGCGCAGGACGCGAAGGACCTCGTGCGACGAAGGGGAACGACCATGACCTCCATCACCACCCCCCTGCACGCGCTGCGGGACGCGGGCGTGGCCGTCTGGCTCGACGACCTGTCCCGCCAGCGGATCGCCTCGGGAGGGCTGAGCGACCTCGTCGCACGCGGCGTCGTCGGCATCACGACGAACCCGACGATCTTCGCCTCCGCGGTGTCGCAGGGTGACGCGTACGACGCGCAGCTGCGCACGCTCGCGGCCGACGGCGCGGCCGTCGAGGAGGCCGTCCTGCGGATCACGACCGACGACGTCCGCGACGCGTGCGACGTCCTGCGGCCCGTCTACGACGCGACCGACGGCCTCGACGGCCGGGTGTCGATCGAGGTGGACCCGCGCCTGGCACGCGACACCGCGGCCACGATCGCGTCGGCCGAGACCCTGTGGTCCGAGATCGAGCGACCCAACCTGTTCATCAAGATCCCTGCGACCGTCGAGGGACTGCCGGCGATCACGGCTGCGCTCGCGCAGGGCATCAGCGTCAACGTCACGCTGATCTTCTCGCTGCAGCGCTACCGGGCGGTGCTCGAGGCGTTCCTCGACGGGATCGAGCAGGCGCACGCCGCCGGGCTCGACCTGGCGCCCATCACGTCCGTGGCGTCGTTCTTCGTCTCGCGCGTCGACGCCGCGATCGACCCCCGGCTCGACGCCCTCGGCACCGAGGAGGCGGCCGCGCTGCGCGGCACGGCGGCGATCGCCAACGCGCGCCTCGCGTGGGGCGTGTACCAGGACGTCGTGACCGGCGAGCGGTGGCAGGCACTGGCGGCCGCCGGGGCACGCCCGCAGCGGCCCCTGTGGGCCTCGACCGGCGTGAAGGACCCGGCCTACCCCGACACCCGGTACGTCGACGAGCTTGTCGTGGCGGGCACCGTCAACACCATGCCGGAGAAGACGCTCGACGCCGTCGCGGACCACGGGAACGTGCGCGGCGACACCGTCAGCGGGACCCAGGACGCGTCGGCCGCGCTGCTCGACCGGATCGAGGCCCTGGGGATCTCGGTCGACGACGTGACCGAGCACCTCGAGACCGAGGGCCTGCAGAAGTTCGAGGTGTCGTGGACCGAGCTCCTGGGCACCGTCGAGGCCGGCCTCGCGCGCGCCGCCGACGCGGCCGAGGCGAGCAGGTGAGCCCCGCGAAGGTCGGACCGCACGAGAACCCGCTGCGCGACGCGCGCGACCGGCGGCTGCCGCGGATCGCCGGACCCTGCGGCCTGGTCATCTTCGGTGTGACGGGCGACCTCGCCCGCAAGAAGCTCATGCCCGCGGTGTACGACCTGACGAACCGCGGGCTGCTGCCCCCCGGGTTCGCCCTGACGGGCTTCGCACGTCGCGACTGGGAGACGCAGGACTTCGAGGAGGTCGTCCACGACTCCGTCAAGCAGTACGCGCGCACGCCGTTCCGCGAGGCGACCTGGCGTCAGCTGTCCGAGGGCATCCGCTTCGTGCAGGGGACGTTCGACGACGACGACGCGTTCGACCAGCTCAGCAAGACGGTCGAGGAGCTCGACGTCACGCGCGGCACCGGGGGGAACCACGCGTTCTACCTGTCGGTGCCCCCGAGCTCGTTCCCGGTCGTGTGCCAGCAGCTCGCGCGCTCGGGCCTCTCGCAGCCGAAGGAGGGCACCTGGCGGCGCGTCGTCATCGAGAAGCCGTTCGGTCACGACCTCGAGTCGGCGCGCGAGCTCAACGACATCGTGTCCCAGGTCTTCCGGCCCGACGACATCTTCCGGATCGACCACTACCTGGGCAAGGAGACGGTCCAGAACCTGCTGGCCCTGCGCTTCGCGAACCAGCTGTTCGAACCGATCTGGAACGGCAACTACGTCGACCACGTGCAGATCACCATGGCCGAGGACATCGGCATCGGCGGCCGCGCGGGGTACTACGACGGCATCGGCGCGGCCCGCGACGTGATCCAGAACCACCTGCTCCAGCTCCTCGCGCTGACCGCGATGGAGGAGCCCGTGTCGTTCGACGCGGCCGCCCTGCGCGCGGAGAAGACCAAGGTGCTCTCGGCGCTGCGGCTCCCCCGCGACCTCGGCCGCAACACGGCCCGCGGGCAGTACACGGCCGGCTGGCAGGGCGGCGAGAAGGTCGTCGGGTACGCCGAGGAGGAGGGCTTCAACCCCCACTCCACGACGGAGACCTACGCGGCCATCCGTGTCGACATCGACACCCGCCGGTGGGCGGGTGTGCCGTTCTACCTGCGGACCGGCAAGCGGCTGGGACGCCGCGTCACCGAGATCGCGGTGGTCTTCAAGAAGGCGCCCCACCTGCCGTTCGAGGCGACCGCGGCATCGGAGCTCGGCAAGAACGCGCTGGTCATCCGCGTGCAGCCCGACGAGGGCGTCACGCTGCGGTTCGGCGCGAAGGTGCCCGGCACGGCGATGGAGGTGCGCGACGTCACGATGGACTTCGGGTACGGCCACGCGTTCACGGAGTCCTCCCCCGAGGCGTACGAACGTCTCATCCTCGACGTCCTGCTCGGCGACCCGCCGCTGTTCCCGCAGCACGAGGAGGTCGAGCTCTCCTGGAAGATCCTCGACCCCGTGACCGAGTACTGGGCCTCCAAGGGCACGCCGGACGAGTACCGCGCCGGCACGTGGGGGCCGGCGTCGGCCGACGAGATGATGGCGCGCGACGGTCGTGCCTGGAGGCTCCCGTGATCATCGACCTGCCGGACACCACCACCCGGGACATCAACAAGCGCCTGATCAAGGCGCGCGACGAGGGCGGTGCGATCGCGCTCGGCCGGGTGCTGACGCTCATCATCGACGCCGACGCGCACGACCCCGAGGAGGCCATCGAGGCCGCCAACGCGGCGAGCCGGGAGCACCCGTGCCGCATCATCGTCATCACCGAGCGCACGGGCGAGCGTGAGGCCGGCCTCGACGCGCAGATCCGGCTCGGCGGGGACGCGGGTGCCAGCGAGGTCGTGATCCTGCGCATCTCCGGCGGCGTCACGCGTCACGTCGACACCCTGGTCATGCCGCTGCTCCTCCCCGACGCCCCGATCGTCGTGTGGTGGCCGTACGACGTCCCGGCCAACCCCTCCGAGCACCCGCTGGGCCGGATGGCGCAGCGCCGCATCACCGACACCACGACCTGCCCGCGCCCCAGCCGGGCGCTGCGCGACCTGGCACGCGTCTACGAGGACGGCGACACCGACCTCGCGTGGACCCGTGCGACGCTGTGGCGTGGTCTCATCGCGGCGACGCTGGACCAGCCGCCGTTCGAGCCCGTGCACCGCGCCGTGGTCACGGGCGAGAGCACCCACCCGTCCGTCGACCTCATGGCGGCCTGGCTCGCGCAGGCGCTGCGCTGCCCCGTCGAGATCGAGCGCGTCCCCGGCGCGCCCGCCATCACGCAGGTCCGCCTCGAGCGCACGTCGGGCGACATCGTGCTCGACCGGCCCGACGGCAAGACGGCCGCGCTGCGCCAGCCGGACCAGCCCGAGCACCGCATCGCGCTGCCGATCCGCCAGCTCCGCGAGTGCCTGGTCGAGGAGCTGCGCCGTCTCGACGCCGATGAGGTCTACGGCGAGGTCCTGCAGAAGGGTCTCGCCCGCATCGACGCGTGACACCGGCCCGGGTCCGGGCTCCGGCCCGACCCCCACGACGCCCGGCGGCGCCGGGCACAGGAGGAGACGCATGACCCCCGCCTCGCTCGAGGTCCTCGTCCACCCCGACGCCGAGGTGCTCGCCGCCGCGACCGCCGCCAGGCTCCTCACACGGCTCGTCGACCTGCAGTCGCACCGTTCGCCGGTCCACGTCGTCCTCACCGGCGGCACCGTCGGCATCGCCGCCCTCCGCGCGGTCGCCGCGTCGCCCGTCCGCGACGCGGTCGACTGGACGGGCGTGCACCTGTGGTGGGGCGACGAACGCTTCCTGCCCGACGGCGACCCGGACCGCAACGAGACGCAGGCCCGTGAGGCGCTCGTCGACGCGCTCGGGGACGCGCTGCCGGCCGGCAACGTCCACGCCATCCCCGCGCTCTCGGACGACGTCCCGGACGGCGAGACCTCCGCCCGTCGCTACGCCGCCGAGCTGCGCGCCCACGCCGCCGACAGCGGGCTCGCCCCGAGATTCGACGTGCTGCTGCTGGGCATGGGCCCCGACGGCCACGTCGCCTCGCTCTTCCCCGGGCGGTCCTCGCTGTTCGAGGCCAGCTCGATGGTCGTCGCCGAGCACGACTCCCCCAAGCCGCCGTCCGAGCGGGTGTCGCTGACCTTCCCGCTGATCCGCTCCGCGCGCGAGGTGTGGGTCGTGGCAGCAGGGGCCGAGAAGGCGCCCGCGGTGGCACGCGCACTCGCCGGTGACGACGTCCGCACGACGCCCGCCGCCGGCGCCCGGGGCACCGAACGCACCCTGTGGCTGCTCGACCTGGCCGCGGCGCCGACGGTGCCGGACGGCGGCCCCGACGGCGGGATCGCGCCTGCGGAGCACACCGACGACGACGGCCTGCGGCCGCGCACCGCGTCGAGCGCCGCGCGCGCGTGGGCCGCGGTCGACGCCTACGTGGCCCCGCTCGTCGACGAGTCACCGGCGGCACGCGACGTGCGGAACGCCGCAGCCGACGCCGGCCTGCCCGACATCGCCGTGAGTGCCGCCCAGGGTCGCCTGCTGGAGATCCTCGCCCGGTCCGTCGGTGCTCGGCGGGTCCTGGAGATCGGCACGCTCGGCGGGTACAGCACATGGTGGCTGGCGCAGGCGCTGCCGCCGCAGGGCAGGCTGGTCACCCTTGAGCTCAGCGGGGCGCACGCCGACGTCGCACGGGCCTCGCTGGCCGCGGCGGGGCTGCAGGAGCGTGTGGAGCTCGTCGTCGGTGCCGCGCTGACGTCGCTCGACGACCTCGTCGCGTCGGGCGCCGAGCCGTTCGACCTCGTGTTCGTCGACGCGGACAAGGAGCAGCTCGCGCCGTACGTGGACCGCGCGATCGCGCTGTCGCGTCCCGGCACGCTCATCGTGGTCGACAACGTCGTCCGCGACGGCGCGGTGGTCGACCCCGAGCACCCCGACACCCGCGTCCAGGGCGTCCGCGCGTTCTACGCACGGGTCGGTGCGGACGACCGTGTCGACGGCACCGTCGTGCAGACCGTCGGCGAGAAGGGCTACGACGGCTTCGCGCTCCTGCGCGTGCGCTGACGCGCCCTCCCGCGGCCGCGGCAGGCACGCCACGGGCGCCGTCCCCTCAGGGAGCGGCGCCCGTGGCACCTCGGGCTGCGGGCCGGTCGACCGACGCCCGGTCCCCGCGGGGCGTCAGCGGCCGCGTCGCGCGCGGAGCGCGGCCAGCGCCTCGTCGAGGATCGCCGCGCCGTCCTCCTCGCTGCGCCGCTCCTTCACGTACGCGAGGTGGGTCTTGTACGGCTCGTTCTTGACGGGCGCCGGTGGCGCCTCGGGGTCCTGGCCCGCCGGGAACCCGCACCGGGGGCAGTCCCACGTGGTGGGCGCCTCCTCGGCGGCCTCCTCGGCGAAGCTCGGCCGGGTCTCGTGGCCGTTCGCGCACCAGTAGGAGATCCACACGCGCGGCGCGGCGTCGCCGCGCTCCGCCTCGCCCATCGGGCCGGCACCGACGCGCGACCCCCTGATCGCACTCCCGCTCGCCATGGCCAGGTCCCCCTACTCCGAGAACTTCTCGATCAGGCCGAGCAGCACGATCATGACCGTCCACAGCAGCGCGATGGCGATCGTGATCCGGTTGAGGTTGCGCTCGGCCACGCCCGACGAGCCGGCGCCGGCCGTGATGCCGCCCCCGAACATGTCGGACAGGCCGCCGCCCTTGCCCTTGTGCAGCAGCACCAGCGGGACGAGCAGCAGGCTGGCGAGAACCAGCAGCACCTGGAGGGTGATACGCAGGGCAGTCACGTCGGTGGGGTTCCTCACTCGGGCGGTTCGGTGCAGCGGTGCACCGTGGCCGTGGGTGGCGTCGGTGCGTGTCGTGCCGGTGCGGCCGTCGTCGGCGTGCTCCGTCGACGCAGTGCCGCGGTACAGGGTAGGCGACGCGGGGCTGTGCGATCCACCATCGCGCGATCCGTGGGACGACGGTCGCCGGGGCCGGGACGCCTCAGGTCGGCGTCCCGGCCCCGGCGGAGGGTCAGGCGACGGCGTGCGCCTGGTACCGGACGATCCGGGCGAACTCCTCGGGGTCGAGGCTCGCACCGCCCACCAGCGCCCCGTCCACGTCGGGCTTGGCCATGATCGACGCGACGTTCGACGACTTCACGGAGCCGCCGTACAGGACGCGCACGGCGTCCGCGGTCGCCTGGTCGTACAGCTCGGCGATGCGCACGCGGATCGCCTCGCAGAGCTCCTGGGCGTCCTCCGGCGTCGCGGTCTCCCCCGTGCCGATCGCCCAGACGGGCTCGTACGCGACGACGATGCCCGCGACCTGCTCAGCCGACAGACCCTCGAGCGCGCCGTCGAGCTGCGCCAGCGTGTGCGGCACGTGCTCGCCGGCCTTGCGGACCTCGAGCGGCTCGCCGACGCACAGGATCGGCACCAGGCCCGCCGACAGGGCCGACTTGACCTTGGCGTTGACGAGCGCGTCGTCCTCGTGGTGGAGCTGACGACGCTCGGAGTGACCGACCGCGACGTACGTGACGCCGAGCTTGGCGAGGAACAGGGGCGAGATCTCGCCCGTGTACGCGCCCGACTCGTGCGCCGACACGTCCTGCGCGCCGTAGACGATCTCGAGCTTGTCGGCGTCCACGAGCGTCTGCACGCTGCGCAGGTCCGTGAACGGCGGCAGCACGGCGACCTCGACGGCCGCGTAGTCGTGCTTGCCGTCCTTGAGGGTCCACGCCAGCTTCTGCACGGTGTGCGTCGCCTGGTGGTGGTCGAGGTTCATCTTCCAGTTGCCCGCCATCAGCGGGGTACGGGTGCTTGCCACGAGTCAGCCCTCCAGGACGGCGATGCCGGGGAGGGTCTTGCCCTCGAGGAACTCCAGCGACGCGCCGCCGCCGGTGGAGATGTGGCCGAAACCGGCCTCGTCGAAGCCGAGCGTGCGCACGGCCGCGGCCGAGTCACCGCCGCCGACGATGGTGAAGGCGCCGTGGGTCCCGGCGTCGACGAGCGCCTGCGCGACGGCACGCGTGCCGTTGGCGAACGCCTCGAACTCGAACACGCCCGCAGGGCCGTTCCAGACCACGGTCTTGGCGTCGACGATCTTCGACGCGAACAGCTCGGCGCTCTTCGGGCCGATGTCGAGACCGATCTGGTCGGCGGGGATCGCGTCGGCGGGGACGACCGTCGCCGGGGCGTCGGCCTTGAACTCCGGGGCGACGACGATGTCGACGGGCAGGACGATCTCCACGCCCTTCTCCTGCGCCGTGGCGAGGTAGCCCTTGACCGTCTCGATCTGGTCCTCCTCGAGCAGGCTCTTGCCGACCGCGTGGCCCTGGGCCGCGAGGAACGTGAACAGCATGCCGCCGCCGATGAGGAGACGGTCCGCCTTGCCGAGCAGGTTCTCGATGACGCCGAGCTTGTCGGAGACCTTCGAGCCGCCGAGCACCACGACGTAGGGGCGCGCGGGGTCGTCCGTCGCCTTGCGCAGCGACTCGACCTCCTTGAGGACCAGCTGGCCGACCGCGTGCGGCACGCGCTGCGCGACGTCGTAGACCGACGCCTGCTTGCGGTGCACCACGCCGAAGCCGTCGGAGACGTACGCGTCGACGAGCGCGGCGAGCTCGTCGGCCAGCGCCGCGCGCTGCGCGTCGTCCTTGGACGTCTCACGGGGGTCGAACCGCACGTTCTCGAGGAGGGCGACCTGCCCGTCCTGGAGGCCCGCGACGGTCGCCTTGGCCGACTCGCCGACGACGTCGTCCGCGAGGGCGACGTCCTGGCCCAGCAGCTCGCCGAGGCGCGCGGCGACGGGTGCCAGCGAGTACTTGGCCTCCGGCGCACCCTTCGGGCGTCCGAGGTGGGCGACCACCACGACGCGCGCACCCTTGGCGACGAGCGCCTGGATCGTCGGGAGCGCGGCACGGATGCGGCCGTCGTCGGTGATGGTGGTGCCGTCGAGCGGCACGTTGAAGTCGGAGCGGACGAGCACGCGCTTGCCGCGCAGGTCGCCGAGGTCGTCGATGGTCTTCATGATCTCCTACCAGGCTGCTGCCGACGGCGGGCCGGCGAGCGGGGGTCCCTCCCCGGCGTGCCGCCGGGGCCGTGCGGGTGGGGCGGCGTGCCCCTGACATGCCAGCGTCCGCGTGCGCCGGGCCGACGGCCTCGGCGCACGCGGACGCATGGGGAAGAGCTGCCTACGTCAGAGACGCGCACCCACGTACTCGGTGAGCTTGACCAGGCTGGAGCTGTAGCCCCACTCGTTGTCGTACCAGGCGACGATCTTGACCAGGTCGCCGCTCACCTTGGTGAGCTTCGCGTCGAAGATGCTCTGGTGCGGGTTGCCGACGATGTCCGAGGAGACGATCTCGTCCTCGGTGTACTCCAGCGTGCCCTTCAGGAAGCCGTCGGCCGCGGCCTTGACCGCCGCGTTGACCTCCTCGACCGTGACCTCGCGCGAGGCCGTGAAGGTCAGGTCGGTCGCCGAACCCGTGATGACCGGCACGCGCAGCGCGAAGCCGTCCAGCTTGCCCTTGAGCTCGGGCAGGACGAGCGCCACGGCCTTGGCCGCGCCGGTCGTCGTGGGGACGATGTTCTGCGCGGCGGCGCGGGCGCGACGCAGGTCGCGGTGCGGGCCGTCCTGCAGGTTCTGGTCACCCGTGTAGGCGTGGATCGTGGTCATGAGGCCACGCTCGATGCCGATGGCGTCGTTGAGCGCCTTGGCCACGGGGGCCAGGCAGTTCGTCGTGCAGGACGCGTTCGAGATGATGTGGTGCGCCGCCGCGTCGTACGTCTCGTGGTTCACGCCCACGACGAAGGTGGCGTCCTCGTTCTTGGCCGGGGCCGAGATGATGACCTTCTTGGCGCCGGCGTCGATGTGCGCCTTGGCCTTGGAGGCGTCGGTGAAGAAGCCGGTGGACTCGATGACGATGTCCGCGCCCAGCTCACCCCAGGGCAGGTCCGCCGGGTTGCGCTCGGCGAGGGCACGGATCTTCTTGCCGTCGACGATGATGTTCTCGTCGTCGTAGTCGACGGTCTGCGGGAAGCGACCCAGGACCGTGTCGTACTTCAGCAGGTGCGCCAGGGTGTGGTTGTCCGTCAGGTCGTTGACACCGACGATCTCGATGTCGGCCCCCGAGGCCAGGATGGCGCGGTAGAAGTTGCGCCCGATGCGGCCGAAGCCGTTGATGCCGACCTTGATGGTCACTTGCCCTCCTCGGCACGCGCCGATCAAAGCCGGCGCACACAGTTGGTGTTCGGTCACGCACGCCGCTGTGCGTCCCGACCGCCACTGACCACCACCGGCCGGGTCGTGCCCAGCGCGTTGCGTCCTCGTTGCGATCGGATGACCCCGAGCCTATACCCCGAGGCACGGGGCTCGCCCAAGACGAAGGTCCACCACGGGTCGCCGTTCGTATGCTGGACCCCGCGCGTCGCGGGCCGTCCCACGGGTCGGGGGCCGTGGCGCCTCAGAGGTCGAGCAGGTCGGGGCTCAGGCCCGCCTCGGTGTCGGGGATGCCGAGCTCGGCGGCACGCCGGTCGGCCGTGGCCAGCAGGCGCCGGATGCGCCCGGCCACCGCGTCCTTCGTCAGCGGCGGGTCCGCGAACTTGCCCAGCTCCTCGAGCGACGCCTCCTTGTGCGCGAGCCGCAGCTCACCGGCCTGCCGCAGGTGGTCCGGCAGGTCGTCACCGAGGATCTCGAACGCCCGGTCCACGCGGGCACCGGCCGCGACGGCGGCACGTGCCGAGCGCCGCAGGTTCGCGTCGTCGAAGTTGGCCAGGCGGTTGGCGGTGCCGCGCACCTCGCGGCGCACGCGCCGCTCCTCCCACACGAGCATCGCGTCGTGCGCGCCGAGCCGCGTCAGCATGACGCCGATCGCGTCGCCGTCGCGGATCACCACGCGGTCGACCCCGCGCACGTCCCGCGCCTTGGCGGCGACGCCCAGGCGCCGCGCGGCCCCCACGAGCGCGAGGGCGGCCTCCGGTCCCGGGCACGTCACCTCGAGCGACGACGAGCGCCCCGGCTCGGTGAGCGAACCGTGCGCCAGGAACGCGCCGCGCCACGCCGCCTCGGCCTCGCCGATGCCCGCGGACACGACCTGCGGCGGCAGCCCTCGGACCGGACGGCCCCGGTTGTCGAGCAGACCCGTCTGCCGCGCCAGCGACTCGCCGTCCTTCACCACGCGCACGACGTAGCGGCTGCCACGGCGCAGACCGCCGCCGGAGACCACGATGATGTCGCTCTCGTGCCCGTAGATCTCGGTGATGGCCTGCCGCAGGCGCCGGGCCGCGATCCCGGTGTCGAGCTCGGCCTCGATGACGATGCGCCCGGAGATGATGTGCAGCCCGCCGGCGAACCGCAGGGTCGCCGAGATCTCCGCCTTGCGACAGGACGTCCTGTCCACCTTCAGCCGGGCGAGCTCGTCCTTCACCTGTGCTGTCAGCGCCATGGCGTCATCCTGCCACTGCCGCCCGGGTGGTCGTGACCGTCCCGTGACCCGTCACCCATCGGGGTCACGTCCCGGCGGCGCGGTGCCCGGAAGGAGTCCCGACGTCACCGAGGTAGTCCTCGACGACGTCCCGCAGCGCGGCTGCCAGTCGCAGCGGGTCGTGCACCGCACTCTGGTCGCCGCGCCGCACCTGGCGGACCAGCAGGCGGCAGCCCATCGCCGCGCAGAGCTCGGCCAGCTCACCGACGTCGTCGACGGACGCCGGGTCGGCGATCACGGCGTGCAAGGAGAGCTCGGGCGCGTGCGCGCGCAGCACCTCGAGGTGGTCGACGGCACGCATGCCCTCGGTCTCGTGGTCGGGCGTCAGGTTGAGCGTCACCACGATCCGGGCCGCCGTCTCGACGAGTGCCGCACGCAGCTGCGGCACCAGCAGGTGCGGCAGGACCGACGAGTACCACGACCCGGGGCCCAGGACGACCCAGTCGGCCTCCAGCAGCGCCGCGGCGGCCTCCGGGCACGCCGGGGGGTCGGCGGGGTGCAGCCGCAGCTGCTCGATGCGGTGCGACGTGAGGGCCACCTGCGTCTGACCCCGCACGACCTCGCGCCTGCCGTCCGCCGTGCGCACGTCCGCCTCGATGCACAACGGGACGGACGCCATGGGCAGCACCCGACCGCGTGCGCCCAGGAGGCGGCCGACGAGGTCCAGCCCCTCGACGGTGTCGCCGAGGATCTCCCACAGCGCCACGATCAGCAGGTTCCCGACCGAGTGCCGGTCGAGGGGCCCGTCCGTCGCGAACCGGTGCTGCAGCAGGTCGCGCCACGTGCGCCCCCACTCCGAGTCGTCGCAGAGGGCCGACAGCGCCATCCGCAGGTCGCCCGGCGGCAGCACGCCCATCTCCTCACGCAGGCGCCCCGAGGAGCCCCCGTCGTCCGCGACCGTCACGACGGCCGTGATCCGGTCCGTCATGAGCCGCAGCGCCGACAGCGACGCCGACAGCCCGTGGCCGCCCCCGAGCGCGACGACCGCGGGCCGCGTCGGGTCGCCGAACCGGCCGACCGACGGCGCGCTCACTCCTTGCCCAGGTCCCGCGCCGTCACCTGCACCCGGTGCCCGCGCTCACGCAGCCGTGCTCCGATGGCCTCGCTGATCGCCACGGAACGGTGCTTCCCGCCGGTGCAGCCGACCGCGATCGTCGCGTAGCGCTTCTCCTCGTGCAGGTACCCCGCGAGCACGGGCTCCAGGGCCTCGACGTAGCGGTCGACGAACGTCGTCGCCCCGGGCAGCCCCAGGACGTAGTCCCGCACCGGGGCGTCGCGGCCGGACAGGTGGCGCAGCTCGGTGATCCAGTACGGGTTGGCGAGGAACCGGACGTCGACGACGTGGTCGGCGTCGAGCGGGATGCCGTACTTGAACCCGAAGGACAGCACGGACAGGTGCAGGACGTCGTCGCCCGGGTCCGCGACGCCCGCCCGCACGACCCGCGCGAGGTCGTGGACGTTGAGCTCGGAGGTGTCGATCACGGTGTCGGCGCGCTCGCGCAGGTCGGACAGCAGCGCGCGCTCGTGCGCGATGCCGTCGAGGATGCGGCCGTCGGCCTGCAGCGGGTGCGGGCGACGCACCTGCTCGAACCGTCGCACGAGCACCTCGTCCGACGCGTCGAGGAACAGGAGCCGCAGGTCGACACCCGTCCCCTGCAGGTGGTCCAGGACGCCGGTCAGTGCGGCGAAGTACTCGCGCCCGCGCACGTCGATCACGGCGGCGAGGCGGCGTGCACCGGTCCCGACCGGCCCGCTCGTCAGCATGCCGACGAGGTGCGTGAGCATCTGCGCGGGCAGGTTGTCGACGACGTACCAGCCGAGGTCCTCGAGGACCGCGGCCGCGCGCGTGCGGCCCGCACCGGACATGCCGGTGATGACCAGGACCTGGGGCTGCTCGAGGACGGGCGCCTCGGCAGCCGCCTCGAGTGCGGGGATGCCCGACGGCACCGTGATCGGCGAGGGCTCGCTCATGCCCCCAGGATGCCAGGCTCCCCGAGGGTCGGGTCGACCGACGTGCCGGGCGACCCCTCGCCTCCCGTCGCGGCCGGTCCCGCGAGTGCCGCGACCACGGCCTGGGCCGTGCGCGCACCCATGCCCGGCACCGTCGCGATCTCCTCGGCCGTCGCCGCGCGCAGCCGCTTCACCGAGCCGAAGTGCCGCAGCAGCGCTGCCTTGCGGGCGGGTCCGAGACCGGGCACGTCGTCGAGGACGGAGACCGTCATGCCCTTGCTGCGTCGCTTGCGGTGGGCGGTGATCGCGAACCGGTGCGCCTCGTCGCGCACGCGCTGGAGCAGGTACAGCCCTTCGGACGACCGTCGCAGGATCACCGGGTACTCCTCCCCCGGGAGCCAGACCTCCTCCAGGCGCTTGGCGAGGCCGCACAGGGCGACGTCGTCGATGCCGAGCTCGGCGAGCGCGGCTGCCGCGGCGGCCACCTGGGGTGGCCCGCCGTCCACGACGACGAGGTTGGGCGGGTAGGCGAAGCGCGTGGGCCGGCCGGTGCGCTCGTCGACCGGCCCGGTGCGTGGCGCGTCGTCCTCGTCGCCGTCGTCCAGCTCCGGGTCGTGCGCGTCGACGCGCTCCGCGAGGTAGCGCCGGAAGCGTCGCGTGATGACCTCGTGCATGGCGGCGGTGTCGTCGCGCGCCCCCTCGCCCTGGGGGCCGCGGACCGTGAACAGCCGGTACTCGTTCTTGCGGGCGAGGCCGTCCTCGAACACGACCATCGAAGCCGACTGGTAGGTGCCCTGGTTGTGGGACACGTCGTAGCACTCGATGCGCAGCGGCGCGGTCGGCAGGTCGAGCGCCTCCTGGATCTCCCGGAGCGCCATGGATCGGCTCGTGAGGTCGCCCGCGCGTCGCGTGCGGTGCAGCGCCAGCGCGTGCTCGGCGTTGCGCAGCACCGTGGCGGCCAGCTCCCGCTTGTCGCCGCGCTGCGGCACCCGCACCTGGACCTTGCCGCCCCGCAGCCCCGTGAGCCACGCCTGCACCTGCTCGACGTCCGTCGGCAGCACCGGGACGAGCACCTCGCGCGGCACGGACGCGGTCGCGGCCTCGGGGTCCTCGCTCCCGTACACCTGCTGCAGCAGGTGCTCGACGAGCGCTGCGTCGTCGAGGTCCTCGACCTTCTCGACGACCCAGCCACGCTGCCCGCGGATGCGGCCGTCGCGCACGTGGAAGACCTGGACGGCCGCCTCCAGCTCGTCGCCCGCCATCGCGAAGACGTCGGCGTCGGTGCCGTCGGACAGCACGACCGCGTTGCGCTCGGTGGCCTTCTCCAGCGTCTTGATGTCGTCGCGCAGGCGGGCGGCGCGCTCGTAGTCGAGGTCGGCCGCCGCGTCCTTCATGGCGCGGGTCAGCCGCCGCGTGAAGCGCGCGGTGTCACCGGCCATGAAGTCGCAGAAGTCCTGCGCGAGCTGGTGGTGCTCCTCGACGCCGATCCGCCCCACGCACGGGGCCGAGCACTTGTCGATGTAGCCGAGGAGGCACGGGCGTCCCTGCTGACGTGCCCGCTTGAAGACCCCGGCCGAGCACGTGCGCACCGGGAACACCCGCAGCAGCAGGTCCACGGTCTCGCGGATCGCCCACGCGTGGGCGTAGGGGCCGAAGTAGCGCGTCCCGCGGCGCTTGGCGCCCCGCATGACCTGGACGCGCGGCACCTCGTCCGCCATCGTCACCGCGAGGTACGGGTAGGACTTGTCGTCGCGGTACTTGACGTTGAACCTCGGGTCGAACTCCTTGATCCAGGAGTACTCGAGCGCGAGCGCCTCGACCTCGGTCCCGACGACCGTCCACTGGACCGCGGCGGCGGTCGTGACCATCTGCTGCGTCCGCGGGTGCAGCCCCGCGATGTCCTGGAAGTAGCTGTTCAGCCGGTTGCGCAGGCTCTTGGCCTTGCCGACGTAGACGACGCGGCCGTGCTCGTCCCGGAAGCGGTACACGCCGGGCGCGTCCGGGATCTCGCCGGGGGCCGGTCGGTAGGTGGCGGGGTCGGCCATGCGTCCGAGCCTAAGTCCGCGGACCGACAGGACCGCGCCGGGGGGCGCGCCCCGACGGATGCACCGACGCGGGTGTGACGTGCGCCACTAGGGTCTGGGCATGGCACACCTCCTGCACCAGTTCTCCGTGGACCTGACGTGGACGGGCGCCCGCGAGGCCGGCACCGCGACGTACACCTCGTACGGTCGGGACCACGTCCTGACGTCGGGCGGGCGGCCGCCGCTGCCCGGGACGTCGGACCCGGGGTTCCGCGGCGACCCGGAGCGCTGGTCGCCCGAGGACCTCCTGGTCGGGGCGCTCTCCCAGTGCCACATGCTGTGGTTCCTGCACCTCGCCGCCAACGCGGGCGTCGTGGTCGTCGGGTACACCGACTCCGCGTCGGGGACCATGCGGATCGAGGCCGCCGGCCACGGCCAGTTCACCGAGGTCGTGCTCCGCCCCCGCGTCACCGTCCGCAACGCGGCCCTCGCCGACGGCACGCCCGTCGACGACGCACTGCTCGCCGCAGTCCACCACCGCGCCCAGGAGCACTGCTTCATCGCGCGGTCCGTGAACTTCCCCGTGCGCCACGAGGCGGGGCCGCTCGCGCACGAGCGCGCCCCCGCCTGACCGCACGAGCACGGCCCCACCTGACCGCACGGTCAGGCGGGCACCTCGACACGCGCGGGCTCGAGCACCTCGGCGAGGAACCGGCCCGTGTGGCTCTCGGGGACGCTCGCGATGTGCTCGGGGGTGCCCTCGGCCACGACCAGCCCTCCGCCCGACCCGCCCTCGGGCCCCATGTCGACCACCCAGTCGGCGTTCTTGATCACGTCGAGGTTGTGCTCGATCACCAGGACGGTGTTGCCCTTGTCGACCAGCGACTGCAGGACGCCCAGGAGCTTGCGGATGTCCTCGAAGTGCAGGCCCGTCGTCGGCTCGTCGAGGACGTAGATGGTGCGGCCGGTCGACCGGCGCTGCAGCTCGGCCGCCAGCTTGACGCGCTGCGCCTCGCCGCCCGAGAGCGTCGGTGCCGGCTGCCCGAGCCGGACGTACCCGAGCCCGACGTCGACGAGCGTGCGCAGGTGCCGCGAGATGGCCGGCACGGCGGCGAAGAAGTCGGCCGCCTCCTCGATGGGCATCGCCAGGACGTCGGCGACGGTCTTGCCCTTGAAGTGGACCTCGAGCGTCTCGCGGTTGTACCGGGCGCCGTGGCAGACCTCGCAGGGCACGTACACGTCCGGCAGGAAGTTCATCTCGATCTTCAGGGTGCCGTCGCCCGAGCACGCCTCGCAGCGGCCGCCCTTGACGTTGAAGGAGAACCGGCCGGGCGCGTATCCGCGCACCTTGGCCTCGGACGTCTCGGCGAACAGCCGACGGACGTGGTCCCACACACCGGTGTAGGTGGCAGGGTTGGACCGCGGCGTGCGCCCGATCGGGCCCTGGTCCACGTGCACGACCTTGTCGAGCTGGTCGAGGCCGGTCACGCGCCTGTGGCGCCCGGCGACCTGCCGTGCGCCGTTGAGCTCGTTGGCCATCACGGTGTAGAGGATCGCGTTGACGAGCGTCGACTTGCCCGACCCCGACACCCCGGTCACGGCCGTGAGCACGCCCAGCGGGAACGACACGTCGATCCCGCGCAGGTTGTTCTCCCGCGCACCGACGACGGTGATCTGCCGGGACCTGTCGACCGGTCGGCGTGCCGCCGGCATCGGGATGGAGCGTCGGCCCGACAGGTACGCGCCCGTCACGGACTCCTGCGACGCCAGCAGGCCGGCGAGGTCGCCCGAGTGCACGACGCGGCCGCCGTGCTCACCTGCGCCGGGGCCGATGTCGACGATCCAGTCGGCCGCCCGGATGGTGTCCTCGTCGTGCTCGACCACGATGAGCGTGTTGCCGAGGTCCCGGAGGCGGGTCAGCGTGTCGATCAGCCGCCGGTTGTCGCGCTGGTGCAGCCCGATGGACGGCTCGTCCAGCACGTACAGCACGCCGACGAGACCCGAGCCGATCTGCGTCGCCAGCCGGATGCGCTGGGCCTCACCACCGGACAGCGTCGCCGCCGGCCGCATGAGCGAGAGGTAGTCCAGGCCGACGTCGAGCAGGAAGCCCAGGCGCGCCTGGATCTCCTTGATGACCTGCGCGGCGATCGCCCGCTCGCGCTCGCCGAGCTCCAGGCCGTCGATGAAGGCACGGGCCTCGTCGATCGGCAGGGCGCAGACGTCCGCGATCGAGCGGCCGCCGACCTTCACCGCGAGGACCTCGGGCTTCAGGCGGGCGCCCTGGCACGCGGGGCACGGGACCTCGCGCATGAAGGCCTCGTACTTCTCCTTGCTCCAGTCCGAGTCCGTCTCCGCGTGGCGCCGCTGCAGGAAGGTGATGACGCCCTCGAACCCGGTCGAGTACTGCCGCTCACGGCCCCACCGGTTGCGGTACTTCACGCGGACCTCGTGGTTCTCGCCGTGCAGGACCGCGTCCCGCGCACGCTGCGGCAGCGCCCGCCAGGGCGTGTCCATGGAGAACCCGAGATCGGACGCGAGCGCCGACAGCACGCGCTGGAAGTACTCCGAGGAGGTCTGCGCCCACGGCGCGACGGCGCCGTCGGCGAGCGAGAGCTCGTCGTCCGGGATGACGAGCTCCGGGTCGACCTCGAGGCGCGACCCGATGCCGGTGCACTCGGGGCACGCGCCGTAGGGCGCGTTGAAGGAGAACGTCCGCGGCTCCACCTCCTCGAGGGTCAGCACGTGGTCGTTCGGGCAGGCGCGGTTCTCGGAGAAGCGGCGCTCGCGCTCCGGGTCGTCGGCCTCGGCGTCGACGAGCTCGACGACGAGCAGGCCGCCGGCGAGCCCGAGCGCCGTCTCGACGGAGTCCGTCAGGCGCCGCTGGACGCCCTCGCGGGAGACCAGCCGGTCGACGACCACCTCGATGTCGTGCTTGAGCTTCTTCTCCAGCGTCGGCGGTGACGCGAGCTGGACGACCTCACCGTCGACCCGGGCCCGCGAGAACCCCTTGCCCTGCAGCTCGCGGAACAGGTCGGCGTACTCGCCCTTGCGTCCGCGGACCACGGGCGCCAGGACCTGGTAGCGCGTGCCGTCCGGGAGCTCGAGCAACCGGTCGACGATCTGCTGCGGCGTCTGGGCGGTCACACGCTCACCGCACACCGGGCAGTACTGCGTGCCGGCGCGGGCGAAGAGGAGGCGGAGGTAGTCGTAGACCTCGGTGATCGTCCCGACCGTCGAGCGCGGGTTGCGGTTGGTCGACTTCTGGTCGATGGAGACCGCGGGCGACAGCCCCTCGATGAAGTCGACGTCGGGCTTGTCCATCTGCCCCAGGAACTGGCGGGCGTACGCCGAGAGCGACTCGACGTAGCGACGCTGCCCCTCGGCGAAGATCGTGTCGAACGCCAACGAGGACTTGCCGGACCCTGACAGGCCGGTGAACGCGATGAGCGCGTCGCGCGGCAGGTCCAGGTCGACGTTGCGGAGGTTGTGCTCCCGGGCGCCGCGGACCACGAGACGGTCGGACAGAGGATGGGTCACAGCCGACGAGTCTACGTGGGGCAACCGACAATCGCACATGTGTTCGAGATCACGAACGTCGGCGCGTCGCGACAAGCGGCGCCGGGCGACGAGCGCCATGCTGGGGCCGATGGACGCCCCCCCGCCCCTCTCCCCCACCCGCCCGGCACTCCCGGCGCTGCTCGGCCGGCAGGTGCCGATCGAGGACTACGCCGTGCTCGGTGACGGCCACACCGCCGCACTCGTGTCGCGCCACGGCTCGGTCGACTGGCTGTGCCTGCCGCGGTTCGACTCCGACGCCTGCTTCGCCGCCCTGCTGGGTACGCCCGAGCACGGCCGCTGGCTGCTGACGGTGCGCGACGCGACCGAGGTGACCCGCCGGTACCGCGGTGACTCCTTCGTGCTCGAGACCACGTACCGCACCCCGCGGGGCACGGCCGTCGTCACCGAGGCCATGCCGCTGGCCGACGGCCGGGCCGACCTCGTGCGCCGCGTCGAGTGCACGCACGGCGAGGTGGAGGTCGAGCACGACTGGGTCGTGCGGTTCGGGTACGGCGCCGTCGAGCCGTGGGTGCGGCACGAGACCGACGTCGAGGGCTGCGACACGATCCGGGCCGTCGCCGGGCCCGACTCTCTCGTGCTGCGTGGCGACCGGCTCCCCCGGCCCGTCGGTCGCCGCCACCACGACCTCTTCACGCTGCACGCGGGCCAGGCCGTCGAGCTCTCCCTGACGTGGGTCCACTCGTGGGAGCCCGTCCCGCCGCGGCTGACGGTGCCCGACCGGGTCGACGCCACCGAGATCGCCTGGGGGGTGTGGGTACGGGACTGCACCTACGGCGGGCCGTACCGGGAGGCGGTCGTCCGCTCCCTGCTCGTCCTGCGTCTGCTGTCCGACGTCACCACCGGCGGCATCGTCGCCGCTGCCACCACGTCGCTGCCGGAGACCTTCGGCGGCGAGCGCAACTGGGACTACCGCTTCTGCTGGCTGCGCGACGCCTCGCTGACCCTGGAGGCGCTCCTCGAGCAGGGCTTCCGCGACGAGGCGACGCAGTGGCGGGACTGGCTCGTGCGCGCGGTGGCGGGCGACCCCAAGGACCTGCAGATCATGTACCGGGTGGACGGGGGGCGGCGGCTGCCCGAGTTCGAGCTGGACCACCTGCCGGGCTACGCCGGGTCGCGCCCCGTGCGCATCGGCAACGCGGCGGTCGGCCAGGTGCAGCACGACGTGCTCGGCGAGGTGATGTCCGCGCTCGCCATGGCCCGGGACGCGGGGCTGTCCGAGACCGCCGACACGTGGTCGCTGCAGCGGCACCTCGTCGACGCCCTGGCGGGCGCGTGGCGCGAGCCCGACCGCGGCATCTGGGAGGTGCGCGGGGACCCGCGCCACTTCACGCACTCGAAGGTCATGGTCTGGGCTGCGCTGGACCAGGCGGTCCGGGCCGTCGAGACGCACGGCCTGCCCGGCCCGGTGGACCGCTGGCGGCGGGTGCGCGAGGAGGTCCGCGCCGACGTCATGGAGCACGGGTGGTCGGCCGAGCGCCAGACCTTCGTGCAGCAGTACGGCGCGGAGCACACCGACGCGTCGCTGCTGCAGATCGTGCACGTGGGCTTCGTCCCGCCGGACGGCCCGCACGCCCGCGGCACGATCGCGGCCGTGCGCGAGGAGCTCGAGGTCGCCCCCGGCCTGCTGCTGCGCTACCGCACCGAGCGCACCGACGACGGGCTGCAGGGAGCCGAGTCCCCGTTCCTCGCGTGCTCGTTCTGGCTCGCCGACGCGCTGGCGCGCTCGGACGACCTCGCCGGGGCGACGGAGGTGCTCGACGCCCTCGTCCCCCTGGCCAACGACGTCGGGATGCTGGCGGAGCAGTACGACCCGATGACGCGCCACATGGTGGGCAACGTGCCGCAGGCGCTGTCGCACCTCGCCCTGGTCCGCGCGGCCCACAGCCACGACCTGGCCGCACGGCGGGCGGCCACGCGGGTGGGCGCGTGCTGAGCGACGGCGGCTGGGACGGGCGCGTCGTCCCGGGCGGCGCCAGCGCGGTCCGGGTGCTCGACGACGCGGAGATCCGCAAGGCGTCCGTCGGCCCGATGGACAACGACGCCTACCTCGTGACCTGCCGCCGCTCCGGCGCCCAGCTGCTGGTCGACGCACCCACCGACCCGGACCGTCTGCTCGCGCTGGTGCGCGAAGGATCCCCGTCCGCGCGGCTCGACGTGGTGGTCGTCACCCACCAGCACGGCGACCACCTCGGCGCCGTCGCGTCGGTCGTCGCCGTGACCGGTGCACGGCTCGCAGCCGGGGCGCCCGACGCGGACGCCGTCAGCAGGCTCGGCGGCCACCCGGTGGACACCCGCCTCCAGCACGGCGACCGCCTGGCCGTGGGCCACCTCGTGCTGGACGTCGTCGCGCTGCGAGGTCACACGCCGGGCTCCGTCGCGCTCGCCCTCACCGAGCCGGACGACGCCTCGGCACCCGGTGCGGTGCCGGGGCGCGTCCACCTCTTCACGGGCGACTCCCTGTTCCCCGGCGGGGTGGGCAGCACCCAGGGCGACCCGCAGCGGTTCGCGCAGCTGCTCGGTGACGTGACGTCCCGCGTCTTCGAGCGGTACCGCGACGACACGTGGGTCTACCCGGGGCACGGCGACGACACGACCCTGGGCGAGCAGCGGCCCTCGCTGCCGGCCTGGGCCGCCCGCGGGTGGTGACGGCTCAGTCCTGCGGCGGGCCCAGCACCGAGGTCGCGAGGGTCGCGTGCGCCGACTCGTCGTCGGACGGGTGGTAGATGCCGGCCAGCACGTCGCGGTACAGCCGCGCGAGCTCGCTGCCGGTGAAGTAGGCGCCGCCCCCGGAGACGCGCAGCGCGAGGTCGACGACGACACGGGCGGTCTCGGTCGCGCGGACCTTGAGGCCGACGAGCTGCGCGAACCACCGCGCACCGTGGTCGACCTCCTCGTCGACGTCGCGCGCCAGGGCGAACACCTGCAGCTCGGCGCCGTCCTGCGCGAGCGCCGCATCGGCGATGCGCCAGCGGATGTCGGGGTCCTGCGCGTACGACCGACCGCCGTGCTTGAACGAGGTGCGGCGCCGGGCGTGCCCGACCCCCAGCTCGAGCGCGCGCCGGCCGATGCCGGTGTACACGGCCGCGAGCAGCGTCTCGAACACCGCGAAGAGCGCGAAGACGAAGGAGTCCGCCGAGGGTCCGACGGGCAGCCGCCGGTACACGCGGTCGGCCGGCGCGTACGCCCCGTCGAGCACGGTCGTCGCGGACTGCGACGCCCGCATGCCGAGCGCGTCCCAGTCGTCGCGCGGCTCGACGCCGCCGCCGTCGCGCGCGACCACACCGTGCACGAGCCGCGGGTCGTCGGGGTCGGAGTCGTCCAGGCCGAACGTCGCCAGGCGCGTCCACACGGGCGACAGGGACGTGAAGATCTTCGTCCCGTGGTACCGGTAGCCGCCGTCGGGCTGCGGGACGGCCCGCGTCCGGGACCCGAACATGACGAGGTCGTTGCCCGCCTCGGAGTTGCCGAACGCGAAGACCTCGCCCGCGGCCGCGTCGCGCAGGACGAACTCCACCGACCGGTCACCCCGTGCCACGAGCAGCGCCGCGAGCCCCGTGACGACGAGGTGCATGTTGACCGCCAGGGCCGTCGCCGGGGCCGCTCCGGCGAGGCGCACCTGCTCGCGGGCGACCTCCTCGAGGGTCAGGCCCGCACCGCCGAGGTGCTCGGGGACGAACGCGCGCAGGTAGCCCGCCGCGACCAGGTCGGACAGGTCGTCGTGCGGGAACGTGTTGTCGCGGTCGTGGGCGTCGGCGCGTGCGCGGATCCGCGCGAGGACGTCGTCGGTGAGCAGGGTGCGCAGCGTGCGGGCCATCCGACCACTCTGCCACCGCGCCGGCCGTGGTCGGTCCCGCCACCGGACGGGCGACCTCGGGCAGGATGGCGTCATGAGCATCTTCGCCGTCCGCTACACCTACGACGAGCGGGCCGAGGTCCGCGACGCGGTCCGTCCCGAGCACCGCGCCTGGTTGGCCGAGCTCGCGACGGCGGGGGTCCTGCTGGGCTCCGGTCCCTTCATCGACGGCGAGCCCGGTGCGCTGCTCGTCCTGCAGGCGCCGGACGAGAGCGCGCTGCGCACCGTGCTCGCGCAGGACCCGTTCGCCCGCGACGGCCTCGTCACCGCGACCGAGGTACGCGGGTGGAACCTGGTCCTCGGCCCCTGGTCGACACCCTCGTCCTGACGCGTGGGCCGACCCCTGCGGGTCGGCCCACGCCTCAGGGTGCCGTCAGTCCGGGGCAGCGGCTCCCAGCGCCTGCGGCAGCCGGGCCGCGCTGCGGCGGGACCGGACGAGGCTCGCGGCGGTCGCGACGCCGAGCGCGGCCGCGATGACCACGAGCGACAGCCACGTCGGCACCTCGGGAGCCCATGCCACGGGCTCGCCGCCGTTGAGGAACGGCAGCGCGTTGGTCGCGAGCGCCTCGAGCACGAGCTTCGCGCCGATGAACGCGAGGATCGCGGCCAGGCCGTACGGCAGGTAGACGAGCCTGTCGAGGAGCCCTCCCAGCAGGAAGTACAGCTGTCGCAGGCCCATGAGCGCGAACACGTTCGCGGTGAACACGATGAACGGGTCGTGCGTGAGGCCGAAGACCGCGGGGATCGAGTCGAACGCGAACAGCAGGTCGGTCGTGCCGATGGCGACGAAGACCACCACGAGCGGCGTGAAGACGCGCCGGCCGTCGTGCTCCGTGCGAACCTTGCCGCCGTCGTAGGTCGGGGACATCGGCAGGACGCGTCGCACGGTCCGTACGAGCCGGTTCTCCTCGTACGCCTCGTCACCACCGCCGACGCCCTCGCGGACCAGCTTGACCGCCGTCCACACGAGGAACGCCCCGAACACGTAGAACACCCACGTGTACCGCTCGATGATCGCGGCACCCGCGACGATGAACACGGCACGCAGGACCAGCGCGATGATGATCCCCACCATCAGCACCCGCTGCTGCTGCTCCCGGGGCACGGCGAAGCTCGACATGATGAGCAGGAACACGAAGAGGTTGTCGACCGAGAGGCTGTACTCGGTCAACCAGCCGGCCAGGAACTCGCCGCTGGGCGCCGCCCCGCCGACGAGCGCGAGCACGCCCGCGAACACGAGCGCGAGGCCCACGTACAGGGCCACCCAGGTCACGCTCTCGCGGATCGAGGGCACGTGCGGACGACGACGGACGACCGCGAGGTCGAGCAGCAGGATCGCCACGACCGCGACGAGCGTCGCGACCTCGAAGGCGAGCGGCAGCTCGTGCGTCACTTCCGGCCCTCGGTGTCCTCGTCTCCCGCTGCCAGACCGTGGGTGTGGGCGCGGGACCGCGCGCGTGCGGCGGCGGCCTCGTCGAGACGCGTGCGCCGCAGCGACAGCACCGTCGTCACCACGAGGGTGCCGACGATGACGCCGAGCGAGACCCACGTCCCGATCTCCGGGACGACCGTGACGTGCTCACCGCCGTTGATGAACGGCACCTCGTTGGTGTGCAGCGCGTGGATGAGCAGCTTGACGCCGATGAAGCCGAGGATCACACCCAGGCCGTAGGCCAGGTAGACGAGCTTGTCGAGCAGGCCGTCGATGAGGAAGAACAGCTGGCGCAGCCCGAGCAGCGAGAACGCGTTGGCCGCGAAGACCAGGTACGTCTCCTGCGTGAGGCCGAAGATCGCCGGGATGGAGTCGACCGCGAAGATGATGTCGGCGGTACCGATCGCGACCATCACGATGAGCATCGGTGTCATGAACCGCTTGCCGTCGCGCCGGACGATCATCTTGTCGCCGACGTAGTCGTCGGTCGTCGGGAACGCGCGACGTGTCCAGCGCAGCACGAGGTTCTCGTGGTACTCGTCGTCCTCGGTGCTGCCGGACTTGATCTGGGTCCACGCGGTGTACAGCAGGAAGGCGCCGAACAGGTAGAAGATCGCGCTGAACCGCTCGATGAACGCGGCACCGACGAAGATGAACACCGTCCGCAGCACCAGCGCGATGGTGATGCCGATGAGCAGCACCTTCTGCTGGTACAGCCGGGGGACCCGGAAGCTCGCCATGATCAGGACGAACACGAAGAGGTTGTCGACCGACAGGCTCTTCTCGGTCACGTACCCGGCGAAGTACTCCGCGCCGTACGTCGAGCCCCACACGGCCCACACCAGCACCCCGAAGACGAGGGCGACGCCGACGTAGCCGGCCGACCACCAGGCGGACTCCCGGAGCGTGGGCTCGTGCGGCGAGCGCACGTGCCCGACGTAGTCGACAGCGAGCATGACGAGGATGACGCCGACGGTGACGGCCCACACCCACAGGGGAACATCCACGAAAACAGACCTCCGGATCGGTACGACGAGGGATCGGAGGTCTCTTCCGCCAGCGCCCACCGCCGCCGGTGCGGGGTCGCGCGTGGCCGACGCACCGGGCCGGCAACGCTGGCGACCGTGATGACGATGACGTCGTGGGGAGTACTCCCCTCCGCCCCGAACTATAGGTGACGACGGCTCTCGTGCCACTCCCAGCCGGCGACCGGCGGGCCGGGCGCGCCTCAGGCGGTCGCGGACTGCATCTGGCGGAGCTCCTTCTTCAGGCCTGAGATCTCGTCCCGCAGACGGGCCGCGAGCTCGAACTGCAGCTCACCGGCGGCAGCGTGCATCTGGTCCGTGAGCTGCTGGATGAGGTCGGCGAGGTCGTGCGCCGCCGCGCCCGTCAGCCGCGTCCGGTCGTCCCCCGCACCGCCGCGCGACCCCAGGCCCGGGACGGGCGCCTTGCCGCGGCTCGACTGCCGGCCGGCACCGCCCAGCAGCTCGGCCGTGTCGGCGTCCTCGCGCGCGAGCATGTCGGTGATGTCACCGATGCGCTTGCGCAGCGGCTGCGGATCGATCCCGTGCTCGACGTTGTAGGCGATCTGCCGGTCGCGGCGGCGCTCGGTCTCGTCGAGGGCCTGCCGCATCGCGGGGGTCACGGTGTCCGCGTACATGTGGACCTCGCCCGACACGTTGCGCGCGGCGCGGCCGATGGTCTGGATGAGGGACTTGCCGGAGCGCAGGAAGCCCTGCTTGTCGGCGTCGAGGATCGCCACCAGCGAGACCTCGGGCAGGTCGAGGCCCTCGCGCAGCAGGTTGATGCCCACGAGCACGTCGAACTCCCCCAGCCGGAGCTCGCGCAGCAGCTCGACGCGGCGCAGCGTGTCGACCTCCGAGTGCAGGTAGCGCACCCGCACGTCCTTCTCCAGCAGGTAGTCGGTCAGGTCCTCCGACATCTTCTTGGTCAGCGTCGTCACCAGGACGCGCTCGTCGCGCTCGACCCGCTCGCGGATCTCGCCCAGCAGGTCGTCGATCTGGCCCTTGGTGGGCTTGACCAGGACCTGCGGGTCGACGAGGCCGGTCGGGCGGATGATCTGCTCGACGACGCCGTCCGCCATCGACAGCTCGTAGTCGCCCGGGGTCGCGGACAGGTAGACGGTCTGGCCGATCCGCTCGACGAACTCCTCCCAGCGCAAGGGCCGGTTGTCCACCGCGCTCGGCAGCCGGAAACCGTGGTCGACGAGCGCCCGCTTGCGGGACATGTCGCCCTCGAACATCGCGCCGATCTGCGGCACCGTCACGTGCGACTCGTCGATGACGAGGAGGAAGTCCTCCGGGAAGTAGTCGATGAGCGTGTTGGGGGCGGAGCCCGGCGCGCGGCCGTCGATGTGGCGCGAGTAGTTCTCGATCCCCGAGCACGAGCCGATCTGGCGCATCATCTCGATGTCGTAGGTCGTGCGCATCTGCAGCCGCTGCGCCTCGAGCAGCTTGTTCTGCTGCTCGAGCTCGGCGAGCCGCTGCTCGAGCTCCTCCTCGATGCCGGCGATCGCGCGCTCCATGCGCTCGGGCCCGGCCACGTAGTGCGTCGCCGGGAAGACGTGCATCTGCTGCTCGGAGCGCACGACGTCGCCCGTCAGGGGGTGCAGCGTCGCGATCGCCTCGATCTCGTCACCGAAGAACTCGATGCGGATCGCGAGCTCCTCGTAGACCGGGATGATCTCGACGGTGTCGCCGCGCACGCGGAACGTCCCACGGGTGAACGCCATGTCGTTGCGCGTGTACTGCATGGTGACGAACTTGCGCAGCAGCTGGTCGCGGTCCATCCGGTCGCCGACCGCGAGCGTCACCATGCGGTCCACGTACTCCTGCGGCGTGCCCAGGCCGTAGATGCACGAGACCGACGAGACGACGATGACGTCGCGCCTGGTCAGCAGCGAGCTCGTGGCCGAGTGCCGCAGGCGTTCGACCTCCTCGTTGATGGAGGAGTCCTTCTCGATGTACGTGTCCGACTGCGCGATGTACGCCTCGGGCTGGTAGTAGTCGTAGTACGACACGAAGTACTCGACCGCGTTGTTCGGCATGAGCTCGCGGAACTCGGTGGCGAGCTGCGCGGCGAGCGTCTTGTTCGGTGCCATGACGAGCGTCGGGCGCTGCAGCTCCTCGATGAGCCACGCCGTCGTGGCGGACTTGCCGGTCCCGGTCGCGCCGAGCAGCACGACGTCCTTCTCGCCGGCCCGCACGCGCGCCGCGAGCTCCGCGATCGCCGCCGGCTGGTCGCCGCTCGGGGTGTACTCGGAGATCACCTCGAACGGCGCGACGGTCCGCTGCAGGTCGGTGACGGGGCGCATGTGCCCACGTTACGTCGGCCCACCGACATCGACGCGGCGTCGGTGCGCGGAGCCCGGACGGGCGGCCGTCAGCGGCGGGCTACCACTCGCCGCTGAACGACACGTTCGCCGCGGGGTCCGTCTCCGCGAGCATCGTGGCGTACCGGTCCATGAAGGCCCGGTAGGCGCTGAAGCCGATGATCTTGCGCTTGGTCATGGGCATCAGGCCGCTCATGCCGCCCGACTTGACGACGTAGCTCGTGATGAGGGTCCGCACCGTCACACGGCCGACCGCTCGGTCCACCTCGACGTCGAAGAAGAGCACGGGGTCGGTGCTCTCCCGCGTCATGTCCCGGACCGACAGGGACACCTTGTTGGCGCTGCGCTCCCCCACCCGCAGCCAGCCGCTCTCGTCCTCGACCGCGGCCGCCGCCGTGGTCACGAGATCGAGCACCTGGTTCGCTGACAGTGCGCCCGTGGCCACCGACATCGAGGCCTTCGACTGCAGCGGGCGCGCCTCCCACCCACTACCGACCGACTGGACCGCCATCGTTCCTCCGGCTCCGTTGCCGCGGATCGCCCGACGCGACCCGCTGGACGCGCTTTGCGCGTCCATCCGAGTGATCGGCGCCTGAACGCTACTCCTCGCGTGGACAAGCGTTCAATTCACTCGTACGGGTGCGTGTTACTAGCCGGTACGAAGGACCTTGGTCCTGCAGGGCACACCGGCGACCGACGCGGGCCGACGAGGAGGGTCAGGGCACGTCGGCCGCACGCTCGTCGTCACGCTCGACGGCGAGCCGCGCCCACAGCTCGTCCACCTGGCGCACCAGGTCGGCGTCGCTGCCCGCGCCGTCCAGCACGACGTCGGCCGCCGCGAGCCGGTCCTCGTCGCGCGCCTGCGCGGCGACGCGGGCCTCCGCGTCATCGCGCGTCATGCCGCGCAGCCGCACCAGACGCTCCACCCGCAGCACGGCGGGCGCGTGCACGACGACCACGACATGGAAGTTCTCCACCTGCCCCGTCTCGACCAGCAGCGGGATGTCGTGCACGACGACGGCCCCGGCGTCGAGCGCCACGGCGGCGGCCTCGCGCTCGGCCGACAGCCTCCGCACGACGGGGTGCACGATCGCGTCGAGCCGAGCGCGCGCACCGGCGTCGGAGAACACGACGCGCGCCAGCGCGGGCCGGTCGAGGGCGCCGTCCGCGTCGAGGACCGCGGGCCCGAACGCGGCCGCGACCTCGGCGAGGCCGGCCGATCCCGGCGCCACGGCCTCGCGCGCGAGCACGTCGGCGTCGATCACGACCGCACCGAGCTGCCCGAACCTGCGAGCGGCGACCGACTTGCCCGCCGCGATGCCTCCGGTCAGCCCGATCCTCTGCATCGCCCCATCGTGGCGTCCGCCGACCTTCGGCGCGAGCCCGGCACCCGGGCGGAGCAGCACCCGGGTACGCCGACGGCCGGCCACCCGAGGGTGACCGGCCGTCGTCGTGCTGCCGTGCGGGCGGACCCGCGTGGCGTCAGTTGCCGGTGAGCTTCTCGCGGAGCGCGGCGAGCGCCTCGTCCGACGCGAGCGTCCCGGTGACCTCCTCGGTCGCCGACGAGTACGTCGACGGCGCGGGGCCGCTGCTGCTGCTGCTGGAGCTGCTGGCGGCCGGGGTCTCCGACGTCGAGGCCTCGAGGTCCGCCTGGGCGGCCGCGGCGACCTGCTTGCGGTGCGCGTCCCAGCGCTCGTGCGCGGCCGCGTACTGGGCCTCCCACGTCTCGCGCTGCGCCTCGAAGCCCTCGAGCCACTCGTTGGTGGTCGAGTCGAAGCCCTCGGGGTACTTGTAGTTCCCCTGCTCGTCGTACTCGGCCGCCATGCCGTACAGGGCGGGGTCGAAGTCGTCCGACTCGGGGTCGAAGCCCTCGTTCGCCTGCTTGAGCGACAGCGAGATGCGGCGACGCTCGAGGTCGATGTCGATGACCTTGACGAAGACGTCGTCGCCGACCTGGACGACCTGCTCCGGGATCTCGACGTGGCGCACGGCCAGCTCCGAGATGTGGACCAGGCCCTCGATGCCGTCCTCGACGCGCACGAACGCGCCGAACGGGACGAGCTTGGTGACCTTGCCGGGCACGACCTGGCCGATGGCGTGCGTCCGGGCGAACGCCTGCCACGGGTCCTCCTGCGTCGCCTTCAGCGACAGCGAGACACGCTCGCGGTCGAAGTCGACCTCGAGCACCTCGACCGTGACCTCCTGGCCGACCTCGACGACCTCGGAGGGGTGGTCGATGTGCTTCCAGGACAGCTCGGAGACGTGCACGAGGCCGTCCACGCCGCCCAGGTCCACGAAGGCGCCGAAGTTGACGATCGACGACACGACACCGGGGCGGACCTGGCCCTTCTGCAGGGTCTGCAGGAAGGTCGAGCGCACCTCGGACTGCGTCTGCTCGAGCCACGCACGCCGCGACAGCACGACGTTGTTGCGGTTCTTGTCGAGCTCGATGATCTTCGCCTCGATCTCCTTGCCGACGTACGGCTGGAGGTCGCGCACGCGACGCATCTCGACGAGGGAGGCGGGCAGGAAGCCGCGCAGGCCGATGTCGAGGATGAGTCCACCCTTGACGACCTCGATGACGGTGCCGGTGACGACGCCGTCCTCCTCCTTGATCTTCTCGATCGTGCCCCACGCCCGCTCGTACTGCGCGCGCTTCTTGGACAGGATCAGACGGCCTTCCTTGTCCTCCTTCTGGAGGACGAGGGCCTCGACCTCGTCGCCGACCTTCACGACCTCACCGGGGTCCACGTCGTGCTTGATGGACAGCTCACGGGAGGGGATGACGCCCTCGGTCTTGTAACCGATGTCGAGCAGGACCTCGTCGCGGTCGACCTTGACGATGGTGCCCTCGACGATGTCGCCATCGTTGAAGTACTTGATGGTGGCGTCGATCGCGGCGAGGAAGTCCTCGGCCGAACCGATGTCGTTCACCGCGACCTGCGGGCTGGCGGGCTTCGCGGGGGTGGAGATGCTCATGTAGTGGTGGGCTCCGATGCGGACAGGAAGTAGGACGGACAGGGAATCGTGCGTGGCAGGGCGCCACGTCGGGACTGCGTCCCCGCCACCCACGAACGGCCTGGGACCGGTGGGTGTCGAGGATTCGGTACGCGCGAGGACGCGCGGCACCGCCGTCCACCCTATCGGGTGGACGGCCGGGCAGGCAAAGGGAACGTCAGGCCAGCGCGCGCGCCACGGTCAGCAGGCCCTGCGGGACGAACTTGACCTTGCCGGCGACCTCGGAGAGGGGGACCAGCACGACCTCCCCGCCGCGGATCGCCGTCATGACGTTGGACGTGCCCGCCGTCACCGCGTCGATCGCCGCGACACCGAACCGCGAGGCCAGGATGCGGTCCGCGGCGGTCGGGATACCGCCCCGCTGGGTGTGCCCCAGCACCGTGACACGCGTGTCGAAGCCGGTGCGCTGCTCGATCTCGACCTTGAGCCGCTCACCGATCGCCCCGGCGACGATCTCGCCGAACTTCCCGACCTGCGTCTCGTAGAGCATGGACGTGCCCTCGGCAGGCACCGCGCCCTCGGCGACGACCACGATCGAGAAGCTCGCGTGGGCGCGGTGGCGGTGCTTGAGGAACTTCTCGATCCGCGTGATGTCGAACGGCTCCTCCGGCGCGAGCACGAGCTCCGCACCACCGGCGATGCCCGACGTGACGGCGATCCAGCCCGCATGACGTCCCATCACCTCGACGATCATCACGCGGTTGTGGGACTCGGCCGTCGTGTGGATCCGGTCGATCGCCTCGGTCGCGATGCTGACCGCCGTGTCGAACCCGATCGACGCGTCCGTCGCCCACACGTCGTTGTCGATCGTCTTGGGGATGCCGACGACCTTGACGCCGGCCTCGGCGACCTTGCTGGCCGCGTTGAGCGTCCCGTCGCCGCCGATGCAGATGAGCGCCTCGATGCGCTCGGCCTCGAGGGTCGCCAGCGCGGCGTCCAGGCCGCCGTCCGACGCGTGGGGGTGGTACCGCGCCGTGCCCAGCAGGGTCCCGCCGGTCGGAAGGACGTTGCGGATGTCCCGGCGGGTCAGCGGCATGACGTCACCGTCGACCACACCCTTCCAGCCGTTGCGGAAGCCGATGATGGTGTGGCCGTGCTCCCCCTCCCCCCGCTTGACGACGGCACGGATCGCGGCGTTCAGGCCCGGGACGTCGCCGCCACCGGTCAGCAGACCGACTCGCACGCTGGAGCTCCTCGTTCGCAGGGGCCACACCCCGGATGCTCGGGGGGCCGGACGCACGTCGCCGCGCGCCACGTACAACCCTAACCACCCCGTCGCCACCGGTCCTGCGCCGAGGGTCCCGGCGCCGCCGCGCCGAGCCCGCGAGCGCCGCCGTCAGGCCGGTCGGCCCAGGTCGAGGTCGCGGCCCGGGATCGCGTCGAGGAGCGTGCGGGTGTACTCGGTCCGGGGGGAGTCGAACACGTCGTCGACCGTGCCGCGCTCCACGATCCGCCCTTCCTGCATGACGCAGACCTCGTCGGCGATCTGTCGCACCACGGCGAGGTCGTGGCTGATGAACAGGTACGTGAGCCCGAGCCGCTCCTGCAGGTCGGCGAGGAGACGCAGGATCTGCGACTGGACGATGACGTCGAGCGCGGAGACGGCCTCGTCGCACACGACGAGGTCGGGCTCGAGCGCGAGGGCCCGGGCGATGGCGACCCGCTGCCGCTGGCCGCCGGACAGCTCGGCGGGGTAGCGGCGCAGCAGCCCGGCCGGCAGGGCGACCTGCTCCATGAGCTCGCGGACGCGCGTGTTGCGCTGCGCGCGGTCGCCGATCCCGTGCGCGCGCAGCGGCTCCTCCACCGTCCGGTAGACGGTGAACAGCGGGTCGAGCGACGCGTACGGGTCCTGGAAGATCGGCTGGACGCGACGGCGGAACGCGACCTCGCCGGCGCGGTCGAGCCCCGCGACGTCGGCACCGTCGAAGCGGATGCTGCCGGACGTCGGCGTCAGCAGGTCGAGCATCATGCGGGCGATGGTCGACTTGCCGGAGCCCGACTCCCCCACGACCGCCAGCGTGCGTCCGCGCGGCACGACGAAGCTCACGTCGTCGACGGCCGTGAAGTCGGTCGAGCGACCGAGGGGGCCTCGCCCGCGGATCGGGAAGACCTTCGTGACGCGGTCGACCTCGACCAGGGGCGGCGGGGCGTCGAGCGCCGCCGCGACGAGGGGGCGGGCGGGCGGGGTCGGCTCGGTCGGTGCCCCGGTGGCTGCGGTGGCCGGCTCGTCCGTGGCCGGGAAGGTCACGTCGACGCCATGGCGCGCGAGCTCGATGCGCCGCGACGCGAGCGAGGGCGCGGCTGCGAGCAGCCGCCGCGTGTACTCGTGCTGCGGGTCGGTCAGCAGCGAGCGCGCGTCGCCCTGCTCGACCACCTCGCCGCGGTACATCACCACGACACGGTCGGCACGTTCGGCGGCCAGGCCGAGGTCGTGCGTGATGAGCAGCACAGCGACGCCCAGCCGGTCGGTGAGGTCCGTGAGGCCGTCGAGGATCGTGCGCTGCACGGTGACGTCGAGCGCGGAGGTGGGCTCGTCGGCGATGAGGAGCCGGGGGCGCGCCGCCAGACCCATCGCGATGAGCGCCCGCTGGCGCATGCCGCCCGAGAACTCGTGCGGGTACTGCCGGGCTCGGCGCAGCGCGTCCGGCAGCCCGGCCTCCGCGAGCAGCTCGACGGTGCGCTCGCGCACGCCACGGCCGCGCACGACGCCGTTGTCCTCGAGCGTCTCGTCGATCTGCGCACCCACGCGGCGCACCGGGTTGAGGTTCGACATCGGGTCCTGCGGCACCATGCCGATGCGGGCGCCGCGCAGCCGGTGCATGGCGCCCGGGCCGAGCGTGGCCAGGTCCTCCCCCTCGAAGAGGATCTGCCCACCGGTGACCGCACCGTTGCCCGCGAGCAGCCCGATGACGGCGGCGGCGGTGGTCGACTTGCCGGAGCCGGACTCCCCCACGACCGCCACGGTCTGCCCGGCGTGCACGTCGAACGACACGCCGCGCACGACCGTCGCGCTGCCGGCCTCGGTGCGGAACGTGACCTCGAGGTCACGGATGCTCAGCAGCGGGGCGCCCTCGGCGCCGTCCTGCGGTGCGCTCGTCACGCTCATCGTCTCCTCGATCGCGGGTCGAGCGCCTCGCGCAGCGCCTCGCCGAACAGGGTGAAGCCCAGGGCCGTGACCGAGATGCAGATGCCCGGCCACAGCGCGAGGCGCGGTGCGATCTCGAGCTCGTTCTGCGCGGCCACGAGCATGCGGCCCCACTCCGCCGTGGTCGGCGAGCCGCCCCCGAGGCCGAGGAACGACAGCGCCGCAGCCTCGATGACCGCCGTCGCGAGCAGCAGGGTGGCCTGCACGATGACGGGTGAGACGCTGTTGGGCAGGACGTGGCTCATCGTCACGGTGCGGCGCGTGAGGCCGAGCGAGCGCGCGGCCAGCACGTAGTCGGAGCCCTTCTGGGCGAGCATCGACCCGCGCAGGAGCCGCGCGAAGACCGGCACCTGCACGACGCCGATGGCGATGACCACGGCCGACGGCGTCTGGCCCGCGACGGCGGCGATGGAGACCGCGAGCAGCAGGCTCGGCACCGCGAGCATGAGGTCGACCAGTCGCATCGCCGCCGAGTCGACCCAGCCCCCGAAGGCGCCTGCGAGCAGGCCGACGAGCATGCCGCCGGCGAGCCCGAGGAGCGTCGAGAGCACGCCGATGAGCAGCGACGCCCGCGCCCCCCAGATCAGCTGGGACAGCACGTCGGCGCCGTAGCGGTCGAGGCCGAGCGGGTGGCCGGCCGACGGCCCCGGGATGAAGGTCGGCCGCACGTCGGCGCGCCCCGGCAGCGCGCCCGGCCCGTACGGCGCCAGGAGGGGCGCCAGGACCGCGACGAGGACGAACGCGACGACGATGAGGACGCCCACGACCGCGGCGGGGTTGCGCACCAGCCGGCGCACCGCGACGCGCCAGAGCGACTCGCCCGCGCGACGGTCCTCGGCCAGCGCCGCGCCGGCGTCGACCGGTCCCTGCGGGACCTCGTACACCTCGGGTGCGCTCATCGCGTCCTCATCCTCGGGTCGATCAGGCCGTACGACACGTCCACCGCCAGGTTCACGAGGGCGTAGACCACGGCGATGAGCAGGATGAACCCCTGCAGGACGGCGTAGTCGAGGTTGAACACGGCGTCGGCGAGGAACTTGCCGATGCCGGGGAAGGCGAACACGGTCTCGGTGAGCACGGCACCGGACAGCAGCAGCCCGACCTGCAGGCCGATGGTGGTAGAGACCGGGAGCATCGCGTTGTGCAGGATCACGCGCCCGCGCACGTGCGGCGTCGACAGGCCCTTGGCGCGCGCGGTGCGCACGTAGTCGGCGTGCTGCACGTCGATGACGGACGCACGCGTGATGCGCGCGATGATCGCCAGCGGGATCGTGCCGAGCGCGAGCGCCGGCAGCAGCAGGTGCACGAGCGCGTCCCAGCTCGCGTCCCACTCGCGCGTCAGCACCCCGTCGAGCACGTAGAACCCCGTCGGGTGCGTCGCGATCATCGCCGGGTCCTGGCGTCCCGTGGACGGGAACCAGCCGAGCTGCACGGCGAACAGCCACTTAAGCAGGAACGCCAGGAAGAAGACGGGGATCGTCACGCCGAGCAGCGACGTGACGACCGCCGCGTGGTCGACGAGCCGTCCCTGGTGCCGGGCGGCGAGGTACCCCAGCGGGATGCCGATACCGACGGCGACGAGCAGGCCGACGAGCGAGAGCTCGACGGTGGCGGGGAAACGGGCCCAGAACTCGTCCAGCACGGGGCGTCCGGTGCGGGTGGACACGCCGAAGTTGCCCTGCAGGAGCTGCCCCAGCCACGTCACGTACTGCTGCGGCAGGGGCCTGTCGAAGCCGTAGAGCTGGTTGATCCGCTCCACGGCCTCCGGGGTGGCGCGCTCCCCCAGGAGAGCCGTCGCCGGCCCTCCCGGGAGAGCGCGCACCCACAGGAACAGCAGGACCGACAACCCGAGCAGGGTCGGGACGAGCAGCGCGAGGCGCCGCAGGATCAGTCGGGTCATCGGGTCGAGCCGCTCCTCAGTCGCCGAGCGTGATCACGTTGTAGACCTCGTCCTGGACCGGCGAGGCCGGGTACCCGTGGACGTCGGCCTTGAACGCGAGGGACGGCACGGGGTGCGCGAGCGGGACCCCGGGGAGGAAGTCGAGGATCGCCGCGTTGGCCACCTCGTACGCCTCCCGCTGCGCGTCGACGTCCGCGACGTAGCGGGCGTCGTTGATCGCCGAGAACAGGTCCGGGTTGTCGAAGCCCCACTCGTTCGAGGCCCCGCCGAAGAAGACCCCGATGAAGTTGTAGGTGTCGTTGTAGTCGCCGGTCCACCCCAGCAGGTGCAGGCCGTGCTGCGAGCCGCCCTGGATCTTGTCGAGGTACTCCGGGTTCCACGGGTCCGGGACGGGGTTGACCGTGATGCCGACCGCCTCGAGGTCCGCCGTGATCGCGGTGAAGACCTGCTCGGGCGTCGGCATGTACGGCCGCGAGACGTTCGTCGGGTAGTTGAAGTCGATCGTCAGGTTCGACCTGCCCGCCTCGGCGAGCAGCGTGCGCGCCTTGTCGGGGTCGTAGTCGTACGTCGCGACGTCCTCGTTCCAGCCCACGACCGACGGCGGGACGAAGTTGGTCGCCACCTCGGTGCCCTCGGGCAGCGTCTGCGCGACGAGCGCGTCCTTGTTGATCGCGTGCGCGATGGCCTGCCGGACCTTGAGGTCGGCCAGGTCGGGGTTCGCCTGGTTCATGCCGAGGTACAGCACGTTGAACGGCTCGCGGTTGACGATCTGGAAGCCGGCCTCCTCGAGCGCCACGACGTCGGCGGGACCGACGAGGTCGTAGCCGTCGATGTCGCCCGCCTGCAGCGCCTGACGACGCGCGGTCGCGTCCGAGATGATCGGGAACACGATGCGCTTGACCTGGCCCTGCTCGCCCCAGTAGCCGTCGTAGGCGGTGAGCACGACCTCCTCGCCCGGGCTCCACGACTCGAACGTGTACGGGCCCGTGCCGGTCGGGTGGCTCGTCGCGTACTCCGGCAGGACCGGCGCCTCGCCGTCACCCGTGACGGCGTCGGCCTCGTACTCCTGCAACGCGGTCGGCGACTGCATGGAGAACGCCGGCAGGGACAGTGCCGACACGAGCTCGGGCAGCGGGCTCTGCAGGTGGATGACCGCGGTGGCGTCGTCCGGCGCCTCGCACGACTCGTACTTGCCGGTGCCGTTCAGGCTCGCGACGTCGCTGGTCGCGAAGCCGCCGTTGACCTTCTGCCAGTAGTACGACAGCGACTCCGACTGCAGGACGCCCGTGAAGTTGTTCCAGCGCTCGAAGTTGAAGCACACGGCGTCACCGTCGAACGGCGTGCCGTCCTGGAACGTCACGTCCTCCTTGAGGTGGAACGTGTACTCCAGGCCGTCGTCGCTGACGTCCCACGACTCCGCGAGCAGCGGCGCGGGGTCGGCCGTGCCCGGCTCGACACCGACGAGACCCTCGAAGATCTGCCGCGCGACGCGGAACGACTCCCCGTCGCTCGCGAAGGCGGGGTCGAGCGACGAGGGGTCCCCCGACGCCGCGAAGATGAACGTGTCGCGCCCCCCGCCGGTCGCACCGTCGGTGCTGCCCTCGGGGTCCCGGTCGCTGGCGGCGCACGCGGACAGGGCGAGCCCCACCACCACACCGCCCGCGACGATCTGCCATCTGGTCCTCACAGCTGCCACCTCTCGTCTGGGCGCGGTCGTGGTGCACCGCGCCACGCGGGAACCCGGTGAACGCTAGGTGCGGCGTGTCACGCGGTTGTTACGCATCGGTACGGATTCGGCATCGGACACACTGGCACCATGCCGGACGAATCCCACGACGACGCGCTGGCGGACGCCGGGTACCGGGCGGTACCGGACGACCAGGGCGGACGCGCGGCCCGCGGGTGGTGGGACGCCAACGCGCAGGAGTACCTCGACGAGCACGGCGAGTTCCTCGGACCCGTGGACCTGCTGTGGTGCCCCGAGGGCCTGCGCGAGTCGCAGGCCCGGCTGCTGGGCGACGTGCGCGGCGCGCGTGTGCTCGAGATCGGCGCAGGCGCCGCGCAGGGCACGCGGTGGCTCCGCAGCGTCGCCGGCGCCGACGCCGTCGCCACCGACGTCTCCGCGGGGATGCTCGCCGCGGCCGCCCGCCTGGACGCCGACAGCGGCGTCCGCGTCCCGCTCGTCCAGGCCGACGCGCGGGCGCTGCCGTTCGCGGACGCGTCGTTCGACGTCGTGTTCACCGCCTTCGGCGCCCTGCCGTTCGTCCCCGACGCGCCGCGCGTGCACGCCGAGGTCGCTCGCGTGCTGCGCCCGGGCGGCCGCTGGGTGTTCTCGGTGACGCACCCCCTGCGGTGGGCCTTCCCCGACGACCCCGGGACCGGCGGGCTCACCGCGACGCGCTCCTACTTCGACCGGCGCCCCTACGTCGAGTCGGCCGCCGACGGTCGGGTCCTGTACGCGGAGTACCACCGCACCGTGGGCGACCACGTCGCGGACGTCGTCGGTGCCGGTCTCGTGCTCGACGCCCTGCTCGAGCCCGAGTGGCCGGCCGGGCACGAGCGCGTGTGGGGTGGCTGGGGGCCGGTGCGCGGCGCCCGGTTGCCCGGGACACTGATCGTGCGTGCGCACCGACCCCCCGCCTGACCTCAGTGGGCGACGGTGGCCTTCTCGGCCCCGGCCCCGGTGAGCGAGCGCACCTCCATCTCGGCGAACTTCTCCGGGTGCGGCTTCTCCTTCGACAGCAGCGTCCCGACGATCCCGAGCAGGAAGCCGAGCGGGATCGAGATGATCCCCGGGTTCTCCAGCGGGAGGATCGCGAAGTCCACCGACGTGTCCCGGATCATCGACAGGCTGGCACCGGTGACCGGGTCGACCTTGCCGGACACGACCGGGGACAGCGCGATGAGCAGGACGCAGGAGATCAGCCCGCCGTACATGCTCCACAGCGCGCCGGAGGTGTTGAACCGCTTCCAGAACAGCGAGTAGATGATGGTGGGCAGGTTCGCCGACGCGGCGACCGCGAAGGCCAGCGCCACGAGGAACGCGACGTTCTGCCCGTTGGCGAAGATGCCGCCCACGATGGCCAGCGCGCCGATGACGACCACGGTGATGCGCGCGACCCGCACCTCGGCGTCGGGTGCGACCTCGCCGCGCTTGATCACCGACGCGTAGATGTCGTGCGCGAAGGACGCCGCCGCCGTGATGGTCAGCCCCGCCACCACCGCCAGGATCGTCGCGAACGCGACCGCCGAGATGATCCCGAGCAGGAACACCCCGCCCAGCTCATACGCGAGCAGCGGTGCGGCCGAGTTCGCCTTGCCGGGCGACGACATGATCGTCTCCGGACCCACCAGGGCACCGGCGCCGTAGCCGAGCACCAGCGTGAACAGGTAGAAGATGCCGATGAGCCAGATCGCCCACACGACGGACCGCCGCGCCTCCTTGGCCGAGGGCACCGTGTAGAAGCGCATGAGGACGTGCGGAAGGCCAGCCGTCCCGAGCACGAGCGCGAGCGCGAGCGACAGGAAGTTCAGCTGTGTGAGCGACGACGCGCCGTACTGGGCCCCCGGTCCGATCAGCCGCTCACCGTCCTCGCCGCCCATGTCGATCGCACCCTGCAGCACGGCCGACAGGTCGAACCCGAACTTGGCCAGCACCCAGATCGTCATGAGGCCGGCGCCGGCGATGAGCAGGATCGCCTTGATGATCTGGACCCAGGTGGTGCCCTTCATGCCACCGACGAGGACGTACAGGATCATCAGCGCACCGACCACCGCGATCACGAGCGCCTGCCCGGCCCCGCTGTCGATGCCGAGGAGCAGCGCCACGAGCCCACCCGCGCCCGCCATCTGCGCCAGCAGGTAGAAGAACACGACGGCGAGCGTCGAGATCGCCGCCGCGAGCCGGACGGGGCGTTGCTTGAGCCGGAACGACAGGACGTCGGCCATCGTGAAGCGTCCGGTGTTGCGCAGGAGCTCCGCGACCAGCAGGAGCGCCACGAGCCACGCGACGAGGAACCCGATGGAGTAGAGGAACCCGTCGTACCCGTAGATCGCGATCGCACCGCAGATGCCGAGGAACGACGCGGCCGACAGGTAGTCGCCGGCGATGGCGGTGCCGTTCTGCGGACCGGTGAAGGACCGCCCGGCGGCGTAGTAGTCCGCCGCGCTCTTGTTGTTGCGGGACGCGCGGAACACGATGACGAGGGTCACCACCACGAACGCGCCGAAGATGGCGATGTTGACGACCGGGTCACCGACCTGCCCGCTGTCGGTGGCTGCGGCGAGCACGGTCGCGTCGTACCGGGTCATGCGAGACCTCCGTCACCGCGGCGCGCGCCGCCCTGGAGCGATTCGTCGGCGCCGCCGTCGATCAGCGCACCGGACTCGATGTGCTCACGGAGGTTCTCGGCCACCGCGTCCTGCTTCTGGTTCGCCCACCGCGCGTAGGCCATGGTGATGACGAACGTGGAGACGAACTGCCCGAGCCCGAACAGCAGCCCCACGGTGATGTTGCCCGTCACGCGCGTGCTCATGAAGTCGTGCGCGTAGTTCGCGAGCAGGACGTACAGGAAGTACCACGCGAGGAAGAGCGCCGTCATGGGGAACACGAAGTTGCGGAACCTGCGGCGCAGGTCCTGGAACTCCGGTGAGCGTTGAACCCGCTGGTAGTCGGTCTCCTGATGACTCTCGGACACATGCACCTCCGATGGTCCGGACGGCGCCGTCGCCGTCACAGGGGGACCACTGTGGCGTACGACACCCCGAAATATCCACACACCGGCGACGAAATCTTCGCTACGTGTCGGCTCCGACGACGGACGTCACACGATCTGGTGACATGCGTGCCCCGGAGGGCGGCCGGAGCTCAGTGGCCTGCGGCGTGCCAGCTCGCTCCCGCGCCCACCGAGACGTCGAGCGGGACGTCCAGCGCACCGCCCGGGACGCCGTCGCCGGCGCGGGCCATCTGCTCGCGGACGAGCGACTCGACCTCCTCGTGCTCACCCTCGGCCACCTCGAGCACAAGCTCGTCGTGGACCTGCAGGAGCATCCGCGAGCGCAGCCCGCGACGTGCGAGCTCCCGGTCGACGCCGAGCATCGCGACCTTGATCAGGTCCGCCGCGCTGCCCTGGATCGGCGCGTTGAGCGCCATCCGCTCCGCGGTCTCGCGCCGCTGCCGGTTGTCGCTCGTGAGGTCCGGCAGGTAGCGACGACGTCCGAGGATCGTGGCGGTGTACCCCGTGGCACGGGCCGCGTCCACGACGGTGGTCAGGTACTCGCGCACGCCGCCGAACCGCTCGAAGTAGTCGGCCATGAGCGCGGAGGCCTCCGAGACCTCGATCGAGAGCTGCTGCGACAGGCCGTACGACGACAGCCCGTACGCCAGCCCGTAGCTCATCGCCTTGATCTTCGATCGCATCGCGGGGGTGACCTGGTCGGTCGGCACGCCGAAGACACGGGAGCCCACGTAGCTGTGCAGGTCCTCCCCCGACCGGAACGCCTCGATGAGCCCCTCGTCCCCCGACAGGTGGGCCATGATCCGCATCTCGATCTGCGAGTAGTCCGCGGTGAGCAGCGTGGCGTACCCGGGACCGACGACGAACGCGCGACGGATCTGACGCCCGGCCTCCGTGCGGATGGGGATGTTCTGCAGGTTGGGGTCCGCGGACGACAGCCGCCCGGTCGCGGCGATCGTCTGCTGGAACGTCGTGTGGATGCGGCCGTCGTCGGCGACCGAGCGCAGGAGACCCTCGACGGTCTGCCGCAGGCGGATCGCGTCGCGGTGGGCGAGCAGGTGCTCGAGGAACGGGTGCCCGGTCCGCGCGAACAGGTCCGTCAGCGCGGCGGCGTCGGTCGTGTAGCCCGTCTTGATCCGCTTCGTCTTCGGCATGCCGAGCTGGTCGAACAGGACCTCCTGCAGCTGCTTGGGCGAACCGAGGTTCACCTCGCGCCCGATCACCGCGTACGCGTCGGCAGCAGCGCCCTGGACCTGGCCGTCGAAGTCGCGCTCCAGCGACGTGAGGTACTCGTGGTCGATCGCGATGCCGGTGCGCTCCATGCGCGCCAGGACGTCCTCGAGCGGCAGCTCGAGGTCCGTGAGGAGCGTCGTCGCACCGCGGTCCGCGACCTCGGCGCCGAGCACGTCCACCAGGTCCCGCACGGCAGCGGCGCGCACGGCCGCGCGTCGCCCCTCGTCGGCACCGTCGACCTCGAGGTCGAGTGCACCCTGTCCCTGCGACGAGCCGTCGTCGCTGCCCAGCTCCCTGTGCAGGTAGCCGATCGCGAGGTCGGGCAGGTCGTACGCGCGGCGGTCCGGCTGGCACAGGTACGCCGCGAGCTCGGTGTCGAAGCGCACGCCGCGCAGCTCCAGGCCGCGCCCGGCCAGCGCGTGCCACGCCTCCTTCGCCGCGTGCAGCGACTTGCCCCGCGCGGGATCGGCGAGCCAGGCCGCGAGCGCGGCGTCGTCGACGGGGTCGATCGCCGTCAGGTCGTAGGCGACGGCCTGGCCTGCGCCGTCGGCGATCGCGACGCCCCAGGCGTCGCCCCGTGCCGGCGCCCCCGAGCCGCGCACGTCGAGACCGAGGACCTCGTCCGCGCGGGCGTCGAGCCAGGCACCCAGCGCCCCGACGCCGGTCTCCACCAGGTCGAGCGAGGCCGCGGTCGCGACACGCTCGTCACGGGTCTCGTCGGGCAGCATCGCGAAGAGCCGGTCCCGCAGCGTGCGGAACTCCAGTCCGTCCAGCATCTCGTGGAGTGCGGCCCGGTCCCACGGCCGCACCGCGAGGTCCTCGGGGCCGACGGGCAGCTCCAGGTCGGCGAGCAGGTGGTTGAGCTCACGGTTGAGCGCGACCTGCGCCAGGTTCGCGCGCAGGGACTCGCCCGCCTTGCCGGTGATCCGCTCGGCGTTCTCGAGCACGCCCGTCAGCCCGCCGTACTGCAGGATCCACTTGGCGGCCGTCTTCGGGCCGACGCCGGGTACCCCGGGCAGGTTGTCGCTCGTCTCGCCGACGAGCGCCGCGAGGTCGGGGTAGCGCTCGGGCGGCAGGCCGTACTTGGCCTCGACGGCCTCCGGCGTCATGCGCGACATCTCCGAGACCCCGCGCACCGGGTACAGGACCGTGACGGTGGGCCCGACGAGCTGGAACGTGTCGCGGTCGCCGGAGCAGATGAGCACCTCCATGCCCTGGTCCCGGGCCTGCGCCGTCAGCGTCGCGAGGATGTCGTCGGCCTCGAACCCCGGCTTGTCGAGCACCTGGACGTGCATCGTGGCGAGCAGGTCCTTCACGATGTCGACCTGCCCGCGGAACGGCTCGGGCGTGGCGGCCCGGTTGCCCTTGTACGACTCGAGCCGCTCGGTGCGGAACGTGGTGCGCCCGGCGTCGAACGCGACCGCGACGTGGGTCGGCTCCTCGTCGCGCAGCAGGTTCGCCAGCATCGAGGTGAACCCGAACACGGCGTTGGTGGGCTGTCCCGTCGACGTCGCGAAGTTCTCGACCGGCAGCGCGTAGAACGCGCGGTAGGCCATCGAGTGGCCGTCGATGAGGAGCAGGCGCGGGGGCGTCGAGGTGCTGGTCGCTGGCTGGTCGGCACTCACGGGTGCCAACCTATCTGCCATGTCCGACATCCCCTTCGCCGTCCCGCCGACCGACGACACGCTCCTGCACCGCATGGGCATCGAGCTCACCCACGTCGACGCCGACGGCGCGACGGGCACGATGCCGGTGGCCGGCAACACCCAGCCGTACGGCCTGCTGCACGGTGGTGCGTCGGCCGTGCTGGCCGAGACCCTGGGGTCCCTGGCGGCCGTCGCCCACGCGGGACCGGGGCGTGCGGCCGTCGGCATCGAGCTCAACGCGACGCACCACCGGTCGGCCCGCACCGGCGTCGTCACCGGGACGGCGCGCGCCCTGCACCTCGGGCGTTCGCTGGCGACCTACGAGGTGGTCGTCGAGGACGACGAGGGGCGACGGTTGTGCACCGCCCGCCTGACCTGCATGCTCATCGACGCGGTCGCCTGACGCGCGAGCATCTCCTCGTCCAGCGCGCGGGCGCGTGCCCGACGGCGACGCTCGATGAGGTCCTCGAGCCCGCGCGTGCCGCCGCGTCGCGCGGGTGCGGGCACGTCGAGCGCGAGCCGGCGCAGCAGCGCGCCGGTGCTCACGACGCGGTGCGCGGCCGCGGGTGCGAAGCCCAGGCGTGCGAGGAACCGCTGCATGCCGCGCGACCCCGGCAGCGGGGCGGCGTACACGTCGGTGACGCCGGTCGTCTCCGCGAGCTCGGCGACGGCCTGCAGCATCGCGTGACCCAGACCGCGCCGTCGCTGCTGGGGCCGCACGTAGACCGCGTCGAGGCTGAGGACCACGGTGTCCGACATCAGGCCGGGCCCGAGGAGCCGACCCAGCACGAGCCCCGCGGGCTCACCGTCGCACGTGGCGACGAGCGTCAGCCCGTCGGGTGCCGCGGCGAGCACGGACAGGTGCTCGCGCAGCCGGTCACGGTCGTCGGAGCACAGCTGGCGCCCCACGCCCGACTCGGCACGCGCCTGCAGGCAGAGGTCGACGAGATCCTCGAGATCGACCGACGACACGGGTCGGACGTGGACACCTGGCCGCACTGCGGGCCTCCCGGGGACGAGGGTGGGACGTCGGCAGCACGGTCCCCCGGTCCGTGCGTCCTGCGTCGATGATGACGCAGACCCGGGCGTCTGCCTAGTGCGCACGCCGCCCCGGGCCGGTGAACCCGGACGAACCATCCCCACCGGTGCGCGCAGCAGGACGCAGTTCGCTACCGATCAGTAAGGAACCCTCGCGCAGACGTAATGAACAGGACACAATCCCTCCCTATCGTCTGCTGACCGTGGGCGAGTGCCCATCACCCGTGCGGCGACCTCGTGTGCCCGTGCCCGACCATCAGGACGGAGGTCTGACGTGCGACCAGTCGCGTGCCGGGACCGTTCCGTCGCCGTGCGACGAGGAGGAGCCGGCCTGCTGCTGGTCCTCCTCACCGCCCTGTCGACGCTCCTCGTCGGCGGGTCCGCGCGCGCGGCGACCACCCCCTGCAGCCCGGACGACGCCACCGCGTGCCTCAACGTGACGGTCACCGTCCCCGGCACCGGACCTGCTGCGGGCGTCGCCCTGAACGTCGAGGGCGCGGACGGAGCGGTCGACGTCGTGACCGACGCCGCCGGCAAGATCTCGGTGCCGCTGACCACGGCGGGCGACTACACCGTCACGGTGGACGAGACCACGCTCCCTGCGGGCACGGTCCTCAAGGACCCGGCCGCCAACCCCGTCGTCGTCGCCGTCGTGCTGGGCCGCTCCGCGGGGCGGATCGTGCAGGCCGTCCCCCCGGACCAGGCCGGCGCCGCTGCCGAGGAGACCGAGGAGGCGAGCCCGACCACGGGAGCCGACGCGGGCAGCGGTGCCGACACCGAGGCGGGAGCCGAGGCCGAGGCGAGCGCCGAGGCCTCGGCCGGCCCCGGCACCAACAGGTACGCCCAGCTCGTGCTCGCGGGCACGGTGTTCGGCGTGCTGCTCGCGCTCGCGGCGCTGGGCGCGAACCTCATCTACGGCACGACCGGCCTGTCGAACTTCGCGCACGGCGAGCTCGTCACGCTCGGCGGGATGACCGCGTTCATGGCGGTGCAGTGGTGGGACCTGCCGCTGTGGCTGGCGATCGTCGTCTCGACCGCCGCCGGCGGACTGATGGGGTGGCTGCTGAACCGGGTGGTCTTCGGGCCGCTGCGACGGCGCGGCGTGGGCATCACGCAGCAGATGATCGTGACGATCGGCCTCTCGCTCGCGATGCTGTCGGGCTTCCTGTTCGTCTTCGGCGCCCGGCCCGCGCCCATCGTGTCGGGCATCTCCCAGCGCATGCAGATCGGACCCGTCCAGATCTCCGGGCAGTCGCTCGTGTCGGTCGGCATCGCGCTCGTCGTCCTGGCGGTGGTCGCGTTCGTGCTCGCCCGGACCCGGCTCGGCCGCGCCACGCGCGCCGTGTCCGACAACCCGGCGCTCGCCGCCGCGACGGGCATCAAGGTCGAGTCCGTCATCAGCCGCGTGTGGATCGTGTCCGCCGCGCTCGCCTCGCTCGGCGGCGTGCTGCTGGCGCTGTACCTCAACACGACGCGGTTCAACTTCGGGTCCACCCTGCTGCTGCTGATGTTCGCGGCGATCACCCTCGGAGGGCTGGGGTCACCGCTCGGCGCCGTGCTCGGCGCGCTCGTCATCGGCCTCGTCGTCGAGCTCTCGACGCTCGTCCTGCCGAGCGACATGCGCTACGCGAGCGCGCTCGTGATCCTCATCCTCGTCCTGCTGCTCCGGCCGCAGGGCATCCTCGGGCGCGCCGAGCGCATCGGTTAGCGGGAGGTCGTCGCCGACATGGACTACGGACAGCTCTTCACGAACGTCCTCAACGAGATGCTGGGGCCGACCGCGATCGCGTACGCGCTCGCGGCGATCGGGCTCAACATCCACTTCGGGCTCACCGGCCTGATCAACATGGGCCAGGCCGGGTTCATGCTGCTGGGCGCCTACGGCTTCGCCGTCGCCACCGTCCAGGGCGCGCCGCTGTGGCTCGCGTTCCTGGTGGCGATCACCGCGGCCGTGATCTTCGCGCTGCTGCTCGGCCTGCCCACCCTCAAGCTCCGCGGCGACTACCTCGCCATCGTGACGATCGCGGCCGCCGAGATCGTCCGCATGGTCGGACGCTCGACGGCCCTCACCGACGTGACCGGCGGCTCCGAGGGGATCACGGGCAACGCGTTCAAGGGCACCTTCCAGGACGCGTCGCCGTTCCCCGACGACCGGTGGGCCCTCGGGCCGATCACGCTGTCGACCAACACCTCCAACTCGTGGTGGCTGCGGGTGGTCGGCTGGACCGTCGTGCTGCTCGCGTGCCTGCTCGTCTGGCGGCTGGTCCGCAGCCCGTGGGGCCGGGTCCTCAAGGGCATCCGCGAGGACGAGGACGCGGTCCGCGCGCTCGGCAAGAACGTCTACGGCTACAAGCTGCAAGCCCTCGTCCTCGGCGGTGTCTTCGGCGCCCTGGGCGGCATCGTGTTCGTCCTCGCCAGCTCCGTGCAGGCGGACTCGCTCGGCCGTCCCGTCACGTTCAACACCTGGACCATCCTGCTGCTCGGCGGCGCGGCCACCGTCTTCGGGCCCGTGCTCGGGGCTCTGCTGTTCTGGGGTGCGCTCGTCTTCGTGCGCGGCTTTCTGCGCGGGGTCGTGCCGCCCGACGTCCTGTCGGTGCAGCAGATCGAGCAGATCGGCTGGATCCTGGTCGGACTGACGCTGATGATGCTCATCATCTTCCGACCCCAGGGCATCCTGGGTGACAAGAAGGAGCTCGCGATCAATGCCCACTGAGGACGTCGTCGAGCAGGCCAGGGGACGCCTGGCACAGATCCCCCGCGTTCCCGGCGCAGCCAAGCCGGACGCGCTCCTCGTGGCCGACGGCGTGCGGCGCAGCTTCGGTGGCGTGAACGCCGTGGACGTCGAGCACGTCGAGGTGCAGCGGCACGTCATCACCGCGCTGATCGGCCCCAACGGCGCCGGCAAGACCACGTTCTTCAACCTCATGACGGGCTTCGACAAGCCCGACACGGGCAGCTGGGTCTTCGACGGCACACCGCTCGCGGGTGTCGCGGCGTCCCGCGTCGCCACGTCGGGCATGGTGCGCACGTTCCAGCTCACCAAGGCGCTCGCGCGCATGACCGTGCTGGACAACATGCGGCTCGGCGCCCGTGACCAGCCCGGCGAGGGGCTCTTCACCGCCCTGGTGAAGCCGCTGTGGGCCCGGCGCGAGCGGGAGATCACCGACAAGGCGCTGACGCTGCTCGAGCGCTTCCGTCTCGACGCCAAGAAGGACGACTTCGCCGGGTCCCTGTCGGGCGGTCAGCGCAAGCTGCTCGAGATGGCGCGTGCGCTCATGTCGGACCCGACGCTCGTCATGCTCGACGAGCCGATGGCCGGGGTGAACCCCGCGCTCACCCAGTCCCTCCTCGGTCACATCACCGACCTGCGGGACTCCGGCACGACCGTGCTCTTCGTCGAGCACGACATGCACATGGTCCGGCACATCTCGGACTGGGTCGTCGTCATGGCCCAGGGCAAGGTCGTCGCCGAGGGGCCGCCGTCGGAGGTCATGGCCGACCAGGCCGTCATCGACGCGTACCTCGGCGCCCACCACGACACCGACCTCGGTGACGACGACCTGCTGGACGAGGGCAGCATCATCGACGCCGAGGCGGAGGCCGAGGCCGAGGCCGAGCTGGCGCCGGCGACCAAGGCTGAGGAGAAGGCCCCGTGACCGAGACGACCGCACCCGCGCTGCACCGCGGCGCACCGCAGGGCGAGCCGCTGCTGCACGCCGACTCCCTCGTCGCGGGCTACGTGCCCGGCGTCAACATCCTCAACGAGTGCTCGCTCGTCCTGCACCCCGGCGAGCTCGTCGGGATCATCGGGCCGAACGGTGCGGGCAAGTCGACGCTGCTCAAGGCGCTCTTCGGGCTCGTCGCGATCCGCGAGGGATCCCTGACGATGCAGGGCGAGTCGATCACGAACCTGCGGGCGGACGTGCTCGTGCAGCGCGGCGTCGGCTTCGTCCCGCAGACGAACAACGTCTTCCCGAGCCTGACGATCGAGGAGAACCTGCAGATGGGCGTCTACCAGACGCCCCACAAGTTCGCCGACCGGCTCGAGGTCGTCCTCGCGCTCTTCCCCGAGCTGACGCACCGCCGCAAGCAGCGGGCGGGCGCCCTGTCGGGTGGTGAGCGTCAGATGGTGGCCATGGCACGGGCCCTGATGCCCGAGCCGTCCGTGCTGCTGCTCGACGAGCCGTCGGCGGGCCTGTCCCCCGTGCGCCAGGACGAGGCCTTCCTGCGCACGCGCCGCATCAACAAGGCCGGGGTCTCGGTCATCATCGTGGAGCAGAACGCGCGACGAGCGCTGCAGATCTGCGACCGCGCCTACGTCCTGGACCAGGGGCGCAACGCCTACTCGGGGCCGGGCCGCGAGCTCATGCACGACCCGAAGGTCATCGAGCTGTACCTCGGCACGCTCGCGACCGACGTGGACGCCGCCCGCGCGGCGGAGAAGGACGCGGGCCCCGGCGCGGCCTGACGCCGGCACGCGACACCTGCCGACCTCGGACGGCACGAACGCCACGCGCGGCACCACCCCCGCGCACACGACGACCCCCGGAGCCAGGCTCCGGGGGTCGTCGTCCGTGCGTCAGGTCAGCAGGTCAGCCCTGCGGGACCTCGCCCTCCTCGGAGCGGCTGAAGGTGTACGTGTTCTCGGGGCCGAACTGGTAGATCCCGATGAACGCCGACGACGGGTCGTTGGCCTCGTTGAACGGGCCGACGCCGGAGACCGCCTGGTACGCGATGTCCTCCCCGTCCTCGAGGAGCGCCTTGCACTCCTCCCAGCCGGTGCACTCCGTGCCACCGTCCGCACCGGAGACCGCCGCCATGTTGGCCTGGATGGTCTCGCCGTCCGACGCACCGCCCTTGAGAGCGGCGAGCGCCACGAGCATGACCGCGTCGTAGGACTCGGGGCCGTAGGAGTAGTCCTTCAGCTCCGGGTCGATCTCGAGCATGCGGCCCTGGAACTCCTCCGACGGGTACGCGCCGGGCAGCGTGCCCTGCGCGTCGGCGAGCGTGCCGGCCGGGAAGCCGATGTCGCCCTCGACCCCGAAGTTCTGCAGGTTGCCGTCCACGAAGTACGTCTTGCTCATGTCCCAGCCCTGCGACACCAGCTCGCGCACGATCGACGGCGTCTGGTTGGTGAACGACAGGATCGCGATGGCGTCCGGGGACGAGGCGATGGCGTCCGCGACGATGGTGGCGAAGTTCGTCTCCGTGGGGTCGAACTCCTGGCCCGACGTGCCGTAGACGACCGTGCCGCCGGCCTCGTCGACGACACCCTCGACGACGTCGCGCAGCGACGTGCCGTAGGAGTCGTTGAAGACGAGGATGCCGACGTTGCTCGCGCCGTCGCTCACGATCAGGTTGCCCAGCACGTCGCCCTGCACGGTGTCCGGCGGCGCGGTGCGGAAGTAGAAGTCGGAGTAGCCGGACAGGTCCGTCGCCGTGTTGGCCGGGGAGACCTGCACGATGCCCGCACCGGTGATGTCGTCGACGATGTTCTTGGTCACCGACGACGACGCGGCACCGATGACGGCTGACACGCCCGAGGAGATCAGCTGCTGCGCCGATGCGGTCGCGACCGACGCGTTCTCGGCGTCCGAGGAGTCGGTGTGCTCGACCTCGACATCGGAGCCGAACAGACCGCCCGCGTCGTTGATCTCCTTGACCGCGAGGTCGACGCCGGCGATCTCCGGCGGGCCGAGCTGAGCGAGCGAACCGGTGACGGGGAGGACCGTCCCGATGCGCAGCGGCTCGCCACTGGCCCCACCGGTCGTCTCCTCACCGGTGGCGGCGTCGTCGGAAGCGCTGCTGCAGGCGGTGAGCGCCAGCGCGACCGCTCCGGCGACCGCCAGTGCGCGTCCTGCACGTGTCGAACGAATCATGCGTGTGGTACCCCTCTGTGAGCCCTGCACGACCGCAACCCGGGGGCGGGCAACGACGATGTGGCGCGAACGTACTCATGGTTTGTGTCCGCCATGTGAATGGCAATGTCTCGCACCCATGTCGTTGTGCAGTTGTGACCAACGACGCAGCGAGCCCGCACCGACGGTGGCGTCGGTACGGGCTCGGTGTGTGCTACGCAGGCGTCAGGAGGACGCGCCGCCCACCTGCTCGATGACGGCGTCGGCGACCTCGCGCATCGTCAGGCGACGGTCCATCGACGTCTTCTGGATCCAGCGGAACGACTCGGGCTCCGACAGGCCCATCTTCGTCATCAGCAGCCCCTTCGCGCGGTCGACGCGCTTGCGGGTCTCGAAGCGCTCGGCGAGGTCCGCGACCTCCGACTCCAGCGCGGTGATCTGCGCGTAGCGGGAGATGGCGATCTCGACGGCGGGCAGCAGGTCGGCGGGGCTGAACGGCTTGACGACGTACGCCATGGCGCCGGCGTCGCGCGCACGCTCCACGAGCTCGGTCTGCGAGAACGCCGTCAGCAGCACGACCGGTGCGAGGTGCGCCTTGCCGATGCGCTCGGCCGCCGAGATGCCGTCGAGGACGGGCATCTTGACGTCCATCACCACGACGTCCGGCCGCAGCTCGGTGGCCAGCTCGACCGCGCGCTCGCCGTCGCCCGCCTCACCCACGACCTCGAACCCGGCCTCGGTGAGCGTCTCGACGACGTCCATGCGGATGAGCGCCTCGTCCTCGGCGACGACCGCCCGGCGCGCCGGCCTGCCGGCAGACGGCGTGCCCGCACCCCGTGCGGGCTCGGCGGACAGGTTCACGGCCTGCGGCGCGTCCTGCGTGGGCTCGGTGCTGTCGTCCTTGGTCACGTGCACAGAGTAGTGCGCCGAGGGCACGTGGTGGCGCGATGAGCCTCGTGGTCGCCGTCACGTGGCGTCGCGGGGCGCGGTCGGCCCTCCGTCATGGCCGCGCAGACGCTCCACGTGACGACGTCGCCGCGCCACCTCGCACTAGGCTGGGCCCGTTGCCCCGATAGCCCAACCGGCAGAGGCGTTCGGCTCAAACCCGATCCAGTGTGGGTTCGAATCCCACTCGGGGCACCTATCTGAACTGCATGAACGCGATGGCGTGTCATATGCGTGTCATAAGAGGTCGCTCGCTGGTTCACGCCGATGAGGGCATCCGGGTTCGGCACGACGCTCAAGAGGGCCCGTCGGGACGCCGATGGCGCGAGCATGTCCAGTGAGTGGCGTCGACCCGAACGCTCGCTCGAGAGCCTCCTCGGCGCGCCCGACTCGACGCCACGACGTGGTCGCGGCGGCCGGGTACGCAGCGTGCGGCGGCGCCAGCGAGTCGCTGGAACACGACGGTGCCAATCCCCGCCGCCGCCGCGTCCCGCGGGCCCCACGATCCGATTCGCCATGTCTCAACTTGGCACCACGCCAATCGCCAGTACCGCCTTGCCTCGTCCTCGATCTCCTCAGGAGCGGGCGCCGGGTGCTCCCGAAACAAGCTCTGCGCGTGGCAACCGGTCGATTGTCGTCGACGCCTGAAGACTGATCAGGGATCGACGGCTGAAATCTGACCACCTTGCCGCGATCCTGCGGAGGGTGATCGGTTTGGAGGACTGGGCAGAGGTCCGTCGGCTGCGTCGCGTCGAGGGCATGGCGATCTCGGCGATTGCGCGCCGGCTCGGGATCGCGCGGAACACGGTCTGGAAGGCGCTGGCCTCTGATCGGCCGCCGAAGTACGAGCGGCCGGCGCGCGGGTCGTTGGTCGATCCTGTCGAGGGGCAGGTCCGTGTGCTGCTCGCGGGCTGTCCCACGATGCCGACGACGGTGATCGCGCAGCGGATCGGCTGGGAGCACTCGCTGACCGTGCTCAAGGACCGGGTGCGGGTGCTGCGCCCGTACTGCCTGCCCGTGGACCCGGCCACGCGCACCAGCTATGACCCGGGCGCGCGGGTGCAGTGCGACCTGTGGTTCCCGCCGGTCGAGGTGCCGCTCGCGGCGGGGCAGGTCGGCTCACCACCTGTGCTGGTGATGGTCGCGGGCTACTCGCGCATGGCCTTCGCGACGATGCTGCCCTCCCGGCAGGCGCCGGACCTGATCGCTGGTCACTGGCTGCTGTTGCAGCGCATGGGCGCGGTCCCCAAGGAGCTGGTCTGGGACAACGAGGCCGCGGTCGGGTCCTGGCGGGCCGGAAAGCCGAAGCTGACCGACGACTTCGAGGCGTTCCACGGGATCCGCGGGTCGGGTCCATCAGTGTCGGCCGCGCGACCCGGAGGCCAAGGGTCTGGTGGAACGAGCGAACGGCTACCTGGAGACCTCGTTCCTGCCCGGATGCACCTTCACCGGCCCGGGTGACTTCAACACCCAGCTGGTCAACTGGCTGGGGCTGGCCAACGCGCGCAAGCATCGGGCGCTCGGCTTCCGGCCGGAGCAGCGGTGGGAGGTGGACCGGGCGGCGATGCTCGCCCTGCCACCGGTGACCCCGCAGCTCGGCTGGCGCACCCGGGTGACGTTGCCGCGGGATCACTACGTCCGCCTGGGCTCGAACGACTACTCGGTCGGCCGGTTCGTCGAGGTCGTCGCCGACCTCGAGCAGGTCAGCGTCCAGATGGGGAACCGGGTTGTTGCGACCCATCCGCGCTGCTGGGCGCGCTGGCAGACCATCACCGACCCGGCCGACCGCGACGCTGCGCTGGCGATGGCCCAGGTCGCAGCCCACCGCCCGGCCGCTGCGCCCGCCGACGAGGTCGAGCAACGTGATCTGAGCGCCTATGACGCGGCGTTCGACCTGACGGACGTGGCCTGATGACCCCCGCGGCCAAGACCAACACCCGCGACGTCAGCGCCGAGCTCGCGTTCTTGACCCGCGCGTTGAAGGCCCCGACCCCGCGTGAGGCCGTCGACCGGCTCGCCGAACGCGCCCGGGCCGAGTCCTGGATCCACGAAGAGTTCCTCGCCGCCTGCCTGCAACGCGAGGTCGCCGCCCTCGAAGCCCACGGCGGCGAAGGGCGCATCCGCGCCGCTCGGTTCCCCGGACGCAAGTCGTTGGAGGACTTCGACTACGAGCAACCACGCGGGCTGCCCCGCGACCAGATCGCCCACCTGGGCACCCTGGACTTCGTCGCAGCCCGAGAGAACGTCGTGTTCCTCGGACCGCCCGGCACCGGCAAGACCCACCTCGCGACCGGGATCGCGATCCGGGCCCGCCAGGCCGGGCACCGGGTCCTGTTCGCGACCGCGTCCGAATGGGTCAACCGGCTCGCGACCGCCCACCACGACGGACGCCTGCAGGACGAGCTGCGCCGCCTGGGTCGCTACCCGCTGCTGTCCATCGACGAGGTCGGCTACATCCCCTTCGAGCCCGAAGCCGCGAACCTGTTCCTCCAGCTCGTCTCCGCCCGCTACGGACGCGCCTCGCTGATCGTCACGAGCAACAAGCCGTTCAGCCGCTGGGGCGAGGTCTTCGGCGACGACACCGTCGCCGCCGCGATGATCGACCGCCTCGTCCACCACGCCGACGTCATCGCACTCAAAGGCGACTCCTACCGGCTCAAGAACCGCGACCTCGGCCGCCCACCCGCGGCCAGCACGACCGACTGAGCAACCGGGCAAGGTGGTCAGATTTCAGCCGTCGATCCCTGATCAACTTTCAGCCGTCGTTGACATCGATCCGAACTTCGCGGCCAAGCCGACCTCCAGCCGCGCGCGTCGTGCTGCCCACCGCACGCGACGCCTTGGAACACGCCGGGTGGAGTTCAACGGATGCGGCACGGATCGTCGCGGCAGTCGCCAGGATGAGGGTGACATCTCGCGACAGCCGCATACGGACACCCCGGGCGGCGGTCCATGGCTGCCGACCTCGGCATCCCGCCATGGCAGGCTCGCCGACTCACAATCGCGCTACGCGGCACCGACGACTGGCCCGGGGTTCTGGCGCGCATCACCGCCGAAGGCCCCGACGTCGTCGGATCCCCCGTCGTCCGCGCCGCGCTGACCGCCACCCGCAGGCACTGCGACCGCTCCCCCATCTTTGCCGCTCGCCGCGCCGAGCAGGCACCCGCTGATGTCGGCCCGCAGCACCATGCCGGCTAGAAGGTGTCCACAATCTCGCGATGCCGAACTCGCGTGTTCCACACTTTCTGGCCCACCCAGCTTCTCGTGGCCGCTGTCAGCGGAGCGTCAGAGTTGGTGCTCGAGCCAGACGAGGCCCAGCCCTTGTGTGGGGTACCACGGACGGTAGGCCCGCCGGTCGGCAGCGTGGACTTCACTTGTGTCGAGAGCAACCGGGACACGTTCGCAGTCAGCTTGATACCTGCCGCGATCCCGTTGAGCCGAGGTGTCAGATCGAGGCCCACCGTGGCCGAGAGCGCCGCCAGCGCGGAGTCCTCGCGCTGCTCTGACGGGCCGTGCAGCAGGTCGGCCACGTCGCCGGGCCGCTCCACGAACTCACGGGCCGCCTCCACCGGACCGCCGATGCTCTCCCAACGGACCTCCATGTGCACAGGAGCGCCCTCCTTCTGGACTTGGGCCCGTACGGTCTGCACGTGGTGGGTGCCGTGGAAGGTGAAGCCCCACTCGGAGACACGCACAGGTAGGTGAACGACCACTTGTGTGTACTGACCGGTGCCCGCGGTGCGCGTGATGCTCTGCGTGATGCCGTCGGTGGCATCACGCCCGAGGCCTGCACCCAGGACAGTGACGCTCAGCCCATGGCTGTCCTTGGTGGCCTCGGTGCTCGTCCACGAGATGCCGGCGCCGGGTACGTCCGGCGCGCCGATGAGCAACGTGGGCACGGCGACCTGCACCCAGACCGGGTCACCTATCTCGATCTGGTCCTGGGTTTGATTCGCCCACCACAGCGCGAGTGCGCTGGCTTGCCGTCGGGAGTTGTGTGCCGCGATGAGCTGCTCTTCCTCGGTCCCGCCTCCGCTTCGTCGCTGAGGGGGTCGGCTGGCGAGGGCTTCGTTGAGGTCGACCCAGGGCACTGCCCGGATGACGTCGGGGACTGCTGCAGGGCTGGTTGACACTCCATCTGTGGGACGAGGTCCCGCTGGAAGGATGTCGCTGTGCCCAAGAAGTTCCCGCCCGAGTTCAAGCGTGACGTCGTGCGGTCGCCCGCCGTGGCGATCTGAACCACGCCGAGGTCGCTGGCGACTTCGACATCTCGATCGAGTCCGTCCGGCGGTGGGTGCGCCAGGCCGACATCGACGACGGCGTCGTCGATGGCCAGACGTCCAGTGAGCAGAACGAGCTGGTCCAGCTGCGCCGGGAGAAGCGCCGGTTGGAGCAGGAGAACGAGATCCTGCGCCGCGCTGCGGCCTACTTCGCCGCCGGCTCGCTCCCAAAATGAGCTACCCGCTGGTCCGTGACCTGGCCGCCGAGGGCATCCCGGTGCGGTTGACCTGCGGGGTGCTCGGCCACTCCAGGCAGGCGTACTACGCCTGGCTCGCGCAGCCCGTCAGCGCCCGAGAGCTGCAGGACGCCTACCTGACCAACGCGCTGATCGACGCCCACGGCGACGACCCGGAGTTTGGCTACCGGTTCCTGACCGACGAGCTCGAGCGCGCCGGGCACGACGTCGGCGAACGGCGCGTCTGGAGGCTGTGCTCACAGCAGCGCCTGTGGTCCACCACGGTCCGCAAGGGCCGCCGCGGCGCCGGCAAGTCCCCGGGGCCGGCGGTCCACGACGACCACGTCCAGCGCAACTTCGCTGCCGCCGAGCCAGACCAGATCTGGGTCACCGACATCACCGAGCACCCCACCGGTGAGGGCAAGCTCTACTGCTGCGCGATCAAGGACCTGTTCAGCAACCGGATCGTCGGCTACGCGATCGACGAGCGGATGACCGCCCAGCTCGCCGTCACCGCGCTGCGCACCGCCGTCGCCAGACGCGCCCCGACCGGTGTCGTGGTGGTGCATTCGGATCGAGGATCCCAGTTCCGAGCACGGACCTTCCGGGCTGTCCTTGCCGCTGCAGGCCTGCAGGGATCGATGGGACGCGTCGCCTCAGCGGGCGACAACGCGGCCATGGAGTCCTGGAACGCGCTGCTGCAGAAGAATGTCCTGAACCGTCGGCGCTGGGCCACCCGCGACGACCTGCACGACGCGATCGTCTTCTGGATCGAGCGGACCTACAACCGTCGTCGCCGCCAGCGCGCCCTCGGCAAGCTCACCCCCGTCGAGTTCGAGCTCGCCTTCACCGCCCAGAACGCCGCCCTTGCGGCATGATCGCCACTCACCCGGTGTCAACCGACCCTGCAGCAGTCCCTCGTCCGCTTCGTTGATTGCTTCGTAGGGCAGGCCGAACTGTGTGAGCTGCCGCAGCTGGGCCAGGGTCTCGGTGACGGGACGTGTCGTTTCGTCGGTGATGGTCTGCTGCGACGCCCACGGGAGGTCGTGTCGTTCCAGAGTTTCGGGATGCTCCATTGCGATGTCCCTGCACCTCGTTGTGCCCGGCTGGTGGGGTTCTGCGTTCAGATCGGTGGGATGCGTCGAAGCGATCCGGCGCGGCTCGGCGCGCTGGCCAGCTTCGTGGCTGCCTTGGGCCCCGCGTCGGCAACGGCTTGCGCGGCGCGGTCGAGTGCCGCGCTCAGAACATCGGCGAGGTCCTGTGTCGCCGCATCGTCGATGGCGTAGCTCGTGGCTTGCTTCGTGGGCCTGGCTTGGCGTCCGCGGGCGTACGCGTTGAGCCAGTCCGGCAGCGTGGCAAGCAGAGCGCGCAAGCGGACCCGGTAGTGGTTCTCCCAGGCGTTCGCTCCCTTGAGGTCGACCACGGGCTTGGTGAACCGTTCGGCCATGATCGCGGCGGCGACCTTTCCCCGTTCGGCGAGGCGGTCGATGAGCCTGTTCGGCATCCTGAGGTTCATGCCACCTTCGGCTTTGCTCTGCAGGATGCGCACGATGCGGTCGCGGTAGCCGGGCGCTGTCACGTAGGAGCTGTCCTGCCAGTTCCGTGCCGTATTGAACGCTCCGCTGGCGAACGCGCCGACTGCGGCGAATCCTCGTTCTGGCATCTTCGCGTTCGTCGCCCGCATGCCGTCGTAGTTGTCGTCGGCGTACACGATGTTGCCCCTTTGCTCCAGGGCGGGCTCGTCCTGGCGGGGCGGCAGGTTGCCGAGGTTGATGGCTAGCGTCGGGCGGGCGGGCAGCGGGGAGTCAAACAGGTAGATCGGGAAGTTGCTGCACAGCCCGCCGTCGGAGAACCACAGCTTGACGAACTCCAGCCCACGCTCAGGGGCGTCGGTGCGAGCCTTGCGTGCGGCCCGGAACGCTTCTCGAGCGGCGCAGGACGCCTCGGAGCTCCACTCGATCGTCCACAGCGGGATGGCCGATATGAGCAACGGAAAGCTCAAGGACAGGCGTGTGGCGACGATGACCGGCAGGTGCTTGGCGGCCGGAAGCCGGCGCAGCTTCGGGTTGTGGTTCAGGGCCACCTGCTCTTCCCATTGCCATTGCGGGATGTCGATGTCGTCGCCGGGGTCATCGAGGTCGAGCTGAGTGGGTGTGGCTCCGTACTTCTCTAGTGCGGCCATCACGTGCGGCGGGAAGAGCGTTGCCCACACCTCGGGGTCGTAGAAGAACGTCCGTGCGTCCCACGGCATCTCGTACGGCCGCGCTTGGCTCAGGCAGGTGCTGATCATCCGCAGGTCGACTTTGCGGTCGGCCGCGGGACACCACGTGCTGACGGTCTGCCCTGTCCACAGGTTGCCGAAGGTGAGGGGTTCGCCGCCGGGCGGTATGCCGGCGAGCGTCTCGATCTTCTCCGCGAGCCAGTCCGTGAGTCCGGGCTCGCCGTCAACGCCCAGTCCCCGGCAGATGCCGAACAAGTTCTCCGGGACCGCCTGCGTCAGCAGACCGATGGCGCGTACGCCTACGGCGGCAGCCCATCCGATCGCGGCCAGGAGCAGCCCAGCGCCGATGAGCAGCCAGCCTGTCAGCCCGAGGTTCAGGGTGCCCACGACGACCAGAGCCAATCCGGGGGCCAGCCCGAGCAAGGTCGCGACAGGGAATGCCCGCACGACGGACCAGAGAAGGCGCGGGACGCGACTGGACTTGCGTGCGGACGGTGCACTACTGGGATCTGGGGGGTCCGTCACGGGCGGTGGCGTGGTCGCGGTGAGCATGAGGTCGAGCAGGGGACGGGTGCGCGGCTGGGCTTGGAACATCCGCGCGAGTCCGCCGTCCTTGAGCTCGTCCGGGAGGCGGTCCAGGTGGACGAACCCGTCGGACTTGCGGCCGAACTCGGCGGCAGCTCCCAGGGCCGCTCCGATCGCGCCGGCGGACGCACCACCCAGTCCCCGGAATCGGTAGGTCGCTGCCAGCTCGGCGAGCGCTCGCGGGTAGATGACCCCGGAGGCGATCCCGCCCTTCATCACGACGTCACAATCGAGCTTTGGGCCGGCGTAGCGGTCTGCTTGCGCTGCTGCGGCGTGAACTGGTCCTGCCGTCACCTGGCCACCCCCTGATGGCTGCGGAAAGCGACCCCGTCTGCATCGACGGATCCCGCAGCCGAGCGCCTCGGCCCGCGTCCTCCACAGTTCTCCCGCTGCGGGTGCGCCGTCAAGACCTTGCGTCTAGGCGGCACCGCATCCGCGGCTCGCTCGAGCTGGTTGGGGGCTACCGGGGCGAGGCCGGACGGGACGCCGGTCGCTGCAGGTAGTGCAGTGATATGTCGCCTGCGGGTTCGCGTGGTTCGGGAACTCCGTCGCTCTCGATGGGAACACGCGGGCTGTCGGCGCCCAGGCGACGCAGGGCTTCCGCGGCGCGGTCCACGTGTGCACCCGCGCCGGTGAGGTCTGGATGCTGGCGTGGACAAGGCGAAGGAACGCAATGCCGCGGACGCGCCGAAGTCGAAGCCGAGTCGATCGCCTACGTCGTATTCGCCAGCGCCGGCCTCGACCCGGTCTACTCGCTGCCCTACATCGCCGGCTGGTCCGACGGGCCACCCAGACGCGTTGCGTTTGAGCGCTACTCAAGTGCTCACCGTCGCCCGCTCGATTGGCATTCGCGACGTGCCGAGGTACGGCACGAGAAGCTTGTGGGCCGGATTTGGGATCCGCGACGATGTCGAGCCTGGCCCAGGACGGGCTCCGGCACCGGATCTCTGGTGAGCCGCCAAGGCTCTAGCGGAGGCTCTGGTGTGCGCAACCTCGTTCCCCCTGGCACGCCCGACGCGCACTCAGGCAGGTGCCGCGTGGCGTCCGTACGGAGCCGGGTGAGAGAGTGGGACTGCTCGTCAGTGATCGCCTCGCCGGAGGTGCAGCGTTGTCCTACGTCGGTTCCGATGCTTGGTGCCGGAGCACGGCAGGCGTGCTGCGACCTCGCGACAAGGCCGAGCTTGTTCGACTGGCAGCCGTGCTGGCTGTGTCTCAACTTCCCGGCTATGCGTTGTACCGCCTCCGCGTGCCCCCCGTCCGACCGCGAGGCACTTTCCAGTTCGCGGAACCGGACGGGGTCGCTGCGAGGACTGCGCGAAGTCAGCTTGCCGCTATCGCCGAGCCGTACCTGGTGAACCACAGCCTGCGCACGTATCTGTTGAGCAAGTTCATCGGCGAGCGCACAGACCGGGAGTTCGACTGCGAGCTGCTTTACGTGGCGAGCCTCGCGCACGACGTCGGGATCCTCGACGCGGGCACGACTGCGACGGGCGATGCACCTTGCTTCTCGATTCGGAGCGCCGACTGGGCAACTGCCATCGCACGCAGCGCAGGGTGGGAGGAAAGCCGCATCACGCGCCTCCGAGATGCCATTACGCTCAACCTCAATGGCATGGTTGCTAGAAGGCAAGGTGTCGAAGCACACCACTTGATGCGGGGCGTCCTCGTCGATGTCGTCGGCTTCTACGCCTGGCGGGTCCCGCGCACGGCTCTTGCCGGCCTGTACGAGAGATTTCCGTTGCTGGATCAGCGGCCCGAGCTGTCGTCCGCTTTCGTGGTCGAGGGCGACCGACACCCGCTCTGCCGCGCACACTTCTCGATCGCGTGCGGTTTCGGGTTCTGGATGCGGCATGCTCCGCAGCCGCCTCCGCCCCATGACTCACCCGGCGGAGTCGAGGTTTCGCGGCGCTCGGGCGACTAGCGGGTCGGCATGCTCGCGCGCAGATCGGCGCCAAGCAGCGCCCTAGCCACCCGCGGCCAGCAGGTTCGTGAGGTCCTTGAGGTTCACGACCGCCTCTGGGCATGACTCAATGGCCCTTGACACGCGTGGGTGGGGCGGGCATTGACGTCGGCAAGGGCCCCCGCTCGCTGCGGCGCGTCTTGCGCAGGAGTGCGCGCAACCCTCCCTTGTCCCGATGGATCAAGGAGGAGCGATGCACCCTGCTGAAGAGAATGAGCGACACGAAAACGTGCAGCCCTGAGGATGTGTGGCCGAGCTCCTGGGGACATCCGGATGGTGGGTGCGTGAACAGGTGCGCCGTGGTCGCGTCGAGCACCTACGTCTCGTGGTCGCCGGACCCGGTTCACGCAGAAGCAGGTAGACCAGCTCGTCGAGCTCGCCACCGTCCAGCGCAGATTGGCGCCGTCCCCGCAGATGCGGGCGCCCACTAATGCTGGGGCGACTCTCGGAGCTACCCAACGGTCCGGCATTCGACACATTTCGGGAGGTCGCCACTCCCCCGAGCCAACGGGATCGAGGCGCCGTCCCCGGCGGGGGTGGCACCGACCGATCCAGATCGACGACATCCCACGAGGCCCAACGGAACCGCAGGTCACGGCGCTAGCCGAAGAGCATGGCCTGACGCGTAGCGGGATTGCGCCCTTCCGCTCATCCGAGCCCCTGCGGGTGCGCTTGAGCGCTGTACCTGATGTGTGCGACGCAGGCGGCCTAAGTGGACTCTCATCCGGCGAGCGACGTGTGATGTCAGTCGTCGTTGCCCTCGCGGACCCGACAGGCAATTCTCGGCTCGACGTGGCCGATCTCATGTCCGGCGTCGATCGCAGTCACGCGGACCTCGCCCTGCCGCTCTGTCACACGCCTCCGGCAGCCACGAAGGGTCGACGGCGAATGGGTCATGTAGAGGATCGTCGCCCCGGCGAAGCCGCGCCGGGAGAGGTGCTGGCTCACCGCACGGATGGGCGTCGGCGCGGATGCTCCTTGACGCGGGCAGCCGATGGGTGGAGCGTCACCACCATCGTTGGTACTTGATCCGTGGTGCGGTCCCATTGGGCAGCGCGCCGCAAGGGGGGCCATGAACCGCGGACATCCTGTCGGCACGCCCACGCCCGACACTCAGGCGGGAGTATCGCCGCCGCCGCAATCTCTGTCCCTCCCGCGAGGCGGCGCCATTCGCGGCATGGGCGAGAAGTTCGCGGCCAATCCGGCGACGGGAACCGGCTCACTCACCCTCCCGCTGCCGCTGAGTCCGGGCCGGGGGGGCGGCCAACCCCAGATCACCCTGAGCTACGACTCCGGCGGGGGCAACGGCCCCTTCGGTCTGGGCTGGAGCCTGGACGTGCCGGCGGTGACCCGGAAGACCGACAAAGGCCTGCCGACCTACGACGACGCCGCCGAGTCCGACGTCTTCACGCTGGCTCGGTCCGAGGACCTCGTCCCTGCCTACCGCCTTCGGCCGGACCGCACCGTCAAGCGGGACGCCAGCGGGCGTGCGGTGCGTGATGTCGAGGAGCGGGGCGGTTACCGGGTCGCGCGGTACCGGTCCCGCACGGAGCGCACGTTCTCGCGCGTCGAGCGCTGGACCAACATCACCGATGCCGCCGATGTCTTCTGGCGCGTCGTGTCGCGCGACAACGTCGCGTCCGTCTTCGGCCGGGATACCGGCTCCCGCATCACCGACCCCGCTGACCCTGCACGGATCTTCAGCTGGCTGCTCAGCGAGACGTCGGATGATCGCGGCAACGTCGTGGAGTACATCTACCGCGGCGAGGACGGGTCGGGGGTCGACCTCAGCGACTCGTACGAGTCAGCCGAGCGCTTGGCGCAGTGCACGGCGAACCGGTACCTCAAGGAAATCCGATACGGCAACGTGGTATCTCGGCTGCATCCCGACCCGCCCTCGGACGCAGCCGGACGGTGGCACTACCGCGTGGTCCTGGACTACGGCGAGGGGCACCTGGAGCACCTATCAGCGGACCCTGGCCGGCCCGAAAACGAGCAGCTGTCGAGGCTTCGCGCGTCACCGACGGCCGGCACCCAGGCCCCGATGCGCCCTGACCCGTTCTCGAGCTACCGAGCGGGATTCGAGCTGCGCACCTACCGGCGGTGCAAGGCAGTGCTGATGTTCCACGCCGAGATGCCCGGCACGGACGGCTTACCCTTCCTGGTCCGGGCCCTCGAGCTCGGATACGACGACGCGCCGGCGGGGCTAACCACGCGGGAGCTCCTCACCCATCCCGGCAGCACCCCGTTCGCCTCCGTGCTGACCTCGGTCACCGAGCATGGCGTCGTGCGGCCGTCAGACCCGGTCGTCGCGGGACCCGACGCGTCCACCTGGACGACCTACGTCCGGCAGTCGCTGCCGCCCGTCAGGATGCGGTACGCACGACCGCCCGTCCAGCGCGAGGTGCACAGGCTGCCGCCGGAGAGCGAACACCCCCGCCCTTTCGGCTCGTCGGGCGCCACGACCTGGGTGGACCTCGATGGCGACGGCATACCTGGGGTGCTGTGCGACAAGGCCGGCGCGCTGTGGTACCAGCGAAACGAGGGTGGCGGACGGCTGGCTGCCCCCACCCTCCAGAGCACTCGACCCGCTGGCGGCCTCGAGGGCGGTCGCCAGCTGCTCGACCTGGGGGCCGACGGGCACCTGGACCTGGTGGACCTGGAGGGCCCCACCCCGGGCTTCCACGAGCGGACGACGGACGGGAGCTGGGCCCCCCACCGGGCATTCGCCTCCCTACCGGTGCTCGACTGGACCCAAGCCACGCTCGACTTCGCGGACCTCACCGGTGACGGATACGCCGACGTGCTGCTCACCGATCCCGATCGAGAGGTCTGGTTCCCGTCGCTCGCCGAAGACGGTTTCGGCCCGGCACGCCGGGTGATGCGGGCACAGCCGTCGGGGGCAGAGCCGTTCGCGATCGAACCAAGCAATGATGCGGCCCTGCGCGTCGTGGACCTGACCGGTGACGGGCTCGGTGACCTCGTCCGAGTGCGCGACGGGGAGATCTGCTACTGGCCCAACCTCGGACACGGCCGGTTCGGCCGCAAGGTCGTGATGGGCAACCCCCCGCACCTGGGCGCTGACGAGCCGTTCGACCCGGCGCGCGTCCTCTTCGCCGACCTCGACGGGACCGGTGCGAGCGATATCGTCCTGCTCCGCCGAGGCGGTGCGGAGCTGTGGTTCAACCGGTCCGGCAACTCCTGGTCCGACCCCGTGCCCCTGGGCGGCTTCGCGGTGCCTGACGGCGTGTCGTCCGTCGTGGTGGCGGACCTGCTGGGTCGCGGCAGTCCGTGCGTCGTCCGGTCGTCGTCGCTTCCCGCGGACGCGGGCGCACCGGTGACATACGTCGACGTCTTCGGTGGTCGGAAGCCCTACCTGCTCGTCGGCGTGGCGAACGGCCGCGGCGCCGAGACGGAGATCACCTACGTGCCGTCGACCGACTTCGCGCTCCGCGACCGCGCCGAGGGCAGCCCGTGGCTGACCCGGCTCCCATTCCCCGTCCACGTCGTTGAGCGCGTGGAGACGGCCGACCGGATCAGCGGAAGCAGGTTCATCACCCGATACGAGTACGCCCACGGACTCTACGAGGATCGCGAGTTCCGCGGTTTCGGCCGGGTCGATCAATTCGACTCCGCCGAGCGGGATGCGGGCGACGGGTCCCCGCCCGCCGACGGGGTGGTCGCCACGTCGCCTCCACCGGTGCTCACCCGGACGTGGTTCCACACCGGCGCGTACCTCGACCGCGACCGCATCTCCACGCTCTACGCCGGCACGGTCTTGGAGCCGGGTGAGTATTACCGCGAGCCGGGGCTCACCGGCGCCGCCGTGCTGGAGCGCCTGCTCGACGACACCCCGCTACCGCCGGGGCTGAACGTGTGGGACGAGTCCGAGGCCTGCCGTGCCCTTCGCGGGGCCATGTTGCGCCAGGAGGTCTTCGCCCTCGACGGCACCGACGGAGCGGGCTTCCCGTTCGGCCACCCCTATCTCGTCGTCGAGCAGAACTTCACGCTGCGACGCGAGCAGCCACGCGAGAACAACCGGCACGCCGTGTTCTTCGCCCATCCGCGGGAGTCGTTCTCGTACCACTACGAGCGCGAACCCGAGCACCCGCGTGTGCTGCACGACCTCACCCTGGCGGTCAACGAGTTCGGTGACGTCACCCGCTCCGTCCGCATCGCATACGGGCGGGCTCCGGACTCGTCTCTCCCGTCCGCGACCCAAACCATCCAGGCTACCGCCATCGCACTATGCACGGAGACGCGGTACACCGCCTGGCCCCTGCCGGGCGCGCCTGCGGGAGAGCACCGCGCGCCCGCACCATGGGACACGTCCACCTGGGAACTCACCGGCCTCAACCTGCCACCGGGGGCGGTGCTCAGCATCGACGACGCGGCCCTGCTGACCGAGGCCACCGAGATCGCGCCGCACTTACCGGCGCCGGTCGGTGCCATCCGGCGCCGGCCGGTCTCGCGTGAGCGCACGCGGTACCGGCGCGACGACCTGACCGGACCGTGCCCCGACGGCTTCCAGGACCTCCGGGGACTGGTACACGAGCGTTACCGGCTCGCGCTGACGCCCGAGGTCATCTCTGCGTCGTTCTGCCGGCCGTCAGGCGCGGGCGGGGCACCCCTGATCCCGGATCCCGCCACGGTGCTGCCCGTCGACGCTGCGACCGACGCGGCGGCGGACCGCGGCGGGCACGTCGACCTCGACGGGGACGGCCGGTGGTGGGCTCCGTCCGGCCGCGGGTTCTACGCCCCGCCGGGCACGGATCCCACCGCCGAGCTCGACACAGCACGACGACACTTCTTCCTGCTGCGCCACCAGCGCAGCCCGTTCCACCTGCCCGGCCGACCGGCCGAGACGCTCGTCGACCACGACCTCTGTGACCTGCTGCCGGTGCGGACCACTGACGCGGTCGGGAACGTGTCGACCGTGGAGAACGACTACCGCGTGCTCGCACCTACGGTGCTCACCGACCCGAACGGGAACCGCACGGCGGTCGCTTTCGACGCGCTCGGTCTCGTGGTGGCCACGGCGGTCACGGGCAAGGATGGCACCCCCGGCGACACGGTGGATGACGTCGACGCGCTCCTGACGCCTGCCGCCGTCCGGCGTGCGCTCGAGGCGCCGCTGACCGACACCGCCACGCTCCTGGGCTCGGCCACCACACGGCTGATCTACGACCTCTTCGCATACGGCCGCGCTGCCGTTGCCGCACGTCGAGAGCCGCTGGGCGTGCTCACGATCTCACGGGAGACGCACACCGGCGACCTGGTGCCCGGCGCTGTCTCCGGGGCCCTGCACGTGCTGACCTACCACGACGGGCTCGGCAGGGATCTGCAGTCCAAGACCCGTGCGGAGGGCGGTCCGGTGCCCGAGCGGGACGCAGCAGGACGGATCGCCGTCGTTGCTGGCCGTCCCCGGATGACTACCCAGCCCGCGGAGCCGCGCTGGGTCGGGAGCGGGTGGACCGAGTACGACGCCAAGGGCGACCCCATTCGCGTGTTCGAGCCGTTCTTCTCGGACACGCACCGGCCGGACTTCGATGTCGCGATCGGCGTGGCCTCCCGCCAGGTGTACGACCCGCTGCGGCGTCTGGTCGCCGTGCTGCACCCTAACGGCACATACGAAAAGGTCGTTTTCGACGCCTGGCGCCATGCCAACTTCGACGTCAACGACACCTGCGCCCCGACCGCCGACGGCCTGCAGACCGGCGACCCGCGGACCGACCCGGACGTCGCACCGTTGGCCGCAGTCTTCCTCGGAGAACTGGATCCTGCGTGGACGACGTGGTACGCACGGCGCCGCAACGGTGCCCTCGGCCAGGCCGAACGGATCGCCGCGGAACAGGCCGCCGCGCATGCCGGGACGCCGACGACGACCTACCTGGACCCCCTGGGTCGGACGGTCCTGAGTCGCGCCTCTCTCGGGCTCGATCCCCAGGGCGAGCCGGTCCTCCTGGACACCCGGACAGACCTGGACGTGCAGGGCAACGCCCGCGCGGTCGTCGATGCCCTGGGGCGCACCGCTGCCCGCTACTCCTACGACCTCCTGGGCAACCGCCTCCGGGTGGAGACCATGGACGCCGGGACACGCTGGTCACTTACTGACGTGACCGGCCAGGAGATCCGGCTATGGGACTCGCGGGGACACGTGACCCGGTCGAGCTACGACGTCGCGCGGCGACGGCGCGCCGTTGCCGTGCGTGGCACGGATGCCGCGCAGTCCGACCCACGCACGCTGGCGGCGGAGGTCGTGGTCGCCGCCACGGAGTACGGCGAGGACGCTCCCGACCCGGCCGGCCGCAACTTGCGTGGTCGGGTGCACCGGGAGCGCGACGGAGCCGGCCGGGTCACCGTGGAGTACGACGGAAAGGGGAATGTGGTGCTCACCACCCGGGAGGTCACCACCGACCATCGCGCCCTGACTGACTGGGCAGGGACTCCGGCCGTTGGGGCCGGTGCGGTCGCCGGCACCCGCTACGACGCGCTCAACCGCCCCGTGCAGCTGACCGGCCCGTCCCTGCCGGGTGCACCGGTGCCGGTGGTGCAGCCGGTGCACGGCGTGGGCAACCTCCTCAGCCGGGTCGACGTGTGGCTCGCGCGGCCGACACGACCGAGCGGCGTGCTCGACCCGCGGATCGAACCACCCTCGGGCGCCGGGATCACCCGTCTGGAGCACGATGCCCGGGGCCGGCGGATGCGCGTCGTGCACGGCAACGGCGTGGTGTCCAACTACGTGTATGACCCCGACACGTTCCGTCTCGCCGCCGTGTACACGCGCAGGGGGCCGGCCTTCGCCGAGGACTGCGGGGGGGATCCGCCGCCACCACTGACGGCCGCGCCCGAGGTTCGCCCAACCGGTGTGCCCTGCGGTGTACAGAACCTGCGCTTCACCTACGACCCGGTCGGCAACGTGATCCGCGTCACGGACGACGCGCAGCAGCGCGTGTTCTTCCGCAACGCCGTGGTGGAGGCGACCGCCGACCACGTCTACGACGCGGTCTACCGCCTCGTGCAGGCCACCGGCAGGGAGCACGTCGGTCAGGCCGGCGGCACCCCGACATCCCACTCGTTCGCGGACGCGCACCGCACCGGACGTCCCCACCCGCAGGACGGCGGCGCGATGAGCCGGTACTGCGAGACCTACGAGTACGACGCGGTCGGTAACCTGGTGACCCTGCGGCACGCGGTCGCCTGCCCGGGCGCCGAGACGTGGTCGCGCTCCTTCCGGTATGAGGAGACGAGCCTGCTGGAGAGCGGTGCCGACGGCACGGCCCGACGCTCCGGCAACCGGCTGACCGCCTCGACCGTCGGCGGCAGCATCGAGGTCTACAGCGCCGCCGGGACGGGGTACGACGGGCACGGCAACCAGCGCACGATGTCGCACCTGCAGGAGCTGGAGTGGGACCACGCGGACCGGTTGCGGGTCACCCGTCGACAGGCAGTCGGCCCCGGGGACGCCAGCGGGGTCGAGCGGCAGGCCGAACGGACCTTTTACGTGGACGATCGCGCGGGGCGGCGCGTGCGCAAGGTCACAGAGCTGCCCGGCGGCGCGATCAAGGACGAACGCGTCTACCTCGGCGGGGTCGAGGTCTACCGGGTGCACGCGGGCGCCGATGCCGGACTAGTCCGCGAGACGCTGCACGTGATGGACGACCAGCAACGGATCCTCCTCGTTGAGACGAGGACGGACACCGCCGGTGCGGAGCCGGTGGTCCGGTACCAGCACGGGAACCTGCTCGGCTCGGCGGTGCTGGAGCTGGACGAGTCCGGCGAGATCGTCTCTTACGAGGAGTACACGCCCTACGGGAGCACGACGTACCAGGCCGTGCGAGCGGACGTGCAGGCGAGCCCCAAACGCTACCGGTACTCCGCCCGGGAGCGGGACGAGGAGAGCGGGCTGTACTACCACGGCGCGCGCTACTACGCGCCGTGGCTCGCGCGGTGGACCGCGGCCGATCCGTTGCTCCTCCGGGACTCCCCCAACGTGTACCTGTACGCGCTGGCGAACCCCGTGATCGCGAAGGACCCCAGTGGTGGGCCGGTCTGGCTCATCCCGGTGGTGATCTACCTCGGCTGGCGGGCATTGGAGTCTGCGGCCGAGACGGGTGTCGAGGCCGGGATCGCCAAGGCGACCGGAGAGGAGGACTTCAGCCCGCTAGGGAGCTTTGCCAAGAACATGGCGGTGAACTCCGTCGTGGGCCTCGTCCCGGGCGCGGTCGAGGCCAAGGTCGCCACGAAGGTGGCTATCTACGGCACCAAGCTCGCAGTCCGCACCGCGGGCGACGCCACGTACGACACGCTGCGCGGCAAGGGTGACTTCGGCGAGAACCTCCTCAAGAGCGGCGCGGGCAACATCGTGGGCGACGGCATCGGCGCCCTCGCCAAGAAGGGAGCCGGGAAGATGTTCTCCAAGGCGGTCGACAAGGTCGGAGACCCCGTCGCCGGCACGTCCGTTGCCAAGGGGACACAGCAGGCGGCAAACGCGGCCGGCACGACCGTCCAGAGCCCGGTGACCATGGACTCTCTATTCGCAGCGGCTGACGGCGCTGTCCGCGCCGCGCGGCAGAACGCGGCCCCGGCCGTCGCGGCCGCGACGCTCGGCCGAGTCGGGACGGTGAACACCCGCGCGGGCTTCCGCCAGGCGGTGATCGACCTCATCGCCGCGGACCCCCAGCACCCGCTGAAGTTCCTGCTGAACCCCGCGGGCAGGCTGCGAAACACGACGGCCGCCGGGGTGACGCAGGATGTGCTCTTCGACAACCCCGAGATGATCGAGGCGGGGCACGTGCTGAGCTCGAAGGCGTTGACCGGAGCCTTGCAGGGCACGGACAAGTTCGCGGTCATGTCCGGGTTCTGGAACCGGTTCATCAGCGGCACGATCGAGCACCCATCCAAGGGCGGCACCCACATGGCGGTGGACGAGGTGATCGACATCGGTGGCATCCCGGTGCACTTGCAGACCGCGGCTGAGTGGATCCAGCGTGGCCTGCTCGACTCGGACCTCGTGGCAAAGGCCCGGCGGGTCGTCTACTGACCGACCGTACGTGCGCGAAACCGACCGACCGCACCAGGAGGTGCACCGATGAGCGACGAGACGACGGGGACCGGCGAGACCGAAGATCGTGTGCTCTACACGGTCACGGGACACGTGCTGCGGCCGGGCGGGGACGGCGGGCCGGCAGCCCCTGTCGCGGGCGTCCGGGTGCGCGCTTTCGACCAGGACCTCGCCGAGGCGCGACCGCTCGGTGAGGCCGTCACGGGCGCCCAGGGCCGGTACACGATCACGTTCGCCGGGCGGTACAGCTCGTCGCGACCCTCTTCGCCGGGACCCGACCCGGTGGCGCTTCTGCGGCCCGGCCGGCCGGCGGAGCGCGCCAAGGACGGCCCGGACCTGTGGGTCGCCGTCTTGGGCCCCGACGACGGCGACTTGCTGGCCCGCTCACCCGTGCTGACCGACTCGGGGCCACACATCGAGCAGGACCTCCTCCTGGAGGACCCCTCCGCAGACGGCTCGGAGCTGGACCGGCTGACCCGGTTCCTCGCGCCACGCCTCGGGGGGATGTCGCTGCAGGCGCTGGACGACGATCAGGTCGCCGCAGTGGCTCAGGACCCGCGTCTGGCTGCGCCGGAGGTCATGGCCGCGGCAAGGGCCGCCCGGCTGACCGACCGTGCAATGGAGCTGGCGGCCCGGCACGGCATCGAGGTCGGCGATGAGGCGGCGCAGCTCTTCGCCGGCCTGTACGCGGCGAGCCGGGTCGAGGCGGTGCCGGCCGCGGTCGACCCGCTCGCGCGGGACGACCAGTGGTGGGCAATGACGTGGGCTGTGGCGGTCCGAGACGGGCGGGTCGCCGTTCCCGCCGGCGGACAGGACGGCGTGCTGGGCCTGCTCGGTCGGCTGCGCCGCGCCCAGCGCCTCGAGCCCGCGCCACCGGGTACGGCGGCGAGCCTCGGAGACCTCCTCACCACGCTTCCCGGCGGGCTCGACGACACCGGTCGGGCGACCGTCGCCGCCGAGCTGGACGCCGACCCGGGAGACCTGGGCGGGCTGCGAGCAAGACTGCTCGACGCCCACGGCTGGACGGCTGGCACCGTGAACTCCGTGCTGCGGGCCGTGGGTCTGGGCGAGATCACCGGCGGTCACGCCCCTCTCGTCGCAGCGCTCGGGCGGCCGGACCCCGACGACGCCGCCGCGGCTTTGGCGGACCTGGCACCTCTGGGCAGGTCGCAGTGGGCCGAGCTGGTGGCGGCCCACGGCGTCCCGGTCCACCTGGACCTGCCGGGCGACGGAGTGGGTCCCTACGTGGACCGGCTGCTGCACGACGTCGAGCAGCGGATGCCGTCGGCGTACCTGCGGGCCCGGGTGGAGGACGGCCGGATCCCCGTGGCGGAGCCCGCCCAGGTGGCGCGATTCCTGGCTAACGCGCAGACGTTCCGCCTCGGCGACCAGCCAGTCCTCGGGCGGTTCGCGGCCGCCGTGGACGGCGACCTTGCCGGCATCGCGGCCGAGGCCGTTCCCACGGTCCAGGCCGAGCTCCTGCGGATCGAACGGCTTGCCCGGGTCAGCCCGTCGCTCGAGGTCGCCGAGCGGCTGCTGGCCGGCGGATGGAGCTCCGCGCTGCAGATCGCCTCGGTCGACCGCCGTCGGTTCATTGAGGAGGTCGGCGACGGCATCCCCGGCGGCGCGGAGGTTGCCTCCGCCGTGCACGAGCGCGCGGCCGCGGCCAGCGCCACGGCGTCGGCCCTGTTGCTGTCACAGGCACCGGGGCTGGACCGGACGCCGCTCCTGCCGGTGCTTCCGATGCAGACCGACGTGGCGCCCGTACCGGATGCGGACCCGGCGGCCGCCACCCTTCGCTCCGCACTGGCGGCCGGCGGCCAGACCGCCACGCTGGAGCTGCTCTTCGGCTCGCCGGACACCTGCGGGTGCGCAGGATGCGCGTCGATGTACAGCCCCGCCGCGTATCTCGCCGAGCTGCTGCAGATGCTCGACGGCGGCCAGCACAACACGGCCGGCGCGAGCCCGCTGGACGTCTTGCTGGCCCGTCGCCCGGACCTCGCCGAGCTCGAGCTCTCGTGCTCCAACACCGAGACGGTCCTGCCGCTCGTCGACATCGTGCTCGAGCTGCTCGAGTCGTCACTCGCGGGCGACTCCTTCTGGAACACCCTCGCCCGCGGCACGCGGACGGCCGACGGCACCATCGACGACTGGGGGTTCGACGCGGACCTGGACGCCGGGAACCTCCCGCAACAGCTGCGCGACGACCTGGCGGATCTCGGGATTGACGTGGGCGCCTCGGCGGACGTCACGACGATGCCCGTCGAGACCGGCAGGCGCTGGCGCGTTGCCGGCAACGGCTGGCGCCTTCACCTTCGCGGTGGTGCCAACCCTGCCCGGCTTCGGCTGACCTTGTACCCACAGTCGATCCCCGCGGCCGCCGGCGACGCAATCCCGCGGCAGTACGTCCAGTGGGCCTACGAGCCCCTGCGGTACGCCCGTTTCCCGTGGGCCCTGCCGTTCGACCTCGCCGAGGCCGAACGCGACGCCTGGCTCGAGCGCCTGCGGGTCAGCAGTCGGCAGGTGACCGACGCCTACGCCGGCAGCGACCGGTGCATCCGCGTGGACGCCGCATGTGCGGTGCTCGGCATCGGCCAGGGCGAGCGCCGGCTGCTCCTGGAGGCCCCGTCGGACCCCTGGATCGACTGGGGGTTGGATGTCGAGTCCACCATCGACGAAAACGGATACCAGCGCCTGTGGCTGGACGAGCTGCGGCGGGTCCGCACGCTGCGGGATCGCACCGGCCTTGATCACCGCGAGCTGCTCGACCTGCTCGACAGCCGGTTCGTGCAGGCGTCGCCCGGCCTCGCCGCACCCATGGTCCTGACCGGCGACGAGTGCGACACCACGCGGATGTTTGTAGGCGACGGGTTTCCCGGCGGTCGGCTGACGGCGTCCGTCGCACGTCGCATCCTGCTCTTCGTGCGGCTCGCCCGCCGGCTCGACTGGACGTTTCGCGAGCTCGACTGCGCGATCCGTGGCCTGGGTCGGGTCACGGAGCCGGACCTGCCTGTGCCGCCAGGGAACCTCTCGTTCGAGCACTTCACCGAGGCCTTCGTGGTGCAGCTCGCGGGCGTGCAGCGTCTACGGGAGGCCACGTCGCTGCCGGTCGAGACCGTGCTGAACCTGTTCCGCGACGAACTGGACACCCAGCGATACTGGGACCACACGGTGTCGCCGCCGCGGCTCGCCCCCTCCTTCTACGAACGATTGCTCAACGAGCCGGCCGTGACGCGACCCCGGGCGCCCGGGCTCGAGCTCAACGCGACCCGGGACGGGCTCAAGGCGGTGCCACCGGGCACCGGTCTGCCGCTGCTGCGCCTGAGCGACTACGCCGACGAACTGGCGGCGTCCCTGTCGTGCCGACGCTCCGACGTCGTCGCGGTGCTGCCGCCCACAACGACGTCCGTCCCGCAGGTGTTGCTGGGTGCAGCCAGCGGACCGGCGACTGTCGACGGGGCCTGGGTCGAGCTGCCCGGGTCGGGCGCGCGGGTCGACTGGGTGGTCGGTCGGCCGACGGACGCCACCACGCAGGTACGCGTGACGGTCCAGCAGCAGCTCCCCAGCGGCGCTGCGGCCGACGTCAGCACGACCATGGTGGCCCGCGGAAGCCAGGACTGGCGCCGGGTACGCGTCGTCCTGACCGGCGGCGAGCGGCGGGTGCGCGTCCGGGCCGAACGCGTCGCCGGAGCCGGCTCGGTGTGGTTCACCGCCCAGGTGACCACGGGTAGCGGCCTGGTCGAGGACGTGCTCGACCTCGGAGCCCTCAGCGCCCTGAGCGCCCACCTGTTGCTCGCTCGCGGACTGCGGATCCCGGTAACGGACTACGTGACCCTCGTGACGATGAGCGGCATCGGACCGCTGGGTAGGCCGGCGCGGGCGCTGGAGCTGCTGGACGCCCACCGCCGGACCCGGCAGGCCGGGCTGACGGTCGCGGAGCTCGACGTGTTGCTCCGGCACCGGTACCGGTCCGCCGAGGAGGAGGAGCAGGCCGACCGGGAGCTGTCCGCGCTGCTCGGCACGATCCGGGAGAGCCTGCGCGTCGAGGAGGCGTCGCTGACGGGCACCACCGAGACCGCCGTATCGCTGACGGGGCAGCTGCTGCTGGAGCTTGGATGGCCGGAACGGCTGGTAGACCTGGTGCTGAGCGCCGAGGTCCTGGATCGGACCTTCCCGGCGATGCACGCCGTCCGCCTCCCCACCCTGCCAGGGCAGCTTCTCGGGGTGCTGCCCGCCGGGCTGCGCTACTCGGGTGCTACCGGCCAGTTGGAGGTCTCCGCACCACCGCGACAGGCGGCCGTGCGCATGGCGGCCGCCGCGGCGACGCTACGGGCGTCCGCGGAGTACGCGGCCGCGACCGCGGAGCAGCGGACCGCGCTCGACGTGGCACTCGACGACCTCACCGCACGGACCGCCGCGACCTCGCAGGAGGTCGCCGCGGCGCTGGCGCCGCTCGCCCGCATGGCCGGAAGCATCCTCCCCCCCGTGCACACGGCCGGGCTGCGCGCGGACACTCTGCCGGGTGCCGCCATGCCCACGATCCCACCGCAGTGGCGCGGCAGCTTCTGGTGGGACCCGGTGACCCAGAGCTTGTGCTGGATCGGGCCGATGTCCGCGGGATGGCGCGACGAGCTCGCGGAGCTGGGCGGCACCCCCGCCGGCAGCGCGTACCGGGCGGCCGTGGTCGCGCTGTTCCAAGCCGCCGACGCCTACCAGCCGACGGCCACGAACTTGCTCGTCGCGGCGCCCGGTGCGTCCCCGGTGCCCGGGGTACCGACGCCGGAACGGCTGCTCGGCGAGCTGCCCGCCGCAGCCGACCGGTGCCTGGCGCTGCTCACCCGGGTGGTCCCGGCCGTCCGGGAGCGACGGGCCGAGGCGGTCGTCCGCGGCGTGCTCGGCGAGGCGTTCGGCGTCGACGAGGACCAGGCCGCGGTCCTCCTGGAACGGTTCCGGCACACCGAGGACGCCGTCACCCGCCCTCTGGTCGCGCGCGACGCGGAGCAGAGCTGGCTTCTCGCCCGGGACTTCCTCGGCGCCGATCCGGCCGTGTCGGTGGGCCAGGCGGCTTTCCCCGCCCAGCTTCACGCCCTGGGCCGGCTGGCAAAGCTCGCGATGGTCGCGGCACGGACAGAGCTGACGGCCCCTGCCACGGCGTGGCTGTTCGGCGGCTGGTGGCCGGCCGCCGGGTTGTTCGACCTCACGGCGCTGCCGCAGCGGCCCGTCGACGGTCCGGCGCCGGCGTGGTCCACCTGGACAGCCCTGACGACCGTGCTCACCGATGGGGAGCGTGCGCCGGACCGGACCGAGCTCGAGGCGATCCGCACGGCACTGTCCGCGGTCTCGAACCCGGCCACTCGGGCCGCCACGCTGGCCGCCGTCTTGGGCATCTCCGACGACGATGTCGTGCGGCTGACCAGCGACCTGACAGTGGACCTTGGCACCGGCGGGTGGACTCCTCCGGGAATGCTCCACCCCGAGCTGGTGTCCCGGCTGCTCACCTGCGCCGAGCTGCTCCGACGCACGGGCGCCGACGCCGGCACACTGGACGCCTGGCGGCGCCCCGCCACAACGGTCGGCGCGACCCGGGCCCGTCAACTTGCCCGAGCGGCGCTGAGCGAGCAGGGCTGGGCGGCGGCATCTCCGCCGGTGCTCGATGGTCTCCGCCTGCGTCGACGGGACGCCCTGGTGGCCTTCTGGCTGCGGGACGGGCGCCGCGACGCCGAGGACCTGTACGGGGACCTGCTGGTGGACCCGCTGACCAGTGCCTGCGCGATGACGTCCCGGGTCCGACACGCCATCGGCAGCGTCCAGCTGTTCGTGCACCGGATCGTGCTCGGCCTGGAGCCGGAGGTGCGGACGGACGCTGTCGACCGGGGACGCTGGGACGTCCTGCGCAGCTACCGCGTCTGGGAGGCCAACCGCAAGATCCTGCTGTACCCGGAGAACTGGATCGAGCCCGAGCTGCGCACCGACCAGACACCGCCGTTCCGCGCCCTCGCGGGCACCCTGACCCAGGCCGATCTCGACGAGCGAACCGCAGCCGAGGCGCTGCGGCTGTACATCGAGGGACTCGCCGACGTCGCCGGGATGCGAGTCGCCGGACTGTGCCACGAGTACGCCGACGACGGCTCACTGCGGACCACTTATGTCTTCGGACGCACCAGCTTCGAGCCGAAGACCTATTGGTACCGGCGCTTCACCCGGCCGGCGTCCGTGCGCCATGACGACCCCTCGGGGAGTTGGACGGCCTGGGAGCCGCTCGGCGTCGACGTCGAGGGTGAGCACTTGGTCCCGTTCATGTGGCGCGGGCGACTGTTCGTGGCGTGGGCGCAGCTCCGCCAGGAGGCGAGGCCGCCGGCCCAGGCGCCGGTGGCGGGTACGGTGGAGCAGCCGCGCAAGTTGTGGACCATGAAGCTCGCCTGGAGCGAGCGCCGCAACGGCCGGTGGACCGCGCGACGCGTCCACTCCGGACACCCCGCCCTGGCCAACGTCCTCCTGAGCGTCGACACCTGGCCGGAGGACACCATCTTCCTACGTCCGGTCGTCCAGGAGCAGGGCGTCGCGATCAGCGTCTACCTCAACCCGACCCTCTACTCCAACGCCGCCGCCGACACCCTGAGTCAGAGATCGCTGGACAGCGTGCCTGTCTTCACGTTCTTCTTCGACGGCGACGACGCGCGTCCCGCGGCCGGCTACTACCGGTACAGGCAGTCGCGGCTCGGGCAGCCTCCCGAGGACAACATCGGCTATTCCGCGGTGGAACCGGCGGAGAACCCCATCGCAGTCGACCTCACGACGTCGATCACCCCCCACCGGGCGATGACCGTTCCGCGACCGGCGGGCCAATTCTCCGTGCCGTCCGGCACTGGGATGTCGTCAGTCCTGAAGACCGCCCCCCGCCGTCTCGCGGTCGTCATGCCCGCCGACGAACCGGTGCTGCAACTGCAGGCCCCGTCCACGCTGCTGCCCGGTCTGGGCGGCCGCACGGTGCCGTTCGTGCTCGCCGACAGGGCACGGCAGCTGTTCGTCTACCCCGTGAACCGCCTGACCATGCGCTCGTTTCCCCCGCCGGTACCGGGATCCCCTCCGCTCATTTCGCTCGTGGACGAGCCGGGAGTGCACATCACCGCCCTCGACATGCCGCAGCTCGGGCGGTTTCGCCAGATCCTCGAGCGCCGGGGTGTCGACGCCGCCCTGGCCACCGCGACGCAGTACGAGCCGGAGGCGCCGGCCGGCGTGCGCGGGACCTTCGGGCAGTACGGGGCGGACGCCGCCGTCGTCCTCACCCAGCCGCTTGACGACGTCGTCTTCGCGCCGACTGAGCCGGCGGGGCCGTACAGCTGGGAGCTGTTCTTCCACGTCGCACTCGCCGCGGGGACGGCGCTCAGCCGCAACCAGCGGTTCGCGGACGCCCGCAGTTGGTTTCACCGCATCTTCGACCCCACCGACACCGGACCCGGTCCCGTCCCCGGTCGCTACTGGCGCTTCCGGCCCTTCCGGGAGATCGACGCGGGGCCGCCGATGCCGGAGCTGCTCCGGCGGCTCGCCGACAAGGACGACCACTCGCCGGAGAAGATGGCGCTGCTGGCGACGATCGCCGAGTGGCGGGAGCGACCGTTCGAGCCCCACGTCGTGGCCCGGCTCAGGCCGCGGGCCTACATGTACGCGGTGGTGATGAAGTACCTGGACAACCTGATCGCATGGGGGGACCAACTGTTCCGCCGAGAGACCATGGAGGCGCTCGACGAGGCCACACAGCTGTATGTGCTCGCTGCGCAGATCTTGGGCCGCCGACCTGAGACGATCCCGCCACGGACGCGGCCACTGGCCAAGTCCTATGGGGACCTGCGTCCGGAGCTGGTCGGGGACGCGGGAACACTGGGCAACCCGCTCGTCGTAGGGGAGAACATCCTCGGCTCCGGCGGCACGACGTCGCCCGCGACCGGTGCGCTGCCTCGGACGCTGTACTTCTGCGTCCCCGGTAACCCCAAACTGCTCGGCTACCACGCCACGGTCGCCGACCGGCTGAACAAGCTGCGCAACTGCATGACCATCGACGGCGTGGTCCGGCAGCTGCCGCTGTTCGAGCCGCCGATCGACCCCGGTCTCCTGGTGCGCGCTAGAGCCTCCGGCGTCGACCTCGGCTCCGTGCTCGCCGACGCCAATGCGCCACTCCCCCTGTACCGCTTCGCCACCATGAGCCGCACCGCGGCCGAGCTCTGCGGCCATGTGCGCGAGCTCGGCAGCCAGATGCTGTCGGCGATCGAGAAGCGCGACGGCGAGGTCATGAGCCGGCTGCGGGACGGGCACGAGCGGACGCTTCTGGCCAGCGTTCGGCAGGTGCGTCAGCTGCAGGTCGACGAGGCGCTCGCGAGCCTGCAGTCCTACCAGCCGGTGCTCACGAGCGCGCAGGAGCGGCTGGCCTACTACGCGGGTCTGGTGACCCAGGTGGGCGAGGTGTCCATCCCCGGCGGGCCAGCCGGGCCCACCATCGAGTCGATCGCCGGTGCAGCCATCGAGACCGTCACCAACACGCTCGGCTTCACGCAGTCGCTGATCTCCCAGATCGACCCGTTCTCCAGCGCCGCCACCGAACTGGTCAAGCAGGCGCTCACGCGCGCCACCGAGCTGATCCAGGGCGGCGTGCCGGAGGCCGGGGAGGCGACGGCCAAGGTCCCGATCAACGACGCCGAGAAGCGGCAGCTGACCGAGCTCCGCCAGGCCCGAGACAGCCAGGCCCGCGCCGCCGACATGAAGGCTGCCGCCCGGTTCCTGGCGATGATCCCGGACATCACTTTGGGCAGCTCGGGCGCCACGGGCTCCCCCGTGGTGACCGCGCAGCTCGGCGGCACCCTGCTCGCCAAGGCGGCCGAGCTGTTCGCCGCGCAGGCTGACGGCGCGGCGGCCGAGCACAGCTACCGGGCATCGGTCGCAGCGATCCTGGCTGGGCACCAGCGGCGCGCGGCCGACTGGGTCGAGCAGGCCAAGGCCGCAGCGAACGACATCACGCAGGCCACCCACCAGATCGCCGCCGCCGGGACCCGGGTCGCCATCGCCTCCGCGGAGCTGCGCAACCATGACCTCCAGGCCGAGCAGGCTGACGAGGTCGACGAGCTCATGCGCAGCCGATTCAGCAACCAGGAGCTCTACGCCTGGATGATGCAGCAGGTGGGCGACGCGCACTTCCGCAGTTACCAGCTTGCCTACGACGTCGCCAAGCGCGCGGAGCAGGCCTACCGGCACGAGCTGGGGGTCGACAGCACGAGCTTCATCCGGTTCGGGTACTGGGACAGCGTCCGGCGCGGGTTGAGCGCCGGCGACCACCTGCTGCATGACCTCAAGCGAATGGAGGTCTCGTACCTGAACGAGGATCGCCGTGAGCTGGAGGTCGTCAAGCACGTGTCGCTCCGACAGCTCGACGGCGCAGCGCTGCTCCGCCTGCGTGCGACGGGGACGTGCGAGTTCGACGTCCCGGAGTCGCTGCTGGACCTCGACTTCCCCGGCCATTACTTCCGACGGCTCCGGGACGTCGCGGTCTCGGTCCCAAGCGTCGCCGGGCCGTACACCGGGGTCAACGGCACACTCACGCTGCTCTCCAGCGTCGTGCGGAACCGGCCCGTAGCGTCCGGCGACTACGACGCTCCGGAGAATCTCGCCATCAGTCGGGTGCCCATCCAGTCGGTGGTGACCCACAGTGGTCAGGAAGACAACGGGAGGTTCGACGGTACCCGGCCCGACGACCGGTACGGCCCCTTTGAGGGCGCCGGCGCGCTGTCCCGCTGGCGGTTCACAATGCCCGACGAGTTCCGCGCCTTCGACTACTCGACCATCTCGGACCTCGTCCTGCACCTCCGCTTCACCGCCCGGGACGGCGGCGAGACGCTTGCCACGAAGGCTCGCAGGTCCCTGGCCGAGCGGCTTGGCGCGCAGGTGCGCGCCCGCAGCACCGAGGTCGGACTGGTGCAGTTGCTGCCGCTGGAGCTGGACTTCCCACGTGAGTGGCGGCGGTTCAGGGACGACCACGAGCCCTTGCTCTTGACCGTCACTGAACAGCACTTCCCGTACATGTTTCGTGGGCGGGTGGCCCCACACGCCGCCGCCCTGGTCTGGGACGGCGAATCGCCCGGGATCTCCGTCGATCCTCTCCAAGGCAACGATGACGCCCTGCCGACCTACACGCTTTCCTACGACGCCAAGTCCCCGCTCCTCACCACCAGCGATCCCCACCTGTTGGTCGCCTACAGCGTCTGATCGACTGTTCGCGGTCGAGTTCCACTCGCGGCGTCGTGACATCCCGGTGCTCAGCCTCAGCCGAGGCAGAGGTGACCGTCAGCGCCCAGGGAGGCCAACACTCCGGTTTTTCGAGCGACCCGTGGGATCAGCCGATCGCGGAGCTCATCTCCGACTTCCAGTTGCGCGTCGCGTTCGATGCGGACCATGTCCACGCCATGGCGGGCGTGATGCGCCCGCTCGGTGCCACATCCTCGGCTATGTCGTTACTCCGGCCCTGCTCGCCTGACTGGGTGCGCTCCACTACGAGTACCAGACCGAGCGCCTCCGCGGACCTCAGGAACGGGTCCGCCGTACTTACGCGCTTCGGCTCGCCTCCGTCGCCGAGGAGCTGAACCTGATCTCAGGTCCGACCGACATGCAGGCACAGGCCATCCATGAGGAGCGCAGGCTGCTCGCCCGCGAGATTGCCCTGGGGGCCGTCCCGCGCCGGGGTCGTCCCGGTCACGCAGCAGCACGTACTCGTCGACGTCGTACGTCGCGTCCTCCGCTCGCGCGAACCGCATCGGGACGACTCGGTCGTCCGGGTCACCGAGCAACGCGGCTGCCCGGTCGGCGTCGTCGGCGAGGTCCACAGCTGGCTCGACCTGCCCGTAGTCGGTGGCGATCATGTCCTGCCGGCGCAGGTGAGGGGCGCCGAAGGCGGATGCGGGCCGGGTCCCGACGGCCACTCCGTCCTGGGTCCGCACGCCCAGCGGCAGGGAACCTCGCAGCGCCAGCGCCGAGCCTGTCGGCGAGCCGAGCGGCGACAGAGGTCCAGGGACGCCGTCGTCTGAGCGTTGACTGGGTCGTGCCACGGCACGGTCCTGGTCAATCTCTGCCCCCCGGCCGCTCGGTCGCCGAGCACGCTGCTGTCGGTGAGTCAGTGGAGCCACGCGGCGCACCGCGAGACCTGGAGGAGGTACGGCTCGGTGGTGACCGTGTCCCCGTAGGTGGTGCCGAGGAAGGTCCCGTACGAGGTGATGGCGCCGGTCGGCGTGAGCGACGGAGGCGACGCGGAGGCCTCGACGCACCACACCCGGTGCTCGGGGCCGTTGATCAGCTGGCCGAAGCCCAGGACCGAACCCTCGTACGCGTCGAGGAACCCGGTGACCGGTGCGCCTGGGGGTGCGGTGATCGGGCCTGCGAAGAAGTTCCTGGTGACCACGTTGTGCGCGAGCCACGTGTACTGGTACGGCAAGGACGTCGTGGCGCGGGACATCTCCGCCGGGTCGAAAGCGAGCACGAGGGCCTGCCACTCGAAGAACATCGGGGCCGTCCACGCCGAGTCCCTCAGGACACCCCAATAGTCCAGCCAGAGATTCGGTGGCGTCACCGACAGGTTGTTGACGTGCGCCGCCACCCCGTTGAGGAGAAGGGGGCCGGCGTCGGTGCCGACGTCCCAGATCTGGGTCGCCATCCCGACGTAGTCCATGCCGACCGGGATCGCCCCGGGGAGGTACTTCGACATGCTGACCTCGGAAGTCCCGACCCCACCGGTGCTCACGCGGGCGATGTGCGCGACGCCCGAGTCGGTGCAGATGACGACGAACGTGACCTCCGCCAGCCACCCCTGCCCATCCGTGCTGAGCAGCGGGGTGATGCCGACCTCCAAGTCCCCCGTGCTCGCGTCGTAGGCGAAGGACTGGACGTTGACCGCGACGCGCGACACCGGTGCCGCGCTCGTCTCCGTCTGCAGCCGGTGACCGACCTCCGCCACCTCCACGAGCTCGAAGCCGGAGGCGACCCGCAGGGGTCCGCGAAACGGCTCGTGTCCGACGTAGCTGAAATACTGAAGCACTGTTCGTCCGGAAGAGCTCGTGAACTCCGCGACAAGGGTCGGCGGTCGCGTGTTCACTCGGTCCATCTCCATCCCTGGGTGCTCACTCCGCCCACCTCCATCCGCGACGCCAGCCATATAAATGTGTGGCTCCACGTCGGTACGGCGCGAGCAGCCGCGCGAAGGCGCCGGCGCGCTGCCCTTCGCGCGGTCACGGTGGGTCCGGGTCGAGGACCCCCGCCCGGGACACCGCCTTTTGACGGTCCGCCCTGGGGGACGGTGTGTCAAGCCGATTTGTCATTGCTTGCCCTGTGGGTTCCCGAAGGAACCGCCTGCAGTCTGTGGATCGACGGCACCTCCACTCCGACCGCCCCCAGATCCTCGGCGCCACCTCGAGTCGCCGAAGCCCGGCGAACCGCCACCGAGAAGGCCCGCACCCGCGAGCCGTTCGACAAACGCGCGATCTACCGGTTCACGCCGCTCGCCCGGAAGCGCGACAAGGCCGGCAGCCAACGGTGGAAGGACCGGCCCTGGCCGGGCGCGATGACGCCGACGACGATCGACGAGCGGCGGCGCCACCACGGTGCCGCCGGGGCTCGGTTGATCGCGCCTTCGGCGGTCGACCCTCTGCGGTGTCTTGCTCAATGACCGTCATTCCGGCACGCGCATGCGCGGCGAACACCCCGCCGATAGGCTGACGGACCGACGTCGGAGCAGAACGCGACCCTTCGACGGTCTCGGCGACCGGGATGCGTTCCGGGATCGGAGCGGGGACCCCTTTGGCGGTATCGCCGACCGGAGTCGCCTGTCGACGTTGGGCGGCCTCCAGTTCCGAGAGCCGAGCCTGAGCCGCCGCATCCCCCACAATGTCAGCATCCGGTCCGTAGGCGCGTCGTCGCAGGCGCGCCAGGTCGTCCGCGTGTTCGAACTCGACCGACCTCCGCGGCGCATCCACATCCTCATGGTCCCCCCGCGCACGACATGGGGCGAGGGACGTCCGGACGTCGCGAAAACCGGAGTTCACTGGCTCGTCGCTCAGGCGACTCCCGCCCGGTGACGGCGGGCTTGCGCTCGAGGTGAGAACCGTGGCCGCGCTCTACAACTGGACCTACGCAATTCGCGAACGCGATTCCAATCTGTCGAGCAAGCTCTTCGCGAGGTCCGTACAGTTGGCCTGAATTGCGCGGGTATAGTCCGGACCTTCAAGTCGAAAGTCGTACAATCGTGGGAATTCGTCCTTTGACGACAACAGTTTCCATGCGCTCCAGTTCAGCGCCGGGGCAAGCTCGCGAACGGGTCCTGGTGGTCGCGTCCCGTGTGTCTGTGCGTAGGTCTTGATGGCTTCCGTGGCCATCGCCTCATCGAGCCGTTGAACGTCTGAAATCGGCTTGTAGCCGTCGCGATACTCCTGAATAAGATCCGTCAGATAATCCTCCGAGTCAATCACGAGGTTCACATACGATCCTGCGTCATTCCAGCGCGCCTCTAGGCGGAGTCGCAGAGCCTGCAGACGAACGCGGAGTGCAATCACGTCCTGCATACGATCTCGGTACGAGAGTGTCGAGCGGTGCGCTTCGATCAGGATGCGCGCATGTTCGATGCCGCTTCGGATGCCCTCGATCTCGGCGACGGACTCGTGCACAAACTCCCGCTCCTGTTGCCGCTCGTCGTGCTCGCGAGCGACGCGTGAGGCCTGATCGTTGCGCTGTTGCGCGTACCGATCCAGCAGCAGTTTGACGATTCCGCCGATGATCGCCACGGCGATGATGGCGATCAGTGCCTTGGCGACCTCCATCCAGAGGGCTTTCGTGTCGAGTCCGTCGACGTTTGCCCACAACAGGATGAGGCCCACGAGAGCGAGTACGGCAACGACCGAGACGCCCACCAATGGTCGGATCGTGAGCGCCGAGCGCCCGCCGTGCGCTGTCTCTGGTCCCATCGGACTCCTCGGCAAGGTCGCTACCCCCTCCTGGATGGTTTACCACTGCCCGCGCGGAGTCGACCAGAGGTGCTGCTTCCTCGATGAGCGAGCCGACGTCATTGGATCGGCCCACGGCCCGTAGTTGCGAGCACTCCTGAGTTCCCAGCACCATCGGTCCTACAGGACGCGAGCACAGGACGACGGCGCATCGAACAAGTGGGACTCATGCGCGATGTCGACGACGCGTGGCTCGATCTGGCCAGCGACACGCTGCGTGCCTTCACCGACACTCGCTCGGGTAGTCGTTGATCGACGCAACCGGTCCCGCTCGCTCGTGACGACGCCTCCGTCGGCCACCATGGAGACCAGCGCGTGGCTGGACGTGGTCGATCGACTCTGGCGGACCCTGACATCTGCGGCTGCACCGCTGATTCTCTGCACAGCGGTGTCAGCGCTCCCTCGGAGCGCGCTCCTCGGCCGAGTCCTGGGCCCATGGACGTGATTGTTGAGACCAGCCGGCAAAGCCGAAGAAAGCCAGCTACCTCGCGAACTCTGAGAGTGCAGCCGCTAACGCTTGGTCGCGGACCGCCGTCGCGTGCTGATAGAGCATCACCGTGGACGGAGTCGAGTGCCCAGCGCGGGCTTGAAGCTCAGCCAACGTGGCGCCCGACTGGGCTGCCAATGTCAGACCGGTGTGGCGGAGCCAATGGAAACGGAAGTCGAACGGCAGCGACGTCGTCCTCACGGCCTGCTTGAAGTAATACGCGTACGTGGACGAGTGCATCTGGCCCGAACCCCCTGCTCGACTCGGGAAGAGCAAGGCGTCAGCGCCCTGGGCCGGGTGAGCGTCGAGATGATGTACCCACGGCAGCCGCAACGTGCGGCGGAATGCTGACGGCACGAATACCTGCATCGGTCTTCGGCGGACCAACGATTTGCTCCCCGTCGACCCACGTGACTCCGCGGGTGACCATCACGGCCTCGGGAGTGATGTCTCGACGGCGAAGTTCGAGCACCTCGCCGTTTCGCAACTGGCACCAGGCGCCAAGGAGAACTGAGAGCGCGAGACGGTCAGGCATAGCGGCGGCGAGCTCGGCGACTTGCCGAGGAGACGCGACGAACTTCTTCGCCGCCGGCTTCGTTCTCCCGGCACCCCGTACGCGGCAGGGATTCTCGGCGATGAGGTCGTCCTCCACCGCTGTAGCGAGGATTCCTCGGAGCAACGCGTAGGTGCGCGCACGGAGGGTGGGACGGTCCGGAAGCAACTCCCGATACCAGCTCGCGATCGACTCCGTCGTCAGCTCACCAAGCAGCTTGCTACCCAGGCCGCCGTAGACGTGCTGCGTCAGATAGTGCTCGTAGACCGGCGGGTGGACGCGCGGAGCGGCTCGCCCGACGCGTTGCGTCGGTCTCGCATCCAGGCCTCGGCGTACTCACGAAGGCTGAGGCTGGCGGCAAATGCCCTCGGTCGGACGATTCCGTCCTCGAGGGCGGTGCGCTGTCGCGCCAACCACAGTTCGGTGTCGACCTTCCGCGTGAACGTCTCGGGTGCACTGACCCACACCTGCGGGAACGTTCCGGGAACCGTGTAGCGCGCGCGGTAGCGCTTGGAAGGGAGTCTCGTGATGGAGCCGAAGCCGTTCCGGTTGGTCGTCATAGGGGTAGCTCAACCGCTTCGCGTGTTATAGGCGTGTCATAGAGAACAGTACTCGCGGTTCACCTTGGTTCAGAGCGAGGCCCGGTACCGATGCAGGTCAAGGCGCGAAAGTGCGCCCTCGGTTCATCGCCGTGCATCCCGATTCGGCCTTTGTGTGTGGGTTCGAATCCCACTCGGGGCACGCGCGTGATGTCGCAGGACATCGGCCACAAGCCGGACCCTCAGGGGTCCGGTTTGTTGCGTTGTTGGGGTTGGTAGTCGCGGGTGGTGTCGATGGTCGGCTCGCGCAGGCGCTCGCCGGTGATGGCGTTCACCACGGGATGTCGAGGTCGGCGATGAGCATGATCACGGGGCTCGGGCGCCGCCGTGGGGGTAGGCATACGCGGCGTAGGCGGCGGCGGGGTCCGTCGGTGCAGGGAAGTCCGCGGCGGGGACGCCGTTGTCGCCGGGCGACCTCCGCCTGGGAGCGGCCCTCGAGCACGACGGCGGCGGTGATGACCAGACGGGCACGCGACATGCCCGCGCATCGCCGCGCAGGTGCTGCCCATGCCCTGAGACATGCGTTGCGCATGTCGTGGAGCAGCACACCACTCGGGCACTCCCTGGGTCCGGTTCGCCGACGGTGCACCGTCCTCCGCTGATCGCCGCCTCGCGGCCTCAGCCCGAGGCGCCGCCGAGCTCGACCTCCGCCGCCGTCGCCGTCCCCGCCGTGCGCCCCGGCGCCTCCTCGAAGCCCCAGTACAGGTTGGTGTGCGCGACGACCTCCGCCGGCGAGGGCGCACCCCACGCGCTCAGGTCCTCGGTGGTGTGGGCGTCCGACACGAGCGTCACGTCGTACCCGCGCGTGAGGGCCCCGTGCAGCGTCGAGCGCACGCAGGCGTCCGTCTGCGCGCCCGCGACGACCAGCCGGCCGATGCCGCGCGCCGCGAGCACGTCCTCCAGGTCCGTCGCCTCGAACGCGTCGCCGTACCGCTTGTGCACCACCGGCTCGCCGTCGCGCACGGTCAGCTCGCTGACGATCTGCCAGGGCTCCGACTCCACGGGGAGCTGGTCGCTGCTGTGCTGCACCCACACGACCTCCGTGCCGTCGCCGCGGGCACGTTCGAGCAGCACCCCGATGCGACCGAGGACGCCGTCGCGGTCGTGCGCGCCCACCAGGACGCCCGTCTGGACGTCGATGACGAGCAGTGCGCTGCGGTCGCGGTTCTCGAGCGTGGTCATGACGCCTCCTGCGGTCCCATCCGGTCGGTCCCATCCGGTCGGTCCGATCCGGTCACCACCACGCTAGGACCGACCACCGACACGGCCCGTCAGGTGCGGTCCGGCTGCTGACCGTCCCCCGGCGCCGGTGCGACGGCCACGCCGGACGCCGTGCCCACCGCGTCCTGCAGCACGGCGGCGCGGTTCTCCAGGAGGCGTGTCACCGCCTCCTGCGCGAAGCCGAACACCAGCGCGTACACGGCGATCTCCTGACGCGTGGCCAGCCCGACGAACCCCGTGACGATCTGTGCCTGCAGCACCATCACCCCGACGACCGCCACGATCCCGCCGAAGGGGATGCGCAGCCAGCCGAGCGCGGGCGTGATCCGGTAGGGGGACAGCGACGGTCGCGTGCGGCGCACCGCGACGACGGCCGTGATCCCCGCTCCCACCATGCCCAGCGCGGCCACGCTCGCGACGTCCCCTGCGGTCGGCGTCGCGCCGCCCGCGGGACACGCGGCCGCCGCCCCCTCCAGGCACAGGGGGAACAGCGTGGGCACCAGCGTCCCGGCAGCGACGACCACGAGCAGTGCGACCGTGGTCGCCCACGCGACGCGCATCAGTCGGTCCCGCAGGTGCCGCATCTGCCGGTACTCGCGGTCGGCTGCCCCGTACGCGGCGGACAACGCGTAGCTCAGCGTGTGCCGGTGCGCCTCCGTCGCGGGGGCGGTGCGTGCGAGCCGGGTCAAGCGGGACAGGAGCTCACCGTTGCGCGGCGCATGCGCCCGACCCGCTCGACCGCGTAGAGGTACTGGCTGCCCAGCGCGTCGTCGGGGACGATGAGCGGCAGCATCGCCCGTGCCCGGTGCACCGCGTGCCACGCGAACTCGATGCGGGCGTCGCGGCGGGCCCTCGGCTCGCGTTCGCCGCTCACGGCCTGGTCGATCGCCGCCTGAGCGACGTCGAGCTCCCCGGCGCAGATGTGCCGCGCCGCGCGCGCCGCCGCCGTGCGCCGCTCCCCCGCGGCCGCGATCGCGTCCTGCACCAGCATCAGGTCGGCCTGCACCGCGAGCGCGTTGAGGTCGTGCGAGCGCACCACCTGCCGGGCCCGCGCGGTCCGCGTTCCCCACGTCGTCGCGGGCATGTCCGTGCGCACCACCGTCATGACCCCTCCTCGGTCGTCCCCCACCGTCTCCTGGAGGGACGCCAGGCGGTGCGACTGATACCCGTCCCCGCGCGCCGGTCGACGCCCGATGGCAGGGTGTGCGCGGGAGGAGGGCCCCGTGCACGCAGGAGCGATGTCGACGGCCGACCGTCGAGCCGTGCGTTCCACCTACCGCAGCCTGCGGCTCGGGGTGGTGATCCTCCTCGGTCTCCTCGGTGCCGCCGTGGTCCTGGAGTCGGTGCGGCTGGGGTGCTGGCTGGACTCGCTGAGCGCCTACTACTGGAGCGGCGCGCGTGACGCCCTGGTCGGGTCGCTGTGCGCCGTCGGGGCGCTGCTCGTGGCCTACACGGGCACGGACGACGTCGAGGACGCGCTGCTGGACGTCGCCGGCCTGCTCGCGCTCGTCGTCGCGTTCGTCCCGACGGAACCGCGCACCGGGTGTGCCGGTCCCGGGGCCCCGTCTGCCCTCGCGGTGGAGCACGACGTCCGCACCCAGGTCGCGGCGCTCGTCCTGGCCGGCCTCGTCGCGGGCACCGCCCGCGCGGTCGTCGCCGCGCGCTCGGGCCTCCCCCTGCCGAGCACGCTCGTGCGCGCCGCGGTCGCGGTACCTGCCGTCGTGCTGGCGGTGGCGTTCGCAGCGGCTCCGCAGGTGGTCGTCGCGCGGGCGCACGACGTGGCCGCGGTCGTGCTGTTCGTCGCCGTCATCGGCGTCGTGGTCCGACGTGCCTTCGACGCACGCCCGACCTCGGGCCGCTGGGCCGCCGCGTACGCGACGGTCGGGTCCGCGATGCTGCTGACGCTGTCCGTCGTCGTGGCGCTGCACGCGCTCGCGCCGGCCTGGGGGCATGCCGTGCTGATCCTCGAGGCCGCCCTGGTGGCGCAGTTCGCGGTCTCCTGGGTGCTGCAGACGGTGGAGCTGTGGGGCACCGACGTGGTGGACGGGACGACGGGTCCCGCGTGACCCGCCACCGGTACGCCGACGGCCGCCGCCCCCGGAGGGACGACGGCCGTCGGCGCGGACGCGATCAGGCGATGCGGGTGCGCTCGACCTCGTCGTCGCCGATCTTGTGCACCACGACGGTGTTGGTCGAGCCGACGACGCCCACGGGCGTGCCGGCGACGACGACGACGTAGTCCCCGACCTCCGCCAGGCCGTTGGCGCGCAGCGTGTGGTCCACCTGGCTGACCATCGAGTCGGTGCTGTCGACCCTCGGCACCTGGTACGTCTGGACGCCCCAGGAGAGCGACAGGCGGTTGCGCACGTCCTCCTCGGGCGTGAAGGCGAGCAGCGGGATCGGCGCCCGCAGGCGGGACATCCGCCGCGCGGAGTCGCCGGACTGCGTGAACGTCACGAGGTACTTGACGCCGATGCGCTCACCGATCTCGGCAGCAGCGCGCGTGATGGCCCCGCCCCGCGACGACGGCACCGAGCCGAGGGGCGCGATGCGCTCCCGGCCGAGCTCCTCGGTGCTCTCGATGATCCGCGCCATGGTGCGCACGGCCTCGATCGGGAAGTCCCCGACGCTCGTCTCGCCGGACAGCATGACCGCGTCCGCGCCGTCGAGCACCGCGTTGGCGCAGTCGGACGCCTCGGCGCGCGTCGGGCGGGGGCTCGTGATCATCGACTCGAGCACCTGCGTCGCGACGATGACCGGCTTGGCGTTGCGCCGGGCCAGCTCGATGGCACGCTTCTGCACGAGCGGGACCTGCTCGAGCGGCAGCTCGACGCCCAGGTCGCCGCGCGCGACCATGATGCCGTCGAACGCCTGGACGATCTCGTTGAGGTTCTCGACGGCCTGCGGCTTCTCGATCTTGGCGATGACCGGGACGACCCGGCCCTCCTCCTCCATGATCCGACGGACGTCGTCGTAGTCGGCCGCCGAGCGGACGAACGACAGCGCGATGAGGTCGGCGCCGACGTTCAGGGCCCAGCGCAGGTCCTCCTCGTCCTTGTCGCTCATGGCGGGCACGGACACCGCGACGCCAGGCAGGTTGAGGCCCTTGTTGTTCGACACCGGGCCCGGGACCTCGACGCGGGTGACGACGTCGCTGCCCTCGACCGCGGTGACGCGGACGAGGACCTTGCCGTCGTCGATGAGGATCGGGTCGCCGGGCTTGACGTCCCCGGTCAGGCCCTTGAACGTCGTCGAGACGCGCTCCTTGGTGCCCTCGACGTCGTCCGTCGTGATGGTGAAGACGTCACCGACGGCGAGGTGGTGCTTGCCCTCGATGAACCGTCCGAGACGGATCTTGGGGCCCTGGAGGTCGACGAGGACGGCCACCGAGCGGCCCGAGGCCTTGGCAGCGGCACGCACGTTGTCGTACACGCGCTTGTGCACCTCGGTGTCCCCGTGGCTGCGGTTCAGGCGTGCGACGTCCATGCCCGCGTCGACGAGGGCCTGAACCTGCTCGGGCGACTCCGTCACGGGACCGATGGTGCAGACGATCTTGGCTCTACGCATAAGTCGAGACTATGCCTTCCTGGATTTCGGCGTTGAGGCCGGACGTCCCGGGGTACGTGCCCGCCCTGCGGGTACGCGCGTCCCGGGAAGGGATGGGGGCGGGCTCAGGGTCGCAGTGCCACCGTGCTGGCTGAGACGGGGGCAGGGAGCTCGGACGAGCCCGACAGGTAGGCGTCGACGGCAGCTGCTGCGGCGCGGCCCTCGGCGATGGCCCAGACCACGAGGGACTGCCCGCGGCCGGCGTCACCGGCGACGAACACGCCCGGCACGCTGGTGCTGAAGTCGTCGTCCCGGGCCACGGCGCCGCGACCCGTGAGCTCCACACCGAGCTGCTCGGTGAGGTCACCGGTCTCCGGGCCCGTGAAGCCCATCGCGATGAGGACCAGGTCAGCGGGGACGTCCTGCTCGGTGCCGGGCGTCGGCACGCGGCGGCCGTCCGGCAGGTACTCGGTGGTCGCGAGGCGCAGCGCACGCACGTGCCCGCCGTCGTCGCCCTGGTCACCGAGGAACGCGACGGTCGAGGCGAGGTAGGCGCGCTCACCACCCTCCTCGTGCGACGACGAGACCTCGAACAGCACCGGGTCCGTCGGCCACGGCTGGGACTCGGGACGCTCCGTCGGCGGCCGCTTGCCGATGGCGAGCGTCGTCACCGAGGCCGCACCCTGGCGCAGGGCCGTGCCCAGGCAGTCGGAGCCCGTGTCGCCGCCGCCGATGATGACGACGTGCTTGCCCTCGGCCGTGATCCTGTCGGGCACGTCCTTGCCGGCGACGACCGCGTTGGCCTGGTGCAGGTAGTCCATGGCGACGTGCACGCCGCCGAGCCCGAGCCCCGGCACCTTCAGCTCGCGCGGCACCGTGGCACCGGTGGCCAGGACGATCGCGTCGTAGCGGGCCTGCAGCTGCACCCACGTGACGTCCCGGCCGACCTCGACGCCCGGCCGGAAGCGCGTGCCCTCGGCGCGCATCTGCTCGAGACGGCGGTCGATGTGGATCTTCTCGAGCTTGAAGTCCGGCACGCCGTAGCGCAGCAGGCCACCGATCTCGTCGTCGCGCTCGTACACCGCGACGGTGTGGCCGGCACGCGTGAGCTGCTGCGCGGCCGCGAGGCCCGCGGGGCCCGAACCGACGACGGCGACCGTGTGACCCGTCAGCCGCTGCGGCACCTGCGGCGTGACGAGCCCGCGCGCGAACGCCTCGTCGATGATCGAGACCTCGACGTTCTTGATGGTGACGGGCGGCTGGTTGATGCCCAGCACGCAGCTCGACTCGCACGGTGCCGGGCAGATCCGCCCCGTGAACTCGGGGAAGTTGTTGGTCGCGTGCAGCCGGTCGATGGCGTCGGCCCACTGCCCGCGCCACACGAGGTCGTTCCAGTCGGGGATGAGGTTGCCCAGGGGGCAGCCGTTGTGGCAGAACGGGATGCCGCAGTCCATGCAGCGGCCCGCCTGCTCCTTGAGGAACGGCTGGCCCTCCTCGAGGTGCGCGTGGACGTCCTTCCAGTCACGCAGCCGCACCTCGACCGGGCGGTTCGGGGGGAGCTCGCGCTCCCGCACCTTCAGAAAGCCGCGGGGGTCAGCCACGGGCCACCTCCAGGATCTGGTCCCACACGCCGGGCGCGCTCGGGTCGAGGCCGTCGGCCTCGGCCTGCGCGAGAGCGCTGCGGACGCGGGCGTACTCGGTGGGCAGCAGACGCGTGAAGCGTGCTCGCGTCGCGGCCGGGTCCTCCAGCAGCTGTGCCGCGACGAGGGACCCGGTCTCCTCGGCGTACACCCGCAGCAGGCTCTCGACGTGCGTGAAGTCGTCGTCGTCCAGCGGGTCGAGGGCGAGCTCGCCCGTCCGGACGGCGTCGACGTTGACCAGCTCGGGCGTCAGGTCGAGCACGTAGGTGGTGCCGCCGGACATGCCGGCTCCCAGGTTGCGGCCCGTGGGGCCCAGCACCATGACGGTGCCACCTGTCATGTACTCGCACGCGTGGTCGCCCACGCCCTCGACGACCAGTGTGGCGCCGGAGTTGCGCACACCGAACCGCTCGCCGACGAGGCCGCGCAGCAAGATCTGCCCGCTCGTGGCGCCGTACCCGATGACGTTGCCGGCGATGACGTTGTGCTGGCTCGTCAGGGCGGAGCTGCGGTCGGGACGCACGACGATCCGGCCGCCCGACAGGCCCTTGCCGACGTAGTCGTTGGCGTCACCGAACAGCCGCAGGGTGATGCCCTTCGGCAGGAAGGCGCCGAACGACTGCCCGGCCGAGCCGGTGAGCGTCACGTCGATCGTGTCGTCGGGGAGCCCGGCGCCGCCGTACCGCTTGGTCACGTGGTGGCCGAGCATGGTGCCGACCGTCCGGTTGACGTTGCGCACCGGCAGCGCGATGCGCACGGGCTCCGCACGCTCGAGGGCGTCCGCCGCCATGGCGATGAGCTGGTTGTCGAGCGCCCGCTCGAGGCCGTGCTCCTGCGACCGCGCGTGGGACAGGCCCGACCCGGGCTTCGGCCGGGGCACCGCGAGCACCGGCGTCAGGTCGAGCCCCTCGGCCTTCCAGTGGTCGACCGCGCGGCGCGTGTCGAGCATCTCGACGCGGCCCACGGCCTCCTTGATCGACCGGAACCCGAGAGCCGCGAGGTGCTCACGCACCTCCTGCGCGATGAACTCGAAGAAGGTCACGACGAACTCGGGGCGGCCCGTGAACCGGGCCCGCAGCTCGGGGTTCTGCGTCGCGACACCGACGGGGCACGTGTCGAGGTGGCAGACACGCATCATCACGCAGCCCGAGACGACGAGGGGCGCGGTGGCGAAGCCGAACTCCTCGGCCCCCAGCAGCGCCCCGACCAGCACGTCGCGGCCGGTCTTGAGCTGCCCGTCGACCTGCACGACGACACGGTCGCGCAGGTCGTTGAGCACCAGGGTCTGCTGCGTCTCCGCCAGCCCGATCTCCCACGGGGTGCCGGCGTGCTTCAGCGACGTCAGCGGGCTCGCGCCCGTGCCACCGTCGTGACCGGAGATCAGGACGACGTCCGAGTGCGCCTTGGCCACACCCGCCGCGACCGTGCCGACGCCGAACTCGCTGACCAGCTTGGTGTGGATGCGCGCCGACGGGTTGGCGTTCTTCGCGTCGTGGATGAGCTGCGCGAGGTCCTCGATCGAGTAGATGTCGTGGTGCGGCGGCGGCGAGATCAGTCCCACCCCCGGCGTCGAGTGCCGCGTCTTGGCGACCCACGGGTACACCTTGTGACCGGGCAGCTGACCTCCCTCGCCCGGCTTGGCGCCCTGGGCGAGCTTGATCTGGATGTCGTCCGCGTTGGTGAGGTACTCGCTGGTGACGCCGAAGCGACCCGACGCGATCTGCTTGATCGCCGAACGCCGCCGCGGGTCGTGCAGGCGGTCCGGGTCCTCGCCGCCCTCGCCCGTGTTCGACTTCCCGCCCAGCTGGTTCATCGCGATCGCCAGCGTCTCGTGCGCCTCGGCGGAGATCGACCCGTAGGACATCGCGCCGGTGTTGAACCGCTTGACGATCTCGCTGACGGGCTCGACCTCGTCGATCGGCACCGGCGGGCGCTCGCCCTCCTTGAACCGCAGCAGGCCGCGCAGCGTCATCAGGCGCTCGGCCTGCTCGTCGACGCGGGCGGTGTACTCACGGAACACGTCCATCTGGCGCGTCCGCGTGGAGTGCTGCAGACGGAAGACCGTCTCGGGGTCGAACAGGTGCTCCTCGCCGCCCCGGCGCCACTGGTACTCGCCGCCGACCGCGAGGCGCTGGTGCGCCTGGCGGTTGCCGCTGGCGGGGTAGGCGTCGGCGTGCCGCGCGGCGACCTCGGCCGCGATGACGTCGAGCCCGATGCCGCCGAGGCGGCTCGTCGTCCCGGTGAAGTACCGGTCGACCAGCGCGTGCGACAGGCCGATCGCCTCGAACACCTGCGCACCCCGGTACGACGCGATCGTCGAGATGCCCATCTTGGACATGACCTTCAGGACGCCCTTGCCGAGCGCCTTGATGAGGTTCGCGACGGCCGTCTCCGGCGTGACGCCCGGCAGGTAGCCGCTGCGCGCCTGGTCCTCGACCGTCTCCATCGCGAGGTACGGGTTGACCGCCGCCGCGCCGTAGCCCACGAGGAGCGCCACGTGGTGGACCTCCCGCACGTCACCCGCCTCGACGACGAGCGAGATCTGCGTGCGGGTGTGACGCCGCAGCGTGTGGTGGTGCACGGCCGAGAGCAGGAGCAGCGACGGGATCGGTGCGAGGTCCGCGTCGGAGTTGCGGTCCGACAGCACGAGGAAGCTCACGCCGTCGGCGACCGCACGGTCGACCTCGGCGAAGATCTCCTCGAGGCGCCGCTCGAGCGCCGCCCCTCCCCCGTCGACCTTGTACAGCCCGCGGATCGTGATGGCGCGGAAGCCCAGGGACGGCTCCTTGACGACGTGCACGACCTTGGCGAGCTGGTCGTTGTCGATGACCGGAAACGGCAGCATGATCTTGCGCGCGTGCTCGGGCCCGTCGACGAGCAGGTTCGGCTCGGGGCCGATCGCGCCGCCGATGGAGGTGACCAGCTCCTCGCGGATCGCGTCCAGCGGCGGGTTGGTGACCTGCGCGAACATCTGCGTGAAGTAGTCGAACAGCAGCCGGGGACGCTTCGAGAGCACGGCGACGGGCGTGTCCGACCCCATCGCCCCGAGCGGCTCGGCGCCCGCGGCGGCCATCGGCGCCAGGAGGATCTTCAGCTCCTCCTCGGTGTACCCGAACGCGCGCTGCCGGCGTCGGACGGAGGCGGCCGAGTGGGCCACGTGCTCGCGCTCGGGCAGCTGCGAAAGGTGGACGGCGTTGTCCTGGACCCACTGCGCGTACGGGCGCTGGGCGGCGAGCTGGGCCATGACCTCGACGTCGGCCACGATCCGGCCCTGGCCGGTGTCGACGAGGAAGAACAGGCCCGGCTCCAGGCGGCCCTTGGCGACGATCGAGGCGGGGTCGATGTCGAGCACGCCCGCCTCGGACGCGCAGACCACGAGACCGTCCTCGGTCACCCAGTAGCGGCCGGGCCGCAGACCGTTGCGGTCCTGCACGGCACCGATGAGGGTGCCGTCGGTGAACGTCATGGCCGCGGGACCGTCCCAGGGCTCCATGAGGGTCGAGTGGTACTCGAAGAACGCACGCGTGGACGGGTCCATCTGCGCGTGCTTCTCCCACGGCTCCGGGATCATCATCATCACGGAGTGCGGCAGGGAGCGTCCCGACAGGTGCAGCAGCTCCAGGACCTCGTCGAAGCTGCCGGAGTCGGAGCCGCCGGGGGTGCAGACGGGCAGGAGCGGCCCGAGGTCGCCCAGGAGCTCGGACGAGAGCATGCCCTCACGGGCCGCCATCCAGTTGCGGTTGCCGCGCACGGTGTTGATCTCACCGTTGTGGGCGACCATCCGGAACGGCTGGGCCAGGGGCCAGGACGGGAACGTGTTGGTGGAGAAACGCGAGTGCACGAGCGCGATCTCGGTCGCGTAGCGCGGGTCGGACAGGTCCGCGAAGAACGGCTCGAGCTGCCCGGTCGTCAGCATGCCCTTGTAGGTGATCGTGCGCGCCGACAACGACGCGAAGTACACGCCGTGCTCGCGCTCCGCGCGCTTGCGCAGTCGGTACGCGCGTCGGTCGAGGGCGATGCCGGACAGCTCGCGCGACGGGTCGGCCACGACCAGCTGGCGGAACACGGGCATCGAGGCCCGGGCGGTGGGGCCGACCAGGTCCGCCGTCACGACCACCTCGCGCCAGGCGAGGACCTCGAGCTTCTCCTCCGCAGCGACGGCCTCGACCGCCGCGACCACGTGCGCCCGCTCGGCGTCGTCCACGGGCAGGAAGGCCATGCCGATGGCGTAGTAGCCGGCGGCCGGCAGCTCGGCGTCCACCACGTCGCGCAGGAAGGCGTCGGGGATCTGCGTGAGGATGCCGGCGCCGTCACCGCTGTCCTCCTCCGCACCGACCGCACCGCGGTGGTCGAGGTTGAGCAGCGCGGTCAGCCCGGCGTCGACGATGTCGCGCCCGGGGGTGCCGCGCAGCGTCGCGACGAACGCGAACCCGCAGGCGTCGTGCTCGGCCGCCGGGTCGTAGAGGGCATGCCGGGCAGGCGCCACGGCTGGGCCAGGGCTCACGGGCGACGTCGACATCAGCACCGTCCTCACAGTCCCCGGGAGGCCAGGGCGTCGAACGAACAAAGGGGGTACCGGGACGTCGTCGGCCCGAGGTGTGAGGCGACGATACCGCCCGCGCGACGGTCGCGATGACCGCGTCGGACGGCACAACGTCCGACGCACGCGGTGTCACCGGATGCGGTCGGGGGTGTTCGCCTCGTCGTCCTGCGTGGTGTGGGGTGTGAGCAGGACGGTCGTGTCACGTCCAGGGTGCTGACGTCCGACCACCACGAACGCTACCAGCGCGGCCAGGCCGACCACGATCGACGTCCAGACGTTGAGTCGCAGGCCGAGCACCGTCTCGGCGGGGTCGATCCGCAGCAGCTCGATCCACAGCCGGCCCGACGTGTAGAGCACGACGTACAGCCAGAAGAGCCGCCCGTGGCCCAGCTGCAGGCGTCGGTCCAGGTAGATCAGGAGCGCCGCCGCCGCGAAGTTCCACGCCAGCTCGTACAGGAACGTCGGGTGGAACAGCGTGCCGGGGTCGTAGCCCGCCGGCAGGTGCACGTCGTCGATGCGCAGACCCCACGGCAGCGTCGTCGGCCCGCCGAAGAGCTCCTGGTTGAACCAGTTGCCCAGCCGTCCGACGCCCTGCGCGACCAGCAGGCCCGGCGCCAGGGCGTCGGCGAAGACCCCCAGCCGCACACCGTGACGACGGCAGCCGATCCACGCGCCGACCGCACCGAGCGCGACGGCGCCCCAGATGCCCAGCCCGCCCTCCCAGATCGCGAACGCCTTCCACGGGTCCCCGTGTGGCCCGAAGTACGCGTCCGGCGAGCTGACCACGTGGTAGATCCGCCCACCGACGATCCCGAACGGGATCGCCCAGTACGCGATGTCGAGCACCGTCTCGGGATCCCCCCCGCGGTCCTTCCAGCGTCGCTGCGTCATGACGGTGGCGACGACGATCCCGAGCAGGATCGCGATCGCGTAGGCACGCAGCGGGAAGGGGCCCAGGTACCAGACGCCCTGCGACGGGCTCGGGATCGCGAAGGGCGCCGGCATCATCGCGGCGTCCGCACCGCCGAGCGCACGCCGGCGGCCAGACCGCGCACGACGCCCGCCAGCGCGTCGAGACCGGTGGCCTCGTCGGGCGCCTCCAGGAGCGGGCGCACGAGCGCGGACCCGACGATCACGCCGTCCGCGTACCCCGCGACCTGAGCCGCCTGCTCGGGACGGGACACGCCCAGGCCCACGCACACCCGGGACGCACCGGCGGCCCGCGTGTCGGCGACGAGCTGCTCGGCCCGTTCGCCGACCGTGGCGCGCTCCCCCGTGACGCCCATCGTCGACGCCGCGTACACGAAGCCGCGGCTCGCGGCGACGGTCGAGGCGAGCCGCTCGGGCGTCGAGCTCGGCGCGACCAGGAAGACCCGGTCCAGCCCGTGCGCGTCGGCCGCCGCGAGCCACTCGCCGCCCTCGTCCGGGATGAGGTCGGGCGTGATGAGGCCCGCACCGCCCGCGGCCGCGAGGTCCCGCGCGAACGCGTCGACGCCGTAGCGCAGCACGAGGTTCCAGTAGGTCATGACGAGGACGGGCGCACCCGCGTCGGCGACCTGCTCCGCGACCAGCAGCGTGTCGCGCACCCGGGTGCCGTGGGCGAGCGCGTGGTTCGCTGCGGCCTGGATCACCGGTCCGTCCATGACGGGGTCGGTGTAGGGCACGCCGAGCTCGACGATGTCGACGCCCGCCTCGACCATGGTCCGCACGGCGCGCGCCGAGCCGGGCACGGACGGGAAGCCGACCGGCAGGTAGCCGATGAGCGCGGCGCGGGGCTCGGGCCCGGAGGCCAGCGTGTCGAGCTTCTCCCCCGTCGCGGACCTCACGTCCGTCACGCTCACAGCTGCTCCCCCTCGTCGGCCTTCAGCACGGGCTCGGGCTCGATCAGGCCGAACCACGCGGCCGCCGTCGCCACGTCCTTGTCGCCGCGTCCGGACAGGTTGACCAGGATGACGGGAGCCCGCCCGTCCTGCGCCCACGTCGCGGCCTCCTGGCCGAGCTGGATCGCGCCGGCGAGCGCGTGCGCGGACTCGATGGCCGGGATGATGCCCTCGGTGCGGCACAGCAGGCGGAACGCCTCCATCGCCTCGTCGTCGGTGACGGGCCGGTACTGCGCGCGGCCCGTGTCGTGCAGCCAGGCGTGCTCGGGACCGACGCTCGGGTAGTCCAGGCCGGCCGACACCGAGTGGCTCGGCAGCGTCTGCCCGTCCTCGTCCTGCAGCAGGTAGCTCCGCGCACCGTGCAGCACGCCGGGCGCGCCGCCCGAGAAGCGCGCGGAGTGACGGCCGGACGCGATGCCCTCGCCACCCGCCTCGAACCCGAAGAGCCGGACCTGCGGGTCGTCGAGGAAGGCGTTGAAGATGCCCATCGCGTTGGACCCGCCGCCGACGCACGCCACGACCGCGTCGGGCAGCGCGCCGGTCTCGACGAGGATCTGCGCCCGCGCCTCGTCGCCGATGATCTTGTGGAAGTCGCGCACCATCTCCGGGAACGGGTGCGGGCCGGTCACCGTGCCGAGCATGTAGTGCGTCGACTCGACGTTGGCGACCCAGTCCCGCAGCGCCTCGTTGATGGCGTCCTTGAGCGTGCGCGAGCCGATGGTCACCGGCACGACCGTGGCGCCGAGCAGCTCCATGCGGGCGACGTTCAGCGCCTGGCGCTGGGTGTCCTCCTCGCCCATGTACACCGTGCACTCGAGGTCGAGCAGCGCCGCGGCGGTCGCGGTCGCGACACCGTGCTGCCCCGCACCCGTCTCCGCGATCACCCGCCGCTTGCCCATGCGCTTGACCAGCAGTGCCTGTCCCAGCACGTTGTTGATCTTGTGCGACCCCGTGTGGTTGAGGTCCTCGCGCTTGAGGAACACGCGCACACCGTCACCCACGTGCCGGGCGAACCGGGGCACCTCGGTGAGGGGGCTCGGCCGGCCGGTGTAGGTGCGGTGCAGGCGCTCGAGCTCGTCGGAGAACGCGGGGTCGGCCAGGGCCTTGCGATAGTGCGCCTCGAGCTCGTCGAGCGCGGCGATGAGCGCCTCGGGGACGAAGCGGCCGCCGAAGTCACCGAAGTACGGCCCCTCGTGGCTCCCGAGCGGCCCGCCGCCGAGCAGGACGTCCCGCATGCTCCGCGTGACCTGGCCGCGCCCGGTCTCCCGTGCGCTCACTGCCGCACCGCCCGCAGCGAGGGGTGCGCTCCGGCGGCCACGAGGTCGGCGACCGACTGCCGCGGGGCGTCGTCCGTGACGAGGGCCTCGCCGACCAGGACGGTGTCCGCCCCGGCGCGCGCGTAGTCCATGACGTCGTGCGGTCCGCGGACACCCGACTCGGCGACCTTGACGACGTCCGAGGGGATCGCGGGTGCGACGCGCGAGAACGTGGTCCGGTCGACCTCGAGCGAGCGCAGGTCACGCGCGTTGACGCCGATGACGCGCGCCCCTGCGTCGACGGCGCGGGCCACCTCCTCGGTGTCGTGGACCTCGACGAGCGCGGTCATCCCCAGGGAGTGCACGCGCTCGACGAGGGACTCGAGGACGGTCTGCTCGAGCGCCGCCACGATGAGCAGGACCAGGTCGGCGCCGTGCGCGCGCGCCTCCCACACCTGGTAGGGCGAGACCACGAAGTCCTTGCGCAGCACAGGCACGTCGACCCGGGCCCGGACCGCGTCCAGGTCGTCCAGCGAGCCGTTGAACCGCCGCTGCTCGGTCAGCACCGAGATGGCCACCGCACCACCCTTCTCGTACTCGGCAGCCAGGGCCGCCGGGTCCGAGATCGAGGCGAGCGCGCCCTTGCTCGGGCTGGAGCGCTTCACCTCCGCGATCACGGTCACGGCGTCCGCCACCTTGAGCCGTGCCACGCACTGCAGCGCCGACTCCCGGCGCGCGGCGCGCTCCTTGAGCACCCCGAGAGGCGTCGCTGCCTCCCGCGCGGCAAGGTCTTCCCTGACCCCCGCGACGATGTCGTCCAGCACGGTCATCGACGGATCATCCCCTCTGGCCGGTTCGTACGGCACACCTCCCGCTCACTGCCCGGGGACGTCGCCGACGAGCCATGGTAGACGCGCCGCACGCCGCGTCCGTCCACCCTCCCGAGGCGTGGACCGCGACCACCGGCCCGCGGCGTCACCTGCGTCGTGGTCCGGCTCCTGGTCCACGGGTGGTCCGGCGGCGGGACCTAGCCTCCCGTGCCGAAGAACGGGACGGCGATCCCCATGAGGACCAGCGGCAGGATCGTCAGGAACGCCACGGCGAGCAGGGCCAGCACGCCCAGACCCGTTGCGACCCACCCGAGCACGATGCCCGCGGTCGCCATCCCGTCGTTGTCCGCCTCACCGGCCGCGACGGCGCGACGGGCGTTGTTGCCCACGATCACGGCGGGCACGCCGGTGAGGAAGAGGCACCCCATGATGCCCAGCAGGCCGAGGACGAGCGACCAGACGGCGAGGTCGTTGCGCGGCAGGTACCGCCCGGGCGCCCCGGGGACGGGGTAGGGGTAGCCCTGCGGCAGGGGGGCACCGGGCGGCGGTGCGTCGAACGGCGTCGGCGCGGCTGGCGGCGCGGCCGGCGGTGCGGGGGGCCCGGGCGGCGGAGTGGCGGGACCGGGCGGCGTGGACGAGGCCGCGGGGGTCCCCGCCGGGTGCCGCGCGTAGGCCCCCTCCTGGCCGTAGACGGGTCCCTGCTGCGGTTCGGGAGATGGGCTCATCGGTGCCTCCTGGCGGTTCGGTTCGAAGGGCGCGTCGCGCCCGGGGTCAGGGCAGCGGCGCGGGACCGAGGTACGGCGCGAGCGCGGGGACGTTGCGCAGCACCCCGAACGCGACGACCGCGACGAGCAGGGCCCACGGCACCCACGACGGCACGGTGACGGGCGGTCCGCCACGCAGCCGCCGCACGGCCCAGGTGCCCCAGAGGAGGACGAGCAGCGGGGCGATCAGCGTCCACAGGGGGTTGGCCGACCAGGCGCCCGCCAGGTCACCGGTCAGGAGGTCGTGGGTCGCGCGCAGGCCACCGCACCCCGGGCAGGACACCCCCAGGAAGAGCAGCGAGGGGCAGTACCCGTAGCTCAAGGGCGCGTAGGGCGTGCGCGCGACGAGCAGGGCCGCACCCGCCACGGCCGCGCCCCCGACCGCGAACGGCACCGCCCCCCGTCGCCACGCGGGCGACGGAGGTGCGGTGCCGGTGCTCACCGGGGCTCCCGGTGCGGGGATCACGGCGCCATCTGCTGCTGGCGCTCCATCTCCTCCTGGAGGTACTCCATGAAGCCGTCCCAGCCGCCGTACTCGTTGACGAGCACGCCATAGCTGATGAGGAAGTACAGCCCGGCGAGGATGCCCAGGACGCTCAGGATGATGCCGGTGAGCGCGAGGCCGCCGTTGCTGGCCTCGCCGCGCGCCGCAGCGCCGCGGCCCTTGATGCCGAGCCAGATGCCGATGGCACCGGGGACGATGCCGACGACGAAGCAGCACAGGACGATCGACAGGATGCCCAGGACCAGCGACCACACACCGAGCGAGTTGCGCGCGGTCGACTGCGGTGCGCCGTACCCGGCAGCGCCGTAGCCGCCGGCCTCCTGGCCGTACGCGGGCGGCTGACCCTGGCCGTACGCGGGCGGCTGACCCTGGCCGTACGCGGGCGGCTGACCCTGCCCGTACGCGGGCGGCTGACCCTGCCCGTACGCGGGCGGCTGGCCGTAGGGGGCCGCCGGCGGGGTCTGGCCGTAGGCCGGCCCGGGTGCCGGGGGCACGTCGGGAGCGGTGCCCGCCGGGTACGGCGGGACCTCTCCCGCGGCCGGGGGCACGGACGGGGCCGACGCCGGGTCGGGCGTTCCCGACCCCGCGTCCGGCTCGTCGGGGCGGTACGGGTCTCGTGGGTCGTTGGGGGTCGACATGCAGCACTCCCTGCGTCAGTGGTGGCCGGCCGCGCCGGCCCGGTCCGGACCGGAGGGTCCCGGTACGGGTCAGTGGCCGCCGCGTCGCTGCGCGCGGGCGAGCGTCGCCGCTCCACCCTGCCCGTGGCCCAGCAGCTGCAGGACCTTGCCCAGGACCAGGGCGACGACGATGACGCCCATGCCGACCCAGAAGAGCCAGGCGTACGTCAGGGCCACGCCCAGCGCGGCCACCACGCCTCCGAGGACGACTCCCCACGTCGTCGTCCACGCGGCGACGGTGCGCCCGTGGTTCGTCGGCGCCGTCGTCGGCGGGAGGTGCATCGTCTCGGTGCGGGTCGGGTTCTGGGATCGGTGGGCCAGCGAGTGATCGGCCATCAGAAGTACGTCCTTCGTGCTCGGTTTGCCTCACCCTATCCGAGACCGGACGTGCCGACGCGCTGGTCAGGACGGGTCGTCGCCCCGGCTCAGCGCGTCCCAGTCCGAGCGCTCGTCGGCCGGCCCCGCCGGAGCCGGACCGCTCCCCGTGGCACCGGGACGCTCGTGGCGTCGCGAGCCCTGGCGCCAGGCACCGCGGGCGCGCGCCAGCGCGGCGGCGAGGAGCACGACGAGCACACCCACGACGACCGCGGCGACCGGAGCCGGCGTCGTCGTCGTCCGCGCGGCACCGGCGGCCACGCCCGTGGCCTGCGCCACCGCGCCCGTCACGGCGCCGCTCGGGTCGGCGAGCACCGCGACCCCGGCCGCCACCACGAGCACCCCGGCACCGGCCACGACGATCGCCACCACCCAGCGACCTGCCCGTCCCACGAGTGCGGCCGCCCCGGCCGCCGCGAGCAGGACGAGCGCCGCGGCCGAGGCCTGCGGCGCGACCTGCGAACCCGCCACGGCCACGCGGACCTGGTCCTCCAGGGCGCTGCTGCCCTCCGCGACGACCCACGTGGGCAGCGCCACGAGACCCACCAGGGCCGCGGCGAGCAGGAGCAGGAGCACCCAGCGCCCGCGGCGCGCGGGCCCGTCCGTCACCGCCGCCCGGGAGCCGGCCGTCGACGCACCCGTCACGGCACGTCGCGACGCAGGCGCGACGCGAGCTGGATCGCCCGCACGACCGCCGCCGCCTTGTTGCGCGACTCCTCGTACTCGAGCGCGGGCACGGAGTCGGCCACGATGCCGCCGCCGGCCTGGACGCTCGCACGGCCGTCCCGGATGACCGCGGTGCGGATCGCGATGGCCATGTCCATGTCGCCGGCGAAGTCGAAGTACCCCACGGTGCCGCCGTACACGCCGCGGCGGGCCGGCTCCAGCTCGTCGATCAGCTCGATCGCGCGGGGCTTGGGCGCACCGGAGAGGGTGCCGGCGGGGAACGTCGCCACGAGGGTCTGCAGCGCCGTGGAGCCCGCGCGCAGCCGTCCGACGACCGTCGAGCAGATGTGCATGATGTGCGAGAACCGGCGCACGGCCATGAACTCGACCACCTCGACGCTCGTCGGCTCGCACACCTTGACCATGTCGTTGCGGGACAGGTCGACGAGCATGATGTGCTCCGCACGCTCCTTCGGGTCCGCGAGGACCTCGTCGGCCAGCGCGCGGTCCTGCTCCGGCGTGGCGCCGCGCGGCCGCGAGCCCGCGATCGGGAACGTCGTGACGTGGCCGTTGCTGACCTTCACCAGGGTCTCGGGGCTCGACCCGACGACCGAGAAGTCCCGGCCGTCCGCGTCCTGCAGCGCGAGCAGGTACATGTACGGACTCGGGTTGACGGTGCGCAGCACGCGGTAGACGTCCAGGGGGTCCGCCGGGCAGTCCAGGTCCAGGCGGAGCGACAGCACCACCTGGAACACGTCGCCGTCGCGGATCGCCTCCTGCCCCCGCCGCACCTGCGCCTCGAACTCGTCGCGCGTGCTGCGGAACTCCAGCTCCGGCACCACCGCGTCCGGGTCGATGACGGCGGGCGCGGGCGACGGGGGCCGGCGCAGCGCGGCCTGCATCTCGTCGAGCCGGCGCAGCGCGTCGGCGTAGGCGTCGTCGACCCGCTCGTCGGTCGCGTCGAAGTTGATGGCGTTGGCGACGAGCCACACCGACCCGTCGACGTGGTCGACGGCCGCCAGGTCGGAGGCGAGGAGCATCGTCACCTCGGGGATCCCCAGCTCCTCCGGCGCGAGCGCGCGCAGCGTCGGCTCCCAGTGGTGGACGACGTCCCATCCGAGCACGCCCACGAGGCCGCCCGTGAGGGGCGGCAGGCCCTCGATGCGCGGCGTGTGGAGCACCTCGAGCGTGCGACCCAGGACCTCGAGCACGTCCCCCTCGGTCGGCACGCCCACGGGCACGTCGCCGGACCACACGGCCCGTCCGTCCCGCACCGACAGGCACGCGCGCGCCGTCACGCCGACGAACGACCAGCGGCCCCAGGTGCCGTCCGACTCGGCGGACTCGAGCACAAACGTCCCGGGCCGCCCCGCCGCGAGCGTGCGGTACAGGCCCACGGGCGTCACGTCGTCGGCGAGGAGCCGCCGCACGACGGGCACGACGCGCCGGTCCGCGGCCAGCTCACGGAAGTCCTCGCGCGTCGGCCAGGTCGCCCCCCACGGCAGGTCCGTGGCGGTCGCGCGCGGCGCGGCGGAGACGGACGGCTGGGTCACGGCAGAGCTCCTCGGGAGGTCGGGGCGTCGCCGACCGCGGACGGGTCGGAGGCTGCGGGGACGGCGACCGGCAGGGGGCCGCCGGCCTCGAAGCACGTGCGGGTGCCGGTGTGGCAGGCCGCGCCGACCTGGTCCACGGTGACGAGCAGCGCGTCACCGTCGCAGTCGATCGCGACCGAGCGCACGTGCTGGACGTGCCCGGACGTGTCGCCCTTGCGCCAGTACTCCTGGCGCGACCGGCTCCAGAACGTCACGCGGCCCGTCGTCAGGGTGCGGTGCAGGGCCTCGTCGTCCATCCAGCCGAGCATGAGCACGTCCCGCGTGTCGTGCTGCTGCACGACAGCGGCGACGAGCCCGGCGTCGTCGCGACGCAGGCGTGCGGCCACGGCGGGGTCGAGGGCGCTACGCGCCTGACGGCCGTCGGCGGTGGTGGTGGAGGGCTCGGTCTGCGGCACCCGACGATCCTGCCACGCGCGAGGGCGCACGGGGCCACCCCGCCGCCGCGGTGGGACCCCTCGCGCGTGCGTCCCGTCAGCGGGTCTGGGAGACCCAGGCGGCGTGCATCGCCGCGTAGTGGTCGCCGCGCGCCACCAGGTCGGCGTGGGTGCCGACCTCGACGACGCGACCGGCGTGCACGACGACGACGAGGTCCGCGGCCTCCGCCGTGGACAGCCGGTGCGCGATGGTGAGCGTCGTGCGGCCGCGCGCGAGCTCCCGCAGCGCGCGGGCGATCCGCACCTCCGCGACGGGGTCCACGGCCGACGTCGCCTCGTCGAGCAGCAGCAGGTCACCGTCCGCGAGACGGGCACGCGCGAGCGCGATGAGCTGCCGCTCCCCCGCCGACAGCAGCTCACCACGCTGGCCCACCGGGGTGGCCATGCCCGCCGGCAGCTCGGCGACCCAGGTGTCGAGCCCGAGCTCGGCGACGACCCGCTCGACCCGCGCCACGGCGTCCGGCGTCAGGCCACCCGTGGGCGCCTCGTCGCGCAGCCCGTACGCGACGTTCTCGGTGAGCGTCCCGTCGAACAGGAAGCCCTCCTGCGGGACCAGCACGACACGACGACGCAGGTCGGCCGACGCGATGCGGCGCAGGTCGACGCCGTCGAGGAGCACGGCCCCGGTCGTGGGGTCCATGAACCGCGCGACGAGCTTGGCCATCGTCGTCTTGCCGGAGCCGGTCGCCCCCACGACGGCCACGGACGTGCCGGCGGCGACGTGCAGGTCGACGTCCCGGAGCACCGGCGGACCGTCCGGGTAGGCGTAGCCGACGTCCGCGAACGTGAGGGACGCGGGGCCCCGCGGACTGGCGACGGCGTCGTCCCCGGGCTCGGCCACGTCGACGGGTGTCTCGAGGACCCCGAGGACCCGCCGCCACCCGGAGATGGCGTTCTGCAGCTCGTTGAGGATCTCGGTGGCCATCTGCACCGGACCCGTGAACAGCTGGACGAGGAAGAGGAACGCCAGGACGCGCCCGACCGTCAGGTCACCGGCGACCCCGAGCCACGTGCCGGCCACCACGACGACCGCCAGCACGAGGTTGGCCACCAGCACGCCGGACGAGAAGACGACGGCCACGAGCGTCTGGGCCCGCACCATCGCCCGGCGGGTCGCGGTCACCGCGGCGTCGATCCGACGCTGCGTCCGGGCCGACACGCCGTACGCGCGGATCGTCTCGGCCCCGACGACGGCCTCGGACACGGCACCCAGCATCGCCCCGTACCGCTCCCGGACCGCCGCGTAGCGCCGGTTCACACCCTTCTGCATCCGCGGCAGCACCACCATCAGCGGCAGGAAGCAGGCCCACACGAGCAGCGTGAGCTGCCACGAGTAGACCGCCATGAGCGTGGTCGCCACGAAGATCTGCAGCACCGAGACGAGCAGCATGATGCCGCCCCACTGCACGAACATCGAGATCGTGTCGACGTCCGACGTCACGCGGGACACCAGCGAGCCGCGCCGCTCGCTGTTCTGCGTGAGGACCGACAGGTCGTGGACGTGGCGGAACGCACGCGTGCGCAGGGTCAGCAGCCCCGCCTCGCTCGAGCGGAAGAGCCGCACGTTGACGACCGCGGAGCACGCCGCTCCCACCGCGAGGCCGAGGGCCGCGACGCCGACGAGCGCCGCGGCCCGGGACACGTCGACGCCGCCGGGCGCGAGGATCGCCGTGTCGACGGTCTGCTGGACCGTGATCGGCACCAGCACGCGGGCCGTCGCCGCGACCAACGCGAGCGCGAGCGTGACGGTCAGCCCGTCGAGCAGCTCGGGTGAGACCTGGGCCGCGCGGCGCAGCGTCGCGAACACGCCGAGCGTGCTCGCCGGCGCCATCCGGCTGTCCGCGGCGCCCTCCTGCCCTGCGTCGGTGGTGCTCACCTGTGCCCTCCCCCGGTCGCCACGTCCTGGTCCCACACCTCGGCCGCCTCCTCGTCCGCCTTCTCCCGCACGCGCCGCAGCGACTCACGCTCGTACGCCGTGGCGAGCTCCCGGTAGCCCGGGTCGCGCGCGAGGAGGTCGGCGTGCGTGCCGCGGTCGACCACGCGCCCGGCCTCGACGTGCACCACCTCGTCCGCGAGCAGCACCGACGCCATGCGGTACGCGACGAGCAGGACGGTGGGGCCGCTCGCGTCGTCGTCCGCACGCAGGCCCGTGAGGATGTCGCGCTCGACGCCCGGGTCCACCGCGGACGTCGCGTCGTCGAGCACCAGCACGCGCGGGTGCCGGACGAGCGCACGCGCCAGCGCGAGCCGCTGGCGCTGCCCGCCCGACAGGTTCGCGCCGCGCTCGCCGAGCGGTGCGTCGAGCCCGCCGGGCAGCGCCCGCACCACGTCGTCGACGCGTGCGGCGGCGAGCGCCGCCCACACCTCCTCGTCGCCGGGTGCCGCGGGGTCGTCGGGATCGGCGAGCGTCACGTTGCCGCGCACGGTGTCCTCGAACACGAACGTCGACTGGCTGACGTAGCCGACCTGCGCCGCGAGGTCGGCGGGCCGCAGCTCGCGCACGTCGGTGCCGTCGAGCTCGACGACGCCGGCCGACGGGTCGACCAGGCGCGGCACCAGGCCGACGAGCGTCGACTTGCCAGCGCCGGTCGGGCCGACGACCGCGAGCGTCCGTCCCGCCTCGACGCGCAGGTCGACACCGTGCAGCAGCTCGACCTCGCCGTCGGCGGTCGGCACCCGCAGGTCGACGCCGCGCATCTCGAGCGTCGCCCCGGGGGACGTCGCGACCCAGGGGGTCGTGCCGTCGGTGGGGACGCCGGGGGCGTCCAGGACGCGCGAGATCCGGTCGTGGCCGACCAGACCGCGCGGCAGCTCGCCGAGCACCCAGCCGAAGGCGCGGACCGGGACGGCGAGCAGCGTGAGGAGGTAGGCGGCCGCGACGACGTCGCCGGTGCCGATCGCGCCGGCCGCGACCCGCTGGACGCCGACCAGCAGCACGAGCAGCGTGCCGAGGTTGGGCAGCAGGTCGATGACCGGGTCGAAGACCGCGCGCACGACCCCGACCCGGATGTTCGCGTCGCGCAGCGCGCGTGCCCGGTCGGCGAACCTGGCGTCCTCGCGGTCCTCCGTCCCGAGCGACTTCACCAGCGCGGCGGCCTCGAAGCTCTCGTGGGCCACGTCGGCCACCTCGGCGCGCAGCTGCTGCGCGCGGGTGATGGCCGGGGTCATGCGGCGCTGGAAGACGAGGTTCGCGACCACGGCGAGCGGCAGCACCACGAGGGCGGCGACGGCCAGCCACACGTCGGTGCGCAGCAGCGCCGCCGTGGCGACCGCGATCATCACGACCACGCCGAGCGCGAAGGGCAGCGGGTTGAACACGCCCGTCGCCGCCTCGACGTCCGACCCCGCGTTGGAGAGCAGCTGCCCCGTGGGGTGGCGTCGGTGCCACGACATCGGCAGCCGCAGGTACTGCCGTGTGACCAGGCGACGGTGGTCCGCCTGGATGTCGGCGACCCCGATCCCGGCGAAGACCCGTCGGGCCGCGACGGTCCCCGCGAGCGCGAGCGCGACGATCGCGACGACGAGCCCGGCGAGCCAGATCCGGCCCTGGGCCTCCTCGGACCCGGCCAGCGCGGGCACCACCACCCGGTCGGTCACGCCGCCGAGCACCCGGCTCACCGCCACGGTCAGCGCACCGAACAGCGCCGAGGTGCCGACGGCGGCGGCGTACGTCCGCGGGTGGGCCCGCATGCCGCGCCAGACCAGCCCCACCGACCTGCGGGCGGTCGAACCGCGGAGCGCCGACCCTGCTGCCGACGCATCGGGACGCGAGGGGTCGGCGGGGGTCCGGGGGCGCGCGGGCACGGCGGTCACACTCCTGACGGGAAGGGGATGCGCGATCCTCTCACGCACCTGTGACAGCGCCCGGCGGGGGGCCGGGCGGGTGGCGCGGTGCGCGACGGCACCCGTCGCGTGGCACGATCACGTGCCATGACCTGGCACGAGACCGAGCGCGACTGGCTCGCCGAGGCGCTGCGCGCCGCGGACCCGCACGACCCCACCCTGTGCGAGGGCTGGCAGGCCCGGCACCTGGCGGCCCACCTGGTGATCCGGGAGCGCCCCGGGCAGGCCGCCGCGGCGGTGCGCGGCGGTCTCGCCGCCGCCACGGAGCGCCTCGCGGCGACCGCGTCCGACGCCGCCGGCTACGCCGCGCTCGTCGACCGGTTCGCGGTGCAGCCCCGACGGTGGAGCCCGCTCGCGTGGGCGGGGGACGCGGTCAACGCCACGGAGTACTTCGTGCACACCGAGGACGTGCGCCGGGGCGCCGGGGATCGCGCGCCGCGCGAGCTGCCCGAGGGCCTCGTGGAGGTCCTGTGGTCGCAGCTGGTGCGCATGGCACCGCTGCGCCTGCGCGGGCTCGGCCCGGGCGTCGTGCTCGTGCGGGACGACGACGTCCGCTCGGCGGTGCACGCGCCGCGCTCCGGCCGCGGGACGGTCGTGCTGCGCGGTGCGGTGGGCGAGCTCGTGCTCGCGGTGTCGGGCCGGCTGCAGGCGGCGGACGTGCGGCTCGACGGTGCCGACGAGGACGTGGCCGTGGTGCGGGACCTGCTCACCGGCCCCTGACCGGGGCGCCCCGCGCCCTGCACGGGGTCGGGGCAGGAGCTGCCGGCGGCGTCAGCGGACGACGACGCCTGCGGCCCTCAGCGCGTCCTTGACCTGCCCGATCGTCAGCGTGCCGAAGTGGAAGACGCTCGCGGCGAGCACGGCGTCGGCCCCGGCGCGCGCGGCCTCCACGAAGTGCTCGACGGTGCCCGCGCCGCCCGAGGCGATGAGGGGGACGCTCACGCGCGCCCGCACGTCGGTGATCATCCGCAGGTCGAAGCCCGCGGTGGTGCCGTCGGCGTCCATCGAGTTGAGCAGCACCTCGCCGACGCCCAGCTCGACCGCGCGGTGCGCCCACTCGACGGCGTCCACGCCCGTGCCCCGGCGACCGCCGTGGGTGGTCACCTCGTACCCCGACGGCGTGCGCGTCTCGCCCCTGGTCCGGCGGGCGTCCACCGACAGCACGAGCACCTGCGAGCCGAACCGGTCGGCGATCTCGGTGATGAGCTCGGGTCGCGCGATGGCCGCGGTGTTGACGCCGACCTTGTCGGCGCCGGCGCGCAGCAGCCGGTCCACGTCGTGCGGCGACCGGACACCCCCGCCCACGGTCAGAGGGACGAACACCTCGCCGGCGGTGCGGCGCACGACGTCGTACGTGGTCTCGCGGTCGGACGACGACGCCGAGACGTCGAGGAACGTCAGCTCGTCCGCACCCTCCGCGTCGTACCGGCGCGCGAGCTCGACGGGGTCGCCGGCGTCACGCAGGTTCTCGAAGTTCACGCCCTTGACGACGCGTCCGGCGTCGACGTCCAGGCAGGGGATGACACGCAGGGCGAGGCTCACGGGGCACCCTGCGCAGGGCTTCCCGTGGCCAGGATGTCGATCACGAAGACCACCGTCTTTCCGGCCAGCTCCTCGCCGTCGGTGACGCCGAGAGGGTACGAGGGGGGGACGACGAGCATCACGCGGCTGCCGGCGGGCTGGTCGACCAGCCCCTCGGCCCAGGACGGCACGTCGGAGAGCAGGAAGGAGACGGGCAGCCCGCGCTGCCACGTCGAGTCGAACAGGGCGCCGTCGTCCCAGGCGAACCCGGCGTACTGCACCGTGATGACGTCGCCCTCGGCGACCTGCGGACCGGTGCCGCGCACCAGAGGCTCGACCGCCAGGCGGTCCGGCGGCGGTGCACCCGTGGGCGTCAGCGTCAGCGAGCCGTCGTTGGCCTCGGTCACCACGGGCAGGGTCGGGTCCGGCGTGACCGGCTCGCCGACCGCACGCGTCGGGAGCACGTCGAGCACGGTGACCGTCGGGTAGTCGGCTCCGGAGCCGCCGGGGGCGACCTGCAGCAGACGGGCGCCGACCTGCTGGCCGCGCAGCGTCTCGTACAGGTCGGTGCCGAGATCCTCGACCGTGAGCAGCCGCGGCGTGGGGCTCGTGGAGTAGCTCTCCTTGACGAGGCTCGCGTCCCGCGCGTTCTCCAGCCAGAAGTCGATGAGCACCGGGGCGCCGTCGACGAGCTCCGCGCCCGTGCCCGGCCAGATCGTCTCCCGGTACGTCTCGTCCACGGTCAACGGCGTCAGGTACGTGACGGTCGGGGCCTCACCCGCACCGCCCGTCACCGTGACCTCGGGCTCGACGGTCGTCGTCGCGGTGCACGCGGCGAGCACCAGCCCGACGAGGACCACCACCGCCACCCGGCGAGCAACCGCCACCCACCGCACGTCCGTGCCTCCCGCGAGATCGGTCCTCCATGACGTCGCCACCGGGCCGGAAGGACCGACCCGCGCGCGACGGGGCCTCACTGTACGGCCCCGTCGGCTCACCGCGCCGCGACGTCCGACCGTCCCGGCCGCGGCCGCACCGCGGTCACATCGACTCGATGAGCCGGTCCACCCGCTCGTCGACGCTGCGGAACGGGTCCTTGCACAGCACCGTGCGCTGCGCCTGGTCGTTCAGCTTCAGGTGCACCCAGTCCACGGTGTAGTCGCGCCGCGCGTCCTGCGCCGCCCGGACGAAGTCGCCGCGCAGCTTCGCGCGCGTCGTCTGCGGCGGGACGGCGGTCGCCTCGAAGACGTCGAGGTCGGTGGTGACGCGCTCGACCAGGCCGCGCGCCGCGAGCAGGTTGTACAGGCCCTCCGTGCGGGAGATGTCGTGGTACGCGAGGTCGAGCCGCTGCACGCGGACGTCGGACAGCTCGAGGTCGTGCTTGGCCCGGTAGCGCTCGATCATCTGGTACTTGATGACCCAGTCGAGCTCCCGCTCGACGAGCGTCAGGTCGCCCGTGCGCAGCGCCCGCAGCCCCCGCTCCCACAGCTCGAGCAGGTGCTTGGTCTCCGGTGACGGCCCGACCTCGGCGGTGACGAAGTCGCTGACCCGCGACAGGTACTCCTCCTGCAGGTCGATCGCCGTCACCGTGCGACCCGACGCGAGCGTGACCGGCTGCTTGCCCGTCATGTCGTGGCTGATCTCGCGGATCGCCCGGATCGGGTTCTCCAGCGACATGTCCCGCATCGTCACGCCGGCCTCGATGAGGCGCAGCAGCAGGTCCGTGGAGCCGACCTTGAGCATCGTCGTCGTCTCCGACATCGACGAGTCACCCACGATGACGTGCAGGCGGCGGTAGTGCTCGGCGTCCGCGTGCGGCTCGTCGCGGGTGTTGATGATGGGCCGCGAGCGCGTCGTCGCGCTCGAGACGGCCTCCCAGATGTGGTCGGCGCGCTGCGACAGGCAGTACACGGCGCCGCGCGGCGTGGCCAGCACCTTGCCGGCACCCGTGAGGATCTGGCGGGTGATGAGGAACGGCACCAGGACGTCCGACAGGCGCGCGAAGTCCCCCTGGCGGCGCACGAGGTAGTTCTCGTGGCAGCCGTAGGAGTTGCCCGCGGAGTCGGTGTTGTTCTTGAACAGGTGGATGCGCCCGGGCAGCCCCTCGTGCTCGAGCCGCTGCTGCGCGTCGGCCACGAGCCCTTCGAGGATGCGCTCACCCGCACGGTCGTGCGTGACGAGCTGGCGCCAGTCGTCGCACTCGGCTGTGGCGTACTCGGGGTGCGATCCGACGTCGAGGTACAGCCGCGAGCCGTTGCGCAGGAACACGTTCGACGACCGGCCCCACGCCACCACCTTGCGGAACAGGTAGCGCGCGACCTCGTCCGCGGACAGGCCGCGGCCGTCCTGCGCCGCGCACGTGACCCCGTACTCGGTCTCCAGACCGAAGATGCGCCTGTCCATGCGTCACTCCCCGTCGCTCGTCCGCCGGCGCCGTCCCGTCAGGGTGCCGGCGGCCCGTCCCCGCCCGCCGGGGCCTGCGCCCCGCCGAGCACGTCCTCCAGCAGCGCGCCCGTCAGCCGCCGGAAGGCGCGCCGCGGGCGGGTGCGGTCCAGGACCGCGACCTCGAGCTGCGCCGCACCCAGCACCCGCGGCTCACCGTCGTCGGCGGCGGAGCCCAGCACCTGCACCGCGAGCCCCAGCGCCTGAGCGAGCGTCATGCCCGGGCGCCACCCGGCGCCCAGCAGACCGGCCAGACGCTCCGCCTGGCCCCCCATCACGACCCACCCGTGCTCGTCCGCCACGGAGCCGTCGTACGACAGCCGGTAGATCTGGTCACCGGCGGGCTCGCGGCCGACCTCGACCACGACCAGCTCGACCTCGAGCGGCTTGGACTCCGTGGTGAACACCGTGCCAAGGGTCTGCGCGTAGGCGTTCGCCAGACCGCGCGCCGTCACGTCGACGCGGTCGTAGGAGTACCCGCGCAAGTCGGCGTACCGCACGCCCGCGACCCGCAGGTTCTCGAACTCGTTGTACTTGCCGACCGCGGCGAACGCGATGCGGTCGTAGATCTCGGAGATCTTGTGCAGCGCACGCGACGGGTTCTCGGTCGCGAACGCGATGCCGTCGTCGTACTGCAGCACCACGACGGAGCGCCCGCGGGAGATGCCCTTGCGCGCGTAGTCCGCCCGGTCCTTCATGAGCTGCTCGGGCGAGACGTAGAACGGCATGCTCATCGCGGCCCTCCCTCGCGTCGTGCGCTGCGCCGGCCGTTCTCGACGGTCTCGACCGCGGCGGCGAGGTCGTCGTCCGACACCCGCAGGTACCCGGCCTCCGTCACGGTCGCCACCACGGGCCAGATGCGGCGCGCCCGGTCGGGGCCACCGGTCGCGGAGTCGTCGTCGGCTGCGTCGACGAGCGCCTCGACGGCGACCCGCACGGCGGTCGACGCGTCCAGCCCGGGCCGCCAGCGCTTCTTGAGGGAGCCACGGGCGAACACGGATCCGGAGCCGACGGCGTGGTGCTCGTGCTCCTCGTAGCGTCCGCCCGTCACGTCGTAGGAGAAGAGGCGCCCGACGCCGTGGTCCAGGTCGTACCCGGCGAACAGGGGCACGACCGCGAGGCCCTGCATCGCCATGGCGAGGTTGCCCCGGATCATCGTCGCGAGCCGGTTGGCCTTGCCGTCGAGGGACAGCAGACTGCCCTCGATCTTCTCGTAGTGCTCGAGCTCGAGCTGGAAGAGGCGGACCAGCTCGATCGCCAGCCCCGCGGTGCCCGCGATGCCGACGGCCGAGAACTCGTCCGCCGGGAACACCTTCTCGATGTGCCGGCTCGCGATCATCGAGCCCATCGTGGCGCGCCGGTCGCCCGCCATGACGACGCCGCCGTCGAACGCGAGCGCGACGATCGTCGTCCCGTGCGGCGCCTGCACCTCGCCGGGCGGCACGGGGCGACGCCCGGGCAGCAGGTCAGGGGCGTACCCCGCGAGGAAGTCGACGAAGGAGGCGGAACCGGGTGTGGTGAAGGCGTGCGGGAGCCGGCCGGACGAGTCGTGCAGGGTCATCGGCGCTCACTGACCGCCCTTCTGGACGAACCCGCGCACGAACTGCTCGGCGTTCTGCTCGAGGACGTCGTCGATCTCCTCGAGCAGCGCGTCGACCTCCGCGTCGCGGGTCTGCGCGCTCGCCGCCGCGGGCGGCGGCGTGACCGGCTCGTCCGCCGGCTCGTCGTCCTGACGGTGCCTGACGTGATCCTGACCAGCCATGGTGACCTCCGTCCTGGGGGTCACGTCCCACGTACCCCGCGTGCCCACCCTAGGCCCAAGACCGCTCGGACGGGGGTGCGGGGACGAGCGCGGCGTCGGTCAACCGCCCAGCGCCGCCAGCAGCGCGCGGGCGTCCGGGCTGCGGTCGAGCAGCTCGCCGACGTGCGCCCGGGTGCCGCGCAGCGGATCGCGCATCGGCACGCGCTGCAGCGTCTGGGCGCCGGGCACGTCGAACACCACGGAGTCCCAGCTCGCGGCGGAGATCTGGCCGCCGTAGCGCGCGACGGCCTCCCCGCGGAAGTACGCGCGCGTGTCCTGCGGCGGGTGCCGGACGGCGTCCTCGACCTGCTCGGGCGTCACGAGCAGCTCCACGGCACCGGCCGCGACGAGCCGGTGGTACAGCCCCCGCTCGGGGCGCACGTCGGACCACTGCAGGTCGACGGCCGCGAGGCGCGGGTGATCCCACGCGAGCTGGTCGCGCCGCCGCATGCCGTCCAGCAGGCGCAGCTTGGCGAGCCACTCGACCTCACGGGCGCACGACGCCGGCTCCTCGCCCAGGCGGTGCAGCAGGGACTCCCAGCGGTCCAGGACGTCGCGCGTCTGGTCGTCGGGCACCTCCCCGGCCGCGTCCAGCGCGCTGCGCACCGCCGCCAGGTACTCGGCCTGGACCTGCAGCGCCGTCAGCCGTCGACCGTCGGCCAGCTCGAGGCGCTCGGTGAGGGACAGGTCGTGGCTCACGCGGTGCACGGCCTGCACGGGGTCCCGCAGGGCGAGGCGGTCGACGCTCCGGGCGATCCCGCGGGCCGCGCCGCCGGCCTGCGCCTGCTCCACCAGCCACAGCACGAGCGACGTCGTGCCGAGCCGCAGGTAGGTCGAGACCTCGAGCATCGTGGCGTCGCCGATGATGACGTGCAGGCGCCGCCAGCGGGCCGGGTCGGCGTGGGGCTCGTCGCGCGTGTTGACGATGGGTCGGCGCAGCGTCGTCTCCAGGCCGACCTCCGCCTCGATGTAGTCGGCACGCTGCGAGAGCTGGAAGCCCGGGTGCTCGGCGCGCTGACCCAGGCCGACGCGGCCGGCACCGGTGAAGACCTGGCGGGTCACGAGGAACGGCGTGAGCCGCGCGGCGAGGTCGCCGAACGGCACCGCGCGGTCGACGAGGTAGTTCTCGTGGGTGCCGTACGTGGCGCCCTTGCCGTCGACGTTGTTCTTGTAGAGGTTCACGTCCGGCAGGGCCGGGTTGGCGGCCAGCCGCCGCACCGACTCGAGCATGACGAGCTCGCCCGCGCGATCCCACCGCACCGCGTCGAGCGGCGTCGTGACCTCGGGCGACGAGTACTCGGGGTGCGCGTGGTCGACGTACAGGCGCGCGCCGTTGGTGAGGATGACGTTGGCCGCGCCGGGGTCCTCGTACTCCTCCACCGCCGAGCGCGGCATCTCCTGGGGCCCGTTGCCCGGGGGCGCGGCGACGGTCGGCGAGTCCGTGAGCATCGACGGGTGCGCGGCCGCACGGTCCAGGTGGAAGCCCCGGGCGTCGTGCAGCGGGTCCTCGTCGTCGTAGTCCCAGCGCGCCCGCACCCGTCCCGCCTCGCGCGCCGCGCCGTGCACCGCCACGACGTGGCTCGACAGGAGCATCGGGTTGGCCAGCGGACGCCCCGGCTGCAGGACGCCGTACTCCGTCTCGATCCCCATCACGCGCCGCACGGTCACGGCGCCCACACTAGGTGCCGCGCTGCGGACCGGCGCCCCGTGCCCAGGGGTCAGGACGCGGGACGCCGGTGCCCGCTCACGCGCGGTCCGTCACAGGTACTGGCCGGTGCTGGTGACGTTCTCGATGGTCCGGGACGCGTCGACGCCCTTCTTGCCCTGCACGATCGTGCGGATGAACACGATGCGCTCGCCCTTCTTGCCCGAGATCCGCGCCCAGTCGTCGGGGTTCGTCGTGTTCGGCAGGTCCTCGTTCTCCTTGAACTCGTCGACGCAGGCCGCGAGCAGGTGGTCGACGCGGATGCCCCGCTGACCGGTGGACAGCAGGTCCTTGATCGCCGACTTCTTGGCGCGGTCGACGACGTTCTGGATCATGGCGCCGGAGTTGAAGTCCTTGAAGAACAGGACCTCCTTGTCGCCGCTGGCGTACGTCACCTCGAGGAAGCGGTTCTCGTCGGCCTCCGAGTACATGCGCTCGACGACGCGGGCGATCATGGCCTCGACCGCCGCGGCCGTGGACCCGCCGTGCTCGGCGACGTCGTCACCGTGGATCGGCAGGTCGGCCGTGAGGTACTTGGCGAAGATCTCCCGCGCGCCCTCGGCGTCGGGCCGCTCGATCTTGATCTTCACGTCCAGGCGTCCCGGCCGCAGGATCGCGGGGTCGATCATGTCCTCGCGGTTCGACGCCCCGATGACGATGACGTTGTCGAGCCGCTCGACGCCGTCGATCTCCGAGAGCAGCTGCGGCACGATCGTCGTCTCGACGTCGCTGGACACGCCCGTCCCACGGGTGCGGAAGAGCGACTCCATCTCGTCGAAGAACACGACGACCGGGTGCCCCTGCGACGCCTTCTCGCGGGCCCGGGCGAAGATCAGCCGGATGTGCCGCTCGGTCTCCCCGACGTACTTGTTGAGCAGCTCGGGGCCCTTGACGTTGAGGAAGAACGAGCGCGCGTCGGATGCGTCGTCGCCGCGTGCGGCCGCGGCCGTCGCGGCGAGCGAGTGCGCGACCGCCTTGGCGATGAGCGTCTTGCCGCACCCGGGCGGCCCGTACAGCAGCACGCCCTTGGGGGGCTTGAGCCCGTGCTCGCGGAACAGCTCGGGGTGCAGGAAGGGCAGCTCCACCGCGTCCCGGATGGCCTCGATCTGCGGTCCGAGGCCACCGATGTCGGTGTAGTCGATGTCCGGGACCTCCTCGAGGACCAGCTCCTCGACCTCCGCCCGCGGGATCACCTCGAAGACGAAGCCGCTGCGCGGGTCGATCGTCAGGGCGTCGCCGACGCGCACGCGGCCGTCGGCGACCTGGCCGGCGAACCGGACGACGCGCTCCTCGTCCCCGCGCCCGACGACGAGCGCCCGGCCCTCGCCGAGCATCTCCTTGACCGTGACGATCTCACCGACCTGCTCGTAGCCGCCCGCCTCGACGACCGTGAGCGCCTCGTTGAGCATGACCTCCTGGCCGGGGCGCAGGTGCTGGACGTCGAGCGACGGGCTCGCCCCCACGTGCATCTTGCGTCCGGCCGACACGATGTCCACCGACCCGTCCTCACGCGCCCCGAGGAACGTCGCGTAGGTGCCCGGCGGCTTGGCCAGGTCGTCCACCTGGCGCTTGAGCTCGAGGATCTGCTCGCGCGCCGCGACGAGGGCCTCGCTGAGCCGTTCGTTCTTCGCGGCGAGCACCGTGAGCTCGCGTTGCACGTCTCGTCCAGGGGCAGCGGGTTCGGTCATGGTGGTCGGCCTCCGTTCCGCGTCGCGATGGACCCGTCCTGCGGCCCATCGTGCACGTCGCTGTGCCTGCTGGTCCGACGACCCTAACCGTCCGTGTCAACAGGCCGCGCGGCCCGCGCCGCATGTCGTCCGGGCGTCCCGCACCGTGGACGCCCGGACGGCCACGGTGCGGCGGCGGGCACCGGCGGGGTCACTCCCCCGTCGCGGGCCCCTGCGGGCCGAGGTCCTCGGGCGCGACGTGCAGCTCGCGGCGGGCACGGCGGATCTTCTTGGCCGACGTCTCGCGCTCGCCCATCGCCTCGGGCGACCACAGCTCGGTGTCCGTGGCCGGCGTGCCGTCCTCGGCGACCGGGTAGGAGCCCTTGGCCGGGCGCCGCTTGCGGTGCGGCGGCTCGACGCCGTCCGCCAGGCGCCGGGTCGTCAGGAGGAAGCCGGTGTGCCCGATCATGCGGTGCTGCGGGCGGACCGCCAGGCCCTCGAGGTGCCACCCGCGGACCATGGACTCCCACGCCTCGGGCTCGGTGTAGCGGCCGTCGCTGCGCACGTCCTCGGCGAGCCGCGAGAGCTGCGTGGTCGTCGCGACGTAGCAGACCAGCACGCCACCGGGCGCGAGGGCGGCGGCCACCGCGTCGAGGTTCTCCCACGGCGCGAGCATGTCGAGCACGACGCGGTCCACGGACCCCGGCTCGGCGGCGTTCGGGAGCACGTCGGCGAGGTCCCCGAGGCGCAGGTCCCACGCGGGGTGCGCACCGCCGAAGAACGACTCGACGTTGCCGCGCGCGATCGCGGCGAAGTCCTCGCGCCGCTCGACGGAGACCAGACGGCCGCGGTCACCCACGGCGCGCAGCAGGGACAGCGTCAGACCGCCCGAGCCGACCCCGGCCTCCACCACGGTCGCCCCGGGGAACACGTCACCCATCGTGACGATCTGGCCCGCGTCCTTGGGGTACACCACGGCGGCGCCGCGCGGCATCGACAGGACGTGGTCCGCCAGCAGGGGCCGCAGCGCCAGGTACTCGATGCCGGTGGTGTTCTGCACCACCACACCCTCGGAGGCCCCGATGAGCTCGCTGTGCCGCAGGTAGCCGCGGTGCGTGTGGAAGCTGCCGTCGGGCTGCAGCGTGATCGTGTGCAGGCGTCCCCGCGGGTCGGTGAGCTGCACCCGCTCACCGGTACGGAAGGGTCCGCGCCGCTGGGCGGCCCCGGTCGGTGCGGGCACGGCGGCGTCGTGGGTGGTCACGGGCGCCGAGTCTAGGTGTTGTGGTTCATGAGGACCGACCCGCATCAGCCACGCCGGGTACTCCGTCAGTTCGAGCATCTCTCGGTGCGGCGGCGCGGGCGGGTCCTTCTCGGGAGGCACGGTGCGCTCAGCGCGGTCACCCGTCGCCCAGCCGGAGGGTTTGCCGTCGAGCTCCGTGATCGGGAGGGACTGGAGGTCGGACGACGGGCGGCGACGCAGCCGGCTGACCGCGCCGTCACGCGCGCAGCTGTCCACAGATGCGAGACGACCGGCCGACCGAACCGCTGCGAACCAGTACCTTCCGGACATGCGCATGCTTGAACCGATCGCCGTCGCCGCGGTCGCGGTCGGGTTGCTGGTCTCGGGGTGCACGACCGACACCGCGCCCGCTGACACCAGCACGGAAGAGTCGACAGCGATGGAGACGGCGACACCGAGCCCGTCGCCCACACCCTCGCCGACGCTGGACGTCACCGTGCCACCGAAGCGACCCGAGGCGATGGCGACACCGAGTGCCGACGGCGCGGCGGCGGCGGCGAGCTACTTCATCTCGCTGTACGTCTACATGTACGCAACAGGCGACACGAGCACATGGCGCCAGATGTCGGCGCCCACCTGTGCGTTCTGCCTCGACGCGGCCGCTGACGCCGAGGCGGTCGCGGCCTCGGGACGACGCGGCGGTACGCCGGTCGAGATCAAGTCAGCAGAGGGCCTCGAACTAAAACCCGGAGAATGGTTCACGGCGCGCCTTCGCGTGATCCAACCGCCCACCATCGAAGTCGACACCTCGGGCAACGAGACGCAGACGAGCGATGGCGGGACGTACGACTTCGACTTCGCGATGACATGGAACGGCGACTGGACCATTGATTCCATCGGAGTCGAACCGGTAGTCAGCGAATGAGGAAGACTGTCGTCACCCTGGTTGTCACGACGGTGCTACTTATCTGCTCATGCAGCGGCGCCTGGGCAGGAGAGGGCTTCGACGGTCGCGCTACCAACGACCATGTTCGTCTTTCCGCCGACCGCTCAGAGCAGCTTGCTCGGGAGAACCGCGCCATCCCGCCAGAACTACAGCTCTTCCGTTACGAACGAGCACCGTTGTGCCGCGAAGCCGCCGGGCTGTGGACTCGCGGCTCGGCGGACGGCACCTGTCCCGAGCTCGCCAACCTCGCCGGGGTGATCCAGCAGTGCGAGGACGGCGACAGCATGGTCCTACCGATGTGGCGCCAGACCCGCGCCACACCCGCGGCGGCATGGGGCCCCTGGGAGCAGATCGATGCCGGGGGCTGCGGGGTCGACCTGCTGCCCGTCCTGACCGAGGCCGACTTCCGGCTGCTCCCCCTGCCAACCCCGGCTCTGACTCTCCAACCGGACCGCGGCTGGGTCCTGGTCAACATCGAGACCATCGTCTCCACCGACCCCACTCCCGTGACCCTGCGCACCGAGCTCCTCGGAATCGGCGTCACCGTGGAGGCCACCCCCACCCGCTGGACCTACGACTTCGGCGACGGCCACACCCTGAGCACCCGATCACCGGGCCACCCCTACCCCCACCACGACGTCTTCCACGAGTACGAGACCCCCGGCACCACCACCATCACCCTGAACGCCGAATGGACCGGCCGCTACCAGATCGACGGCTCACCCATCTGGCGCGACATCAACGGCACCGCCAACACCACCACCACCTCCCCACCCTTCACCGTCGAAGAACGCACCAGCCGCCTCGTCGCCGACCTGTGCACCGACAGACCCACACCGCCTGACTGCTGAGAGCACGCTGGCAAGCGACTTCATCGCACCTGACCCCTGTGCAGGGACGCTGGTGAGGACGCCACGCTTCAGCCGCGCGCTGCGGACCTGTACTTCGACGCGATGTACTCATCGACCCACGCTCGACTGCTGCGCCACTGCCCGTTCTCGGCACGCTGCGCCTTGAGCCGGCCCCGTTGCGCAGCGTTGCGCAGGGCGAGGTGGCTGACCTCGGGTGTCGCGAGTGATGCGAGCGGGACCAGGCGCTCGGGTCCTGCCAGGGCAGGCACCACGAAGCGCAGGATGTTGTCCAGCACCGCACGGGCGATCTGCTCGGCGAGCGGCCCGTGGTTGCCCGCGTCCGCCTGACGCAGTGCGCGCAGGTAGCGCTCGCGCTCTCTCTTCTGGATGATCGCCGGCGCATACCCCAAGCGGCACAGGATCAGGTTCATCAGCAGCCGCCCGGTCCGCCCGTTCCCGTCGATGAACGGGTGGACCTGCTCGAAAGCTGCATGGATGGCAGCGATCGCCTCCATCGGGTGCGCGGCCGATGCGCGCACCGCCTCGACGCTGTCGAGCCAGTCCCTCAGGCGCGGCTCGACGAGAGCATGCGACGGTGGCTTCATCCCACCGGGGAACGAGTGGATGTCATGCCGGCGAAAGTTGCCGGGCCCCTCGTGAGGTCCGGCATCCGGGTGCGGTGCGACGTCCCACACCGGTGTCATCGCCATGCGGTGCACGTACCGCACCTCGGTGATCGTCAGCAGCTCACCGTCGCCGAGAAGGTCCGGCACGACCGCCTGGCTGTACACCCACCGCGCGGCGTCTGCGTAGCCCTTGACCTCCATGTACTCGGCGAGCTGCCGGTCACCGACCGCGCGTCCTTCGTGAAGGAGCTGTTGGACCTCACGCAGCACCAACGTGTTGCCCTCGATGGCCGTCGAGTTGTGCGCGTCGTGCACCCACAGCTCGTCCCAGATGGCGCGGGCCTCCGCGGGCGAAGGCAGACCCCCGAGCTGGTCCCGGACCTCCGAGATCGCCTCGTCGAGGGAGCGATACACGGCTTGGCGACTCATCCGACCTGGTCCACCACGACGGACGGCCATGAGACTCCCTCAGTTGCTACGGTCGAGCTCTTTGAATCACACCATTGCAACCGATCTGTTTGCAACGGTAGGCCTGGATGAAAGAGACCAGAGCAACCTTGCCCTGGACCTGACCGCTCGCGGTGCCAGCGCTCTGCGTGCACTGCCGCCGGTCAGGCGTCAGCCCCGCAGCGCCGCCACGACGTCGGCCGTCCGCACGAGCGCCACGACCCGCCCGTCGACGAGCGCAGCGATCACGGGCCCGTGCGAGGACGCCGCCGACAGCGCGCGCAGCAGCGCGTCACCGGTCAGCGACCCGTCGACCACCGCGCCGACGGGCAGCGGCGTCGAGACCGCGACGACGGTGGTGGTGCCGGCCAGCTCCGCCGGCACGCGGGCGGCCGCCTCGGTGTCCACGTAGGCGGCGGGGCGACCGTCGGGGGCAAGCACGACGACGTCGGCCACGTCGGCCGCGGCGGCGGTCGCCCGCGCCTGCGCGAGCGACGCCTGCGCGCCGACGACGACGGTCGGGCATCCCACGCTCGCCACGGTCAGCCCGTCCACGACCCGGCCGGTCCGGCCGGCACGCACGGCGGCCGAGGCGCCGGACCACAGGAACGCACCGATGAGCGCCGACCAGGCGACCGTCGCGAGGTCCGGGCTGGTCCCGGCGAGGAAGGGGCGGACCAGCGCGACCAGGACGACGCCGACCGCGACGGCGCGCCCGGTCCACCCGGCCACCACGCTGCCGCGGTGCCGGTCGCCCGTAGCCGCCCACACCCCGGCCTCGAGGATGCGGCCGCCGTCGAGCGGCAGCCCGGGCACGAGGTTGAAGAGGCCGACGAAGCCGTTGGCGACCGCGCCGGCCCACAGCACCGTCTGCAGCAGCGTGCCCTCCGGCACGGCGTGGTCCGCCACCAGCAGGAACGCGGCGGCGAGCACGAGGTTGGCCACGGGACCCACGACCGCGACGAGCGCGCTCGTGGCGGGTGTGGCCGCGGCGCCGCCGAACGTGGTGTGACCGCCCCACAGCGTCAGGACGAAGGCCTGCGGCTGCTGCCCGCGCGCCTTGGCCACCAGGCCGTGCGCGAGCTCGTGGACCAGCACGGAGGCGAACAGCAGGACGACGAACACGAGGGCCACGACGTACGGCAGTGCACCGCCGCCGCCAGTCCACGTCTGCACGCTGGGCGCGAACACGAGCGTCAGGACGACGGCAGCGAGCAGCCAGCTCGGGGCCAGGACGACGGGGGCTCCGGCGACGTGACCGAGCACCCAGCCGGGAGGACGCGCAGGTCGGGGTGCACTCACGTCGGTCAGCCTACGTTCCGCGCCGCCCGGGCCGGCCGGTCGTGTCGGCGGCGGCGCCTAGGCTCGTCGCGTGAGCGTGGACACCGAGCGGGACCCCGGCATCGACGGGTCGGCCTCTGCGTCGACGCCCGCAGCGTCGAACGGCGGGACCGGCGAGGTCGGCGCCCCGCCCACCGAGCCGCGTGTGCCGGGCCTGTCGCCGTCGCGCGCCAACGACTATCTCCAGTGCCCGCTGCTGTACCGCTTCCGGGTGGTGGACCGCCTGCCCGAGCCCGCGTCGCCCGCGGCCGCCCGCGGCACGCTCGTGCACGCGGTGCTCGAGCGGCTCTTCGACCTGCCGGCTGCCGAGCGGACGCTCGAGGCCGCGTGCGCGGCCCTCCCGGAGCGCTGGGCCGAACAGCTCGAGCAGGACCCGCGCTGCGCCGACCTGCACACCACCGACGCCGAGCGGGCGGAGTTCCTCGCGGGGGCGGAGCGGTTGCTCGCGACCTGGTTCACGCTCGAGGACCCCACGCGGATCGAGCCCCGCGCGCGCGAGCTGCAGGTGCTCCACGACCTCGAGGACGGCCCGCGGCTGCGCGGCGTGGTCGACCGGGTCGACGTGGCCCCGAACGGCTGGGTGCGCGTCGTCGACTACAAGACGGGCCGGTCCCCCCGCGCGGGTTTCGAGAGCTCCGCGCTGTTCCAGATGCGGTTCTACGCGTACGTCGTGTGGCGGTCGCGCGGCGTCCTGCCCAAGCGTCTCCAGCTCGCCTACCTGGGCGACGGCGTGGTCGTCACCCACGAGCCGACCGAGTCCGAGATGCACACCCTCGAGGCGCGCGTGCGCTCCATCTGGGCCGGCATCGAGGACACCGCCCGCTCGGGCGACTGGCGCCCGCGACCGTCGCGCCTGTGCGACTGGTGCTCGTTCCGCGACCGGTGCCCGTCGTTCGGCGGGACACCACCGCCGGTCCCCGAGGGCGCCGTCCAGCGGGCGATCGGGGTGACGCCCGCGCCGGCGGCCTGACGCCGGGCGCGCGCGTCAGACCGGGCGGGCACCGCCCTGACGGTCTCGCAGGTCGAGCGTCTCCCCCGCGGCCACGCGCGCGATCGTCTCGAGGTCGAAGCTCTCCAGCGTCGACGTGCGCGACACACCGGCCGGCGGGTCGAGCACGACGTGGGAGTCGACGGCGACGACCCGCGCACCGCTCGCCACGGCGGACGCCAGCCCGGACCGGGAGTCCTCGAAGGCCACGCAGTCCGCGATGTCGACGCCCAGCAGCCGGGCCGCCGTCAGGTACGGCTCGGGGTGCGGCTTGGGCCGCGCGACGGTGTCACCGCTGACCACGACGTCGAACAGGCCCACCGTCCGCGCGAAGGGCGCTGCGACGACCTCGAACGACGACGTCACCAGCGCCAGCGGCACACCGGCCTCGTGCAGGGCACGCAGCGCCTCGTGGGCGCCCGCCTGCCACGGGATCCCGGCTGCGACCGCCGCGCGCACCGAGGAGTTGAGCGCGTCCGCGATCTCCGCGACCGACAGCGCCACGCCCGCCGCCTGCAGCAGGCCCGCGGAGACGTCCATCGAGCTGCCGATCATCGCGACCGCGTCCTGGCGCGTCCACACGCCGCCGTGCGCCTCGACCAGCTCGATCTCGGCCGCCATCCAGTACGGCTCGGTGTCGATCAGCGTGCCGTCCATGTCCCACAGCACCGCCGCGGGCAGCGCCCGCTCGGGCCCGGGGCGCGAGGCCTCCAGCGGGACGTCGTGGGCGTCGTGGGAGGCGCGGTCGGCGAGGGTGCTCAGGGTGGTCTCCTGGTGCGTGCGGGGTCGAGCGGGGATCGCACGAGAGTACCCGCGCGCGCCGCCGCACCCGCGGCGTCCGGCCGGGAGCGCGCTCGCGCCCTAGGCTGGGACGGTGAACGACCATGCAGCCCCCGACCTGCCGGCCCGTGAGACGGTCATGCTCGCGGCGTTCGAAGGGTGGAACGACGCGGGCAGCGCGGCGACCACGGCCCTGGAGCACCTGCACGACGTGTGGGGCGCCGAGCAGGTCGACGAGCTGGATCCCGAGGACTACCACGACTTCCAGGTGAACCGGCCGGTGGTCGGCCTGGGACCCGACGGCACGCGCGAGATCACGTGGCCCACGACCGCGGTGGCCGTCGCGACGACGCCGCGCTCCGGACGCCAGGTCGTGCTCGTCCACGGCATCGAGCCGTCGATGCGCTGGCGGAGGTACTGCGGCGAGCTGCTCGACATCGCGGCCGGTCTCGGCGTGCGCACCATCGTCACGGTGGGAGCCCTGCTCGCCGACGTGCCGCACACCCGGCCCATCCCGGTCAACGCGACCAGCGAGGACGCGAACGTCCGCGAGCTCATGGGCCTCGAGCCCAACACGTACGAGGGGCCGACGGGCATCGTCGGGGTGCTGCAGCACGAGGCCGCGGCGCGCGGCATGCAGGCGTTGTCCCTGTGGGCGGCCGTGCCGCACTACGTCGCGGCTCCCCCGTCCCCCAAGGCGACCCTCGCGATCCTGCACCGCATCGAGGCGCTCATCGGTGAGCCCGTGCCGCTGGCCGAGCTGCCGGAGGACGCGACGGCGTGGCAGCTCGGCGTCGACGAGCTGGCCGGCGAGGACTCCGAGATCGGCGAGTACGTGCGCCAGCTCGAGGAGGCGAAGGACACCGCCGAGCTCCCCGAGGCGAGCGGCGAGGCCATCGCTCAGGAGTTCGAGCGCTACCTGCGCCGTCGCGACAAGGGCACGGGCGGCTGACGGGTCGTCCGGCGGTCGCTCGCGGGCGACCTCACATCCGCACGCCCAGCAGGGCGTCGACCGCCCGGGCGACCAGCCCGGGTGCGCCTTCGTGGAACGGCACCTCGCCGGCCAGAGCCGTGACGGCCCAGGCGTCGACGGTCGCGAGCGCGCGGGGCGTGTCGAGGTCGTCGGCGACCGCCGCGCGGATCCCCGCGAGCACGGGTCCGGCGTCCGGGCCGCCGTTGCCGGCCAGCGCCCGACGCCACGTGACCACCCGCTGCTGCGCGGCCAGCAGGCCCTCGTCGGTCCACTCCCAGTCCTCGCGGTAGCGGTGCGCCAGCACGGCGAGGCGGACCGCCATCGGCTCGACCCCGTCGGCGATCAGGCGCGAGACGAGGACGAGGTTGCCGCGCGACTTGCTCATCTTGTGGCCCTCGTAGCCGACCATCCCGGTGTGCACGTGCGCGCGCGCCGACTCCCCCGCGTCCAGCAGACGCAGGTGCGACGCGCTGCACTCGTGGTGCGGGAACGCCAGGTCCGATCCGCCGCCCTGCACGTCGAACGGCACGCCAAGGCCGTCGCGGGCGATCACGGAGCACTCGATGTGCCACCCGGGACGGCCGCGCCCGAGGCCGGGCGCGTCCCACGCCGGCTCCCCGGGACGCTCCGCGCGCCACAGCAGCGGGTCGAGGGGCGAGCGCTTGCCCGGCCGGTCGGGGTCGCCGCCGCGCTCGGCGCTCAGCGCCAGCATCGCGGCCGCGTCGAGCCCCGCGACCGACCCGAACGCCGCGTCGGCGGACAGGTCGGCGTACACGTCGTCGCCGCCGTCGGGCGCCGGCAGCCGGTAGGCCGCACCGCGCGCCAGCAGGAGCTCGACCGCAGCGACGACCTGCGGGACCGACTCGACGACACCGCGGTACACGTCGGGCGGGACGACGCCGAGGCTCGTCATGTCGGACGCGTACAGCGCCGTCTGGTCCGCGGCGAGCGCGCGCCAGTCGACGCCGGTGGCCGTGGCACGCTCGAGCAGCGGGTCGTCGACGTCGGTGACGTTGGACGCGTACGTCACGCGCTGCCCCGCGTCGCGCCACGCGCGCACGAGGACGTCGAACGCGACGTACGTCGCGGCGTGGCCCAGGTGGGTCGCGTCGTACGGCGTGATCCCGCACACGTAGAGCCGCGCCTCGGGGCCCGGTGCGGCCACCACGAGCTGGCCGGTGGCGGTGTCGAGCACCCGGACCGGCTCACCGGTCCCGGGCAGTCGAGGGATCTGCGGAGCGGGCCAGGTGAGCACGTCGGAAGCCTAACCGGCGCGGCCGGGGGTGCCCGACGCACGACGGACGCGTGCCACGTGACGTCGACCGCTCGGGCCGGCCGCGCGCGTCAGGCGTTGGCCGGGGCGCTCACGGGCTCGAGGACGCCGGTCAGCAGGAGCAGCACGACCACGAGCGCCAGGACCAGGCGGTAGTACACGAACGGCGCGTAGCTGAAGGTCGAGACGATCTTGAGGAACGCGATGATGACGACGTACCCCACGACGAACGCCACGAGCGTGGCGACGAGCGTCGCCCCGAAGCCGGGCGTGCCGGCCTCGCCGAAGTCGCCGACGCTCTTGACCAGCTGGAACAGGCCTGAGCCGAACACCGCGGGGATCGCCAGGAGGAAGGAGTAGCGGGCCGCGGCCTCACGCGTGTAGCCCATGAGCAGGCCACCGGTGATGGTGCCGCCCGAGCGCGAGACACCGGGCACGAGCGCGAGCGCCTGCCAGAACCCGAAGGCCAGCGCGTGCCGCGGCGTCAGCTCCTCGAGACGTCGCGTCTTGGCGCCGCGCCGGTCCGCCCAGCCGAGGACGAGCGCGAACCCGGCGAGCGTCAGCGCGACGAGCCACAGGTTGCGGAACGGGCGCTCGATGGCGTCCTGGAACGCGAGCCCCAGGACCACGATGGGCACCGAGCCCAGGATGATGAACCAGCCCATCAGCGCGTCGCGGTCCGACGGCTGCCCGGTCGGCATGCCCGCGCGTGAGCGCCAGTCCGTGCCGTAGGCGCCGCGCAGCGCCGCCCACCAGGCCAGGACGATGCGCTTGATGTCGCGGCGGAAGTACAGCAGCACCGCGGTCTCGGTACCCAGCTGCGTGATCGCCGTGAACGCCGCCCCGGGGTCCCCCGACCCCACGAGCTCGCCGAAGATGCGCAGGTGCGCGCTCGAGGAGACGGGCAGGAACTCGGTCAGCCCCTGCACCAGCCCGAGGAAGATCGCCTCACCTGTACCGATGCCCGTTGCCACGAGGCGCAACGATAGCGCTGCCGTGCCGGGCGCGATGGCACGGCACGTCGGTCTCCGGTCGCCCTCCGGGCGCGGCTAGGGTGACGCCCCATGGAGCACCGCCGTCTGGGCCGCACGGGCCTGCGCGTCTCGTCGCTCGGCCTCGGGACCATGACGTGGAGCCGCGACACCGACGACCACGAGGCCGCCGACCAGCTGCGCGACTTCGTCGAGGCGGGCGGGACCCTCGTCGACACCTCCGCGTCGTACGCCGACGGGGGTGCGGAGGAGCTCCTGGGGAACCTCCTCGGTGACGTCGCGGACCGCGAGGACGTGGTGATCTGCACCAAGGCCGGCGTCCGGCGCACCCCGGCCGGCGGTGTCGTCGACGCGTCGCGCGGCGCGCTGCTCGACAGCCTCGACGCCTCGCTGCGCCGGCTACGGACCGACCGCGTCGACCTGTGGCTCGCGACGCCGGACCCGCGCACGCCGCTGGAGGAGACGGTCTCGGCGCTGCGGCACGCCGTGCACGTGGGCAAGGCCCGCTACGTGGGCCTGTCGAACCACGCCGGCTGGCAGGTGGCGCGGGCCGCGACGCTCCTGGAGGCAGACCCCGGCCTCGCGGCCGTGGAGGCGGAGTACTCGCTGCTGCAGCGGGGCGTCGAGCGGGAGGTGCTGCCGGCGTGCTCGTCGCTGGGTGCCGGGCTGCTCGCGTGGTCGCCGCTGGGGCGCGGGGTGCTCACCGGCAAGTACCGCCGGACGATCCCGTCGGACTCCCGCGCCGCCACGGCGCACCTCGCGGGGTTCGTGCAGCCCTACCTGACTGCCGACGCGGCAGGTGTCGTCGACGCGGTCGTCATGGCCGCGTCGGGCCTGGACCGCACACCGCTGGAGGTGGCGCTCGCGTGGGTCACCTCACGGCCGGGTGTCGCCAGCGCGGTGGTCGGCGCCCGCACCGCCGCGCAGCTGCGCGGTGCGCTGGCGGTCGACGACCTGCGCCTGCCGCCCGAGATCGTCGTCGTGCTGGACGAGATCACCGCGCCCCAGGCGAGCTACCCGGAGCGCTGAGCCGATCCTCGCGGACCGTGCGGCCCGAGCGGGTTCAGGCGTCCTCGACCTCGAGGTCGTCCTCGTCGAGGTCGTCCTCGTCCTCGTCCTCGTCCTCGTCGTCGTCCTCGCCGAGGTAGAACGGCGTGGCCTCGCCGTGCACCGTTCCCAGCGCGTCGTCGTACACCTCGAAGGCGTCGGCCAGCACGTCGTACGCGTCGTCGACCGCAGGGTCGTCGTCGTCCTTCTTGCTCAGGACGGCGGCGTAGTGCGCCTCCAGGGCGGCCACCAGACGGTCGAGGGCGGCGCGCGGGTCCACGGTCATGCGATGACCGTAGCGCCGTGGGGGCACAATGGCACCGCAGCGGCGCCCGAGGGCGCTCCTGGCACGGCGCCGGGACCCGGACGGACGGGACGAGGTGGACGATGGCGGACAGCACGGTGCGCAGGCGGCACAGCGAGTGGGACGCGCACGGCGGGCAGTGGGAGTACCGCGTGCTGCGCATCCCCGCGACGACGTCCGGCAGCGACGCCCGGCGCATGCTGACGGACGAGGCCGAGTACGGGCGCTGGGAGCTCGCCCGCCTGCGGCTCTACGCCGGCGGTGAGCGGCGCGTGTGGCTGCGGCGCAAGATCATCCGCGTCCGCTCGACGCTCGCCGAGACGCTGGGCTGACACGCCGGGCGCGCGGCCGCGTCGCCTCGCGAGGCGGCCCGCGCGCCGTTCAGCAGGTGCTCAGCAGCCGGTCCAGCACGCGCGTGCCGAAGCGCAGCGCATCGACCGGCACCCGCTCGTCGACGCCGTGGAACATCCCGGCGAAGTCGAGGTCGGGCGGTAGGCGCAGCGGCGCGAAGCCGTAGCCGGTGATGCCGAGCAGCGACAGCGACTTGTTGTCGGTCCCCCCGGAGAGCATGTACGGCAGGACGTGGGCGCCGGGGTCCTCGGCGACGACGGCCGCCACCATCGCGTCCACGAGCGCTCCCTCGAAGGGCGCCTCGAGCCCGGTGTCGCGCACGAGGTCCTCGACCCGCACGTGCGGCCCGACGAGCCGGGCGACCGTCGCGTCGAACTCGTCGGACAGCCCGGGCAGGAAACGCCCGTCGACCGCCGCGGTGGCGCCGCCCGGGATGACGTTCTCCTTGTAGCCCGCGGCCAGCCGCGTCGGGTTCGTGGAGTGCCGCAGCGTGGCCCCGACGAACGTCGACGCCGGCCCCAGCGCGTCGACCAGGGCGTCGAGCGTCGCCGGGTCCTCGGGGTCGAACGGCAGGCCCGTGAGGTCGGCGACGCCCGTGAGCAGCGCCCGCACGGTCGGCGTGAGCTGCAGCGGCCACGCGTGCTCGCCGATGCGCGCGACCGCGGCCGCCAGGTGCGTCACGGCGTTGTCGGTGTTGACCTGGCTGCCGTGCCCCGCGCGCCCATGAGCGACGAGCCGCAGCCACGCCAGCCCCTTCTCCGCGGTCTGCAGCAGGTAGACGCGCTGCCCCGCGACGTCGACCGAGAAGCCCCCGACCTCGCTGATCGCCTCGGTCGCACCCGCGAACAGCTCGGGCCGGTGGTCCACGGCCCAGTGGGCGCCGAGCCGCCCGCCGGCCTCCTCGTCGGCGAACATCGCCAGCACGACGTCCCGCGCGGGGCGCCGCCCCTCGCGCACCATCTGCCGGACGACCGCGAGGACCATCGCGTCCATGTCCTTCATGTCGACGGCCCCGCGCCCCCACACGAGGCCGTCGCGCAGCTCGGCCGCGAACGGGTCGACCGACCAGTCCGCCGCGTGCGCGGGGACGACGTCGAGATGCCCGTGCACGACGAGCGCCGGACGCGACGCGTCGGCACCTTCGAGGCGCACGACGACGTTGGCCCGCCCCGGTGCGCTCTCGAACAGCTCGGGCTCGAGCCCGACGTCCTGCAGCAGGCCGACGACGTACTCGGCGGCCTCCCGCTCCCCCGGCCCGCTGCCGTCGCCCGGGTTCGTCGTGTCGATGCGGATGAGGTCGCGGCACAGGTCGACGACCTCGTCCTCGGCGGCCGGGACGGCGCGCACGTCGGCGGCGGTCATCGTGTCGTCAGACCGCGACGCACCAGCAGCGGCTCGATGTGCGGGTCGCGGCCGCGCAGGTCGCGGAACGCCTGCAGCGGGTCGATGGATCCGCCACGACCGAGCAGCCGCGAGCGGAAGACGTCGCCGTTCTCGCGGCGCAGCCCGCCGTTCTCGGCGAACCAGTCGACGGTGTCCGCGTCGAGCACCTCGGACCAGATGTAGGCGTAGTACCCGGCCGAGTACCCGCTGCCGAAGATGTGGTTGAAGTAGGTCGTGCGGTAGCGCGGCGGGACGGTCCGCAGGTCCACGCCCGCGTCACGCAGCGCGCGGGCCTCGAAGGCCTCGACCTGCTCCGGGTCGGTCGGTACGTCCTGCGGAGCGAGCCGGTACCAGGCCTGGTCCAGCAGCGCGGCCGCGAGGTACTCGGTGGTGGCGAACCCCTCGCCGTCCTGGCGCGCCGCGAGCAGCGTCTCGACCCACGCGTCGGGCATCGGCTCGCCCGTCTCGTGGTGCACCGCGAACGACCGCAGCACCTCGGGGTCCCACGCCCACATCTCGTTGACCTGCGAGGGGTACTCGACGAAGTCGCGCGGCACGCTCGTGCCGGACTGCGACGGGTACCGCACGGCGGACAGCAGGCCGTGCAGCGCGTGCCCGAACTCGTGGAACAGGGTGATGACCTCGTCCCAGGTGAGCAGCGTCGGCTGCCCCGGGGGCGGTTGCGGGACGTTGAGGTTGTTGACGACGACGGGCGCCTCACCCAGCAGGGTCGACTGGTCGACGAGCGAGTTCATCCACGCGCCGCCGCGCTTGGCGGGCCGGGTCCACCAGTCGCCGAGGAACAGGCCGAGTCCCGAGCCGTCGGCGTCGAACACCTCGAAGACGCGCACGTCGGGGTGGTAGCCGACGAGGTCGTGGCGCTCGGCGAAGGTCAGCCCGTACAGCCGGTTCGCCGCGAGGAACACGCCGTCGGCGAGCACGCGCTCGAGCTCGAGGTACGGGCGCAGCTCGGCCTCGTCGAGGGCGCGGCGCTCCTGGCGGACGCGCCCGGCGTAGTACGACCAGTCCCACGGCTCGAGGGACGCGCCCGGGTGGTCGGCCTGCAGCGCGTGCTCCAGGTCGGCGGCCTCGGCGCGCGCGTTCGTGACCGCGGCCGGCGCGAGGCGCGTCAGCATCTCCTCGACGGCCTGCGCCGACCCGGCCGTGGCGTCCGCCGCGACGTAGGCGGCGTGGTGCTCGAAGCCCAGCAGCCGGGCGCGCTCGGCGCGCAGGCGCACGAGCCCCAGCAGGGTGCTGCGCGTGTCGTGCTCGTCCCCCGTCGCACCGCGTGTGGTCGACGCGGTCATGACCCGCTCGCGCAGGCCGCGGTCGCGCAGGAGCGACAGCACCGACTGCTGCGTGGGCAGCTGCAGCTCGATCAGCCACGCACCCTCGTGCCCGCGTGCGGCGGCGGCCTGCGCCGCGGCGTCGCGCGCGTCGTCCGGCAGCCCGTCGAGCTCGGCCTCGTCGGTCACGAGGACGGCCGCGGCGTTGGCACCCGCGAGCAGGAGGCGCCCGAACGCCGCGTCGAGCGTCGTGATCTCCGCGTTGATCGCGCGCAGCCGCTGCTGGTCCGCCTCGCCCAGCCCGACACCGGCGCGCGCGAACCGCGTCCGCGTGCGGTGCAGCAGCCACGCGGTGTCGGGCGCGAGCTCCGCCTCGTCGTCCGCCACGCGTGCGGCGAGGGCCTCGACGCGCGCGTGCAGCCGCGCGTCGAGCCAGATCGCGTCGGAGTGCTCCGCAAGCAGGGGCGCGACCTGCTCCTCGACGGCCTGCAGCGCCGGTGTCGACTCCGCGCCGGACTGGACGTAGAACGCCGAGGCCGCACGGTGCAGGAGCCGGCCCGAGCGCTCGAGCGCGGCCAGCGTGTTCTCGACCGTCGGGTCGGCCGGGTCGGTCGCGATCGCCTCGACCTCGGCGCGCTGCTCGGCCATCCCGGCGAGCAGCGCGGGCAGGTAGTGGTCCTCGCGCAGCTCACGGAAGTCGGGCAGCCCGTACGGCAGGTCGGACGCACGTGCGAACGGGTTGGTGGCGGCGAGCGGCAGCGCGTCGGAGGTCATGGGTCCCATCGTCACATCCCGGGGGGTACCTCCGTGCCCGTTGTCGCGGTCAGCGCGTGGCGCCCGTGCCGGTCGTCCCTGTGGGCGCGGCGAGCACGTCGTCCGGGGGCGTCCAGGACCGTCCGTGCGCCTGCGCGACGGCCGCGTTGAGCAGGTGGCCGGCGTGCGTCGTCAACCCGGCCGCGAGCGCGGGGTCCGCGGCGGCGGCGGCGCGCCAGCCATCGCCCGCGAGCGCCGCCAGGTACGGGAGCGTCACGTTGGTCAGGGCCCGCGTCGAGGTCACGGGAACAGCCCCGGGCATGTTGGCGACGCAGTAGAGCAGCGACCCGTGGACGGGGAACGTGGGGTCGTCGTGGGTCGTGGCGTGCGTGCTCTCGAAGCAGCCGCCCTGGTCGACGGCCACGTCGACGAGGACCGAGCCGCGCCGCATGCGGGACACCAGCTCGTCGCTCACGAGGCGCGGGGCACGGGCACCGGGCAGGAGGACGGCCCCGACGACGAGGTCGGCGTCGAGCAGCTCGCGCTCGATCGCCCAGGCGGAGGACGCGAGGGTGCGCACGCGCCCGTCGAAGAGGTCGTCGAGCTCGCGCAGGCGCGGCAGGGACAGGTCGAGCACGGTGACGTCGGCGCGCATCCCGACGGCGATCTGGGCGGCGTGCGTGCCCACGACGCCACCGCCGAGGACGACGACCTTCGCGCCGTCGACGCCCGGGACGCCGCCGAGCAGGACGCCGCGACCGCCGGCGTGACGCATGAGGTGGTAGGCGCCGACCTGCGTGGCCAGGCGTCCGGCGACCTCGCTCATGGGGGCGAGCAGGGGCAGCGAGCCGTCGGGGAGCTGCACCGTCTCGTAGGCGATCGAGGTGGTCCCGGCGGCGAGCAGAGCGTCGGTGGTCGCGCGGTCGGCGGCGAGGTGCAGGTACGTGAACAGCGTGAGGTCGTCGCGCAGGTACGCGTGCTCGGCGGCCTCCGGCTCCTTCACCTTGCAGACGAGCTCGGCGGCCCAGGCGTCGTCCGGCGTGGGCACGACGCGGGCGCCGGCGGCCGCGTAGTCCGCGTCCTCGATCGCGGAGCCCGTGCCGGCGCCCGTCTCGACGAGGACGTCGTGGCCGGCGGCGACGAGGTGCTGCGCCCCCGCGGGCGTGAGGGCCACGCGGTGCTCGCCGTTCTTGGTCTCGCGCGGGATGCCGACCTGCATGGTGGGGCTCCTGTCGGGAGGCGGGGGCGGTGGTGGGCCCCCGGGGGGTGCGACGTGGCTGTCCTTCGACCGTACGGCGCCGCGCGGGCGTTCGGTAGCGTGCGGCCATGGCAGCGACCCGTCCGGCGCCGGGGGCGTCGGGTGCCACGCCCCTGCACCGCAAGTCCCGGCACGACGCCCCGCACGGGTTCTTCGCGTGCGAGGCGGCGGGGCTGCGCTGGCTCGCCGCCGCGGGCGGCGCCCGTGTGGTGCAGGTGCTGGAGGTCGCCGACGACCACCTCGACCTCGTCCGGCTGCGGCCGGTGCCCCCGGGGCGGGAGGCGGCCCGCGTGTTCGGCGCCGCGCTGGCACGCACGCACGACGCGGGCGCCGAGGCGTTCGGCGTCCCGCCCGACGGCTGGCGCGGTGACAGCTGGTTCGGCCCGCTCGACGCACCGCTACCGATGCGCGCCGGCCGGTACGACGCCTGGGGCGCGTTCCTCGCCGAGTGCCGGGTCGCGCCCGTCGCCCGCGCGCTGCGCGACGCGGGCCTGGCGACGCGCGCCGACGAGGCCGCGTTCGACCGGCTCCGCGGTCTGCTGCACGACGGCCGGTGGGACGACCCCGACCCTCCGGCGCGCGTCCACGGCGACCTGTGGCAGGGCAACGTCGTGTGGACGGACCAGGGGGTCACGCTCATCGACCCCGCGGCGCACGGCGGGCACCGCGAGTCGGACCTGGCGATGCTCGCGCTGTTCGGCCTGCCGCACCTGCAGGACGTCCTGGACGGCTACCAGGAGGCGCACCCGCTGCACGGCGGCTGGCGCCACCGGGTGGGGCTGCACCAGCTGTACCCGGTCGCCGTGCACGCGCTGCTGTTCGGCAGCGGGTACGTCGAGCAGACCCGGCGGCTGCTGCACGCCGTCGCACCGGCCTGACCGGGCACGGTCCCGCCGAGCGCGCTCACGGCGCTCGTGTGAGGAGTTGGTGAGGGGTCGCGCGACCCCGCTGCCGCTCCCAGGTACGCGAGTTACCCTCACGCGTCGCTCCAGGTCGGCACCGACGTTGCCGACACCTGGAGGGACGCACCCGCAGAGGAGGACGACCATCTCCAGGCCCATCGTGCTCGTGCACGGCACCCGGACGTCGTCGGAGATCTGGCACGCCCAGGTCTCCGCGCTGCGTCACGGTGGCCACCCGACGTTCGCGATCGACCTGCCGGGCCACGGCACCCGCAGCGACGAGCGCTTCACGCTCGACGGTGCTCTCGCGGCGATCGACGAGGCGGTCGAGGCCTGCCCGTCGCCCCCGCTGCTGGTGGGTCTCTCGCTCGGCGGGTACGTCTCCCTGGCGTACGCGAGCCGGCACGAGGGCAAGCTCGCGGGCGTCGTCCTGGCGGGGTGCTCGACCGAGATCAAGGGCAAGCCCCTGCACCTGTACCGGCGCGCGTCGACGCGCGTCACGCGGTGGCTGGGTCTCGGCCAGGGGACGTGGCACGTCGTCACCGACATGCTGGGCGCGCTCGCCGGGTACTCGCCGCTGCGGGACCTGCGCCGCCTCCTGCTGCCGGTGTGGGTCGTCAACGGCCGGCGTGACCCGCTGCGTCTCGACGAGCGGCGCTACCTGCGCGCCCTGCCGGGCGTCCGTCTGACCGTCGTGCCGCGGGCCGGGCACGACGTGAACTCCCACGCCCCGGCGGCGTTCAACCGGGTCCTGCTCGACGCCCTGCACGAGCTCGGCGGGCACGGCGCCCGCGTCTCGCCCGCCTGACCGGGCCTCCCGCCCGCACCGGACCAGGAAGGGAGCACGGGATGGAGCGCATCGCTGTCCTGTCCGACGTGCACGGCAACATGACGGCCTTCGACGCCGTGCTGCGGGACATCGACGCGCGTGGCATCGCGACGGTCCTCAACCTGGGCGACGTCGTCGGCAAGGGGCCGCGCGGCTCGGCCGCGGTCGCGCGCAGCCGCGAGCGCTGCGCGCTCACGGTGCGCGGCAACTGGGACGACTTCCTGCCGCGGCCCGAGACCGTGCGCGACGAGGCCCTGACCTGGTGGTACGACGAGCTCACGCCCGACGACCACGCGTGGCTCCTGGGACTGCCGCTCGTGCACCACCTCGAGCTCAGCGGGCGACGGATTCGGCTGCTGCACGCGTCGGCACGCAGCGTGCACGTGCGCGTCCGGTTCCACCACACGCCCGAGGAGTTCGACGGGATGTTCGCCACGACGGAGCTGACCGGCGACGGTCCGAGCCCGACGATGGTCGGCTACGGCGACGTGCACGACGCCTACGTCGAGACGTTCGAGGGACGCACGCTGTTCAACGTCGGCAGCGTCGGCAACCCGCTCGACGAGCCGACCGCGTCGTACGTGGTCCTCGAGGGCGAGCCGGGCGGCGATGCCACCGCACCCTTCGCGCTCCAGGTCGTGCGCGTGCCCTACGACGTGGAGGCGGAGATCGCCGTGGCGCGCGACCTGCGCATGCCCCAGCGCGTGCCCTACGCGATCGAGCTGCGGACCGCCGTCTACCGGGGTCTGCACGCGGAACGGGGCCTGCGCGCGGACGACGTGTGACGTCCGCCGCCGGACCTCAGCGGTCGTCGGCGGCGAGGAAGGTGCGCAGCACCGAGACGAACGCCTCCGGCTGCTCGGAGTGCACCCAGTGCCCCGCGCCCTTGAGCGTCACGAGCGTCGTGCGGGGAAACAGCCGACGCATCGCCGGTCCGTGCTCGGGGAGCACGTAGTCGGACCGGTCGCCCGCCACCCACAGCACCGGGCGGTCGAAGGCGGCGTCACCGACGTCCGGGAAGCCGCCGATCTCGGACAGGTCGCGGCGCAGCAGGTCGAGGTTGGCCTGCCACCGGAAGCCGCCGTCGGCGGCGCGCAGGTTCTGCAGGAGGAAGCCGCGCACGCGCGCGTCGTCGACGCGCGCGGCGAGCTGCTCGTCGGCCTCGCCGCGGCGCGTCACCGTCGTCAGGTCGATCGCCGCGAGGCTGTCGAGCAGGTGCGCGAACTCCCCCTGGGAGCCGCCCGACGCGGGGGCGATGTCCGCGACGACCAGCCGGTCGACGAGGTCGGGGTGGCGCAGCGCGAGGAGCATCGCCACCTTGCCACCCATGGAGTGCCCGACCACGTGGACCGGTCCGTCGGCCGCGAACCCGGCGCGCACGTGGTCGGCCACGAGGTCGGCGGTCGACGCGTAGTCGAACCGGTCGGTCCAGGCGGACCGGCCGTGGTTCGGCAGGTCCACCAGCAGCGAGCGGTACTCCGGGAGCAGGCCTTTGGCGATCTGCGTGAAGTTGCGGCCCTGCCCGAACAGGCCGTGCAGGAACACGACGGGCGCACCGGCGTCGCCGACGGTCGTGCTGGTCAGGGTGCCGGACGCGCTGCTGCTCACGGGGCACGAGCCTAGGGCGTGGGCGCACGGCCCACCCGCCGACGTCCGCGCTGCCGAGGGCGGATCCGCCCTGAGCAGCACCGCCGACCCCGCGTCGGCGCGGCGGCGCAGGGTGGGCCCATGAGCACACCGACGCCCCCGCGGCCCTACGACGACGAGCTGCTGTCCCGGCTCGCCCACGAGCGCATCGTCGTGCTGAGCACGGCGCTCGACGAGCAGACCGGCCACCGGCTGGCCGCCCAGCTCTTCCTGCTGTCCACCGAGGACCCGCACGCCGACGTGACGCTGTGGATCAGCTCGCCCGGCGGGTCGGTGCCCGCGATGCTGGCGATCCACGACGTCCTGCGCGTCATCCCCAACGACGTCCGGACCGTCGCGGTCGGCATGGCCGCGAGCGCCGGGCAGTTCCTGCTCTCGGCCGGCACGCCCGGCAAACGGTTCGCGATGCCGCACGCGCGCGTGCTGCTGCACCAGGGCTCGGCCGGCATCGGCGGGACCGCGGTCGACGTCGAGCTGCAGGCCGACGACCTGCGGCACACGCGCGACACCGTGCTGGGGCTCGTCGCGCAGCACACCGGGCAGAGCGTCGAGCGTGTGCGGGAGGACTCGCTGCGCGACCGCTGGTTCACGGCGCAGGAGGCGATGGCCTACGGGTTCGTCGACGCGATCGTCCGCGACGTGGCCGACGTGCGACCCGCAGGCCGCCGCGGCGTCGTCGGCATCGGGGTCGCGGGGCTGGACGCATGAGCGGCTACCTGGTGCCGAACGTCGTCGAACGGCGCGGCAACGTGGAGCGCACGGTCGACGTGTTCAGCCGGCTGCTGTCCGAGCGGATCGTGTACCTGGGCACACCGATCGACGACCAGGTCGCGAACGTGCTGGTCGCCCAGCTGCTGCACCTGGAGTCCGAGAACCCGGACCTGCCGATCCAGCTGTACGTGAACTCCCCCGGCGGGTCCACGTCGGCGATGCTCGCCGTGTACGACGCGATGCAGTACGTGCGGCCCGCCGTCGAGACCACGTGCGTCGGGCAGGCGGCCGCCGACGCGGCCGTGCTGCTCGCCGGTGGCGCCGCGGGACGCCGGTCGATCCTCGCGCACGGGCGCGTCGTGCTGCACCAGCCGTCGACACGCGGGCAGGGCACCATCCCGGACCTGATCCTGGCGGCGGACGAGGTCGTGCGGGTGCGCGCCGAGCTCGAGGAGGTGCTGGCCCGGCACACCGGCAAGGACACCGCGACGCTGCGGCGCGACACGGACCGCGACCTCGTGCTCACGGCCGAGGAGGCGGTCGCCTACGGCCTCGCGGACCAGGTCGTGTCCGTCCGCGCGCGGTGAGGCGCCGGCCCGGTGTCAGGCCGCGAGCAGCGTCGTCGCGCGGGGCACCGGCGTCGCGTGACGAGGCACGGTCCGGGACGTCAGGGACAGCACGGCGCTCCGCCGGACGGGCGCGTCGAGCGCGTCGACGATGCCCTGGGCGAGGTCCACCAGCGTCAGCCCGAGGGCCGCCGTGATCGCCGCGAGGACCTCCGACGACGGCTCCTTGAGGCCGCGCTCGACCTCGGAGAGGTACTGCGGCGACAGGCGCGCCCGGACGGCGACGTCGACCAGCCGCATCCCCCGGTCCTCCCGGGCGGCACGCAGCAGCGCGCCGATCGTGCGCCGCCACGCGGATGGGCTGCGGGACGGCCCGGGCGGACCGCTGTCGTGCTCCATGAGGCGAACGTAGCGACGGACCCGGGCCGTGGCGCCGCGATCCGCTGAGGGCAGAACGCGCGCGGCCGCCTCACAGGTCGTGCTCGGCGAGCTCGCGGAACTCGTCCGGCACGGTCCGCACGCGCGGCATCGCCGTGGGCAGGTAGCCGACGGCGCCGCTGCCGAACCGGGCGCGCACCGCGTCGACCGACCGGTCCACCGCCCAGCGCGCGGCGCCGGGCGACGACCCGGGTCGCCGCGGGTCGTCGGTGAGCAGCGGCAGCTCGAGCTGCAGCGACGACTGCGCGACGAGACCGGTCACGGAGACCGCCAGCAGGGTGATCTCCGGCTCGGGATGCGGCTGCTCGCGGATCGCCTGCCAGACGAGCTGCTCGGCGACCTCGGTGAGCGTGAGCGTCGTCGCGACCGGTCCGGGCAGCGTGAGCGACCGCGTGACGGACCGCATGCCGGGGAACCGCACCCGGACCGTCACGGTCCGTCCGGCACGGTCCTTGGCACGCAGCCGCCCCGCCACGCGGTCGGCGAGGTGGCTGAGGACCTCGCGGACCAGCTCGCGCGTCGCACGTTGGCGCCCCAGTGCGGACTGCGCCCCGAGGGACCGGGCGCGTCCCGCTCCGGCCACCTGCCGCGGGTCCTCGTTGTGCGACAGCGCCGACATCCGCGCACCGACCGCCTGCCCGAGGATCTGCTCGACCGCGCTCGACGGCGTGCGCGCGAGCTCGCCGATCGTGGTGATGCCACGTTCCGCGAGCCGGGCCCGCGCGACGGGCCCGACCCCCCACATCAGGCCGACCGGCAGCGGCTCGAGGAACGCGCGCTCGGCCTCGGGCTCCACGACCACCAGCCCGTCCGGCTTGGCCACCTGCGACGCGATCTTCGCCAGGTGCTTGGTCCGGGCAGCGCCGACCGAGATGGGCAGGCCGATCTCGTCGCGCACCCGTCGGCGCAGCAGCGTCGCGATCTGCGCGGGGGTGCCGAACAGGTGGGTCGAGCCCGCGACGTCGAGGAAGGCCTCGTCGATCGAGATGCGCTCGACGGCCGGGGTCACGTCACCCAGGACGTCCATGACGCGGTCGGCGAGCGGTTGGTACTCCCGGAACCGCCCGGGGACGAACAGGAGCGAGGGGCACAGCCGGGCGGCCCGCCAGCCCGGCATGCCGCCGGCGACCCCGTAGGCCTTGGCCTCGTAGGAGGCCGCGAGCACGACGCCACCGCGAGCGCTGCCGCCCACGGCGATCGGCCGCCCGCGCAGCCGGGGGTCCAGCAGCTGCTCGACGGAGGCGTAGAACGCGTCGAGGTCGGCGTGCAGGATCGTCGCACCGGACATGGCAACAGCGTACTCGAACACGTGTTCTAACGTCCGCCGCGGTTGAGGGTCTCAGCCCTCACCCCGCCCGCACGTCGGACGGTGCGACGCGGCGGGCCGCCCCCGTGGCCCACCGCGTCGCACCATCCCCGGCCGTCAGGCGGCCGCGCAGGAGACGGTCGCGCCCGCCCCGTTGCCGGTCCCCTGGAACCCGAAGCCGGTGCTCTGACCGGCCCCGAGCCGACCGTTCCAGTCGGCGTTCGTCACCGTGACCACGCCGGTGCTGGCACTGCCGCGCACACCGTTCCAGGTGTGCGCCACCCCGGCACCGCCGGGGAGCTGAAGCGTGACCACCCAGCGCTCAAGGTTCGCGCCCGCCGTCACGGTGACGTCGGCGACGAAGCCCTCGCCCCACTGGTTCGCGACCTTGTACGTCGCGGTGCACGCACCACCGGAGCCCTGCGTCGGCGTGGGTGTGGGCGTCGGCGTGGGCGTGGGCGTGGGTGTGGGCGTCGGCGTGACGCTCGGCGTCGGCGTCGGCGTCGGCGTGGGCGTCGTCTCGTTGAGCGTCAGGTTCTTCTGCTGGACCGTCCAGGCGGTGTTGCACAGCCCGCAGTTCGGCCCGACGAACGCGCGTCCGGCCTGCGTGTCGCCCTTGAGCTGCCACCGGAACCACAGCTGCGCCGCGCGGCCGAACTCTCCGCCGTTGGTCTCGTGGTACGTCCCGCCGTGACCGACGTTGAGGTTGCCCATGAACGCGGGCAGGCCGGCGGGCAGCTTGCCCCAGTCGTCCATCGCGTTCGGGTAGGCGATGTCGCTCGGCCCGCCGATGAAGTAGGCGATCGGGTGGTCGAGGCGCCGCAGCTGGTAGTCGTCCGCGTCGTTGAGCAGCCCGCTGCTGAAGATGCCGGTCGTGGTGACCCGCGGATCGCCGGACACGGCGTAGGCCTCGACACCACCGCAGGAGAACCCGGCCACGCCGATCTTGGTCGTGTCGAGCCTGCCACGCAGGTTGCTGATCGTGCTGGTGTTCTGGGCCACCGCCCAGTCGATGGCCTGCGTCAGCCAGGTCGAGCTGGAGCTGCCCCCGCCTCCGGGCCGGCCGTTGGAGACCACGAGGAAGCCGTGCGACGCAATCTCCTTGAGGAAGTTCTGCGCCGAGGTGCCGTCGGCCGCGCAGGCCCCGTTGCTCCAGACGACGATCGGCATCTTCTCCTGCGGGAGGGTCTGCGGCTGGTAGATCGTGTGGTTGGGCAGCACACTCGTCGTCCAGTAGTCGGCCGGGTACGGGCCCGACCCGCTCGGTGCGGCGACCGCGGGCGTCAGGACCGCGGCGCCGACCAGGCCTCCCAGGGCCACTGCCGCTGCGAGCGCCGCTCGTCCGATGGTGCGTCTCATGGGGTTCCCTCCGGGGCTGTGGGCTTCTGCGCCCATACCGTTGCCGCAGTCACGACAAATGTCGAGAAGTCCGGCGACGAGGGCCAGGGTGCTAATCGTTTCCGCGTGCGAGGGGGGAGCCCGTCGCCGCACGGGCCGTCCGCCTGCGCTGCGTCAGCGCTGCGGCAGCGGAGCGTCGGCCCGGCCCCCGCGAGGGGGCGCCAGCGGGTCGTCGGGTGCCACGAAGTGCGTCACCCAGGACGCCGCCTCGGGCCAGAAGGGCGCCATGAGCTCCACCAGCCGCTCCTGCGCGAGCGGGCCCAGCGCCGTGTGGACCTCGAGGAACGTCTCGCGCGCGTCCGCCCGGGGCCACGACGGGGGCAGCAGGTGCTCGGGCAGGTCGGGGTCGGTGTCGGCGAAGGTCCGCCACGCGTCCATGACGGTCGCTCGCGCGACGAGCGCACGGGCCGGGGTCACGCGGCCCGCCCGCACGTCGGCCCGCAGCGGCGCATGCTCGGCCACGAACGCCCGGTACGCGTCCCCGAGCGCCTCCAGGTCGTAGGCGCCCTGCGGTCCCTGCGCCGCGGGATCGTCGTCGAACCGGGCCCGCATGACCGACCAGCGGGCGCCCGCGACGTCGGCGAGCAGCTCCCTCACGACGTCACGCACCGTCGCGGGGTCCGGGGCGGGGCTGATCCACACGCTGTCGTAGAGGCGCGCGAAGCCGTGCTCCCCCAGCGCCTTGCGGACGGCGTGCCGGTGTGACTGGCCGGACTCCGGCAGGGAGTACGACACGACGAGCCACTGACCGTCCCACGTCCGCGGCACCGCCCCGAACGAGAGGAAGGCGTGCATGACGGCGCGGTGGTGCGCGATCACGTCGGGCCGCACGTGGTAGGTCGTCGACCGGCCGCTGCCCCGGGACGCGACGAGCCCTCGCCGCACCAGGCGCGCGAGCGCCGCGCGTGCGCTCCCGGGGCTGATGCCGAACTCGCCCAGCACCGCCACGAGCGCAGCGGCCGGCAGCAGGGCGTCGGAGGAGTCCAGGTACTCCCCCAGCACGGTCGCGAGCAGGTGCTGCGGGCGCGGGCCCGTCTGCGCCCGCGGGGTGTTCACCCCGCTGCCCGACGTCTGCGCTGCCACGCGGTCAACCTAGCGAAGGCCGGCGCCCTCTCGGGGCCGCGGGCCGGGACCGACGCCGCGCCCTACCGGTCGGCGAGGGCCACCTCGTCCTCCTCGTCGACGTCCGCGTCGTCGTCCTCCTCCTCCATCGGGGGGTCGACCGTGCGCAGCCGCGAGAAGATCGCCCACGCCACGGCGACGAGCGGCACCGAGATGACGGCACCGAGGATGCCCGCCGTCAGCGTGCCGGCGGTCACCGCGAGCGCGACGACGACCGGGTGCAACGAGACCTGCTTGCCCATGATCAGCGGCTGCAGCACGTGCCCCTCGAGCTGGCCGATCAGCGCGATCCCGACACCGACGCCAACCGCGCACCACAGCCCGTTGGCCGCGAGCGCGACGATCATCGCCACGACCATCGCGGCGGGCGCGCCGATGAGCGGGATGAAGGCACCGATGAGCACGAGCACCGCGAGCGGCGCCGCGAGCGGGACGCGCAGGACGCTCAGCAGCAGGAACGCGAGGAGCCCGTCGGTGATCGCGATGATCACGGTGCCGCGCGTGTAGCCGGAGAAGGTGTACCAGCCGGCGCCTCCCGCGGTCATCCAGGTGCCGCGCGCCCGGGCGGGCAGCTGGTTGAGGAACCACGTCCACATCTGGGCGCCGCGCGCGAGGAAGAAGATGGTGCAGAACACCGCCAGGGCGAGCGCCGTGAAGCCCTCGACGACCGTGCCGGCGCTGGCCGCGACCTCGCCGGCCAGGTCGCCGGCGTGGTCCTGGATCCACCTGACCGCGTTGTCGATCCACTCGGCGATCTGCTCGTTCGTGATGGTGAACGGCAGGGTGCCGCTCTCGAGGAAGTCGGTGATCTGCTCGATGCCGGTGGCGAACTGCCTGCTCAGGTCGTTCCACTGCGTGGCGATCGAGTACCCCACGTACGTGAGCAGCCCGACGAAGAACAGGATCCCTGCGAGCAGCGACAGCGCGGTCGCCAGGCCGCGCGGCATGACGCGGGACATGAGCTCGACGAGCGGGCGCAGCACGGCCGTGAAGACCAGCGCGAGGAACACGGCGATGAACAGCAGCGTCACGCGCGACGTGGCGTAGAACACCACGACCACAGCGGCGAGCACCACGAGCAGGCGCCACGAGACGCCCGCCGAGCGGCGCAGCCACCGGGGGGCCGTGTCGTCGCGTCCGACGACCGCGGGGTTGCGCCTGCCACCGGCCACCTTGCGCGCGGCCGCGCTGGTGGGGCCGGGTGAGGAGCGCGTGTCGGACACGTCGACCATGCTGCGACCTCCACCCACGGGGAACCGTCAGGTGCAGTCTGCCCTCGGGTGGGGAGGGGTGCGCGGCGACCCTCCGGCGGACGTGCGCAGCGGTTCTCGATGCGGGGACGCCTCCCGCACCGTGGTATGTTCTCTGCCGCGCCGAGGTGCCCGCAAGGGCCCCGCGGACGTCCACCTGTCCGGGTGGCGGAATGGCAGACGCGCTAGCTTGAGGTGCTAGTGCCCGAAAGGGCGTGGGGGTTCAAGTCCCCCTCCGGACACTCGTTGAGACAGCGACGGCACGAGCCCTGATCCCCGCCGGGATCGGGGCTCTTGTCGTTCGTGCGACCCGCGTTCCTCCTGCTGCGGACGGACGGCGCGTGGCGCGGTGCGCAGCGTCACCCGGCCGCATGCGCCCCGGTGTCCCGCCGACGACCTCGACCCACCTACGCTGTCCCGCGATGATCACTCGAGTCGAAGGGGCGTACCTGGGCGCGGTCCGGGCGTTCCAGAACCCCATGCTCGACCTGCTGCACAAGCGGCACGCCCCCCTCGTGGTCTCGCTGCTCTCGCTCGTGTTCACCGCCGAGCGGCCCTCGGTCCCCGTCGCCGACGCGCACACCGAGGTCGCCGACGCGCTCGACCAGCTGCGCGCCGCGGGTCACGGCGACGACCTGCCGGTGGGCTCCGCGCGCGACCTGTGCCGCCAGTGGGCCGACGTGGGTTGGCTGGTGCGGCACGTGCTGGACGACGACGTCGAGGTCTACCGGCTGTCGGCGCACGCGGTGGGTGCCCTCGAGGTCGCGGGCCGTGCGGGCGGTACGCGCGCACGGGTGTCGCAGTCGCGCGTGCGCACCGTGCTCGAGGCGGTCGAGCGCCTGGCCCTGGACGCCGACCCGGACGTCATGGTGCGCATCGCACGCCTTGACACCGAGGTCCGACGTCTGCAGGAGGAGATCGCGCGCCTCGAGCGGACCGGGCAGGTCGACGAGGTCGACGACGAGGAGCTGCTCGAGGAGGCCGAGACGGTCGTGCACCTGGTGCGCGAGCTGCCGGCGGACTTCGCGCGTGTCGCCGAGTCGATCAAGGCGATGCAGCGCGACGTGGTCACGGCGCTGCGTCAGGACGCGCGCCCCACGGGCGAGGTGCTGCGTGAGTACCTGCGGCGCGGCGAGCAGGTGATGGACGCGACGCCCGAGGGCCGCGCGTTCGGTGGTGCCCTGCGGCTCCTGGGCGACCCGCAGCGGCTCGACGAGCTGGCCGTGCAGCTCGAGACCGTGCTGCGGCACCGGTTCGCCGCGCGGCTGCCGTCGGCGCAGCGGGCGGACCTGCGCGAGCTGGTCCGACGCATCGAGCAGGGGTTGGACCAGGTGTTCGCGGCGCAGCGCGAGGCGTCGTACGTCATCACGGCGCAGGTGCGCAACCACGACCCGTTGCGCGACCGTCAGGTCGACGACCTGCTGCGCGACGTCATGACGGGCATGCAGGCGTGGCTGCCGGGATCGCGGCGCGGGCAGGCCGTCGCGCCGCTGCGGCGCCTGCCGGTCGCGGACGTCGAGCACCTGCGCCGCACCCCGGACGACCTGCGTCCGCCGCAGGCGCCGGACGCGTTGCCCGACTGGGACGACGACGGCGACGTGAGCGACACCGACGCACGCGCGTGGGGCGGTCCGCGGTACGCCGACCTCGACGCGCACCTGGTGGAGTTCGCCGCCGGCTCCCCGCAGGTGGACCTGGCGGCGGCGTTCGGTGCCGCACCGGTCGAGCTGCGCCGCCCGGTCGACCTGCTGGGCCTGCTGGAGATCGCGCACCAGCGCGGCATGACGGAGAGCGACGAGGTCGTGTTCGTGGACGCGGTCCGGCCGGACGGCACGCGCCGCCGGTTCGCGTTCGGCGCGGCCACGACGAGGACGAGGGAAGAAGGCGCATGACCGACACCGACGTCACGCACGACGACGCCGAGGTGCGAAGCGGCGGCTTCATCTCGCCGGTCGCGATGGAGGACGACCCGGCCGAGCTGTTCGCCGGTGACACCGGCACGCTAGACGCCGACGTGCGCCGGGTGCTGGTGCGGCTGCTGCAGCGGCGGTTCCTGCTCGCGGACCGCCACACCGCCCAGTGGCGCACACTGCTGGAGAACCAGCAGGTCGTCGAGTCGCGGCTGCACGACCTGTTCGTGCACCTCGTCGTCGACCACGACCGCGGCATCGCGTACAAGCGGCAGGTGCGCTCGGCCGAGCTCGACGTGCCGGTGCTGCTGCGCGACGAGCCGTACACGCGCGCCGAGACGCTCGTGCTCGTGCACCTGCGCACGGTGTTCCAGCGCGAGCGCGGCGCGGGCGAGACGTCGGCCCGCGTGGACGTCGAGGAGCTCGAGGCGACCGCGCTGACGTACTTCGACCCGGACGACACGAACGTCGCCGCCCACCAGCGCGAGATCCGCACGGCCGTCGCGCGGCTCGCGAAGGACGGCGTCATCGAGGAGGAGTCCGAGGGCCGCTACCGCGTGACGTCCCTGGTCGAGGTCGTGCTCAGCACCGAGCGGCTCACCGAGCTGCGGGCGTGGCTGCAGGCACGGCACGACGGGGAGGGCGCCGAGGAGGCCGACGCGTCGGCAGACCAGGTGGCCGGCGCCGACGACGAGGACGACGACGGGGACGACGCGGACGACGACGAGGAGACGGCACCGTGACGATGGTCGACTCGCTGTTCGGGCTGATCCCCGCGGCGTCGACGGGCCAGCAGTGGGTCGCCCTGGACCTGCAGCTCGTCAACTGGGGTGGCTACGACGGGCACCACCGCGTGCGGCTGGCGTCGACGGCGACGCTGCTGTCCGGCGGGTCGGGGTCCGGCAAGTCCACCCTGATGGACGCGTACATCGCGCTGCTCATGCCCCACACCACGCCGTTCAACGGCGCCTCCAACGGCGGTGTCGTGGGGCGTCCGCGCGGCAAGGACCAGCGCAACATCCTGTCCTACGCGCGCGGCAAGCTCGACGAGTCCCGCACCGAGGACGGCACGCGGCAGCGGGTCCTGCGCGGCGACGGCAAGGACACCTGGTCGGCGATCGCGATGACGTGGGCGGACCAGTCGGGCACGCGGTTCACGGCCGTGCGCGGCTGGTACGTCCCGTCCGTGGCGCGCACGCTCGAGGACGTCACGGCGGTCCGTGCGACGTGCGAGGGGCCCTTCGACCTGCGCGACCTCGAGCCCGCCGCCGCGCAGCGCCTGGCACGCTCGGCGCTGACGGCCGCCGGGCTGACGTGCTTCGACACCGACCGGGAGTTCACCGCGCGTCTGCACTCGACGCTGGGGATCGGCGCGGCCGGCGACGGCGGCAAGGCCGTCGCTCTGCTCGGGCGCATCCAGGCCGGGCAGCAGATCACGACCGTCGACGCGCTGTACAAGTCGATGGTGCTGGAGGACCCGGACACGTTCGCCACGGCCGACGCCGTCGTCGAGCAGTTCGACAAGCTCACCGGCACGCGCGAGCAGATGATCACCGCGCGCCAGCAGGTCAAGGCGCTGGAGTCGATCGCCGAGCACCGCACCGCCATCGAGGGCGCGGCGGCCCGGTTGCGCGTCGTCGACGCGGTGGGCGGGTTCGACGACGGCACGTCGCCGGCCGCACTGTGGCGGCACGAGCGACGCCTGGTCCTGCTGCGCGACGTCGAGCAGGACCTGCGGCAGCGGCACGGCGAGGCGCTGCGGCTGGCCGCGGAGACGTCGGCGCGTGTCACGGCGGCACGTGTCGAGCTCGACGGCGTCAAGGAGACGCTCTGGGCGTCCGGCGGCGACCGGCTCGCCACGGCACAGCGCGAGCTGCGCGGCGTGGCCGCCCGGCTCGAGGAGGTCACGCGGGCCCGGGCCCGCCTCGACCAGGTCCTCGCCTCGGCGCTCGGAGAGACGGTCGCGTCGTCGGAGGCCTTCACGGACCTGGTGGGCCGCGCGCGGCACGCGCTGGCGGACGCCGACGCCAAGGCGAGCGCTCGGCAGGCGCTCCTCGACGCGATGGCCGAGCGCAAGGAGGCGTCGGTGGACCTGGCCGTGCTGCGGCGTGACCAGGCGGACGCCCAGCACCGGCACGACAACGTCCCGGCGGACCTGCACGCGACGCGCGCCGCGCTGGCGAAGGTCGCCGGTCTGACGACCGAGGACCTGCCGTTCGTCGCGGAGCTCGTCGAGGTCCGCACCGAGCACGAGCCGTGGCGCGACGCGTTCAACCTGGCGCTCGGCGGGTTCGCGACCCTCATGCTCATCGACGTCGCGCACCTCCAGGCCTTCCGCCGCGCGATCGACACGGTCCGCACGAGCCGCCGCCTGCGGTTCGAGGGCGTCCCCACGGGCATGCGGGACGACGTCGGGCTCGACGGGCGCACCCTGCCGGGCCGGCTGGACTACCGCCAGGGGCCCTTCACCGGCTGGCTGCGCAGCGAGCTGGCGTCGCGGTTCGCGTACGTCTGCGTCGACACCACGGGTGAGCTGGCTCAGCACGAGAAGGCGCTCACGCGCTCCGGGCAGGTCTCCGAGGGCCGGCGCGGGGCGCACGGCGGCCAGGGCAAGCCCAACGTCCTGGGGTTCACCAACACGCGTCGGCTGGCCGACCTCGACCGGCAGGTCGCCCGGGCCGAGGCCCGGCTCGCGGACGCCGAGGCGCGCGTCGACGCCGCGGAGTCCGCGTGGGACCGGCACGACGCGACGCTGCGGGCGTACGCGGCGATCGTCGACCTCACGTGGGACCAGGTCGACGTCGCGGCGGTCGAGGCCGAGCGCGACCGGTGGGAGCGGCTCGTCGGGGAGGTCACGTCCGGCAGCCCGGACGTCGTGCGCCTCCAGCAGCGCGCGACCGAGCTCGAGACGCAGATCCAGGGCCTCACCGAGCAGCTGGGCCGCACCAAGGGCACGGCGACGGAGCTGGGCGTGCGCTGGTCGGCCACGACGGACGACGTCGACGCCGCGCAGGGTGCGCTCGACGCCGCGCAGCACGCGGGCACGCGGCTGGACGCCGAGCAGCGCAGCTACCTCTCCCAGGTGCTGGGGACGACGGGGGTGCCGACTCCGCACGGTGACGGAGCCGGGACGGCGGGCGACCCCGCCGACGCCCTGGCGGCCTTCGACGGCGTCGTCACGCGTGCCGCGGACCTCCTGCGCGCCGACCGGCAGAGCGCGCAGCAGACCGTCGCGACCGCGCGCGACGCGCTGCGGCGCACCTTCGAGACGTTCGCGGAGCGTTGGCCCGACCCGAACCTCGGCACCGACCCGGATGCGTCGTACGCCGACTACGCCCGGATCCTCGCCGAGCTCCAGGCGCACGGGCTGCACGAGCTCGAGGCGGACTGGCGCACGAGCCTGCTGCGCCTGTCGGGCAACGACCTGGCCGACCTGCACAGCGCGCTGACCCGCTCGGTGCGCGAGATCAAGGAACGCATCCGGCCGGTCAACGAGATCCTCGCGGACCTGCCGTTCGCGGACGACGGCCACCGGCTGCGGATCGACGCGCGCGACACGCAGTCGACGGTCGTCGCCCGGTTCCGCAAGGAGCTGCGGGACCTGCGCGAGGAGCTGTCGACCGAGGCGACGGACGCCGAGCGCGAGCGCCGTTACCACCGCATGGCCAAGGTGATCGACCGCATCCGGCGCTCGTCGCCCGACTTCGCGGACCTCGTCGACGTGCGCCGCCACGTGCGCCTGTCCGCCGAGAAGGTCGACCTCGCCGGGGAGCACGTGGCGCTGTACGACCACATCGGGGAGAAGTCCGGTGGCGAGTCGCAGGAGCTCGTGGCGTTCATCGTCGGTGCGGCGCTGCGCTACCAGCTCGGGGACGCTGGTGCCGCGCGGCCGCGGTACGCCCCGGTGTTCCTGGACGAGGCGCTGATCAAGGCCGACGCGCGGTTCACGGGACGCGCGGTCGGCGCGTGGCGCGGGCTGGGGTTCCAGCTCGTCATCGGCGCGCCCAACGACAAGTTCAGCGCCCTGGAGCCGCACGTCGACCTCAAGTACGTCGTCCTGAAGGACACCGCGGGGCGGTCGCGGACCAAGCCGGTCGCGGGTGTCCCGGAGGAGACGGGACGATCCTGATGACGCAGGGTCCGTACACATCACGCGTTCGAAAACCCACTAGTGAACTACCCAAACCTGCTAGCGTCACCGCGTCCATGTGCTGTTCAGCAGGTTCCTGAGGTGATTCTGTCGTGAGGTCGTTCGAGGACCTGGACCAGCTGGTCGGGGCGGTCCCCTTCGGGGTCGTCGCCGACCTCCGAACCGTCGACGCAGGCCGAGGCAGCCAGGCGCTGCACCGGCTCACGCTGCCGGAGCTGCTCGAGGCCCTCACCGACCACGCGCGCACCGCGAGCCTCGAGGCGTCCTCCGCGATGGACGGCGTCGTCGTGCGCGACCGCACCCGCGCGGCCCAGATCCTTGCCGGCCACACCGCGGACTTGCGGGACCGCGACGAGCAGGAGCTCGCCGGGTACGGCGCGGCGCTCGACCGGCTGGACGAGGAACGTGGCCCCCGTCCGGACGTGGACGTCGTGCTCGACCTGCACCGCCTCCTCTTCCGGTTCACCCCGACCCCCGGCGGCCGGCTCCGGCAGGTCGAGAGCGTCGTGGCCGGCCCCGCGCCGGACGGCGCACGGGTCAAGCGCTTCACGCCGGTGCCCGTCGCCGCCACGCCCGCGCACCTCGACGAGCTCGTCGCGCGGTACCGCCGTGCCCTGGGCGCGGGACGCCACCACCCGGTCCTCCTCGTCGGCCTGTTCGCGCTCGACCTCCTGGCGATCCACCCGTTCGCCGCCGGCAACGGGCGCGTCGCGCGGATGCTGACGAACGCTCTGCTGCAGGACGCCGGGTACGACGTCACGCGGTACGTCCCGGTGGAGCCGGCGATGGCAGGGTCACCCGAGCGGTACTCCGCAGCACTCCTGGACTCGACGCACGACTGGCACCTCTCCCGGCACGACCCCTGGCCGTGGCTGCGGTACCTCGTGCGTGCCCTCGCGGACGCCACCACCCAGCTCGGGGCGCTCACGTCGAGCGCCCGCCGGGCGGGGAGCAAGCAGGGACGCGTCCGCGACCACGTGCTGCGCCACGCGCGCCCGCGGTTCCGGATCAGCGAGGTCCGTGCCGGGCTGCCCGACGTCTCGGACCAGACCATCCGCCTGGTCCTGGCCCAGCTCCGGACCGAGGGCCTCATCGAGGCCGACGGCGTCGGGCGCAGCGCCACCTGGAGCCGTCGCGCCTGAGGGCGGGGGCGACGCGGCGCGAAGCACCCGGGCCGGGAGGTCGCGCGTGGCGTGCGGGCCGCTCGTCGACCGACCACCGCCCTGCTGCCAGGATCCCGTCATGACGACACCGGCGCGTGATGCCTATGCCCGCGGTGCCGACGTCGCCGTCGGCCTCGTGACGAGTGAGCAGGTCGCCACCGCGTGGGACGAGCCCTCGGTACTCGACGGTATGAGCGTCGGCGAGCTCGCGGCGCACCTCGCGCGCAGCGTCCTGCAGGTGGAGTGGTACCTCGACGGCCCGCTGGACGACCAGGCCTCGCCCGTGACCGCCGAGGGGTACTACGCCGGCCTCAGCGGGACGTCCGACCTGGCGTCGTCGCTCAACACCGGGGTGCGTGCGCGCAGCGCCGAGACCGCCGCGCAGGGCGTGGCGGCGCTGGTCGCGCAGCTCACCGCCGCCCGCGAGCGCCTGCGGCACCGGATCGAGCAGGAGCCCACCGACCGTCGGATGACGGTCCGGCACCAGGGCCACACGCTGCTGCTGGACGACTACCTGCGGACCCGGTGCGTGGAGCTCGCGGTGCACACCGAGGACCTCGCCCTGAGCCTCGGCAGCGACGTCCGCACCCCCGCACCGACGCTCGCCGTGGCGGTGGAGGTGCTCGTCGGCGCCGCCCGCCGCCGCCACGGCGACGACGAGGTCCTGCACGCGCTCGCACGCCGGGAGCGGGACGGGACCGACGCGCTGCGGGTGCTGTGAGGCGCGGCGCTCGAACGGGTCGCACGTGCGACCACTTCCCGGCTCCTGCGCCGCAGATGTGACCACTCCTGGGGACATTGAGGGGCACTGTCCGGTGCACTCGGGATCCGGTCGTCGCTGATGCCGACGGTGATGCCGTCGGCATGATGGCGACGACCCTTCGGCGCGACTCAGCACGACCTTGGCTGCCAAGGCGTCCAGTTGCGGACCTACCCACCGGGGTCGCCGGTGACGCTAGGAGAGAGCGTCGCGGACCTGGCGCAGCTGGACGAGGAGCCCAGGGACGACGTCGTGCGCGGTGGACACGAGGACGTCGATGTCGGCAGACCAGTAGCCGTGGACAATCCTGTTGCGCAGTCCGGCGGCGCGACGCCACGGGAGCTCCGGGTGCTGCGACCGCGTTTCCTGCGATACCTGGTTCGCCGCCTCCCCGAGAACGGTGAAGTTCCAGAGCAGAGCCTCACGCACGGTGGCGTCCCGGTCGACGGCAGCCGCGTCGCGACCCGTGGTGAGCGCGGCAATCCGCGTAGCCGCATCGATCATCTCGACGACGAACAGCAGGTCAGGCCGCATAGAGCGCCCGGGCCTCCATCTCGATGCGCTCACGCAGCAGCGGATGCACCGCTCTGCGGGAGACGAGGTCCACCGGACGTCCGAGGATCTGCGACATCTCCTCGGCGGCGTCGATGACCTCCCAGGTCACGTGCCGCCCGGGGAGCAGGTCGTAGAGCACGTCGATGTCGGAGTCCGTACGCTCCTCGCCACGCGCGACCGATCCGAAGACCTCGAGCCTGGCGAACCCGTACCTCGCGCACAGCTCGACCAGCGCACGGTACTGACGCTCGTCGACGTGGATCATGGCGACAGGCTAGCCGTCAGCCCGCCGCGGCGGGAGGTGCAGGCGCGCGCCCTCACCGGTCCGGCTAACGCCACTCCTGTCCCCCCTACTGGAAGTCCCGTGACGAGCTGCGGATCCGCAGCGACAGCGGGCTCAGGTGCTCGGCGACGAGGTTCGTCGCGCCGTCGGCCTTCTCCAGCCGCCCGCGCACGACCATCGCCTTGGCGGTCCGCGCGGTCCGCCGGAACCTCTGCCACAGGCCGGCGGAGCACACGACGTTGATGAGCCCGGTCTCGTCCTCCAGCGACAGGAAGGTCACGCCGTTGGCGGTGCCGGGGCGCTGGCGGTGGGTGACGACGCCCGCGACGGCGACGCGGCGGCCCTCCTCGGTGCGGAACGCCTGCTCGACGGGCAGCACGCCGGCGGCGTCGAGGCCCTCGCGGACGAACTGCGTCGGGTAGGAGTCGACGGACACGCCCGTGGACCACACGTCGGCGGTCGCGACCTCGACGTCCGAGAGCCCGGGCAGGGTCGGCGCCTTCACGCCGACCGCGATGCCGGGCAGCGTGTCCGGGCCCTCCTGCGCGAGCGCGCCCGCCGCCCACAGCCCGGCGCGGCGGTCGACACCGAGCGAGCCGAGGGCCCCGGCGGTGGCGAGCGCCTCGAGCTGGGCCGTGCTGAGCTGCACGCGCCGCACCAGGTCGTGCAGGTCGGTGAACGGTCCGTGGGCCGTGCGCTCGTCGACGAGCGCACGTGCGACGTCCTCGCCGACGGTCCGCACCTGCGTCAGGCCCTGCCGCACCGCGAGGGTGCGCACCGACCCCTCCCCGGTGCGCACCCCCACGGGTCGGGTCGGGCCAGTGCCGCTGGCCTGCGGCACCAGGCGTGGCTCCCCGCCGGGCAGCGGTGGTGCGGTGCGTTCGACGGCGGCGAGCACGTCGGACGCCTGCACGTCCGGGCGCAGCACCTCGATGCCGTGCCGGCGCGCGTCGGCAGCGAGCGACTGCGGGGAGTAGAACCCCATGGGCTGCGCCGCGAGCAGTCCCGCGTAGAACGCAGCCGGGTGGTGCACCTTGAGCCACGAGCTCGCGTACACGAGGAACGCGAACGAGTAGGCGTGCGACTCGGGGAAGCCGAAGTCCGCGAACGCCTTGAGCTTGTCGAAGATCTCCTCGCGGACCTTCGGCCCGATGCCCTTGGCGGCCATGCCGTCCATGAGCCGCGCCCGCATCGCCTCCATGCGCTCGATCGAACGCTTCGAGCCCATCGCCCGGCGCAGCTGGTCGGCCTCGGCGGGCGTGAAGTCCGCGACGTCGATGGCCATCTGCATGAGCTGCTCCTGGAACAGCGGCACGCCGAGGGTCTTGCTCAGCGACTTCTCCAGCGTCGGGTGCAGGTACGTGACCTTCTGCCGGCCCTGGGCACGCTCGATGTACGGGTGCACCGACCCGCCCTGGATCGGCCCGGGCCGGATGAGCGCGACCTCGACGACGATGTCGTAGAACTTCTGCGGCCGCAGCCGCGGCAGCGTCCCCATCTGCGCGCGCGACTCCACCTGGAACACGCCGACGGTGTCGGCGGCGGACAGCAGCTCGTACACCGCCGGGTCCTCGTGCGGCAGCCCGTGCAGGTCCAGCGACACGCCCTCGTGCTTCTCCACCTCGGTGAACGCGAGCCGCAGCGCCGTGAGCATGCCCAGGCCCAGCAGGTCGAACTTCACGAGCCCGGCGTCGGCGCAGTCCTCCTTGTCCCACTGCAGGACCGTGCGCCCCTCCATGCGCGCCCACTCCACGGGGCACACCTCGATGACGGGCCGGTCGCACATCACCATGCCGCCCGAGTGGATGCCCAGGTGCCGCGGCAGGCGCAGGAACCGCTCGGCCAGGTCGACGACGTGCTCGGGGATGTCCTCGGCGTCCGCGGCGGACGGCGGGAGGTGCTGCGGGACGACGTCGTGGTTGTCGGCGGTCGGCCGTCCCGGCGTCTCGGGCCCCACGGGCCCCGAGCGCGTCAGGTGCCACCACGGGCTCGGCTTCTCCTGACCGCGCAGGCTCCCCCACCGCTCGATCGACGAGCTCCACGCGTCCTGCTGTCCCACGTCGTACCCGAGGGCACGGGCGGCGTCCCGCACGGCCGAGCGCGGCCGGTAGGAGATGACGTTGGCGACCTGCGCCGCGTGCGTGCGGCCGTGCGTCGCGTAGACGTGCTGGATGACCTCCTCGCGGCGCGCGGACTCGATGTCGACGTCGATGTCGGGCGGGCCGTCGCGCTCGGGCGCGAGGAACCGCTCGAACAGCAAGCCGTGCTTGACCGGGTCCACGGCGGTGACGCGCAGGACGTAGCAGACGGCGGAGTTGGCGGCCGACCCGCGACCCTGCGCCATGATCCCGTTGCGCCGGCAGAAGTCGACGAGCTCGTAGACCACGAGGAAGTAGCCCGGGAAGCCGAGGTCCTCGATGACGCGCAGCTCGTGGTCGAGCTGCGCGTACGCACCGGGCACGGTCTCGGCGTCGCGTGGCCCGTACAGGTCGTGCGCACCGCGCCGCACGAGCTCGCGCAGCCACGTCGCCTCCGTGTGGCCGTCCGGCACCGGGTAGGGCGGCAGGCGCGGTGCGACGAGCGACAGGTCGAACGCGCACTCCGCCGCCAGGTCCGCGGCCGTCGTGACGGCGCTCGGGTGGCGACGGTGCAGCTGCAGCATCTCGGCGGCCGAGCGCAGGTGCGCGACGGGGGCGCCGGGCAGCCACCCGTCGAGGTCGTCGAGCGACGAGCGTGCGCGCACGGCCGCGAGCGCCTGCGCCAGGTCCGCGTCGCGCTCGGTCGCGTAGTGCACGTTGCCGGTCGCGACCAGCGGCAGGTGCGCGTCGGCGGCGAGCTCGGCGAGCGCGTCGGTGCGATCGGTGTCGTACGCGTCGCCGTGCATCGTGGTCTCGACGGCGACGTTGTCGCGCCCGAACAGCGCGACGAGCCGGTCCAGCTCGGTGCGCGCCGCCGCGAGCCCACCGGGTGCCACACCGAGCACGCCCGACGGGTCCCCGCCCGCCAGCGCACGCCGCACCGCGCCCTTGCGGCAGCCGGTCAGGACGAGCCACTGCCCCGCGGCCGCCTCGGCCAGCTCCTCCAGGTGGTACTCCGCGGCGCCCTTGCGCCCCGTGCGCAGGTGCCCCTCGGCGATCGCCCGGGACAGCGCGCGGTACCCGTCGGGGCCGCGCGCGAGGACCAGCAGGTGGCTCGCGCGCGGGTCGGGCACGCCCGTGGGGGCGTCGAGCACCGGCGGACCGGGTGCGGGGCGCTTCTCCCGCGGGTGCCTGCGCGGGTCGGGTGCGGGCAGGTGCAGCTCGGCGCCGAACACCGTGGGCAGGCCGACGGCGCGCGCGGCCTGCGCGAACCGCACGACGCCGTACAGCCCGTCGTGGTCGGTCAGCGCCAGCGCGCTCTGCCCCAGGCGTGCCGCCTCGGCGGCGAGCTCCTCCGGCTGGCTGGCGCCGTCGAGGAAGCTGAACGCCGAGTGCGCGTGCAGCTCGGCGTACCGGGGCGGCCACTCCCCCCGCGCGGTGCCCGGGCGACGCTCAGTCATAGTCGGCCTCGCACGTCCACGTCCCGCCGGTGTGCGTGAGCAGCACCGCGCCGCCGTCGTCGAAGGCGACCTGCAGGTGGGCGCGCACCTGAGGTGCGACGCCGGGGTGCGTCCACCAGCGGTCGGACAGCAGCCACGGCCCCGCCCACCCGGCGACGACACGCACGCGGTCGCTCCCGGCACCGGTCAGCACGCTGCCGGGCGGGCCGCTGAGCCGGCCGCGACGGTCGACGCGCACGGGTGCACCGTGCACGTCACGCACCTCGACGTGCACGGGGTCCACCAGCACGGTCGCGGGCGCGGGGTCCGGCAGCCGGCCCGGCCAGGGCCGGTCGGCGGGACGCGGCGGGTCGCTCTGCTCGCCCCACGGCCGCACGTGCACCTGGTCGCGCACGTCGCGGCCTCCCTGCAGGGTCGCGGTCAGCACCCCCGGACCCCCGACGATGCTCTGCGCGCGTTCGAGGGCGCGGTGGGCCCGCAGGTCACCTCCCGACGGCCCGCCCCACAGCTGCGTGGCCTCGGCGCCCGCCGGTGCGACGTCGAGCGCCGTGAGCGTCAGCCGGACCAGCGCGACGGGCGCCAGGTCGTCCTCGTCGCCCGGCGCGCGGACGTCGACGGGGGGCTGCGCCGCGGACCACGCACCGCGGTCCCGGTCCCGCGCCTCGCGCCGCCGGTCGCGGACCGTCGCGACGGCCGACGCGGTCAGCCACCCGTCGAGCTGCCAGCGGATCCGGTCGGTGATGCGGGCGGCCGCGAGCGCCCCCCACCCGCCCAGGTCGGTGCGCCACGTGCGCACCAGCTCGGTCCCGTCGTCCGTGCGGGCGGTGATCTGCAGGCGCCCGCACGTCACGGACCGCGCGACGAGGTCGGCGTGCAGCTGCTCGGCCAGGCGCCGCCCGGCGAAGGTCGCGGTGTCGACGCGCTCGACGGGAGGGTCCAGCTCGGTGCTCACCTCGAGGTCGGCCTCGGGCCGACGCCGGGCGGGCGGGCGCTCGTCGAGACCGCTCGCGAGCGTGCGCGCCCACGTGCCGAGCCGGCCGAAGCGGGCGTGCACGTCGGCCCCCGGCAGCGCGGCGAACGCCCCGAGCGTGCGCAGCCCCAGCCGGTGCAGCAGGTCGACCAGTCCCGCGACCTCGGCGGCCTGCTCGGGGGTGCTCGTCGCGTGCACGAGCTCGGTCACGCCGTGGGGTGCGAGGAACACCGCCGAGACCCCGGGCTCGACGACGGCGCCGGTGCGCGCGGCCAGCACGGCGGCGAGCAACCCGTCCGCGGTCCCGACACCGCACTCGTGCCCCGTGGCCCGGGCGACGGCGTCGACGATCCGCTCCGCGAGCGCCTCCTCCGAGCCGTGGTAGCGCGCCGCACCGCCCGCGGGCAGCAGGAGCAGCCCGGGGCGCGCGACCTCGACACCCGCGACGACGGTCTCGGTCGCGGCGGCGACGGCCTCGAACAGCCGCACGTCGCGTGCGTCGTCGGCCGGCAGCAGCACGAGCTCGGGGCACACCCCCTGCGCCTGACGCCGCCGCATCCCGCGGCGCACCCCGTCGGCGCGCGCGAGCGCGGACACCGCGGTGACCCGCCGCCCGTCGTGCACCGCCGCGGGTGCGTCGACCGGGACCTCGTCGGCCACCATCGCCGCGACCACGGGCCAGTCGGGCACCCACACGACCGTCGTCCGCGTGCTCATCCGACCAGCCGCAACCCGCGGGCCGTCCGGGGACGACGGCGCACCGGGCCGGGCGGCACGTGCTCGCCCGGCGGCGCGAACGGCAGCACGACGTCCGCCGACGTGGGGACGGCGGCGCTGCCGCGACCCGTGCGGCGCACCTGCACCTCGCACGAGCGCAGGCGACCGTCCCCCTCGCCGGCGCCCGACCACCGGGCCGGGCCGGCGTCGAGCACGACGGCGGCGCCGGGCCACGGCGCGGTGGTCAGGAGCGCGGCGCCGCGCTCACGGGCGCGTGCGGACAGCCGGCGCCGGTCGGCGTCCGCGAGCGGGGTGCCCGGCCCGACGAGCACGACGTCGATCCCGTCGATCAGCGCGGCCAGCACGAGGGCGGCGTCGGCGCCGGGGTCGGGGACGAGCGCGAACCGTGCGAGGTCGACCCCCGCCTGCGCGGCGGCGAGCAGCCCGAGCCGCGGCTGCCCGACGGCGACCGCCCACGCACCCGAGGCGCACGCGTGCGCGAGCACCCCGAGCGCCAGGGACGTGGACCCGAGGACCGAGGTGGTCGCGCCGCGCCGCAGCCCGTCCGGCAGGAGCGCAGCCAGCGCGGGCGGCACGGGCAGCGGCGGGCGCTCACTGGTGAGCAGGGACGTGCGCCGGGGCGCGGTGGGTGCGGCGGTCGTGACGGCTGACGGGGGCGGGACGTCGGGCGCCGGCACGGTCGAGAGGGACGTCCCGGGACGCGCGTCCTCCAGGACGTCGAGCGTGCCGAGCACGCCCGTCCCCTCGAACGACGCCGGAGCGCCCGTCGCGGCCCGCACCGCCGACGCCCCCGTGCTCGACGAGCCCGTGGTGGACGTCCCCGTCAGCACCGAGCGCGCTCCGGTGCGGCGCTCGGCGGCCACGAGCGCCGCGCGCGCCCGCGCGGCCCGCTCCACGGTGCTCGTCCCCGTCACGCCGCTCCCCTCTCGCCTCGCTCGCGTCCCACCGGGACGTCTTTCACCGGTGGGTGGCCGACCACGACGACCGATGCGTCGGACCGACGTCGATCGAACACATGTTCGATCATGCCAGTACACGCCGACACCGAGGGGGTGTCAAACCGCCTGCGGAGCCCGGCGGGACGTCGCGCGGAACACCCGCCGCCGTTCACTCGTCCGGGCGCGACGCCGCCCACGCACCAGCGAGCGTGAACTACCATTTGATGGTTTCATCACACCGTCATCCGGAGACCTCGTGCCCGTGCACGCCCTCGGTGTCGACCGCCCTCTCGCGGACGTCAAGGCCGAGCTCTTCAAGGCCCTCGCCCACCCGGTTCGGGTGCGCACCCTGGAGCTCCTCGTCGTGCGCGACCGGCAGGTCAGTGAGCTGCTCGTCGAGCTCGGCCTCGAGGCGTCGCACCTGTCCCAGCACCTGGCGGTGCTCCGACGGGCCGGTGTCGTCACCGCGCGCCGCACCGGCAACGCCGTGCACTACGCGCTCGCGCTGCCCGCCGTCGCAGAGATGCTCTCGGCCGCCCGTGCCGTCCTCGTCGACGCGGCGACGCGCCACCGGGACCGGCTCGACGAGACGACCGCCGCCACCTCGTCCGACACCACCACCGACACCACCGCCTGACATGAGCCTCGACACCTTCGTCCCGGCCGCCCGGCGACGTCTGCTCGCGCTCGCCCCGCGCCGTTCCGACTACGCCGACCTGCCGCGCTCCTGGCGGCACGACCTGATCGCCGGGCTCACCGTCGCGATCGTCGCGCTGCCCCTCGCCCTCGGGTTCGGCGTCTCCTCCGGGCTCGGCGCCGCCGCCGGGCTCGTCACCGCGGTCGTCGCCGGCGCCGTCGCCGCGGTGCTCGGCGGCTCGCACCTGCAGGTCAGCGGGCCCACGGGTGCCATGGCGGTCGTGCTGCTGCCCGTCGTCGCCCGCCACGGCACCGAGGCCGTGCCGATCGTCGCGATCATGGCCGGCGGCCTGGTCATGCTCGCCGGCGTCCTGGGCATCGGCCGCCTCGTCGCGTACATCCCCTGGCCCGTCGTCGAGGGGTTCACGTGCGGCATCGGCGTCGTCATCGCGCTGCAGCAGGTGCCCCTCGCGCTGGACACGCCGCGCGCCGAGGGCGAGAACGCGGGCCTCGTCGCACTGCGCACCATCGGCGGCACCGACTGGCCGCAGGCCGTCGTGCCGCTCGCGCTGGTCGCCTTGGTCGTCGCCGTCATGATCGTCCTGCCCCGGCTGCACAAGGGCTCCCCCGCCTCCCTGGTGGCCGTCGTGCTCGCCACGCTCGTCGCCGAGGTCGCCGGGCTCGACGTCGACCGCATCGGCGTCCTGCCCGACTCCCTGCCCGGCCCGCACCTGCCTGTCGTCGACGTGGCCACCACCAGCGCGCTGTTCTCCGCAGCCCTGGCGGTGGCGGCGCTCGCCGCCCTGGAGTCGCTGCTGTCCGCGCGCGTCGCCGACGGCATGGCCGATGACATCGAGCGCACCCGGCCCAACCGCGAGCTGTTCGGCCAGGGTGCGGCGAACGTCGCGTCGGGCCTGTTCGGCGGACTGCCCGCGACCGGGGCCATCGCCCGCACCGCCGTCAACGTGCGCGCCGGCGGGCGCACCCGCGTCGCCGCCCTCACGCACGCCTTCGTGCTGGCAACGATCATCTACCTGGCCGCACCCCTGGTCGGGCGCATCCCGCTGTCCGTGCTGGCCGGGGTGCTGCTCGTCACCGCCGCCCGCATGGTCGACCTGCCGACCGCGCGCGCCATCTGCCGGTCCGGGCGCTCCGGTGCGCTCGTGTTCTGCGTGACGCTCGCGGTGACCGTCGTGTTCGACCTCGTCATGGCCGTCGAGGTGGGGGTCGCCGTGGCCGCCGTGGTGGCGCTGCGCGCGATCGCCCGCAGCAGCGGTCTGCACCGCGAGCCGATGGCGGAGGATGCGCAGGAGTCCCAGGAGAAGCTCACCGCGGACGCGGGGCGCACCCTGCTGCACGAGCACATCGCGGTCTACCGCATCGACGGCGCGCTGTTCTTCGCCGACGTGCGCCGGTTCCTCGACGAGCTCGCGCTGGTCAGCGACGTGCGCGTCGTCGTGCTGCGGCTGGGCAACGTGCGCATGCTCGACGCGAGCGGCGCCAACGCGCTCGTCGAGATCATCGACGACCTGCGCCGGCGCGGCATCGTCGTCCTGCTCAAGGGCCTGCGACCCGAGCACCGCCAGCTCGCGCAGAGCCTCGGCGTCATCGACGCGCTCGCCGACGAGCGGCACCTGTTCGACGACCTGGAGGACGCGCTCGCGTACGCCCGCGCGCACGTGCGCCGGTCCCTGCGCACCGCCAGGATGGGTTGACCCCGGCGGCCGGCGCCGGGCCGTCGACGGAGGTCGCCGTGGCAACGTCCCTCACCCGTCCGGTCGCACCCGAGCCCTACGCGCTGCTGCCTCCCGTGCCGTCCTTCACGGTCACGAGCACCGACTGGGTCCACGGCGCCCCGATCCCCGACGTCCACACCCACACCGACGCCGGCGGCGGCGTCTCGCCGCAGCTGTCGTGGTCCGGCTTCCCCGAGGGGACCGCCGGCTTCGCGGTCAACGTGTTCGACCCGGACGCGCCCGGGGTCGCCGGGTGGTGGCACTGGACGGTGCTGGGCCTGCGCCCGGACGTCACCTCGCTCGACCGCGACGCCGGCCGCCCCGACGGCTCGGGCCTGCCGGCCGGCGCGTTCCACCTGCGCGGCGACGACGCCGTCGCGGGGTACGTCGGCAGCGCCCCGCCCCCGGGCGACCAGGTGCACCGCTACTACGTCGCCGTGCACGCGCTGGACACCGCGGACCTCGGCCTGACGCCGGACACGCCGCCCGGCGCCGCGAGCTGCGTGCTGGTGTTCCACACGCTCGCCCGTGCCGTCCTCATGGGCACCTACCAGCGCTGACGTGCCACGGTGTCCCCGGGCACGTCGCCGGGTAGCCTGCCGCGCATGACCACCACGCTCGGGACGCTCACCTGGGAGCGCGCCGTCGACCGTCCGGACCTGCTGGCCACCGCCACGCACGCCATGATCAGCGGGTGGGCCGCCGTCGAGCGGGAGGTCGCCGACGCCGTGCTCGTCGCCGCCATCGACCCCGACCTCGCCGACACCGCGGCCATGACCGACGCCTACGCGCTGCCGCTGTCGGCGTCGGTCAACTGCGTCCTCGTCGCCGGCAGACGGGCCGGCGAGGAGCGGACCGCCGCGTGCCTCGTGCGGGCCACGACACGCGCGGACGTCAACAACGCGGTCAAGCGCCTGCTCGACGTGCGCAAGGCGTCGTTCCTGCCGATGGACCGCGCGACGGCCGAGTCGCAGATGGAGTACGGCGGCATCACGCCGCTCGGCCTGCCCGCGGGGTACCGGGTGCTGGCCGACGCCGGCGTCGCCGCCGACGACCCGCACGCGGGGGCCACCGTCATCATCGGCAGCGGCGTGCGCCGCTCGAAGATCGCGCTGCCCGGCGCGCTGCTGGTGCGCGCCCCGGGCGTCGAGGTGGTCGACGGGCTCGCGATCGGCTGAGGACCGCGGCGTACCCGGCTCCCCTGATGCTGTCGGAGCCCCGCAGTAGCCTCGAGCATGACCGCCGTCCGGTGGCCCGGTGCGCTCGCGTGGCGCCTGGGCCGGCACCACCTGGAGCCCTCGGCCACGACGTCCGTGACCGACGTCGTCGCGGACCTCGGCGCCGTCGCCGCCCAGCTGGACCCGTCGGCCGCCGAGCTCGGCGTCCGTACCCGGCTGCGTGACTCACGGCCGGGCGACGTCGACCGCGCGCTGTCGGAGGGCTCCCTGGTGCGGACGTTCGCGTTCCGGGGCGCCACCCACCTCATGACCCCGGAGCAGGCCGGTGTGCACCTGGCGCTGCGCGCGTCGACGCGCATGTGGGAGCGGTCGTCGTGGCGGGAGTACTACCGACTCGCGCCGGGCGACTGGCCGCCGCTCGGGGCGGTGGTGCACGAGGCGCTGGCACCGGGACCGCTCACGCGCGCGGACCTCGCGGCAGCGGTGACCGCGCACCCCCCGTTCCGTCACCTCGGGACCGCGTTCACCGACCCTCAGGCGACCTTCCTCAAGGCGCTCGCGTGGCAGGGGGTCCTGAGCCTCGGTCCGGGCGGTGGCCCGCTGACGCTGCAGGCGCTCGGCACGAACCCGCGCTGGACGGGCCTGCCGGACGTCGACGAGGCCGGCCCCCGGGCGGTCGAGGCGTACCTGCACGCCTACGGGCCGGCGACGCCCGAGCACCTGCGCTACTGGCTCACCCAGGGGCTCGGTGTGCGGTTCACGGCCGTCCGTGGCTGGCTCGACGCGCTCGGTGACCGCGTGAGCCGCGTGGCCGTCGACGACGAGCCGATGCTCGTCCTGCGCGACGACGTCCCGGCGCTGGCTGCCTCGGGCCCGACGGACGTCGTGCGGCTGCTCCCGCAGTTCGACCAGTGGGTCCTGGGCCCGGGCACCGCGGACGTCCACGTCGTCCCGGCGGAGCTGCGAGCGGCCGTGAGCCGCGGTGCGCGCGTCGTGGTCGTCGGCGGCGTCGTCGCCGGCACGTGGACGATCACGGATCAGACCGTCGTGGTCACGTGGCGCCCGGGCGCGGACCCTCGGGACGGCGGCGTCGCCGCCGAGGTCGACCGTCTCGCCGGCCTGCTGGGGCGGCCGCTGCGCCCGGCGACCTCCTGACGCGCGCCCGGGCGCTCGTCACGAGGTCGCAGGTGCCACGCTCGCACGGCACCGCTAGCGTGCAGGAGGGACTCGATCCACGCGGAGGAGCGACATGGCCGATCGACAGCCCGAGCGCACGTTCGGCTGGGAGGACATGTGGGTGCCGCCCGCGGACGACCCCCGGGAGGCGGGCGAGGCGGTCTTCGGGGAGCGGGCGACCCTCGTGCGGTACCTGCGCGACCGGCGCCTGACCCTCGAGCTCAAGTGCCAGGACCTGACGCCCGAACAGCTCGCGCTCCGCTCGGTCCCGCCCTCGGACCTCTCGCTCCTGGGCCTGGTCCGGCACCTCGCGGAGGTCGAGCAGTACTGGTTCCGCGTCGTCATGCTCGACGAGCGGCCCGAGCGCCACTACCGGGGGTCCGCCGCGGTCGCCTTCCACGAGGCCGTGGGTGACGACGAGCACGTCGACGACGCGTGGCGCCGCTGGCGCGACGAGGTCGCGTACGCCGAGCTCGTCGTCCTGACGACGCCCGACCTGGGCACGCGCGGCCGGGGCCCCGAGCAGCCCGAGCTGCGCGAGGTGCTCGTGCACATGATCGAGGAGTACGCGCGCCACCTGGGGCACGCCGACCTGCTGCGCGAGCGGATCGACGGACGCATCGGCCAGTGACCGCGGCCGTCGGCTGACGGCGCGGCGCGGCAGGCGCGCCCGGGCCGACGGGAGCACGACGCCCGGTGCGATGCTGGCGCCTGCGCCGGGCGTACGGCCTCGCACGGTCCCGCGACCGGCCCGCCCACGACACCCAGGAGATCCACGATGACGGCACCGCTGTACGTGCCCACCGTCCCCTTCGCGCTGGCCCCCTCGGCCGGCTCCGCGTGGGTGGTGGACGACGTGCCGGGCACCGTGCGGGTGACCGCGCCGCCGCGCACCGACGTCTTCCTCGACCCGCGCGACGGCGTCTCGTCCGACTCCGCGGGCGTCCTCAACGCCCCCACGCTGCTGGGCACTCCGCCGGCGGGCGATTTCCAGCTGACCGCGCGCGTCACGGTGGACTTCGCCGCGACGTTCGACGCCGGGGTGCTGCTGCTGCACGTCGACGACCGGCACTGGGGCAAGCTCTGCTTCGAGTACTCGCCCGACGGCGTCCCGCTCATCGTCTCCGTCGTCACGCGCGGCGTCTCGGACGACGCCAACGGGTTCGCGGTCGACGGCAACCAGGTGTGGCTGCGGGTGTCGCGCATCGGCGCGGCGTACGCGTACCACGCGTCGCTCGACGGCACACGCTGGTCGTTGGTCCGGCACTTCGCGCTGGCCGACCCGCAGCGTGTGGTGACGGTCGGCTTCGAGGGTCAGTCCCCCACGGGTGACGGGTGCGCGGTGACGTTCGACCGGATCGGCTTCACGCCGACCCGCCTGGGCGACCTGCGCGACGGGTCCTGAGCCTCGGGCGGCCCGGGGGCTCGTTCAGACCCGGGTCGCCCAGAACGCCACCGCCGCGGCAGCCGCCACGTTGAGCGAGTCCACTCCCCCGGCCATCGGGATCCGCACCGTCAGATCGCCCGCGGCGACCGTCGCGGGCTTGAGCCCGTCCCCCTCAGCCCCGAGGACCAGCGCGAGACGCTCCGGAGGGTTCGCCACGAGGTCGTCGAGCGACACCGCGTCGTCCGCCAGCGCGAGCGACACCGTGACGAACCCCGCGTCGCGCAACGTCGCGATCCCCTCGGGCCACGGGTCGATCCGTGTCCACGGCACCTGGAACACCGTCCCCATCGACACGCGCACCGACCGCCGGTACAGCGGGTCGACGCAGCGCGGCGTGACGAGGACGGCATCGACGCCCAGCGCTGCGGCGGACCTGAAGGCAGCCCCGACGTTCGTGTGGTCGACGAGGTCCTCGAGCACCGCGACCCGGCGGGCACCGGTGCCACCGCGCGCCGACGCGAGCACGTCGGCGACCGTCGGCAGGTCCGGTCGGTGCATGGCCGCGAGCGCGCCGCGGTGCACGTGGAAGCCCGTGATGGCCTCGAGCACGGAGTCCTCGGCCACGTGCACGGGGACGGTGCCGTCGACGGGCGAAGCCGCGAGCATCTCCACCACGGCGGGCAGCCACCGTGGCGCCAGCAGCACGGACCGCGGGCGGTGCCCGGCCCGCAGCGCACGGGCCAGGACGGTCGAGCTCTCGGCGACGTACAGGCCGTTCGCGGACTCGACCCGGGTGCGCAGCGCGACGTCGGTGAGCCCGACGTAGTCGGTCAGCCGGGGGTCGTCGCGGTCGGTGACGGGCTGGACGTCGGGGTGGAGCACCCGTCCATCATCCCAGGTCGGGGTGCGCGGGCGGGCGCACGGCCCGGGCACCCAGGACGGCCACGACGACACCCGCCGCGGCCACGACGGGCACGAGCAGGAACGCCTGGTGCGTGCCGAACGCGTCGGCGAGGGCGCCCAGCAGGAACGGCGCGACGCCGATCGCGAGCGCACCGGCGAGCGTCGCGTGCGACTGCGCGCGGTCGGCGTGCCCGCGCGACACCGCCAGGAGCAGCGAGACGCCCAGCGGGTACTGCGCGCCGTAGCCGAACCCGGCGACGACCAGACCCGTCAGCGCCACCCCGACGTCCGTCGCCGTCCACAGCAGCGCCCACCCCGCGATGGCGATGGCGAAGGAGCCCGCGAGCAGGTGCGCCGGGTGGATGCGCAGCGAGAGCGGCCCGACGATGAACCGCATGACCGACATTCCCGCGACGAGGCCCGCCGTGGTCGCCGTCGCGATGCCCGGCCCGGCGTCGGTGCGCGCGAGCACGAGGTCCGTCGCCCAGTACGTCGTCGCGTTCTCGAGCGCGGTCGCCGCGACCAGGGCCGCGAGGAAGAGCGGGGCGGCGTGGCGCGAGACGCGGGGCGCGCCCGGCCCCGAGCGGTCCACGGGCTCGACGACCCGGGCGCGGTCCGCAGCGCTCGACCCTGGTGCCGCGTCCGACGCGTCCGCCTGCCCGGCACGGCTCCGCGACCGCGGCAGCGCGGGTGTCGCGGGCAGCCGGCCGACGACGAGCGCCGCCACGAGCGCCAGTCCCACCGTCACCGCCACACCCGGGCGCCAGCCCCACCCGGCGGCGACGCACGCCCCGACGGCGATCGGCCCGATCAGACCGACGGACGAGCCGGCGCCGTTCGCCTCGGTGATCGCGGCCGAGGCCGCCGGACCCGTGTGCTGCGCGATTCCCACCTGCGTGGAGGCGATCATCACGTTGCCCCCCAGCGCGGTGACGAACATGCCCGCCAGCGTCCACGGCAGGGTCGGGCCGAGCAGCAGTCCCGTGACGCCCGCGGCGACGAGCACGAGGGCGGCCACGATCGTCGCGCGTCGACCGGCGAGCCGGACCGCGCGCGGCGTCAACGGCGCGGCCGCCAGCCCGCCGACGGCCATCGCGGTCCCGTGCAGGCCTGCCTGCGCAGCGGTGACGCCGAGCTCGTCGGCCAGGAGCGGCACCGAGGGGTTGAAGCTGTAGAGCAGCCAGCCCCAGACCACGAACGGCGTGTACAGGCCGACGGTGGGGCGGTCGCGCACGAACCGGGGGCGCGCGGGGGACGACACGGTGGCCGACGCGGAGGGCATGGCAGAAGCATCGTCGCCGGACCGCGCCCGCTGGACGACCGGCGCTGGTGACGTTCGTCGCACCGCCCCGGGCGCGCGCCCGCGGCGCTCAGCCTCGCGCGACGACGCTCCCGGGCGCCTCGCGGCGGGCGAGCCGTCCGCCCGTCACGGCGGTGAGGGCGCCCGCGACCGCGAGCGCCGGGACGACGAGGAACGCGAGGTGCGGCCCGACGGTGTCGCCGAGCGCCCCGAGGAGGAACGGCGCGACGGCGAGTGCGAGGGCGCCGGCCAGCGTGGCGTGCGCCTGCGCGCGGTCGCGGTGGCCCGGCGTGACCGCGAGCAGCAGCGCGATCGACAGCGGGTACTGGGCGCCGTACCCGACCCCGGCGAGCACGAGCCCGGCGAGCGCCACGCGCGCGTCGGTCGCGGTCCACAGCACGGCCCACCCGCCGATGGCCACCACGAACGACGCGGCGAGCACGTGGACCGGCGCGACGCGCAGCGACAGCGGCCCGGTGACGAAGCGGACGGCGGACATGCCGGCGACGAGACCCGCGGTGGTGGCCGTCGCGATACCTGGGCCGGCGTCGGTCCGGGTGAGGACGAGGTCGGCCGCCCAGTAGGTCGTCGCGTTCTCCAGCGCGACCGCGGCGACGAGCGCACCGAGGAACAGCGTCGAGGCGCGCAGGCGGCCGGCTGGCCCGGTAGCGGCGGCGTCGTGCGCCTGCGCGGCGGCCTGCTCCTCCGGGGCCGCTGCGTCGGGCACCGACGGGCGCGACCGGCGCCGCAGCGCGGGCACCGCGGCGGTCGGCGGCAGCCGCGCGACGACGACCGCGGCGACCACGGCCAGCACGGCCGCCACCGCGACACCGGGGCGCCACCCCCAGCCCGCGGCCACGCACGCGCCGACCGCGAGCGGGCCGACGAGCCCGACCGACGAGCCGACCCCGTTGCCCTCGGTGATCGCCGCCGACGCGGCGGGCCCCGTGTGGTCGGCGAGCCCGACCTGGACGGCGGCGATCGCGCCCGAACCGCCGAGTGCGGCGACGAGGATCGAACCCAACGTCCACGGCAACGACGACGCGAGGACGAGGCCCGTCACGCCCACCGCCACGACGAGCACCAGCAGGACGACGGCTCCGCGACGTCCGAGCACGCGCACCGCACGCGGGACGGTGACGGAGGCCAGCAGCGTGCCGGTCGCCATCGCCGTCCCGTGCAGCCCTGCCTGCGCACCGCTGATGCCCAGCTCGTCGGCGAGCAGCGGCACCGACGGGTTGAACGAGTACAGCACCCAGCCCCACGCGACGTACGGGGTGTACAGGCCGACGGTGGTGCGGTCCCGCACCAACCGGGGCCGGACCTCCGCGGGCGCACCGCCGCCCGGCCCGTCACCCACCGCGGACGGCGGGGACGCGGGGTGCGCCCGCGGACCGTCCGGCGTGCTCATCGCACGACGACGTCCGCACCGTCGTCGCCGACCGTCACCTCGTGGCGGGAGCCGTCCACCTCGACGGCGTACCGCCCGGGCATGCCGCTGATCGCGACGCGCCCGTCGTCGTCGGTCGTCGCGGTCGTCGGCGCGAGCCACCACTGCCCGCGGATCAGGCCGCGCAGCGCGTCGTACGCCGGCTTGGGCGTCCCGTCCGCGAACACCAGACCGCCCGGCGCGTTGAGCCACATGCCGTGGTCGGACAGCCCCCAGTACGTGATGACCTGCACGCGCGGGTCCGCGACGAGCGTGGTGTAGAGCTCCACGGCGTCCTGCGCCTGGCGCTCGAGGCCGTCCGGTGTGCTGGGCCACTCCTTGACCTGGTGGTCGTTCAGGTCCTCGATGTGCCGGGGCATGTGGTCGCCGGACATCAGGGTGATCTCCGTGAAGTGCAGCGGCAGGCCGAACCGGCCGAAGCGCTCGAGCACGTCGAGCGTCTTGTCCTTGCCCCACGTGCCCTTGTGCATGTGGCTCTGCAGGCCCAGCGCGTCGATGCGGATGCCGGCGGCGAGGCACTCCTCGATGAGGTGCTCGTAGTCGGCGGACATGTCGAAGTCGTTGAGCAGCAGCGTCGCCGACGGGTTGGCGGCACGGGCCTCCTCGAACGCCAGGCGCACCATCCCGACGCGGCCCACGGTCTTCGCGACGCGCGTCACGGCGTTGTCGTCCTTGGTGAAGACGGGCATGATCACGACCTCGTTGATCGCGTCCCACGTGTCGACGAGCCCGGCGAACTCCGACGCGTCGCGCTGGACGCGGGCGCGCAGCAGCCGCAGGACCTCGTCGTCGGCCTTGGGCACCAGCCACTGCGGGGCGACCGTGTGCCAGACCAGCGGGTGGCCCTTCACGCGCGCGCCGCGCGAGACGAAGTGCTCGGCCGCGGCGCGCAGCGCTGCGGTGCGGGGCCCGCCCTCCTCGGGCTCGAACGTGCCCCAGTAGAACGGCAGGGTCGCGGTGTCGAACAGGTCGAACCACAGGGCGTCGAGGCGCTCGTGCAGCTCCTCCTCCGCCGCCGTGAACGGCTTCCCGGCGAGCCGGCGCCCCGCACGGTGCACCTCGTCGAACCCGATGCACCCGAACCCGAGGTCGTGCCCGGTCTGCTCCACGGTGACGGGCGCCCCCACCAGTGGGTTCCCGGCACGGTCGAGCACCTGCACCGTCCGGGTCCGGGTGCGGTGCGCGACGGTGGGGTCGGTGGCTGCAGCGGCGGCCACGACGGCGGACGGGTGCGACTGGGGGGTCATGCGGCTCCTCAGGACATGGGGACAGAGCGTGCACGACCGCGACCGAGAGGCGAGCGTCGTCGCACGTGCGCACAGGCTCTCATCCTCAGGCCGGGATCCCCAGCACCCACGAGGCGAGCGTCGTCACCGTGAGCGTCACGAGGAGCACCGACGCCACGCTCAGGGGGGCGCCGGCACGCATCATGTCCGGCACGCGCACGTACCCCGAGGAGTACGCGATGGCGTTGGGCGGTGTGGCGGCGGGCATCATGAACGTGCAGCCGGCCGCCAGCGCGACCGGCACGGCGAGGAGCAGCGGGCCGTAGCCGAGCGAGGCACCGACCGTGCTCATGATCGGCAGCAGCGTCGCGGCGGTGGCGGTGTTCGACATGAACTCCGTCATCGCGACGGTCAGCAGGCAGACCACCGCGACCACGACCACCGTCGGCAGCCCGCCCAGCCCGTGGGCTCGTTCGCCGATCCACCGCGACAGCCCCGACGACGTGATCTGCGACGCGAGCGCGAGCCCACCCCCGAACAGCAGCAGGATCCCCCAGGGCAGCTCACGCGTGTCCGACCAGTCGAGCAGCCGCCCGCCGCAGTCCTCACCCGAGGGCAGCAGGAACAGCAGGAAGGCGACGAGGATCGCCACCACCTCGTCCGTCACCGGGGTGTCGCGCCAGAGGATCGGCAGCGCGATCCACGAGACCGCGGCGAGCACGAACACGGCGACGACGCGCCGCTGCGGGCGGCCCATCGGCCCGAGCCTCTCGAGCTCGGTGCGCACCACCGTGTCGTCGTCGCACAGCGGCGCGGGGTCGAAGCGGAACACGACCCGGGTCAGCAGGAGCCAGGCGAGCAGCAGGAAGACCACCGACAGCGGCAGCCCCACGGCCATCCACTGGCCGAAGGAGATCTCGATGCCGTAGGTCTCCGACATGTACCCGACGAGCAGGGCGTTGGGCGGGCTGGCGATGATCGTGCCGAACGACCCGATCGTGGCCGCGTACGCGATGCCCAGCATCAGCGCGGCGGACAGCCGGCCGTCGACCTCGCCCCGCTCACGACCCAGCAGCGCCAGGACCGACACCCCGATGGGCAGCATCATCACCGCCGTCGCGGTGTTGGACACCCACATGCTCAGCAGCGCGGTCGCGAGCATCATGCCGAGCACCAGCCGGCGCGGCGCGGTGCCGACCAGCCGCACGACGCCGAGCGCGATGCGCAGGTGCACGTCCCAGCGCTGCAGCGCGATCGCCAGGACGAACCCGCCGAAGAACAGGAAGATGACCTTGTTCGCGTACGGGGCGGCGACGTCACCGATCGGCGCGGCACCCGCGACGGGAAGCACGACCAGCGGGAGCAGCGCGGTGACGGCCAGCGGGAGGGCCTCGGTCATCCACCACACGCCCATCAGGACGAGCGTCGCCGCGGTCAGCGCGCCCGCGTACGCGGGCGCACCGGAGGCCTCGGGCTGCATGTCCGGGACCGCCCAGAGCGCGAGGACCGCGAGGAGGGGCCCGACGACGAGGCCCACGGTGGCACGGCTCGGCCGGCGCAGCCGCTCCGCGAGCGGAGGTCCTCCTTGCGATCCGGCTCCGGCTGACGGGTGCGTGGGTGTGGTGGCGGCGGTCGCGTTGATGGCTCGACCCTCTCGTCTCGTGAGCGGGTGTGGTCGTCCCTCTCGACGCTACGTCGCAGCCAGTGGCCCCTCGTGGGACCTTCGGTCGGCCCCGTCAGCCCGCGCGATCGGCCTTCCCTGCGCTCACTGGGCCGGGTCCGCCGCGGCGGCGAACTGGCTCTCGTAGAGCCGCGCGTACGCACCTCCGGCGGTCACGAGCTCGTCGTGGCTGCCCTTCTCGACGATCTGGCCGTGCTCCATGACGAGGATGACGTCGGCATCGCGGATCGTCGACAACCGGTGCGCGATGACGAAGGACGTGCGCCCGACGCGCAGGGCGTTCATCGCGTGCTGCACGAGAACCTCGGTCCGCGTGTCGACCGAGGACGTCGCCTCGTCGAGGATGAGGATCGCCGGGTCGGCCAGGAAGGCGCGCGCGATGGTCAGCAGCTGCTTCTCGCCCGCCGAGACCGCGCCGCCCTCGTCGTCGAGCACGGTGTCGTAGCCGTCGGGCAGCGTCCGCACGAAGCGGTCGACGTGGGTAGCCACCGCCGCCTCGACGATCTGCACGTGCGTCGCCTCGTCGACGCCGTAGGCGATGTTCTCCGCGATCGTGCCCTGGTACAGCCACGTGTCCTGCAGGACCATGCCCATCTGCGAGCGCAGGGCGTCACGCGTCAGGTCGCGCGTGTCCACGCCGTCGAGCGTGATCCGGCCGGCGTCGACCTCGTAGAACCGCATGATGAGGTTGACCAGCGTCGTCTTGCCGGCACCGGTCGGTCCGACGATCGCGACGGTCTGGCCGGGCTCCGCGACGACCGACAGGTGCTCGATGAGCGGGGTGTCGGGCTCGTAGCGGAACGACACGTCCTCGAAGGCGACCCGGCCCTGCACGCGCGGCGCGAGCGCGGCGGGCTGCACGGGGTCCGGCGACTGCTCGTCGGCGTCGAGGAGCTCGAACACCCGCTCGGCCGAGGCGACGCCCGACTGCAGGAGGTTGGCCATCGACGCGATCTGCGTGATCGGCTGCGTGAACTGCCGTGAGTACTGGATGAACGCCTGCACGTCGCCGAGCGTCATCGTCCCCGACGCGACGCGCAGCCCTCCGACCACGGCCACCACCAGGTAGTTGAGGTTCGCGACGAACCCCAGGGCCGGCTGGATGATCCCCGAGATGAACTGCGCCTTGAACGCCGAGTCGTAGAGCCGCTCGTTGCGCTCGGCGAACGTCGCGGCGGCCTCGTCCTGGCGCCCGAACACGGTCACGAGGGCGTGCCCGGTGAACATCTCCTCGATGTGCGCGTTGAGCTTGCCGGTCCAGGCCCACTGCTCGACGAACTGCGGCTGCGAGCGCTTGGCGATCGCGGCGGCGATGACCACGGACAGCGGGACGGTGACGAGCGCGACGACCGCGAGCAGCGGCGAGATCCAGAACATCATCGCGAGGACGCCGATGACCGTGAGCACCGACGTCACCAGCTGCGACAGCGTCTGCTGCACGGTCTGCGCGACGTTGTCGATGTCGTTGGTGACGCGGGACAGCAGCTCGCCGCGGGGCTGCCGGTCGAAGTAGGACAGCGGGACGCGGCCGATCTTCTCCTCGACCTGCGACCGCAGCCGTCGGACCGTGTTCTGCACGGCACGCGCCGTCAGTCGTCCCTGGAGCCAGCCGAAGAAGAACGCCGCGACGTACACCAGGAGCACGATCAGCAGGATCGAGCCGAGCTTCTCGAAGTCCACGCCGGCCCCGACGGTCAGGGCCGACATGCCGCCGACGAGGTCCGCGAGCTGGTCCTGGCCGGCGGCGCGCAGCGCCTCGACGGCCTGCGACTGCGTCGTGCCGGCGGGGACGACCTGCACGAGCTGGCGGGACACCACGCCCTCGAACAGCACGTCGGTGGCGGTCCCGAGGAGCTTGGGACCGGCGACCGCGGCCGCGACGGACAGCGTGCCGAGCACGAGGACCGCGATGAGCCGGGCACGTTCGGGCCGCAGCACCGTGAGCAGGCGCCGCAGGGACCCGCGGAAGTTCATCGACTTCTGACCGGGCATCCCCAGGCCCATGCCCATGGGTCCGCCGCGCGGACCGCCCGGCGGCGGGCCGGCGGGCCGCGCTTCCTTGGTCGTGGCGCTCATGCCGCCTCCTGCGCGCTCAGCTGGGAGTACACGATCTCCTGGTACGTGGGGTTCGACGCGAGCAGCTCGTCGTGCGTGCCGTCCCCCACGACGCGTCCCTCGTCCAGGACGAGGATGCGGTCCGCCGACCGGATGGTCGCGACGCGCTGCGCGACCACCAGGACCGTGGCCGCGCGCGTCTCCGGCACCAGAGCGGCGCGCAGGGCGGCGTCGGTGGCGTAGTCGAGGGCCGAGAACGAGTCGTCGAACAGGTAGATGCTCGGGCGCCGGACGAGGGCGCGCGCGATCGCGAGGCGTTGGCGCTGGCCCCCGGACAGGTTGGTACCTCCCTGCGCCACCGGGGCGTCCAGCCCGTCGGGCAGCTCCTCGACGAAGCGCCGGGCCTGCGCCACCTCGAGCGCGTGCCACAGCTCGTCGTCGTCGGCGTCCGGCTTGCCGAACTGGAGGTTGCTGCGCACGGTGCCGGTGAACAGGTACGGTCGCTGCGGCACGAGCCCGATGCGGCTGCCGAGCGCGACCGGGTCGGCGTCGCGCACGTCGACGCCGTCGATGAGGACACGCCCCCCGGTGACGTCGTACAGACGTGGCACGAGGTGCAGCAACGTGGTCTTGCCGGAGCCCGTGGAGCCGATGATCGCCGTGGTGCGGCCGGGCTCGGCGACGAAGGACACGTCGTGGAGCACCGGGTCCTCGGCCCCCGGGTAGCGGAACTCCACACCCCGCAGCTCGAGGAGCCCGGGGCGCGCCGCCGCGCCGGTCGGGAAGGCGACGGGACGCTCCGGCGGCACGACGGTGGTGGAGGTGTCGAGGACCTCGCTGATGCGGTCGGCGGAGACCATGGCCCGCGGGACCATGACGACCATCATCGAGCTCATCATCACGGCCATGAGGACGAACATGATGTAGCTGAGGAACGCGATCAGCGACCCGATCTGCATCTGACCGGCGTCGACCCGCTGGGCCCCGAACCACACCACCGAGACGCTCGAGAGGTTCATCACCAGCATCACGACCGGGAACATCAGGGCGAACAGCAGGCCCGCCCGCAGCGAGGCGATGTAGAGGTCCGTGTTGGCCACCTCGAACCGCGCCTGCTCCTGGCGCTCGCGCACGAACGCCCGGATGACGCGCACCCCGGACAGCTGCTCGCGCATGACGCGGTTGACCGCGTCGATGCGCGTCTGCATCTGCCGGAACCACGGGACCATGCGCGACACGATCAGGCCGATGACGACCGCCAGGACCGGCACGATCACGAGCAGCAGCCCCGAGAGGGGCACGTCCTCGCGCAGCGACATCACGACGCCGCCCACGAGCATCAGCGGCGCCATCACGAGGAACACGAAGGTCATGAACACGACCATCTGCACCTGCTGGACGTCGTTCGTCGTCCGGGTGATGAGCGTCGGTGCACCGAACTTGCCCATCTCCTGCTGGGAGTAGGACTGCACCTGGGCGAACAGCCGTGCCCGCACGTCACGGCCGAAGGCCATCGCCGTGCGTGCGCCGAACCAGACGGCCGCGACGGACGCGACGACCTGGACCAGGCTGACGCCGAGCATCACGCCGCCGAGACGCCAGATGGTCGCGGTGTCCCCCTGCGCGACACCGTCGTCGATGATGTCGGCGTTCAGGCTCGGGAGCCAGAGGGTCGCGATGACCTGCACCAGCTGCAGCACGAGCACGGCGACGACGGCGCCCCGGTAGGGCCTCAGGTGCTCCCGCAGGAGACGGACAAGCATGGACGGCGCCCTTCCCTGCGACGGTCCCCCGGTGGATCCGTACGGCCGACCGCGGGGGCGGGCCGACCACGGCAGGTACACGATGCCCCCCGCGTGGCACCGACGCACGACCATTCCGCCGAGGGCGGACAGCCCGACGCCGGCACCCGCGGGAGGCACCGGCGTCGTGTGGGACGTGCACAGGAGACGGCGTCAGGGTGCCGGCTGCTCCGGCGGACGGGGCTCGTCGCTCGTCGGTGCCGGCTGCGCGGGCGCCGGTGGTGCCTGCGCGGGCGTCGGCGACCCGTACACGGGCTGCTGCGGCGCCGCAGGGCCCGTGCCCGGGCGCTGCCCACGCTCGGCGGACGGGTCGAACGGCACGCCGGACAGCGTGCCCGCGCTCGTCGCGTCGGCCGTCGCGGCCGCCGACTCGCGCCGTGCCTCGGCCAGCGCCTCGCTCGGGTCCGTCAGCGAGACGGGGGGCAGCTCGCCCTCGGCGATCGGTGAGCTGCCCGCGGGGCGGGTCGGGTAGTCGCCCTCGCCGCCGCCGCCCTGGAACCCCTTGGAGAGCCAGCCCAGCGCGCCGCTGAGCTCGGCCGGGAGGAACCACATCTTGTTCGACGGGCTCGCCGCGATCTTGGGCAGGGTCTGCAGGTACTGGTACGCGAGCAGCTTGGGGTCGGCGTCGCCACGGTGGACGGCGTCGAACACCTGGAGGATCGCCCGCGCCTCACCCTCGGCCCGCAGGATCGCCGACTGGGCCTCGCCCTCGGCCCGCAGGATCGCCGACTGCTTCTCGCCCTCGGCAGTGAGGATCGCCGACTGCTTGACGCCCTCGGCAGTGAGGATCGCGGCACGGCGGTCACGCTCGGCGCGCATCTGCTGCTCCATGGAGCCCTGCACCGACGCCGGCGGGTCGATCGCCTTGAGCTCGACGCGGTTGACGCGGATGCCCCACTTGCCGGTCGCCTCGTCGAGCACGCCGCGCAGCTGGCCGTTGATCTGGTCGCGGCTCGTCAGCGTCTGCTCGAGGTCCATCGACCCGATGACGTTGCGCAGGGTCGTGACCGTCAGCTGCTCGATGCCGGTGATGTAGTTGGCGATCTCGTAGACCGCGTCCTTCGGCGACGTCACCTGGAAGTAGATGACGGTGTCGATGCTCACCACGAGGTTGTCGGAGGTGATCACGGGCTGCGGCGGGAACGAGACGACCTGCTCGCGCAGGTCCACGCTCGCGCGCACCCGGTCCACGAACGGGATCAGCAGGTGCAGGCCGGCGTCCAGCGTCTTGTTGTACCGTCCGAGCCGCTCGACGATGATCGCGACCGCCTGCGGCACGATCCGCACCGCGCGCACCAGGGCGACGACGACGAAGATCAGGACGAGGACGAGGACGAGGATCAGCGCGATCTGGCCGGCACCGGGGCCGTCGTTCATGGGACCTCCGCAGGTTGCGCCGCCCGTACCGGGACGGCCACGGTGACCCGGGAGCCCGGGTCGGATGTCTCGGTCGACAGGTGTCAGGCGGGAGCGACGCCGGGGGCGGCGGTGTCGCCCGGGGCGTTGGCGGCGGCCGGGCTGACGACGGCGGTGGCCCCGTCGATCTTCGTCACCGTGACCGCGGTGCCCGGCGGCAGGGAGCCGCCGTCCGCGGTACGGGCGGTCCACACCTCACCGACGAGCTTGACCCGACCGGTGGTGCCGTCGACCGTGGAGACGACCGTCGCCGGCCGCCCGACGAGGGCAGCGGCGTTCGTCTCCGGCAGGTCCACGCGGCCCTTGAGGTGCCGCAGCAGCCAGGGCCGCAGCGTCGCCAGGAGGATGATCGCGGTGAGCGCCGCGACGAGGATCTGCACGGCCACGGGTGCTCCCAGCGCGTACGCCAGCGCACCGGCCAGGGCGCCCCCGGCGAACATCACGAGCACGAGGTCCAGCGACAGCATCTCGAGGATGCCGAGCGTCAGGGCTCCCCCGACCCACCAGAGCCATCCCATGCCCGCCACCTCCGCGATCGCCGTCGTCCGTGGAACGATCCTATGCGATGGCTTTGCGAACCTGTGGGCGGCGGGTCACGGTACGGCCACGATCAGGCCGTGACCGCACCCGTCGCGTGGGCGGACCAGCGGCCGTCGACGTGGTCCAGACGCAGCGGGACGTCGAACGCACCGGAGAGGTTCTCGGCGGTCAGCGTCTCGTCGATCGGCCCGGCGGCGAACACCCGGCCGGCGCGCAGCAGCAGCAGGTGCGTGAAGCCCGGGGGGATCTCCTCGACGTGGTGCGTGACGAGCACCAGCGCGGGTGAGCGCCGGTCCCGCGCGAGCTCGGCCAGCGCGCCGACGAGCTCCTCCCGTCCCCCCAGGTCGAGGCCTGCGGCGGGCTCGTCGAGGAGCAGCAGCTCGGGATCGCTCATGAGGCTGCGGGCGATCTGCACGCGCTTGCGCTCCCCCTCGGACAGGGTGCCGAACCAGCGCTCCGCGAGGTGGGCGACGCCGAAGGCCGCGAGCAGGTCCGTCGCACGCGCCTCGTCGACGGTCTCGTACGCCTCGCGCCAGCGACCCGTCACGCCGTAGGCCGCGGTCAGCACGACGTCCCGCACGGTCTCGCCCGACGGGATGCGGTCGGCGAGCGCCGCGCTGGCGAGGCCGATCCGGGGCCGCAGCTCGAACACGTCGGTGGCACCCAGGCGCGCACCCAGCAGGGTCGCGGTGCCGGACGTCGGGTGCATGCGACCGGAGGCCACCTGCAGCAGGGTCGTCTTGCCGGCGCCGTTGCGACCCAGCACCACCCAGCGCTCCGCGTCCTGGACGCGCCACGACAGGTCCTCGAGGATCGTCGTCGCCCCCCGGCGGATCGTCACGTCCTGCAGGTCGAGCACGTCGGTCATGTCCACAGACCCTAACCGTCCCGGGGTGCCCGACATGCCGTGGGCGCGCGTCCCGGTCGATCTCACAGTGCCGGGAGGCGCCGGGACTCACAGTTCGATCGTCAGCATCGTCGACGAGTGCGCGACCTCGTAGCCCAGCGCGGCGTAGAGGCCGTGGGCACCGGACGGGTTCTCCGTGTCGACGTCCAGCTCGGCGTACTCGATGCCGTCGTCCGCGTACGCGCGCATCACCGTGGCGAGAAGCGCGACCGCGAGGCGACGTCCGCGCCACTCGCGGCGCACCCCGAGCAGCTCGGTGTACCCGGACGAGAACCCGGCCGCGGCCCAGTCATGCTCGTACCGCCCGGAGACCGCGTAGCCGGCGACCCGGTCTGCGTCGTCGAGGGCGACGAACGACCAGGTCGGGGCGAACATCGCCCGGCCCTGGCGCCACTGCTCCGGCGTTCGGGGCTCCGAGCCCCAGTGGTCGGCGAACACGTCGTTGTGGGCGCGTCGGACCGCGTCGTCCAGCTCGGGCGCCCACGGCACCACGCGCGCGCCGTCGACCTGCGGCACGTCGGGCAGCGCGAGGCCCAGGGCCCGACGCATCTCGGTGTAGTAGCGGATGGGTCGGAAGCCGGCGGCCTCGTACACGCGGGCCACCTCCGGCGTCGCGTCGTCGCAGTACGTGGCGATCCGTGCCGGGAGCTCCTTGCCGGACCCCGCGAGCAGCTGCCGCGCGCGCGCCTGCGACCATGCCACCAGCGCGGTGCCGACGCCACGACCGCGCCATGCGGGGTCGACGGTGCCCTCGACGAAGGCCCGCACGACACGCTCGTCGCCCGGGGAGGTGTCAGCGTGCGCCCAGGCGCGCGCCGTCCCGTCGGCGTCGAACCCCAGGAGAGTGTCCAGCCGCAGGTCGCGCCACTCCCCCGTGAGCTCCTGGGTCGTCTCGGCCTCCGAGGCCCGGTACGGCAGGCCGTCGGCCTCCTGCGAGCGGACCCGCAACGCGGTGATCCGCGCGGCGTCCTGCACCGTCGCCGGCCGCCAGGCCAGGCCGAGGTCGGGTCCGGGGACCGGGACGTGCGCGGGTGCCGCCGCGCGGACGTCCAGGGGGGCGATCGTGTCAGTCATGGGCACCAGCCTCGCGTGCGTGTCGCGCGCAGGCCACCGGTTTGTGTGCGACGCACGCCGTCCTGGTGTCGTGCGCCGGTGCGCTCAGGCGTCGATGCGGGACTGGTCGAGCGCGTGCGCGTTGGCGACGATGAAGTCCTTGCGCGGGGCCACGTCCGAGCCCATGAGCAGCTCGAACACCTTCTCGACCTGGGCGGCGGCCTGTTCCGCCTCGCCGATCCGGACCCGGCGCAGCGTGCGGTGACGCGGGTCCATCGTCGTCTCGGCGAGCTGGTCGGCGTCCATCTCCCCCAGGCCCTTGTAACGCTGGATGTCGTCCTTGTACCGCTTGCCGGCGCGGTCGAGCTTCTTCAGGGTGCTCGCGAGCTCGGCCTCCGAGTAGGTGTAGACGTACTCGTTCTTGCGCGACCCGGCACCGATGACCTCGATGCGGTGCAGCGGCGGCACGGCGGCGTACACCCGCCCGTCCTCCACGAGCGGACGCATGTACCGGAAGAACAGCGTGAGCAGCAGCGTGCGGATGTGCGCGCCGTCGACGTCGGCGTCGGTCATCAGGACGATCTTGCCGTAGCGCGCGGCCTCGAGGTCGAACGTGCGACCCGACCCTGCGCCCACCACCTGGATGATCGCGGCGCACTCGGCGTTCTTCAGCATGTCGCCGACGGACGCCTTCTGGACGTTGAGGATCTTGCCGCGGATCGGCAGCAGCGCCTGGAAGTCCGAGCTGCGGGCGAGCTTCGCGGTCCCGAGCGCGCTGTCGCCCTCGACGATGAACAGCTCGCTGCGTGCGACGTCGTCGATGCGGCAGTCCGCGAGCTTGGCGGGCAGCGAGGACGACTCGAGCGCGTTCTTGCGGCGCGAGATCTCCTTCTGCTTGCGGGCCGACACTCGCGCGCGCATCTCCCCGACGACCTTGTCGAGCAGGAGCGACGAGTGCGCCTTGTGGTCACGCTTGGGCGACGCGAAGATCTCGGTGAGCTGCTGCTCGACGACGCGGGCGACGATGCCACGCACGGGTCCGGTGCCCAGCACCTCCTTCGTCTGACCCTCGAACTGCGGCTCGGCGAGCCGCACGGTCACCACGGCGGTGAGGCCCGCGAGCACGTCCTCCTTCTCGACCCGCTCCGACGACGAGTCCTTCGCCGAGATCTTCAGCCGCCGGGCGTTGGCGGCCACCTGGGCCCGCACGGTCTTGAGCAGCGCCGCCTCGAAGCCGGCCACGTGCGTGCCGCCCTTGGGCGTCGCGATGATGTTGACGAAGCTGCGGACCTCGGTCGCGTACCCCGTGCCCCACCGGACGGCGACGTCGACGTCGCACGTGCGGGAGACCTCCTGCGGCGTCATGTGACCGCGGTCGTCGAGCACGGGCACCGTCTCCGTGAAGGTGCCCTGACCGGTGAGGTTCCACGTGTCCGTGACGGGCCCGTCCGGGGAGAGGTGCTCGACGAAGTCGACGACGCCGCCCGTGTGCAGGAACGTCTCCTCGTGCGGGCCGTGCTCGCCGGGGGTGCCGGCGACGCGGCGCTCGTCGCGCAGCGTGATCGCCAGGCCGGGCACGAGGAAGCTCGTCTGCCGGGCCCGGGTGACGAGCTCGTCGTAGGAGAAGACCGCGCTGTGAGGGAAGATCTGCCGGTCCGCCCAGTACCGCACCCGCGTACCGCTGACGCCCTTGGCGACCTTGCCGACGACGGCGAGCTCGGAACCCTGCACGAAGGGCTCGAACGGCGACTCGGGGCTGATGCCCGCGCTGTCGTCGAACACGCCGGGCTCGCCGCGGTGGAACGTCATGCGGTACGTGCGCCCGCCACGGTCGACCTCGACGTCGAGGCGCGCGGACAGCGCGTTGACCACCGACGCGCCGACACCGTGCAGACCACCCGACGCCGCGTACGAGCCGCCGCCGAACTTGCCGCCCGCGTGCAGCTTGGTGAGCACGACCTCGACGCCGGTCAGCCCGGTCTTGGGCTCGACGTCCACGGGGATGCCGCGTCCGTTGTCACGCACCTCGACCGAGGAGTCCGCGTGCAGCACGACCTCGATGCGGTCCCCGTGCCCACCCAGGGCCTCGTCGACCGAGTTGTCGATGATCTCCCACAGGCAGTGCATCAGGCCACGGCTGTCGGTCGTGCCGATGTACATGCCGGGTCGCTTGCGCACGGCCTCGAGTCCCTCGAGCACCGACAGGTGCCGTGCGGTGTAGCCGGCCTGAGCGGAGGTCGTCGTCACGGCGCCGATGCTATCCGGGTGGGCCCCTGCCACCCGTCCCGCCATGCCGCTCGCCGCCGGTGGCGACGCCCGGACCATGTGTCGGCCCTGTGACGCGTGTGGCACCTCACGTTGCACCAGGGTCACGAACGCGTGACACCTCGTCACGATCTTGTACGCAGAGAGCGAACCACCTGCCTTCGAGGGCACGAATCCGAGGAGCGGGTGGTTGTATGGAGATGTGACAGGGACGACGATGGAATCCAGGACCCCGCTGACGGCTGCCGACCGCTGCGACCGCTGCAACGCACAGGCCTATGTCCGCGTCGTGCTCCCGGTCGGTGAGCTGCTGTTCTGCGCCCACCACGCGCGGGAGCACGCGCCCAAGTTCGCATCGGTCGCGACGCACGTCCAGGACGAGACGGACCGGCTGCTCGCCGAGCACGGTGCGGGCCCCGGCGCAGCCGGCTGACGAGCGCACCACCACGAGCCACGTAGGCCCCGGACCCCACGGTCCGGGGCCTTCGTCGTGCCGGTGGAGGTGCTCGATGCGCGCCGTCCCGGGTGCACGGACGCCGAGAGCCCGGCCCCTCGGTGCGGGCCGGGCTCTCGGGGACGTCAGGTGGCCGTCAGTCGAGGTAGTCGCGCAGCACCTGCGAGCGCGACGGGTGACGCAGCTTCGACATCGTCTTGGACTCGATCTGGCGGATGCGCTCGCGCGTCACGCCGTACACCTTGCCGATCTCGTCGAGCGTCTTGGGCTGGCCGTCGGTCAGGCCGAACCGCATGGAGACCACGCCGGCCTCGCGCTCCGAGAGCGTGTCGAGGACCTGGTGCAGCTGCTCCTGCAGCAGCGTGAAGCTCACGGCGTCCGCGGGCACGACCGCCTCGGAGTCCTCGATGAGGTCACCGAACTCGCTGTCGCCGTCCTCACCGAGGGGCGTGTGCAGCGAGATGGGCTCGCGACCGTACTTCTGGACCTCGACGACCTTCTCAGGCGTCATGTCGAGCTCCTTGGCCAGCTCCTCCGGCGTGGGCTCGCGGCCCAGGTCCTGGAGCATCTGGCGCTGCACGCGGGCGAGCTTGTTGATGACCTCGACCATGTGCACCGGGATGCGGATCGTGCGGGCCTGGTCGGCCATCGCCCGGGTGATCGCCTGCCGGATCCACCACGTGGCGTACGTCGAGAACTTGTAGCCCTTGGTGTAGTCGAACTTCTCGACCGCGCGGATCAGACCGAGGTTCCCCTCCTGGATGAGGTCCAGGAAGAGCATGCCGCGGCCCGTGTAGCGCTTGGCGAGGGAGACGACCAGACGCAGGTTCGCCTCGAGCAGGTGGTTCTTGGCCCGCCGACCGTCCTGCGCGATCCACTCCAGCTCGCGACGCATCTTCGGCTCGAGCGTGTCGCGGATCTCCGCGAGCTTCTCGTCGGCGAACAGGCCGGCCTCGATGCGCTTGGCGAGCTCGACCTCCTGCTCGGCGTTCAGCAGCGCGACCTTGCCGATCTGCTTGAGGTAGTCCTTGACGGGGTCCGCGGTGGCGCCGGCCGTGACGACCTGCTGCGCGGGGGCGTCGTCGTCGTCCGCGTCGGAGTAGACGAAGCCCGTGTCCTCGGGCTCGTCCTCCTTCTTCGCGACCGCCGGCTTCGCCTCGGTCTCGTCGGCGACCTCCTCGGTGTCGTCCGCCTCGACCTCGACCGTGTCGGCGACCTCGACGTCCTCCAGCTCGGTGACGTCGACGTCGACGACCTCGTCGACGGCCTCGTCCGTCACCTCGGACGCCTTGGCGGCAGCACCCTTCGCCGTCGTCTTCGCGGCGGCCGTCTTGGTGCCGACCGTCTTGGCAGCGGCGGACTTCGTGGCGGCCCTGGCCGGCTTGACGGCGCCGTCGGTGACGGTCGCCTTCGCGGCAGGGCGCGACTTCGCGCTCGTCGCCGCGACGGCCCGACCGGCAGAACCAAGGTCGTTCACGTCGACGCCTGCCGTACCGAGACCTCGGACGACGGCACGCAGCCTCTTGGGGTCCTCGACGCCGGCAGCCTCGCAGGCGGCGCGAACCGAGGCGCTGTCGACGCTCCCGTGGGTCCGTCCACGCATGACCAGCTCCTGCAGCGCAGGGTGCTGGAACTCACGCGGGAGCGCGGGGTGGGGGGTCTGGGACGTCAAGAAACGACCTTTCGTCAGCGCGGCAACCGGAACCGTGGAGAGTCCGAAGGACCGGGAGACAGACAGATATTGTACCGACCCGCGGAGGCCTGCCGCGCGTGCAGCCGCGCGCGTCGCCGGCGGCACGTGGATCGCTCCCCGGGGTCGACCTGCTGCAACACCGCGAGGGGCCAGGTCATTCCCGACGCGCGCATCCGGGCGCGCCGCGCGTCACGCACCGCACCGGGCTGGGGGCCGCATGCGAGCTCGGGCGAGGCGACACCGCCGCCGATGCCCGCGTGTCAGCCTGCGGGCTTGACCGTAAGCACGGGGCACGGCGCGTCGAAGAGGACCCGCTGCGCGTTGGACCCGAGGATCAGCTTGCCCACAGGGCTCCGCCGACGCAGACCCAGCACGACGAGCTGCGCCCCGACCTCCTCGGCGGTGCTGATGAGGTCGTCGGCGACGTCGCCCCCGGCGAGCAGCCGGACGTCGTGCTCGACGCCCTGCGCCGTGAGGTCGTCGCGCACCTCGCCCAGCGCCTGCTCGACCTCCGCCCGACGTTCCGGCGTCTCGTCGCGGCGCACGCTGAGGACCACGACCACCGGGACGGACCGGCGTCGAGCCTCCTCCACGGCGGCGTCCAACGCTGCGTGCCCCTCGGGGGTCGCCAGGTAGCCGACCACGATTCCCATCGCCGCTCCTCCTCCTGGCCCCTGCCGGCCTCGACGGCGACGCTACCCGAGCGCGAGGCCTGCCACGACCTCGACAGGTGCGCGACGCACCACCACTGACCGGCGACGACGCGCGCCCGCCCACCAGCACCGACGCACCCGATCGGCCGCACCGTCGCCCGCGACGGCCGCTCCCGACGCCGCGGTCATGGCTGCCGACGCACCCACCCGGGCGCCAGCCCGGCCTCGACTGCGCTGCGCATGAGCCGAGCGAGCCGGTACTCCGGGTCGTCGTCCAGCGCCCGCTCGAGCAGCACGGCGGCGCGCGCGCCGTCACCCTGCCACCAGGCCACGGTCGCGAGCAGCGTCGAGGCCGGCGCCTGCGCGCCGCGCCTGCCGTGCGCCACGACGTCCTCGAGGGCGTCGCGCACTGCACGCACCGACTCGTCCGGGTGTCGCCCGTCCCCCGGGTCCACCAGACGTCCGATCGCCGCACGCACCTCGGCGTCCTCGTCCGGACCGGCCTGGGTGAGCGTCCGCTCGGGCAGCGAGCCGGCGTCCGGGAGGCAGGCGACGAGAACCGCGTCACGGACCCGGCGGTCGGCGAGCCCCGCCTCGACCCGGCCCAGCAGCGCCGGTCGCGACACCGGGACCGCCCGCTCCGTGGACGGGCGGACGACCAGCGCGCGCCACGCGGCCAGGGACTCCGACCGCCACCGCGCCAGCTCCTGCGGCCCGCTCGCCGCCGCTCGCACCCGAGCGTCCGCACGGCGCCGACGCACCCGTGCGACGGCACGGCGGGCTGCGGGCGGCGCGGTCGCCACATGTCCCAACGACTCACGTCCAGCGGCCACCACGGACCCGGCCAGCACCATCTCGGCGCCCGCCCGGGTGGCCTGCAGGTCGCTCAGTGGGTGCCCCTGAGGTGGGCAGCACGTGTCCTGGCACGAGCGGCAGCGGAAGGTGGTGTCACCGACGAGCACCACCTCGACGCCGCCGAAGGGCACGTCGAAGGCCTCGGCCACGTGCGAGGCCGCAGCCTCGGCGAGCCCGGCGCCCGCAGGGACGGAGGTCTCGGCGTAAACGACGAGGACGGCACGTCGGGCGCCGTCGCGGTGCAGGTGCGTCGCCAGCGACCGGGCGACCTGCGGGCCGTGCGTCGGGTCGGCGACGTCGCCGAGGTCGACCCGCGCCACCATGCCCACCTGCCCCCGTGGCCCCCGCAGACTCACCGCGACGGCGCTGTCGCGGGGCTGGAAGCCGAGGAGGTGCGGGACGAGAGCGAGCAGCTCGCGCGGCTCGCCGAGCCGGAGGAGGAGAGGTTCCATGTGCCCACCGAAGCGCGCCACGCGCGCACCGTGGGGCGTGCGGGTCGGACCTGTGGGCCCGCCTCGGCCGGGCCGGGCCTGTGGTCGGCTCGCGCGCCCGTCCCACGACCGCGCGGTCGCGCTAACCTGGCGCCGTGCCCCGTACGACTCTCCTCGCCCTGGCAGCCGCGACGCTGCTCGGCCTGGGCCTCGTGACCGGCTGCACGACGAGCACCGCGCCGCCCGCCGCCCCCTCCGGGTCCACCGCGACGCCCACACCCACGCCCGGCGAGTCCCTGCTCACGGACGACATCGCGGACGGCACCGCGGTCGGCACGCTGGCCCCGAGCTTCCCGGCGGACCTGGTGCCGGTGCCGCCCGACGCCGAGGTGCTGGTGTCCTCCGCCGAGCCCGCCGGCGACGCGACGCTCCGCATCAGCCTCAACGTCCGGACCGGCCAGGACACCGCCGGCCTGGTGGAAGCCGTCCGGGCACCGCTGCTGGCCGCAGGCTTCACCGAGTCGGCGCCACCGGCGGTCGAGGCCGGCCTCGCGGCCCAGACCACGTTCTCCCGCTCCGCGGGGTCGGAGCTGCTGGTCGTGGGCGTGCTCGACCGGGACGGCATGCGGACCATGACCCTCGGTGGGACGGTGGCGGCGCCCGCGCCCTAGGGTGGGCACGTGCCCACCGCGAACGCTGCTCTGGTCGACCGTGAGAACCTGCGCGCCGGCGTGGACGCGGCCCTCGCCCGGCACGTCGCCGGTCTGCGCGAGACCTGCCGCGCGATCAGCCCGGACGCCGCACCGCTGGCCGACGCGGTCGAGAGCATGCTCGCCGGCGGCAAGCGGCTGCGTGCCGCCTTCTGCTACTGGTCGTGGCGCGCGCACGGCGGGACGCCGGGCGACGGGCGGGAGCAGGCGGTCCTGCGCGCAGGTGCCGCGCTCGAGCTCTTCCAGGCGGCGGCGCTCTTCCACGACGACGTCATGGACGACTCCAGCACGCGTCGCGGCCGGCCGACCGCGCACCGCGTCTTCGCGGACGACCACCGGGCGGGCGTGCGTCGGGGCGAGCCGCGGCGCTTCGGGGACGGTGCCGCGATCCTCCTCGGCGACCTGGCTCTCGTCGCGAGCGACGACGAGATGACGCGCGCCCTGGCCGACCTGCCGGCGCCCGTCGCGCACATCGCGCACGCGGTGTTCGCGGACATGCGGACCGAGGTGACGGTCGGGCAGTACCTCGACCTTGTCGCCCAGACCATGCCGTGGGGCGATCCGCAGGAGGACGAGCGGCGGGCACGCGACGTCGTGCGGGCGAAGTCCGCGCGCTACAGCGTCGAGCACCCGATCGTGCTGGGCGCCGCGCTCGCCGGCGCCGACGAGGCCGCCGTCGCCGGCTGCCGCGCCGTCGGGCTCCCGCTCGGTGAGGCGTTCCAGCTCCGCGACGACCTGCTCGGCGTGCTCGGCGACCCGTCCACGACGGGCAAGCCGACCGGCGACGACCTGCGCGAGGGCAAGCGCACGGTCCTGGTCGCGCGGGCCCTCGCCCGGGCGACCGCCGCGGGCGACGCCGGAGCCGTGGACGTCCTGACGAGCGGCGTCGGGGACCCGCACCTCGACGCCGCGGGCGTCGCGACCCTCACCGAGCTGCTCGTGCGCACGGGTGCGGTGGCGGAGGTCGAGCAGCTCATCGACGAGCTCTGCACCGAGGCCTTCGCGCAGATCGAGGCACGCGACTGGCCCGAGCCCGCGCGCAGCGCACTCGTCGACCTCGCGCACGCGGCGGTCCAGCGCGCCGCCTGACGTCCCTGCGTCGTCCGCCCGTGCGGACGCGCCGGCCGGCTAGAGGAGCGCCTGGGCCACGCGCCGTACCTCGGTCTTGCGGCCGGCCCGCAGCGCCACGATCGGCGCGACCCCGAGGGTCTCCTCCTGCGTGAAGAGCCACTCGATCGTCTCCTCGTCGGAGAAGCCGTCGTCGCCCAGCACGGTCAGGGTGCCCTGCAGCGCCGCCAGGACGGCCCACGGCCGGTCGGCGGAGGGCGCGTCGGGGGCGGCCGGGTTGGAGAGGTGGCCGGGCACGAGGCAGTCGGCCGGCACGCTCAGCACGGGCGGGGTGCCCCGCCGCACGCCGACGAGCCGCCGCTCCTGCAGGAGGCGACGCACCCTGCCCGCGTCCACGCCGAGCATCTCCGCAACGTCGGGAACGGTCAGCCAGCTGCCGACGAGAAGGTCCAGATCCGAGGTCGAACTCACCCGGTCAGCCTACGGGTCCCGCGCGCGGAGACCGTCATCCGGCCCGCGGGGTTTCCGTCCTGGACATTCTCGTCTAGCGTCGAAGTTCGTCACACCCGTCACACGCGCACCACGCGTCACGTCCGTGCCGCTCCGCGCACACCGCACCACATGCTCCACAACCGCCCTGGGGGGGCCATGTCCGCACTTACTCCGCGTCCGCGCACCGTCGCGCGCGCCGCGACCGGGACGGGGGCCACGCTCGCTCTCGCGACCGTCGCGCTCGCCGCCACCGGCACCGCCGGCCACGCCGCCGACTACACCGTCCGGCAGGGCGACACCCTGACGTCGATCGCCAAGCGCAGCGGGACGACCGTCGCGCGGATCGCGGCCGACAACACCCTGGCCGACCCTTCACGCGTGCGTGTGGGGCAGGTGCTCCGTCTCCCGGACGCCGCGCCGGCGGCGTCCGCCACGCCTGCACCCGCTCCTGCCGGCACGTCGTACGCCGTCCGTAGCGGCGACACCGTCTCGGCCATCGCGGCACGGCACGGGACCACCGTCGCCGCCGTCGTGGCCGCCAACGGCCTCGACGCCCGCGCCTTCATCCGCGCCGGGCAGAGCCTGACCATCCCCGGCGCGGCCGCAGCGCGGCCCGGCACCGGGGCCGCTCCCGCGGCCTCCACCGGCACCTACACCGTGCGCAGCGGCGACACCGTCTCGGCCATCGCGGCACGGCACGGCACCACCGTCGCCGCCGTCGTGGCCGCCAACGGTCTCGACGCGCGCGCGTCCATCCGCGTCGGGCAGGACATCGCGCTGCCGGGCGGCACGTCCGCGGCGACGCCGACGCAGCTCGTCGGCGACACGTTCGCGGGCCGCACGTACGCGCCGCAGGTCGTCGACGCGGCGAACCGCAACAAGGCGACGCTGCTGGCGGCGGGCGTCCCCTCGCGCGCCGACATGCAGGCGAAGGTCGCGGCGACCGCGCGGGCCATGGGGGTCGACCCCGCGCTGGCGCAGGCCGTGGCCCACCAGGAGTCCGGCTTCGACCACACGGCCGTCTCCCCCGCCAACGCCATCGGCACGATGCAGGTGATCCCCTCGTCGGGCGAGTGGGCCTCGCAGCTGGTCGGCCGCCAGCTCGACCTGCTCGGTCCGGACGACAACGTCGTCGCGGGCGTCGCGATCCTGCGGTCGCTGGTGCGCACCTCCCCCGACCTCCCGACGGCGATCGCGTCGTACTACCAGGGCGCGGGCTCGGTGAAGCGCAACGGCATGTACGCGGACACACGGCGCTACGTCGCCAACGTCCAGACGCTCATGACGCGCTTCCGCTGACGCGCGCGGCTCCCCGGATCTCGCGCCCGCCGACCGTAGACTTCCGCGCGTGGGAACCACCGTCACCGATCCGCTCGTGGGCCGTCTGGTCGACGGCCGGTACGAGGTCGTCTCGCGCATCGCGCGCGGCGGCATGGCGACGGTGTACCTCGCCATCGACCGTCGGCTCGACCGCGAGGTCGCGCTCAAGGTCATGCACCCGCACCTCGCCGAGGGGGCGACCGGGGGCGCCTTCGTCGCACGGTTCCGCCGCGAGGCACGCAGCGCCGCGCGACTGACGCACCCCGGGCTCGTGGGGGTCTTCGACCAGGGCGTCGACGGCGAGACCAGCTACCTGACGATGGAGTACGTCGACGGGTCCAACCTGCGGCGCCAGATCGCCGAGCAGGGCGCCCTGCGCGTCGGCGAGGCGCTGCGGGTGACCGAGAGCGTGCTCGACGCGCTGGCCGCCGCCCACCGCGCGGGCCTCGTGCACCGGGACGTCAAGCCCGAGAACGTGCTCATCGCGTCGGACGACCGCGTGCGCGTGGCCGACTTCGGCCTGGCCCGCGCGGTGACCGAGGTCACGTCGACGACCACCGGCACGGTGCTCGGGACGGTGGCGTACCTCGCGCCGGAGCTGGTGCAGCGCGGGGCCAGCGACGCCCGCACGGACGTCTACGCCACGGGCGTCATGCTCTTCGAGATGCTGACCGGCAGGCAGCCCTTCACGGGCGAGACCGCCATCCAGGTGGCCTTCCAGCACGTGACCTCCGAGATCCCGGCCCCGTCGACGCTGGTCGACTGGCTGCCGTCCGAGGTCGACGAGCTCGTCGGTGCGCTCGCCGCGCACAGCCCGGAGGACCGACCGCTCGACGCCGGGGCTGCACTCCTGCTCGTGCGGCGCACGCGCCTCGCGCTCGACGACGTCACCCTCGACCGACGTGCCGAGGTGCCGCCGACCGTCGTGCTGCCCGCCGCGACGGACCTCGACGAGACGGACCTGCCCTTCGTGGGCGACGCCGAGGACGACCTCGCGGACGACCCCGGCCTCACGGCGCGCGTCCCGGTCGGCGACCACGCCCGCGGCGGGACCGTCGCGCTGCCGATCGGGCTCGGGGTCGTCGAGCCCGCCGGCACCACGGCGCCGCCGGCGAGCCGGCGCCGCAGGACCGTGATCGCGGTGACCGTGGCCGTCCTCGCGCTGCTGGGCCTCGGCACGTGGTGGTACCTGGAGGCCGGCCCCGGCGCCTACACGAGCGTGCCCGCGGTGCTGGAGGTCCCCGAGGACGACGCCGTGGCCGCGCTCGAGGACGCCGGGCTGCGGCACACGCGCGCCGAGGCCTTCGACGACACGGTCGCAGCCGGCTCGGTGCTGTCGACCGACCCCGGTCCCGGAGCCGCCGTCCGCAAGGACGGCACCGTGACCTACACGGTCTCGAAGGGCCCCGACCTGGTCGTCGTCCCCGACGGGCTCGTCGGCGCGATGCAGGCGGACGCCGAGGGTGCGCTCGAGGGTGCCGAGCTCGTCGCCGCGTACGGCGACGAGGAGTACCACGACGAGGCGCCCGCCGGGCAGGTGCTCACCGCAGCGCTCCCGGACGGCACCGCTGCCGATGCCGGGGCGCAGGTGAAGCGCGGCAGCGCCGTGACGCTGGTCCTGTCCAGGGGGCCCGCCCCCGTGACCGTCACCTCCGTGGTGGGCATCACGGTCGAGGACGCGCAGGAGCAGCTCGCGTCCGACGCGCTCACCGTGGAGGCCACCGAGGCCTTCCACGACACCGTGCCCGCCGGGCGCATCATCGACCAGTCCCCCGTGGCCGGTGAGACCGCCCACCGCGGTGACGTCGTCACCGTCACCGTGTCGAAGGGTCCGGAGACGGTCCCGATGCCCGACCTGACCGGCAAGCAGTTCGACAAGGCCAAGGCCGAGCTCGACAGCCTCGGGCTGACGGCGAAGCGCGAGAACGTCCTGGGCGGCTTCTTCGGCACCGTGCGGACGCAGAGCGTGCCGGCGGGCGAGTCCGTGCGCAAGGGCACGGAGATCGTGCTGCAGGTCGTCTGACGACGCCCGCCGCCTGCCCCGCCACGCGGCGGTGGACCGACGTGGGACGGCCCCGGCCCAGACCGTCGTGGTCGGGGCCGGGGCCGTCCAGCCACGTCAGGCGCGGCGCAGCAGCTCCACGACCTGGAACGCCATCTCGAGCGACTGCTGGTGGTTCAGGCGCGGGTCGACCAGCGTCTCGTAGCGCCGGGCCAGCCCCTCGTCGTCGATCTCCTCGGTACCACCGAGGACCTCGGTGACGTCGTCGCCCGTGAGCTCGACGTGCAGGCCGCCGGGGACGGTGCCCAGCGCACGGTGCACCTCGAAGAACCCGGCGACCTCGTCCATGACGTCGGTGAACCGGCGCGTCTTGTAGCCGCTGGCCGACGTGATGCCGTTGCCGTGCATCGGGTCGCACACCCACGTCACGGGACGCCCGTCGGCGGTGACCTTCTCGACGAGCGCCGGGAGCAGGTCGCGGACCTTGCCGGCACCCATGCGCGTCACGAACGTCAGACGACCGGGCTCCCCCGTCGGGTTCAGCCGGTCCATGAGCGCGATCGCGTCGTCGCCCGTGGTGGTCGGACCGAGCTTGACCCCGAGCGGGTTCTGCACGCGCGAGAAGAAGTCGACGTGCCCGGAGTCGAGCTGACGCGTCCGCTCCCCGATCCACAGGAAGTGGGCCGAGCAGTCGTACGGCAGACCCGTGCGCGAGTCGATCCGCGTCAGGGGCCGCTCGTAGTCCAGGAGCAGGCCCTCGTGCGCCGAGTAGAAGTCCACCGCGCGCAGCGCGTCGACGTCGGCACCGCACGCGGCCATGAACCGGATCGCCCGGTCGATCTCCGCCGCGAGCTGCTCGTAGCGCGAGTACGCCGGGTTCGCCATGAACCCGCGGTTCCACTCGTGCACGCGCAGCAGCGACGCGAAGCCGCCCGTGGTGAAGGCGCGGATGAGGTTCAGCGTCGACGCCGACGTGTGGTACGCCTCGAGCAGGCGGTCCGGGTCCGGCGTGCGGGCCTCGGGCGTGAACTCGAAGCCGTTGATGATGTCGCCGCGGAACGCGGGGAGCGTGACGCCGTCACGCGTCTCGACGTCCGACGAGCGCGGCTTGGCGTACTGCCCCGCCATCCGGCCCATCTTCACCACGGGCAGGCTCGCGCCGTACGTGAGCACGACGGCCATCTGCAGGATCGTCTTGATCTTGTTGCGGATGTTGTCGGCCGTCGCCTCGGCGAAGGTCTCGGCGCAGTCCCCGCCCTGCAGGACGAACGCCTCCCCGCGCGACGCGGCGGCGAGCTGTGCCCGCAGCGCGTCGGCCTCGCCGGCGAAGACCAGCGGCGGCAGGCTCGCGAGCCGGTCACGCACGCGCCGGACCTCGGTGGCGTCCGGCCACTGCGGCTGCTGACCGACGGGCAGCGTCTCCCAGGCGTCGAGCCCGGCGACGACCTGCGGGTCGGGCTGCACGCTCATGAGTGGCTCGCCGGGACGAGGGGCTGCCCGATGTCCGACAGGAGCTCGCCGAACCACGCCTGCGACACGTCGAACGCCTTGCCCCCCGCGATGCGGGGGAACTCGATCGCCCGCAGCCGGTCGCCCTGCTCCTCGTCGTGCCCGATCACACCGGACTCGCCGCGCAGCGCGCACTCGACGGCCAGGTCGGTCATCGACTTGATGAGGCGCAGGTCCTCGGCGTTCGCCGCCGCCGCCCGGGAGTAGTACCCGGACTTCTGGACCATGACCTTCTCGGCGCCCAGCCGCTCGGCGAACTGCTTGGCGAACCACTGGCCGGGGTTGATCGTGTCGAGCTTGACGTGGCCGAACGGGTCACGCTCCGGGGGCGTGCCCGCCGCCTCGAGCTGCTCCACGATCTCGTGCATGCCGGCACCCTCGGACAGGAAGATGTTGACGTTGCCGAGCTCGTCCATGACGCCCTTGAGGCGCGTCGCCTCGGCGTCGATGTCCAGCGCCAGCTCCGGCAGGAAGACGGCGTGGATGTCCCAGCGCTCGCGCGAGAGCCCGATCTCCGGCACCCACTCCTGCAGGTCGAGCCACTTGCGGTACTCCGCGGCAGCCGCTGCCGTCAGCCAGCCGCAGTGGCGGCCCATGACCTCGTGCACGATCAGCATGCGCGGGCCCGAACGGTGCTCGCCGATGATGTTCACGGCGAAGCCGGCGGCCTCCTCGGCGGCCGTCCACGCGCCGAGGGACTGGCGGATCGGCACGACGTCGTTGTCGATCGTCTTGGGCAGGCCGACGACCGTCAGCTCGTAGCCGTTGTCGTGCAGGAACGCGGCCAGGTCGGCAGCGGTCGTGTTGGTGTCGTCGCCGCCGATCGTGTGCAGGACGTCGATGCCGTCGGCCTTGAGCTGCTCGGCCGCGACGTGCAGCGGGTCCTGACCCTCGGCCACCAGGCCGCGCTTGACGCAGTCCTTGGCGTTGGTGAGCTTGACGCGCGAGTTGCCGATCGGCGAGCCGCCGAACCGGTGCAGCACGCCGGCCTTGGCGCGGACCTCGGGCGTGACCGTGATGCTGTCACCCCGCAGCAGGCCGTGGTAGCCGTGCTGGTAGGCGATGATCTCGACCTCGGGAGCGATCTCCGTGTAGCGCTCGATGAGCCCACCGACGGCGGACGACAGGCAGGGAGCGAAACCGCCGGCGGTCAGAAGGGCGACGCGACGGACCGACATGGGACACACCTCTCGTTGGCAGAGCACGGACGGCGCGGGTGCAGGACGTACCCGGCCGGCCCAGCGTGGGGCCCGCGCAGGGGGCACGACCAGGACCGAGGTCCGGGTCGACCCGTCGCGCGGGGGACGGCGGGCACGCGCCCAGCGGGCACGCGCACGGGCCCGGCACGCGTCCGGGTCCGCCTCATCCTACTGACGGCGGAGCCTCGTCCTGCGGTGGGACCGGAACCTGGACATCGGGCACCGGTCGGCCGCCCGGCGCGGCGGGCATCGCGCCCGCGTCGTCCGGTGCCTGCGGGTGGCCCGTCGCGATCCGTGCCTTCTGCGTGGCCGCGTACACGTCCACGTACTCCTGCCCGGACAGGCTCATGATCGCGTACATGATCTCGTCGGTCACCGAGCGCAGGATGAACCGGTCGTTCTCCATCCCGCGGTAGCGCGAGAAGTCGAGCGGCTCGCCGATGACCACGCCGATGCGCATGACCTTGGGGATGCGCCGGCCGAGGGGCTGCGCCACGTCCGTCCCGACCATCGCGACCGGGACCACGGGCGCGCCGGACTCGAGCGCGAGGCGCGCCACACCCGTCTTGCCGCGGTAGAGACGCCCGTCCGGGCTCCGCGTGCCCTCGGGGTAGATGCCGAACAGACCGCCCTCGGACAGCCGGCGCAGGCCCGTCCGCAGCGCGGCCTCGCCGGCCTTGCCGCCCCCGCGGTCGACGGGGATCGTCCCGACGCCACGCATGAACCCGGCGGTCACCCGCCCCTTGAGGCCGGCGCCGGTGAAGTACTCCTGCTTCCCGATGAACACGATCTCGCGGTCGAGCACGAGCGGCAGGAAGAAGGAGTCGATGACGGCCAGGTGGTTGCTCGCGAGGATCGCGCCGCCCTCGGCGGGGACGTTCGCGGCACCGCGCACCCACGGCCGGTAGACCAGGCGCAGCAGGGGCCCGACGAACACCCGCTTCATCAACCAGTAGAACAACGTGTCTCCTCGCTCGACGCCCGCCGCACCGCCGTCGTCCCGGCGGCGCCGGACGGTCCCACGGACCTGCCACCGACCGCGACGGGTCGGTACGTCGGGTCCGACTCTAGAGTGCTCCCATGGACGCACGTCCCGACGACGACGCCGACGCCGACGACATCACCGGCGCGCAGCACCCGACCGGACCCCCGGCACGTCCCGACGACGCCTCCGCCGTGCCCTCCCGGGAGCCGCAGCCCTCGACGCCCGAGGACGACGAGGTGTGGGCGTCGATCGTCGCGCGCCTCTCCGACGTCGACGGCGGGACCGACCCCGCGCTGCGCCGCCTCCTGTCCGACCCCGAGGACGGGACGCCGCCCCCCGACGACGGCGCCCCGGCCCCTGGCCTGCCGGCGAGCGCCGGCGGACGCGACTGGGACGGCACCACGCAGTACGACCTGGCGGAGGACGAGGTCGACGACCTCGAGCACTTCGTGCCCGAGGACCCGGGCCCCGTGACGAGCACCGACCCCCTGCTCACCCTCGCCTGGGGAGCGGCCGCAGGCGTCCCCCTCTTCCTGCTCGTGGTCGTCACGGTGTGGCGGGACGCCCCGACCCTCCTGGTCCGGGCGGCGGCGGTGGTGTTCGTCGTCGCCGTGGCGGTCCTCGTGTGGCGCATGCCGCAGCACCGCGAGCCGACCGACGGGGACGGCGCGGTCGTCTGACGCGCCCCGGCCCGGCCGGACCGCGCCGTCAGATCCGCGCGAGGTCGGCGGCCCCGACCATGCCCGCGTCGTTGCCCATGTCGGCGACCACGATCCCCGCCTCCGGGCGGTGGCCGCGTCCCGAGAGCTGCTCGCCGAACGCCTTGCGCGCGGGCACGAGCAGCAGGTCGCCGGCAGCGCTGACCCCACCGCCGATGACGAACACCTCCGGGTCCAGCAGGGCCGCGACGCTGGCGGCACCCTCGCCCACCCAGCGGCCCACCTCGGTCAGCAGCTCGACGGCGAGCGGGTCGCCGTCCTGCGCCGCGCGGGTCACGAGCGGGCCCGTGATGCCCTCGACCCGGCCGCCCGCCAGCGCGATCAGCGCCGCCGCGCGCTCCGGCTGCGAGACCGCGGCCGCCTGCGCGTCGCGCACGAGCGCCGAGCCCGAGACGTACTGCTCCCAGCAGCCCTCGTGACCGCAGCCGCAGTAGTGACCGCCGGGCACGACCCGCATGTGGCCGATCTCCGCGGCGGCTCCCCAGGCGCCGCGCGCCAGACGTCCGCCCGAGACGATCGCGCCGCCGAGGCCCGTGCCGAGGGTCAGCATCACCATGTCCTCGACGTCCCGGCCGACACCGAAGCGGAACTCCGCCCAGCCGGCCGCGTTCGCGTCGTTCTCCACGACGATCCGGACGTCGTCGTCGCCGATCAGTGCCGCCACGTTGTCCCGCAGCGGGTACTCGCGCCAGGCGATGTTCGGGGCGAACAGGACCCGGGCACGGTCCGACGCGACGAACCCGGCCGCCGCCAGACCGACCTCGCGGACCTCGAAGGAGGCGGCGAGCTCGCGGTACACGTCCGCGATCGCCGCGTCGATGCTCGCGACGTCGTCGGGGTCGGTGTCCCGCCGGGTCTGGGCGAGGATCGTGCCGTCGTCGTCGACCACGCCCGCCGCGATCTTCGTCCCGCCGATGTCGACCCCGATGGCGTGCATGTCCTGGTCCGCTCCTGCCCTCGCCGCCCCGCGTCCGTCGCGCAGCGCCACCACGCTAGCCGCACTCGGTGCGCCGCGGGAGCGCATCCACGGCCGCACGTCGTGACGTGCGTGCCGCCGGCCGGTCCGAAATGCCCCTGGCCTGCGACTCCACCCGGCCGCGCGCCTCTGACCAAGGACCGGTGTCCCGTATCCTCATGGCACCCTTCGCCCCCCTGCCACTGGAGTCAGCATGGACGAGTCCCACAGCCCTCTGCTCATCGAGGTCGATCCGTCGGACAACCTCAACGACCTGCTCGCGGCTCGCGTGCGCAGCACGCCGGACAGGGTGCTCGTGGAGCGCTATGCCGACGGGCAGTGGCTGCCGACCACGGCCCGCGCGTACGACGCGGAGATCGTCGCGGCCGCCCGCGGTCTCGTCGCCAAGGGTGTGCAGCCCGGGGACCGCGTCGGGATCATGTCCCGCACGCGCTACGAGTGGTCGTTGCTCGACTGGGCGACGTGGGCCGTGGGTGCGGTGCCGGTGCCGCTCTACGAGACGTCGTCGGCCGAGCAGGTCGCCTGGATCCTCACGGACGCCGACGTCAGCGTGCTGTTCGTCGAGACGCCGGCGCACGCCGAGCTCGTCGCCGAGGTGCGCGACCAGGCGACGACGCTGCGCGAGGTCCTCGTCATCGACGAGGGGGCGATGGACGAGCTGGTGGCGGCCGGTGCGGGGGTCGAGGAGGCGGAGGTGACGCGGCGCAGGGGGCTCGCCGCGCGCGACGACCTGGCGACCGTCATCTACACGTCCGGCACGACGGGCCGGCCCAAGGGTGTCGAGCTGACGCACGGCAACTTCTCGGCGCTGACGACCAATGCGGTCGAGAAGCTCAACGTCGTCGTCTCGACGCCGGGTGCCCGGACCATGCTGTTCATGCCGCTCGCGCACGTCTTCGCGCGGTTCGTGCACGTGCTGACGATCCCCGCCGGCGCGGTGCTGGGCCACTGGCCCGACACCAGGACGCTCGTCGAGGGCATCGGGTCGTTCCGCCCGACGTTCATCCTCTCCGTGCCGCGCGTCTTCGAGAAGGTCTACAACTCGGCCGAGCAGAAGGCCGCCGCGGGTGGCAAGGGCGCGATCTTCCAGCGCGCGGCGAAGACGTCGATCGTGTACTCCCGGGCGCTGGACACCCCCGGCGGCCCGAGCCCCTGGCTGCGCCTGCAGCACAAGGTCGCCGACGTGCTGGTGCTCTCGAAGCTGCGCAAGGTGCTGGGCGGGCAGGTCGAGTGGGCCATCTCGGGCGGCGCACCGCTGGGCGAGCGCCTGGGCCACTTCTACCGCGGCGTCGGGCTCAAGGTGCTCGAGGGCTACGGGCTGACCGAGACGACCGCGCCGGCCACGGTGAACCTGCCCGAGCGCACCAAGATCGGGACCGTGGGGCCCGCGCTGCCCGGGACGTCGCTGCGCCTGGCCGCGGACGGCGAGATCGAGATCAAGGGCATCCAGGTGTTCCGCGGGTACCACGGCAACCCCGAGGCCACCGCCGAGGCGCTGCACGACGGGTGGCTGCGCACCGGCGACCTGGGCTCGATCGACGAGGACGGGTTCCTGCGCATCACCGGCCGCAAGAAGGAGATCATCGTCACCGCGGGGGGCAAGAACGTCGCGCCCAGCGTGCTCGAGGACCGGCTGCGCGGCCACCCCCTGGTCAGCCAGGTGGTCGTCGTCGGCGACCAGCGCCCCTTCATCGGGGCGCTCATCACGCTGGACCCCGAGGGCGTGCCCGGGTGGCTCTCGGCGCACGGCAAGCCGGCGATGACGCTCGAGGAGGCGGCCAAGGACCCCGACGTGCTCGCGTCGCTCGACAAGGCGGTCGAGCGCACCAACAAGGCCGTCTCGCGCGCGGAGTCGATCCGGCGCTACCGGATCCTGGACCGTGACCTGACGATCGCCGACGGGTACCTCACGCCGAAGCTCAGCGTCCGGCGCTCCGAGGTGCTCAAGGACTTCGCAGCGGACGTCGAGGCGCTGTACGGCGAGGGCGAGCGCTGAGCCCCGCTCCTCGACGTCCGACCCGCGCCCCCGGCCACCGGCCGGGGGCGCGGTCGTGACCGTCAGCGTCGGCGCAGCCGCTCGACGAGCGTCGCCGACGGCACGGCCCACGCGCCCGCGTCCTCGACGTCGTGGACGACCTCGCGGTCGGACGTCGCCACGACGAGCACCCGGCCCGGCGGTTCGGCCGCCACGAGGTGGCGCAGCAGGTCGTCGGCGGTCTCGCCCGCGGTGAACAGCACCCGCACGCCACGCACGGGGGCCGGCGCACGGTGGCCGGCCTGGCCGTCGAAGCAGCAGGTGATCTCGGCACCGGTCTGGGCGGCCAGCGCGGCCATGCCGTCCACGAGCAGCCGGCGCTGGTCGGCGAGCGAGGTGTGCGGCCACCCGGTCTTCGACACGTTGTACCCGTCCACCAGCAGGTGCGCGCGCGGCAGGCGCAGGAGGTCGTCGAGCAGGGCGGGGTCGTCGACCGATCGCCCGCGCGACGTGGGACGCCCGCTCGGCCCGTCGGATGTCGGCGCCACCAGGTCCGCGGGCAGGTCGCGCACGGGCGGCAGCGCCAGCTCCGCGCGCAGACCCGTGGCGGCGTCGACGACGGTGTCCAGCAGCAGCCGGACGCGGGACTCGACGAGCCGCTGCCCGGTCCGCACCTCGTCACGCGCGAAGGACCGTTGCGCCGAGGCGGCCCGCAGGTCGGCGGCCGCCCGGGCGCGCTCGTCGGCGGCCGCGGCCAGGTCGGCCGCGGCGCGTCGGGCGTCCTGCTCCGCCGCGGCCGCGAGCCCGCGGGCCTCGCTGCGCGCGCGGTCGGCGTCCGAGCGCAGCCGGCGCAGCTCGCGCTGCAGCCCTGCGAGCTCGTCGCGCGCGGTGCGCTCGCCCTCGCGCGCGACGCCCAGCGCCGTGCGCAGCCGCTCGAGCTCGCGCTCGGCGGCCTCGAGGCGCCGCCCGCCGGGGTCGTCCTGCGCGGACGGCGCGGGCGCCGGCAGGAGGTGGCGCCACGGCCGGCCCTGGAGCCACGCACCGACCGCGGCGTCCGTGCCCGGGCGCCCGGGCGGTGGCTCCGCGTCGGTCGGCTCCACGTCGGTCGACCTCGGTGACCCGTCCGTCGCGGGCACGCCGGCCTCCTCGTGCGCCTGCAGCCACACCCGCGTGACGCGCGCACGGAGGGCCTCGTCCTCGTGCAGCGCCACCCACAGCGGCTGCGCACCGGCGGCCGCGCGTCGCCGTGGCGCGAAGCGCCGGACCGCCGCCAGCGCCGTCGGCGTGTGCGTGGGCTCGATGTCGCCCAGCACGTCGGCCGCGAGCCGGACGAGCGCCGAGCGCAACGCGTCGGGCACGTCGGGCAGATCGGGGTCGCTTCCCGTCCCACCCTGCTGACCAGCCATGGCGCCAGCCTAGGCGCGCGTCCGGGACCCGGCGTCGACGTGGACCGCACGGGCCTGTCGGACGTGCCGGGTAGCGTCCGCGACATGCCCAGCCCGCGTCGCCTGCGTCCGCCCGAGGTGACCGCACCGGCGCCGGGCGCGACGCCGGTCCAGGTGGCCCTCGACGAGCTCGGGACGCCGTTGCAGGACGTGACCTTCGTGGTCGTCGACCTCGAGACCACCGGCGGACGCCCGGGCGACGACGCGATCACGGAGATCGGCGCCGTGAAGGTCCGCGGCGGTGAGGTCCTCGGCGAGTTCCAGACGCTCGTCGACCCGGGCGGGCCCGTGCCGCCGTTCATCCAGGTCCTCACCGGCATCACGACGTCGATGCTGATCGGCGCCCCGACCATCGCACAGGTCCTGCCGGGGTTCCTCGAGTTCGCCCGCGGTGCCGTGCTCGTCGCGCACAACGCGCCGTTCGACGTGGGCTTCCTGCGCGCGGCGGCGGCCCGGTGCGACCGCCCGTGGCCCGGCTTCCAGGTCGTGGACACCGTCCGGCTCGCGCGGCGCGTGGTCCTGCGCGACGAGGCGCCCAACCACAAGCTGTCCACGCTCGCTGCGCTGTTCGGGGCGGTCGAGACGCCCAACCACCGTGCGCTCGCCGATGCGCGGGCGACCGTCGACGTGCTCCACGCGCTGCTCGGGAGGCTCGCACCCCTGGGGGTGACGCACCTCGAGGACCTCGCGACCGCGACGGATCCCGTGCCGGCCGACGTCCGGCGGCGCAGCGGCCTCGCCGACGGTCTGCCCGACTCCCCCGGCGTCTACCTGTTCCGCGGCCCCCGGGAGGAGGTGCTGTACGTCGGGGTGTCGACGACCTCGCTGCGGCGCCGCGTCCGCAGCTACTTCACCTCGTCCGAGAAGCGCGGGCGCATGACGGAGATGGTGCGCCTCGCCGTCCGGGTCGATCCCGTGGTCTGCGCCTCGCCGCTCGAGGCCCGCGTCCGCGAGCTGCGCCTCATCGCCGAGCACGCACCTCGCTACAACCGACGCTCCCGGGCGCCCGAGCGCATGTCGTGGGTGCGCCTGACGGACGAGCCGTTCCCCCGGCTGTCGGTCGTGCGTGACGTGCGTGAGGGCGCGGCGCACATCGGGCCGTTCGCGTCCCGCACGCTCGCCCAGCAGGCGGTCGACGCCCTGCACGCGACCTTCCCGGTGCGGCAGTGCACGGGCCGGCTGCCGGCGCAGCCCGCGCCGGGCGCGCACGCGTGCGTGCTCGCCGAGGTCGGACGGTGCGGTGCCCCGTGCGTCGGCGGGCAGGACGTGGCGGGGTACGCCCCCGTGGCCGCGGCCGTGCGCGACGCGATGACGGGCGACCCGCGCGCGGTCGCCCAGGCACACGCGGCCCGCATCCGCACCCTCGCGACGCAGGAGCGGTTCGAGGAGGCCGCCGGCGTCCGCGACCGGCTGACCGCCTTCGTCCGGGGGGCGGGACGCGCGCAGCGCCACACCCGCGCCGGGGCGTGCCGCGAGCTCGTGGCGGCGCGCCGGACCGACGAGGGCGGGTGGGAGCTGGTGCTGGTGCGCCACGGCCGGCTCGCCGGCACCGCCGTCGTCGACAGGCGCACGGACCCCATGCCCGTGGTGGCGAGCCTGCGGGCCGGCGGCGAGCACGTCACGGCACCCGTCGCCCCCGCCACCGCGGCGCACCCCGAGGAGACGGACCTCGTCCTGGCGTGGCTCGAGCAGCCCGGGGTGCGCCTCGTCGTGCTCGACGGCGAGTGGTCGTCCCCCGCGCGCTCGGCGCAGTCGGTGCGCGACGCCGCTGCGGCGGTCACCCTCGATCTCGTCGCCCCACGTGCGCCCCTGCTCGACGACGCGCCGCCGAGCACCGCCACGGCGCCGCGGCGCACGGCATGATGGCAGCCATGCTCACTGCCATCGTGCTGATCGACTGCGACGCCGCCCGCATCCCCGAGGTCGCCGCGGCGACCGCGGACATCGAGGGCGTCAGCGAGGTCTACTCGGTCACCGGGGAGGTCGACCTCATCGCCATGGTCCGCGTGCGCGAGCACGACCGGCTGGCCGACGTGATCGCCGACAAGGTCAGCAAGGTCGAGGGCGTGCTGCGCACGCAGACCTACATCGCCTTCCGGGCGTACTCGCGCCACGACCTCGACGAGGCGTTCTCGCTCGGTCTCGAGGACTGAGCGCCGCACGCGTCGCCCGGCGCGCGGCCGTCAGGCGGCGGCCGCGGCGCGCCAGCGCTCGAGCACGTCCGCGGCGGCGCCGTCGTCGAGCGAGCGCTCGGCGTGGGTCACCCCTGCCAGGATCCGCTCCACGAGGGTGCCGTCCGCGGTGCCCGGCAGCGTGCCGTCCGCGACGAGCGCGGCCGCGGCGTTGAGCACCACCGTCTCGCGCACCGGCCCGCGCTCACCGGCCACGAGCCCACGCACGACCGCGGCGTTCTCCTGCGCACCCCCGCCGCGCAGCTGCTCGATCGTCACGGGCTCGACGCCGACGACGGTCGTCCAGTCGACGACCTCCTCGCGCACCTCCCCCGCACGGACCTCCCAGAACCGGGTCGACCCGGTCGCTGCCACCTCGTCGAGGCCGTCGTCCTCCCCGCGGAACACCAGTGCGGAGCGCCCACGGGCCGCCAGCACGCCGGCCATGAGCCCGGCCATGCGCGCGTCGGCGACGCCGATCGCGCTGGACTGCGGCTGCGCCGGGTTGGTCAGCGGCCCCAGGAAGTTGAAGGCGGTCGCGATCCCGAGGTCGCGGCGCGTGACGCCGGCGTGCCGCATCGCGGGGTGGAACGCCCCCGCGAAGCAGAACGTGATGCCCACCTCGGTCGCCAGCGCCGCGACGCGGTCGAGCGGCAGGTCGAGCCGGATGCCCAGGGCCTCGAGCACGTCGGCCGTGCCGGTCGACGAGGACGCCGCCCGGTTCCCGTGCTTGACGATCGTCAGGCCGGTCCCGGCGACGACCAGCGAGGCCATCGTCGAGATGTTGACGGTGTGCAGGCGGTCCCCGCCGGTCCCCACGATGTCGACGGCACGACCCGGCACCACGAAGCGGTGCGCGTGCTCCAGCATCATGTCCGCGAGCCCGGCGAGCTCATCGACGGTCTCGCCCTTGGCGCGCAGCGCCACGAGGAACCCGGCGACCTGCGACGGGGACGCCTCGCCACTCATCACCCGGTCCATCGCCCACGCCGCGCGGGCGCTGTCGAGGTCCTGGCCGCGGACCAGCGACGTGAGCAGGTCGGACCAGGTGGTCGTGGGCGTCATCCCCGCGCCGTCACCGCGTGCACCAGGTCCGCGACGGCGGCGTGCAGCACGACCGGGTCCAGGGGCCGGCTGACGACCGCGTCGGCGTTGGACCACGACGCGAGCCACGCGTCCTGCGGGCGACCGGTCAGGACGAGCACGGGCGGGCACTCGTACACCTCGTCCTTGAGCTGGCGGCACAGCCCCAGCCCGCCGACCTTGTCGGCCTCGCCGTCGAGCACGAGCACGTCCGCACCGCCCGCGTCCGCCACCGCGATCGCGGCGTCCGCGGTCGCGACCTCGATCCACTCGATGTCCGGCTCGCCGCGGCCGAGGCGACGCCCCACCGCGAGACGTACCTGGTCGCGCGCGTCCACGTCGTCGCTGTACAGCAGGATGCGCGGCGCGCGGGCCGCCGGGTTCGCGGTGCTCATGGTGCCCCTCACTCATCGTCGACGTGCAAGGGGCATCTTGGCACGTCGCCGGGCCCGCGGGGGCCGGACGCCCGCCCTGCGCGCGCCGGGGGCGGACGCGGGTCCACGGAAAGTGACGATGTGACATATCCCAACGTGCCGCCGTGGGTCGAACGACCCATGCGGCGCCCAGGTCAGCCATAATGGCGAACGTGTCGACCGCAACGGCTGCCTCGCGCCCTGTCCCCCACATGACCGTCAACCGACCGAACCCTGTGTCGGTCGGGACGATCGTGTGGCTCGCCAGCGAGCTCATGTTCTTCGCAGGTCTCTTCGCGATGTACTTCACGGTGCGCGCCGCGGTGCCCGAGGAGTGGGCGCTGCAGACGGAGAAGCTGAACCTGCAGTTCGCGTTCGCCAACACCACCGTGCTGGTGCTGTCGTCGGTGACGTGCCAGATGGGCGTGTGGGCCGCCGAGCGGCTCCAGCCGGTGCGCAGCGGCTCGCTGCTCCAGTTCTGGCGCTGGGGCATGAACGAGTGGATCACCCTGACGTACGTCATGGGCGCCTTCTTCATCGGCGGGCAGATCTTCGAGTACGCCGAGCTGGTCGAGCACGGCCTGACGATCTCCTCCTCGGCCTACGGCTCGGTCTTCTACCTGACGACCGGCTTCCACGGCCTGCACGTCGTCGGCGGTCTCATCGCCTTCCTCATCCTGCTCGGCCGCTCGTTCTCGGCCAAGCGGTTCACGCACCACGAGGAGACGACAGCGATCGTCACCTCCTACTACTGGCACTTCGTCGACGTCGTCTGGATCGCGCTGTTCGCGGTCATCTACCTGATCAGATGACGCCGACCGGACCGCTCCGGCGGCCCGGTGCCACGTTCCACCCCCGCACACCCCCGACATGCGAGACGAGGACCGATCCGTGAAGGCACTCGCAGCCCGCAGGCACGACCGGCGTGCGCCGGTCGTGCTGCTCCTGCTGGCGCTGCTGCTCACCGGCGCGCTGTACGCAGTGCTGGCCCCGACCTCCGCCGACGCCGCACCCGCTGCGGCGACGGCGGACGAGGTGGAGACCGGTGAGAAGCTGTTCCAGGCCAACTGCGCCACGTGCCACGGCCCGGAGGCGACCGGACGCGAGGGCGTCCCGTCGCTCGTCGGCGTCGGCGCCGCCGCCGTGGACTTCCAGGTCGGCACCGGCCGCATGCCGCTGCAGATGAACGGCCCGCAGGCGCCGGCCAAGCCGGCCCAGTTCGACGAGGAGCAGATCGCGGCGCTGGCCGCCTACGTCGCCTCGCTCGGCGCCGGCCCGTCGGTCCCGACGGCAGAGCAGGTCGACGGCTCGCTCGGCGACCCCGCCAACGGCATGGCCCTGTTCCGCACCAACTGCGCGATGTGCCACAACGCCGTCGGCGCCGGCGGTGCGCTCTCCGAGGGCAAGTGGGCACCGAACCTCTGGGAGACGACGCCCACCCACGTCTACGAGGCGATGGTCACCGGACCCCAGTCGATGCCCGTCTTCAACGAGGCCACCCTCACGTCCGAGGAGAAGCGCGACATCATCGCCTTCCTCGACCTGCAGGGCCAGGGCGCGCCCGGCGGTCTGAGCCTCGGCAGCCTCGGACCGGTGAGCGAGGGCCTGTGGGCCTGGGTCATCGGCATGGGGCTCCTCATCGGCGCAGCAGTCTGGATCGGAGCGAGGTCCTCGTGAGCATGACCCACGGCCACGGCCACGAGGGCCAGGACGCCCCCGAGCAGAACGGCACCGCCGGCTCGGACGTCGCCCTGCGCCAGGGCGAGGACGCCGCCGACAAGTTCCCCAACCCGGGCTTCGGGCCGCACCGCCCGCGTCGCGCGGACGTCGACCCCCGGGCCGACAAGCGTGCGGAGCGCCAGGTCGTCGCCCTGTTCGCACTGTCGGTGCTCGGGACGATCGGCTTCATCGCCGCCTACTTCGCTCTCCCCCCGGGCGACACGATCGCGTCGATGCGCACGTCGAACCTCGCGCTCGGTCTCGGCCTCGCGTTCGCGCTGCTCGGGATCGGTCTCGCGGCCGTCCACTGGGCCAAGTCGCTCATGAACGACCACGAGAAGGCCGAGGACCGGCACGCGCAGCGCAGCACGGACCAGACCCGCGCCGAGGCCCTCCAGGTCCTGCGGGACGGTGCGCAGGACTCCGGGATCGGTCGCCGCGGCGTCCTCAAGGGCGCTCTCGTCTCCTCGCTCGCGCTCTTCCCGCTGACGATCGCGCTGCCGCTCATCGGCGAGGTCGGCGAGGACTGGAACGTCTCGAAGTTCAAGCGCACACTGTGGGCGAAGAACAAGAAGCTCACGATCGACCCGAGCGGCCGCCCCATCAAGGCCGCCGACGTCACCATCGGCTCGGTCGTGCACGTGATCCCCGAGGGGCTCGACGAGTCCGAGGCACCGCTGGACGAGAAGGCCAAGGCCGTCGTCCTCCTGGTCCGCATGGACCCCCGGGACATCAAGTCCGAGCAGGGCGAGGGCTGGTCGTACGACGGCATCGTCGCCTTCTCGAAGATCTGCACCCACGTGGGATGCCCGGTGGCCCTGTACGAGCAGCAGACGCACCACCTGCTGTGCCCGTGCCACCAGAGCACGTTCGACGTCGCCGACAGTGCGAAGGTCGTGTTCGGTCCCGCCAAGCGGCCGCTCCCCCAGCTGCCGATCACCGTCGACGACGAGGGCTACCTGGTCGCGCAGAGCGACTTCCACGAGCCCATCGGTCCGAGCTTCTGGGAGCGGCTGCGATGAGCACCACGACCGCACCGACCGGCGGCAGCAAGGCCGCCGCGGCGACCGCCGACTACCTCGACCAGCGCACCGGCATCGGGACCGCGGTCAAGGAGTTCGCGCGCAAGATCTTCCCCGACCACTGGTCGTTCCTCCTGGGCGAGATCGCGCTCTACAGCTTCATCACGCTGCTCATCTCCGGCGTGTTCCTCACCATGTTCTTCGTCCCGAGCATGACCGAGGTGCACTACGAGGGCCCCTGGCCGTCGGCGCACGGTGTGGAGATGTCGGAGGCCTACGCCTCGACGCTGCGCCTGTCGTTCGAGGTGAGGGGCGGTCTGCTGATGCGGCAGATCCACCACTGGGCGGCGCTGATCTTCATGGCGGCGATCGTCACGCACATGATGCGCGTGTTCTTCACGGGCGCGTTCCGCAAGCCGCGTGAGCTCAACTGGGTCGTCGGGTTCGTCCTGATGATCCTCGGCCTCGCCGCCGGCTTCACCGGCTACTCGTTGCCGGACGACGTGCTGTCCGGCAACGGCCTGCGCATCACCGACGGCGTGGTCCGCTCCATCCCCATCCTGGGCAGCTACCTGTCGTACTTCATCTTCGGCGGCGAGTTCCCCGGGCACGACGTCATCCCGCGGCTCTTCACGCTGCACATCCTCGTGGTGCCCGGGCTGATCCTGGCCCTGGTCGCGCTGCACCTGTTCTTCGTGGTCCTGCACAAGCACACGCAGTACCCGGGCTCGGGCCGCACCAACGCGAACGTCGTCGGGTACCCGCTGTTCCCGATCTACGTCGCCAAGGCCGGTGGCTACTTCTTCGTGGTGTTCGGCGTCATCGCCCTCATGGCGGCCACGATGTCGATCAACCCGGTCTGGAACTACGGACCGTACGACCCCTCGCCCGTGTCCGCCGGTGCGCAACCGGACTGGTACATGCTCTTCCTCGAGGGCGCGCTGCGCCTCATGCCGGGGCAGACGGAGTACGTCCTGTTCGGCCCCGACGGGTACACGCTGTCGCTCAACGTCCTCATCCCGGCGGTCGTGGTCCCGGGTGTGCTGTTCAGCCTCCTGGCGCTCTACCCGTTCATCGAGGCGTTCGCGACCGGCGACAAGCGCGAGCACCACGTGCTGGACCGGCCCCGCAACCGACCGTTCCGCACGGCGTTCGGCGTCTCCGTCCTCGTGGCGTTCTTCATCCTGGTCCTGGCAGGCTCCAACGACCTCCTCGCGACGCACTTCGACCTGTCGATCAACGACATCACGTGGGTCTTCCGGTTCCTGTTCTTCCTGGCCCCCTGGGCGGCGTTCGTCATCACGAAGCGCATCTGCCTGGGGCTGCAGCGCAAGGACCGCGAGCTCGTCCTGCACGGGCACGAGACGGGTCAGATCGTCCGGTTCGCGTCCGGCGAGTACATCGAGGTGCACAAGCCGCTCGACCCGCACGAGCGCTGGCTTCGCGTGCAGCACGACGCGATCCGTCCGATCCAGATCGAGCCGGCGGAGGACTCGCGTGGTGTGCGCCGCAAGGGCTACGGCCTCGACCGCATGCGCCAGCGGCTCTCGCAGGCGTTCTACGAGGACCGCGTGGAGCCGGTCACCCCGGCCGAGCTCGAGGCCTCCCACTCCCACGGGGAGCACGACGCCCTGGGCTCCGACCAGGAGAAGGCACCGGCTCAGCTGATCTCCGAGGGCGCCCCCACGGGTGGCGGCACGCGGCTGCGCCCGCAGGATGAGACAGGTCCCGACACGCGGAACAGGTGATCCTGGACCAGAGTTGACCTGACAGACGACCGTTCGCGGTGTCCGGCCGGATGGCCGGGCACCGCGACGGCGTTTCCGGGCGGTTGCCTCGGCAGCCGCCAATCGACGCAGGAGAGGTACGAGATGGCTGACTACACGCTCCCGGATCTGCCGTACGACTACGCGGCGCTCGAGCCGCACATCTCCGGCAGGATCATGGAGCTGCATCACGACAAGCACCACGCCGCGTACGTCGCGGGCGCGAACACGGCGCTCGAGAAGCTCGCCGCGGCGCGCGAGTCCGACGACTTCGCGACGGTGAACCTCCAGGAGAAGAACCTCGCGTTCAACCTCGGTGGGCACGTCAACCACTCGGTCTTCTGGGAGAACCTCTCCCCCGACGGCGGCGACAAGCCCGTCGGTGAGCTGGCCGCCGCGATCGACGAGTTCTTCGGCTCGTTCGAGGCGTTCCAGAAGCACTTCGCCGCCAACGCGGCAGGTATCCAGGGCTCCGGCTGGTCGATCCTCGGCTGGGACTCCGTGGGCCAGAAGCTGGCGATCTTCCAGCTCTACGACCAGCAGAGCAACTACCCGCTGGGGCTCGTGCCGATCGTCGTGCTCGACATGTGGGAGCACGCGTTCTACCTCGACTACGTCAACGTCAAGGCGGACTACATCAAGGCGTGGTGGAACATCGTGAACTGGGCCGACGCCGCCGAGCGCTTCGCGCGGGCCCGCACCCAGACCGCCGGGCTCATCGTCGCGTCAGCCTGACGTCGACCCGTCCGTCCGACCGCGGCCGCTCTCCCCGCGGGGAGGGCGGCCGCGGTCGTTCCGCGCCACGACGCGCAGGAGCCCTCGCAGGACCGCGAGCGGGACCTGGGGCACCCGAAGCACCGGTGGCGGCCGGGGACGGCGCGGTGCGGCGCCAGCGGCAGCGTGCGGCCGGACGAGCGGGCCGCAGCGGACGGGCACCACGGGGGCGGCCGCGGGCCACAACGGGACCAGGACGGCCCGCCACCTTGCGGTGACGGACCGTCCTCGTGGGTCGACCCTCGGCGGGCCCGGACCTCAGTGCGCGTGCTGACCGCGCGAGTACTCGAACATCCAGCCGACCAGCCCCACGACGCCCAGCACCGCGGCCGGGATCATGAGCCACCAGCCGACGGCCAGAGCGAGGAAGGCGACCGAGCCACCGAGGGCCACGACCAGCGGCCACCAGCTCCACGGGCTGAACGTGCCCTGGTTGCCGGCGCCCTGCTCGATCTCGCCGAGCTCGTCGTCCTCGGGGCGGGCGTCGATGCGACGGGCGAGCAGCGCGAAGTAGCCGCCGATCATGCCGACCAGACCCCCGACGAGGGGGATGCCGACGGTACCGACCGCCTCGCCGTCGCTCCACAGGCCGTAGATCAGGCCCACCGGGAAGAAGAAGAGGACGCCGTACAGGAAGAGCTTCGCCTCGATCTTCATCGCTCGTCCCCCTCGCGCCGATCGCGCACGTCCTCGATGTCGTCCTCGACGACCGTCGCCGAGGACTGGTGCTCCTCACCCGTCCCCCGGGCGACGCGCTCCTCGGCGAGCTCGCGCTCACCGCTCTGCTGCGGTGCCCAGTCCAGCGGACCCGGGTCCTCCGGCGCCACGTGGTCCATCGCCGCGACCTCGGGGTGGTGCAGGTCGAACGCGGGACGCTCGGAACGGATGCGGGGCAGCGACGTGAAGTTGTGCCGCGGCGGCGGGCAGCTCGTCGCCCACTCCAGCGAGCCCCCGTAGCCCCAGGGGTCGTCGACCGTCACGCGCGGCGCGTTGCGCCAGGTGACGTAGACGTTCCAGAGGAACGGCAGCGTCGAGGCGGCGAGGATCGCGGAGCCGACGGTCGAGACCTGGTTCATCCACGTGAACCCGTCGGCCGGCGAGTAGTCGGCGTACCGGCGGGGCATCCCGACCACGCCGAGCCAGTGCTGGATGAGGAACGTCATGTGGAAGCCGACGAACAGCAGCCAGAAGTGGATCTTGCCGAGTCGCTCGTCGAGCATGCGGCCCGTGAACTTCGGCCACCAGAAGTAGAAGCCGGCGAACATCGCGAACACGACCGTGCCGAAGACGACGTAGTGGAAGTGCGCCACGACGAAGTAGGTGTCGGACAGGTGGAAGTCCAGCGCCGGGCTCGACAGGATGACGCCGGTCAGACCACCGAAGAGGAAGGTCACGAGGAAGCCGATCGACCACAGCATCGGCGTCTCGAACGTGAGCTTGCCGCGCCACATCGTGCCGATCCAGTTGAAGAACTTCACTCCTGTCGGCACCGCGATGAGCATCGTCATGAAGGCGAAGAACGGCAGCAGCACCGCACCGGTGGCGTACATGTGGTGCGCCCACACGGTCACGGAGAGTGCCGCGATGGCGATCGTCGCGTAGACGAGCCCCTTGTAGCCGAAGATCGGCTTGCGGCTGAACACCGGCAGGATCTCGCTCACGATGCCGAAGAACGGCAGCGCGATGATGTACACCTCCGGGTGCCCGAAGAACCAGAACAGGTGCTGCCAGAGCAGAGCCCCGCCGTTGTCGGGGTTGAAGACCTGCGCGCCGAGGCGCCGGTCCGCTCCGAGCGCGAACAGCGCGGCGGCCAGCGGCGGGAACGCCATGAGGACGAGCAGCGACGTCACCAGGATGTTCCAGGTGAAGATCGGCATCCGGAACATCGTCATGCCCGGTGCGCGCATCGTCACGACGGTGGTGATGAAGTTGACCGCACCCAGGATGGTCCCGAAGCCGGTCAGCGCCAGGCCGAAGACCCACAGGTCTCCCCCGAGGCCGGGTGAGTACATCTGGTTCGACAGCGGCGCGTACGCGAACCAGCCGAACGACGCCGCGCCCTGGGGCGTGAGGAACCCGGCGGCGGCGATGAGGCCGCCGAACAGGTACAGCCAGTACGCGAACATGTTGAGGCGCGGGAACGCGACGTCCGGGGCACCGATCTGCAGCGGCATGATGATGTTGGCGAAGCCCGCGAAGAGCGGCGTCGCGAACAGCAGCAGCATGATCGTGCCGTGCATGGTGAACGCCTGGTTGTACTGCTCCTTCGACTGGAATAGGTCCATCCCGGGCTGGAACAGCTCGGCACGGATCAGCAGCGCGAGGATGCCGCCGATCGCGAACCACACGAACGACGTGATCAGGTACATGTACCCGATGGTCTTGTGGTCGGTGGAGGTGATCCACTTCACGACCGTTCGTCCCAGCGTCTGCCGCCGGGGCGACAGGCCGGGGATGACCTCGGTGTGCGCCGCCATCAGTGCTCGCCCTCCGCCACGTCGTTCAGGTCCTGCTGCCGGCTGTACTCGAGGCCGAGCACGCCCGTCTGGCCACGCTCACGCAGCTCCTCCATGTGGGCGTCGTACTCCTCCTGGGACACGACCTCGACGTTGAACAGCATCGAGGAGTGCTCCTCGCCGCACAGCTCCGCACACTTCCCGCGGTACACGCCCTCACGCGTCGGCGTGACCTGGAACGTGTTGGTGTGGCCCGGGATCATGTCCTGCTTGTAGAGGAACTCGGGGATCCAGAAGGAGTGGATGACGTCGCGGGAGTCGAGCGTGAACTCGACGCGCTGGTCGACGGGCAGGTAGAGCGTGACCTGCTCGCCCAGCTCGGCGGCGTCGCCGCCGATGTCCTGGGCGTGCTGCCCGGTCTCGTAGACGTCCTCGTCGAGGTAGTTGAAGTCCCAGCTCCACTGCTTGCCGACGACCTGGATGTTCACGTCGGGTTCTGCCGAGGTGTCCTGGAGCGCCAGCGTGTCCTCGTTGGTGTGGTAGAAGAGCACGCCCACCATCACCACGGGCAGCAGGATGTACATGATCTCGAGCGGGACGTGGTACCTCAGCTGCACCGGCAGCGTGTTGTCGTCCTTGCGCTTGCGGTACACCGCGACGCACCACAGGATCAGGCCCCACGTGATGGCGCCGACGGCGAGCGCGGCGATCCACGAGCCCACCCACAGCGAGACCACGCGACCGGTCTGGTCGGTGACCTCCTGGTCGGAGTAGCCGGGGAGCCAGCCTCGCTGGACCGACTCGGAGCAGCCGCTGAGCACGAGCACGAGCGCCGTGGCCAGCACGGCGACGACAGCGTGCCGGGTGCGGCGGGGGGGAACCGGGTGCACGGGGAACCTTCCACTCGCGTCCCACCGACGACGACCCCTGCGTGGGCGCGCAACCGTGTGGGACCTTCGTCCTCGACCCGGTCAGCCTAGCGCCCCCCGGCAGCCCCCACGTGCTGCGGCGCACGTTTGACGACGTGGTGTCAGCACCGTCACACACCGTCCACCGTCGGCCCGGCGACCGTGCGGCACGGCGGACCGGCTAGCGTGCCCGCGTGAGCACTCCCGGGTCCACCCCGCCCGCGGCACGCGCGCGCCGCGTCGTGCTCGACGTCGCCGGCCACGCGCCGTTGCGCGCCCCGGCGCGGGCGGCACTCCTCGAGGCGCTCGACCAGGGCTGGGCCGACCCGCGACGCCTGTTCGCCGAGGGGCGCCGCGCGCGGCTGCTCCTCGACGGTGCCCGCGAGGCGCTCGCCGCGTCGCTCGGCGCCCGGCCCGACGAGGTCGACCTCCTGCCCACGCACACGCTCGCGCTGCACGGCGCCGTCCGCTCGGTCGCCCGCGGCCGGCGCCGTGCGGGGACGGACGTCGTGGTGAGCGCCGTGGAGCGCGCCGCGGTGCACCATGCCGCCGCGTTCGTCGCGACGCGGGACGGCGGTCGGGTACGCACGGTCGCGGTCGACGAGTTCGGTCGGGTCGACCCGGCCGAGCTCGTCGCGGCAGCGGGCCCGGGCACGGCGCTCGCGGTGCTGCAGCACGCCAACGGCGAGGTGGGCACGCGGCAGCCCGTCGACGACGTGCACGCGGCCCTGCGGGCGGCGGGGGTGCCCTTGCTGGTGGACGTGGGCGCGAGCGCGGGGCACGTCGACGTCGGCCGGGCCGGTGACGTCATGGTGGCCGACGCGGGCGACTGGGGCGGGCCGCCGCTCGGCGTGGTCGTCACGCGGACCGGCGTGCGCCGCAGCCCGGACTGGCCGGAGGACGACGACCGCTGGTCGCCCGGCGGCGTCCACGTGCCGGTGGCGCTGGCGGCTGCGGTGGCGCTGCAGGAGGCGGTGGCCCGGCGCGACGCCGCCGACGCCCACCGGCGGGCGCTCGTCGACGTCGTCCGCCGCCGTGTCGCAGCCGAGGTGCCCGACGTCCAGGTCGTCGGCGACCCGGTGGACCGGCTGCCGCACGTCGTGACGTTCTCCTGCCTCTACGTCGACGGCGAGGCGATCGTCGACCGCCTGGACCGCGTCGGCTTCGGGGTCGGCTCCGGTTCCGCGTGCACGTCGAGCACCCTCGAGCCGAGCCACGTGCTGGCGGCGATGGGGGTGCTCACGCAGGGCAACGTGCGGCTGTCCCTGCACCCGGACGTCGACGCGGCCGACGTGCACCGGTTCTGCGACGAGCTCCCCCGGGCCGTCGCCGACGTGCGCGCCGCACTGGGCGCCTGAGCGTCCCGGGCCTGCACGACCGGGAGGACGCGCACGGGCCCGCACCCCGAGGGGTACGGGCCCGTGGGACGGACGGGTCGCGTCAGCTGAAGGAGCCGCCGCACGCGCAGGCGCTGCCCGCGTTGGGGTTGTCGATCGTGAAGCCCTGCTTCTCGATCGTGTCCGCGAAGTCGATCGTCGCGCCGTCGAGGTACGGGACGCTCATGCGGTCCACCACGACCTCGACGCCGTCGTAGTCGCGCGTCGCGTCACCGTCGAGCAGACGCTCGTCGAAGTAGAGCTGGTAGATCAGGCCCGAGCACCCGCCGGGCTGCACGGCGACGCGCAGGCGCAGGTCGTCGCGCCCCTCCTGCTCGAGCAGGCTGCGCACCTTGCCGGCAGCCACGTCGGTGAGCTGGACGCCGTGCGTCGCGGTCTGCGTGGTCTCGCTCATGTCACTCCCGGGTTCGCCAGAACGTTCTTCCTCGACGCCAACACCGTCGCTCGGAACGTTGTTCCCGTCCAGCCTACGCTGCGCCGCGGACGAGGTCCGGGGTGCCCGTCGCGGTCGCACCGGGACGCCGGACGCGGACCGTCACGTGGCTCGCGCGGGCGACCACGTGCGTGCCACACGGGCCGCGCGGACCCGCAGGGTCCCCGCCGGGTCGGCGAGCGCCGCCTGCACGGCACCGGGGCGCTCCGCAACCGCGTACGCGGCGGTCACGCCCGCGGCCGAGAGCTCGCGGCGGCCCACGAGCACCTCGCCCGACACGACGACCACCGGCACCGCGAACGGCAGCGCGCGCGCCGCCACCTCCGCCACGACCTTGCCGTGCAGCGACTGCCAGTCGGTGCGGCCCTCGCCCGTGACGACGAGGTCGTGCGCGGCGATGCGCGCCGGCAGGTCCACGGCGTCGGCGACGAGGCGGGCACCCGGCAGCAGGCGCGCCCCGAGCAGCGCGAGGGCGAACCCCACGCCTCCCGCGGCGCCCGCACCCGGCAGCGCCGACAGCCGACCACCGCGCGCGTCGGGCGCACCGAGCAGGTCGGCGCCCGGGCCGGTGCGCACCGGGCCGAGCGCGGTCGTCGCCGCGTGCGCGAAGGAGCCGAGCGCGCGCTCGAGGTCCTGCGCCTGCTGCGGCGTGGCGCCCTTCTGCGGGGAGAACCCGGCCGACGCGCCCTGCAGGCCCAGCAGCGGCACGTCGACGTCGACCGCCGCGAGCAGGTCCACCGTGCGCAGCGCCGCACGCAGGTCCGGCAGCCAGCGCAGGTCCTCGGCGCTGACGTCGCCGAGCGCCCCGCCGCCGCTGCCGAGCCGTGCTGCGACGTCGGGCGCCACCGAGCCGGCCGGCAGCAGCGCGTCCGCGAGCGCCGCCAGGAGCCCGGCGCCCGCGTCGTTGGTGGCCGACCCGCCGAGCCCCACGACGACGCGCTGCGCGCCCGGGAGCGCCGCCGCGAGCAGCTCGCCCGCGCCGCGGCTGGTGGTCCGCGAGGGATCCCGCAGGTGGGGCGGGACGAGAGCGAGGCCCAGGGCGTGCGCCGACTCGATGTGGACGGTCGCGCCGACGCGCAGCAGGGCGGCGGGTGCCGGCTCGCCGACCGGGGAGGTGACGGTCACGGGCACGAGGTCACCGCCGAGCGTGGCGTGCAGCGTCGCGACGAAGCCGGGCCCGCCGTCGGCCAGCGGGCACACGTCCACCGTGTCGTGCGGCGCGCCGTCGGCCCAGCCGAGCCGCAGGACCTCCGCGGCCTCGGCGGGCGTGAGGCTGGTACCGAAGCCGTCGGGGGCCAGGAGGACGCGCACGGACCGATGGTGGCACGTGGCCGGGGGTGCCGGGACCACGCGGCCGCCGACGCGAGGCGGGGCGCGGCGCCCGGACACGGGCCGGCCGGGCTCCCGCCGCGTGCGTGCCCGCTGTGGGATCATTCGGCCGTGAGCACCACCATCGGCACGTTCACCGAGCCCGCCCCCTCCGCTCTGCTGCTGCTCGGCCGCGGCGTCGACCTGGCGTCGGAGCGCGGCGTCGAGTGCGTCGGAGCCCTGCCCGAGCCCGGCGACCCCACGCTCGTGGCCCGGGCACGTGCCGCCCGCGCCACGCTGGGTGACCGGGCCTTCGTGCTCGGGCACCACTACCAGCGCGACGAGGTCATCGCGTTCGCCGACGTGACGGGCGACTCGTTCAAGCTCGCGCGCGAGGCCGCCGCGCGGCCCGAGGCCGAGTTCGTCGTGTTCTGCGGCGTCCACTTCATGGCGGAGTCGGCGGACATCCTCACGTCGGCCACGCAGCAGGTGGTCCTGCCCGACCTGGCCGCCGGCTGCTCGATGGCCGACATGGCGGCGATCGACCAGGTCGAGGACGCGTGGGACGTGCTGGTCGACGCGGGCGTCGCGCAGGACACCGTGCCGGTGACGTACATGAACTCGACCGCGGCCATCAAGGCGTTCACGGGACGCCACGGCGGCACGGTGTGCACCTCGTCGAACGCCGACGTCGCGCTGCGCTGGGCCTTCGACAAGGTCGGCGGCGTGGGCGGCCGCGGCAAGGTGCTGTTCATGCCGGACCAGCACCTGGGCCGCAACACCGCGGTACGGGGGCTCGGCCTGTCGCTCGAGGACTGCGTGGTCTTCGACCCCCGCAAGCCGGGTGGGGGCCTGACCGCGGCGCAGCTGCGCGACGCCCGCATGATCCTGTGGCGCGGTCACTGCTCGGTGCACGGCCGGTTCTCTGCGCGCAACGTGGCGGACGTGCGGGCCGCCGTCCCCGGCGTGACCGTCATGGTCCACCCCGAGTGCACGCACGAGGTCGTCACGGCGGCCGACCTCGTCGGCTCCACCGAGTACATCATCCGGGCGCTCGACGCTGCCGAGCCGGGGACGTCGTGGGCGATCGGCACCGAGCTCAACCTGGTGCGCCGCCTGGCCGCCGCCCACCCCGAGCTGACCGTGCACTACCTCGACTCCACCGTGTGCTTCTGCTCGACCATGAACCGGATCGACCTGCCGCACCTGGTGTGGGCCCTGGAGTCCCTGGTCGAGGGCCGTGTGCCCAACCGCATCGTGGTCGACCCGGACGACGCGCACTGGGCCCGCGTGGCGCTGGACCAGATGCTCGCGCTGCCGGGGCGCTGACACCCCGCACCACCCGGACGGCCCGAGGGGGTAGCCGATGACCGAGTCCCCGCTGCGTGTGGGCATCTTCGTGTTCGACGGGGTCGAGGCGCTCGACGTCGTCGGTCCGTGGGAGGTGCTGGCGTCATGGGCGCGGCAGAGCCCCCTGCGGCCCGACGTGCTGACGTTCTCCGCCGACGGTGCCGGGGTGCGCTGCGCGAAGGGGCTGGGTCTGGTCCCGGACACGAGCGCCGAGCAGGTGGGCCGGCTGACCGTGCTCGTGCACCCGGGCGGGCACGGGACGCGGCACCTCATGGTCGACCCGTCGCACCTGGCGTGGGTGCGGAGCATGCGGGCGCGCACGCCGCTCATGACGAGCGTGTGCACGGGATCACTGGTCTTCGCGGCGGCCGGACTGCTCACGGGGCGGCCGGCGACGACCCACCACGAGCACCTGGACGCCCTCGCGTCCGCCGACCGGAGCGTGCTCGTCGACACCGACGCGCGCTTCGTCGACGACGGCGACGTCGTCACGTCGGCGGGGGTCTCCGCCGGGATCGACATGGCGCTGCACCTGGTGGCGCGCCTGGAGTCGCGGGCGACGGCCCGGCTCGTGCGGCGCGGCATCCAGTACGACCCCGCACCGCCCGTCTGACGGCCGGCAGGGCGGGCGCCGCCCGACGCTGCCGGTCGGTAACGTACCGACGGTGTCCCGGATGCTGCAGCTCGCCCTCGTCACCCTCCGCCCGCGCCGCGCCGTCGTGGGCCGGGACCTGCTCGACCCGTCGGTCACGCACCTGCGCGTGCGGCTCGGCGACCTCGACCTCTACCGCCACGTCAACAACGGGGTCTACCTGCAGTACCTCGATCTCGGCCGGTCGAACTACCTCGCGGACCTGGGGGCGTTCGGCAGGCTCTCGGCCCGCGGCTGGTACCCCGTGGTCGCGGCGTCGACGATGACGTACCGCCGTTCCCTCACGCTCGGGCAGCGGTTCACGGTCACGACGCGGGTGATCGGCTGGGATCGGCGCGTCGTCTACCTCGAGCAGGTCGTCGAGTGCGGGGGGCAGCTCGTCGCGCGGGGCTGGGTCGCGGGCCGGTTCCTGTCCCGTGCGGGCGACCGCATCGCCCCGGCCGACGTGGTCGCGGCGATCGACCCGGGCGAGCGGGAGAGCCCCGCGCTGCCCGACGACGTGGCCGCCTGGGCGCGCGCCGTCGACGTCGCGCACCGCTGAGGCGACCCGCGGCGGCCGGCTCGCACCGGCCGACCGCGGGCCGGCGTCCTCAGGTGCGAGGCGCCAGCACCTCCAGCAGCAGCGCCTCGGCCAGCACGACGCGCTCGAGCTCACCGAGGTGCACCGACTCGTCGGCGCCGTGGGCGCGCGAGTCGGGGTCCTCGACCCCCGTGACGAGGATGGTCGCGTCGGGGTACACGTCGAGCAGGTCGCTGATGAACGGGATGGAGCCACCCACACCGATGTCGACGGGCGGCGTGCCCCACGCGGTGCCCATCGCCCAGCGCGCGGCCTGCATGCCGGGCGAGTCGGTCGGCGCCTGGAACGGACGGCCCTGCTCGCCCTCGTGCACGGTGACACGCGCACCGAACGGGGCGTGCGTCAGGAGGTGCTCGCGCACGGCGGCCATCGCCGCGGCCGGGTCCTGCCCCGGCGCCAGGCGCACGGACAGCTTGGCGGACGCACGAGGCGTCAGGGTGTTGGACGCGCTCGCGACCCGCGGCGCGTCGAGACCGATGACACCGATCGCGGGGCGCGTCCACAGGCGCGCCGTGAGCGGCCCGGTACCGGCCAGTCGCACGCCGTCGAGCACACCGGCATCGGCGCGCAGGTCCGCCTCGTCGTAGTCGACGGTCGGGTCGGCCGCGTGCACCAGACCGGCGACCGCGACGTCGCCCCGGTCGTCGTGCAGCGTCGCGATGAGCCGCGCCAGCAGCGTCGGGGCGTCGAGGATCGGCCCGCCGAACATGCCGGAGTGGACGGCGTGGTCGAGGACCTCGACGTCGACGACCAGGTCGACCAGGCCGCGCAGCGAGGTCGTCAGCCCGGGGACGCCCACCTTCCAGTTGGACGAGTCCGCCACGACGATGACGTCGGCGGCGAGCAGGTCACGGTGCGCGTGCAGGAACTCGACGAACGTCGGCGACCCGATCTCCTCCTCCCCCTCGACGAAGACCGTGACCCCCACGCCCAGCTCGTCGCCGAGGGCGCGCAGCGCACCGACGTGCGCGACGACGCCCGCCTTGTCGTCCGCGGCACCGCGCCCGTGCAGCCGGTCGCCGCGCTGCGTGGGCTCGAAGGGAGCGGTCGACCAGTGCGCGGCGTCCCCGGGCGGCTGCACGTCGTGGTGCGCGTACAGCAGGACCGTCGGGGCGCCGGCGGGCGCGGGGCGGCGCGCGACGACCGCCGGGGCACCCGTGACGCCGCGACGGGTGGTGACGCGCAGCACGTCGACCTGCGGCATGCCGGCGTCCGACAGGAGCCGCGCGACGGCGGACGCCGAGGCCTCGACGTGCGCCTGGTCGAACTCGGCGTTCGACACGCTCGGGATGCGGACGAGCGCCTCGAGGTCGGCGCGCACGTCGGCGAACTGGGCGGCGACGCGCTCGCGCAGCGTCGCGACGCGCTCGTCGGTCGGGGAAGGGACGGGGTCGGCGGTGGTCACGTCTCACGACGCTACTCGACTACCCTGGGGGGGTGTTCGGACGCAAGCAGGATCCCCCGCCCGAGGTCGACGCACCGCTCGTCCCGGAGCCCCCTCAGCCGGCGCCCCAGGGCAAGGGCCGACCGACGCCCCGGCGCAAGGAGTCGGAGGCGCGCAACCGGCGCCCGCTCGTCCCGGCCGACCGTCGCGCCGCCGCGAAGGACGCCAGGGTGAAGGCACGCGTCCAGCGCGACCTCGAGTACCAGGCGATGCGGAACGGGGACGAGCGGCACATGCCGGCCCGTGACCGCGGACCGGTCCGCCGCTACGTGCGTGACAGCGTGGACGCGCGGTGGAACCTGGGCGAGCTGTTCCTGCCGCTCGCGGCCGCCTTCCTCGTCCTGCAGTTCGTCACCGCGCGCGGCGCACCGGTCGTCGCTTTCGCGTCGCTCGTGCTGCTCTACGTCTACATCCTGGCGTCCGTGGTCGACGCGTGGATCATGTGGCGCGGCCTCAAGAAGCGGCTCACGGTGAAGTTCGGCGAGTCCACGCTGCCGCGGGGCCTGATGATGTACGCCGTGCTGCGGGCCTTCCAGGTGCGGCCGTCGCGGCTGCCGAAGCCCCAGGTCAAGCACGGGCAGCACCCGGCCTGACCGCGCGGGACGACTCCGGCCGTCGCGCCCGCCTGTCAGCCGGCGCAGGCCCGCAGGGCCTGCAGCACGACGAAGCCGACGACCAGCAGCGGCACGATCGGCGGCAGCCCGCTGCGCCGTGAGGGCTGCTGCCCCGCCGGCCGAGCCTGCTGCTGGGCCGGCTGCCGCGCGGACTGCGACGGCGCGCCGCCCACCGGCACCCACCTGTGGTCCGGCGTGAGCACGTGGCCGTTGACGATGTCGCCCACGCGGTAGGCGCGTCGGGCCGGCGTCGCGGGGGCCTCCTGCGACGGCACCCGTGCCGCCTGCCGCGGGCGGGCGGCACCGGCCTCCCGCGCGGTGGCGCGCTCGGCGGCCCGCCCTGCCGCCGCGCGCGCGTCGGCGGCGCGGTTCTCGGTCGCCCGGTGCTCCGCCGAGGCCTCCTGGGACACCGCCCGCCGGTCAGCCGCCGCCCGCTCCCCCGCGAGCTGGTGCTCGGCGGCCCGCTGCGCGGAGCGCTGCGCGGCCGACTGCTCCCCGCGGGCGCCGGTCCCCACCGGGACGGCCGGCGTGGGCTGCCGGCGCGTCGACGACGCGGCAGCACGTGGACGCACGCGCGACTCGAGCGGCACCCACTCCCCGTCGGGCGTGAGCACGTACCCGTCGACGACGTCGCCGGCGACGTACGGGGCGGCCGGCGTGCGCCGCAGCGCGACCCAGGTCAGGTCGGCGTCGAGCATGTGGCCGTCGACGACGTCGCCGAGCCGGTACGGCGATCCGGCGGTCGGCGAGACGCGCACCCACTCGCCCGACGGGGCCAGCTCGAAGCCGTCCACCACTGCCCCGACCGTGTGCATGGCCCTCCTCGACCGACGTCGCCCTGCTGGTCAGGCTACCCGTCGGCGGGCACCGTGAGGCGCGGCAGCAGCACGTGGACGAGAGGCCCGATCGCCAGCGCGTACGCGAGCGTGCCGAGCCCCACGGTCCCGCCGAGCGCCCAGCCCGCCGCCACGACCACGACCTCGATCACGCTGCGCACCAGCCGGACCGGCCCCCCGGTCCGTGCGACCAGGCCCGTCATGAGCCCGTCGCGCGGGCCCGGGCCGAGGCGCGCCCCGACGTACAGCGCCGTCGCCACCGCGTTGAGCGCGATGCCGAGCACGACCATCGCACCGCGGACGGCGAGCGGCAGCGGCTCGGGCAGCAGCGCGGCCAGGGCGAGGAACGGGTCCACGAGGGCACCGATGACGAGCACGTTGGCGACGGTCCCCACGCCGGGCCGTTGCCGCAGCGGCACCCAGCACACGAGGACGACGAGGGAGATCACGACCGTCGCCGTGCCGAACGTCCACCCGGACACGCGCGCGACACCTTGCCCGAGGACGTCCCAGGGCATCGAACCGAGCTGCGGGTGCACGAGCAGCGCGATGGAGGCGGCATACAGGACGAGACCCGCGACCAGGCGGGCACCGCGGCCGACGCCCGCAGGCGCCCGGCGCGCCGGGCGGCGTCCTGCTCGCACGTCGTCCGGGCCGGTCCTCACCACGCCCGGTCCCGCTCGGCGCCCGGACGGCTGGGCGGAGGGGGGCGGTGGCCGAGCCCGTCGGCGCGCACCGTACGGACCAGCACGGCGAGGACGACGAGCGTGAGCGAGGGGGTGACCACGAGCCACATCATGGCCCTACCTTCCCTGGTAGTGGCCTTGTCATCCATATCCACTTCCCCGATAGTGGCCTCATGTCGGTGAACATGGATCGTCGGGTCAACGGGGCGCGGCTCCGGGCGCTGCTCGGCTCGTGGCAGCACCACGGCCCCGCCTACCAGGCGCTGGCCGACGGGCTGCGGGGGCTGACGCGCTCCGGGACGCTGCCCCTGGCGACGCGGCTGCCCGGTGAGCGCGAGGTCGCCGAGGCCCTCGGGCTGTCCCGCACCACCGTCACCGCCGCGTACGACCTGCTGCGCGACGAGGGCTTCCTCGTCAGCAGGCGCGGTTCGGGGACCGTGACCACGCTGCCCTCGCACGCGGGCGACCGGGCACCCACGCGCCTCGGCACCGTGGAGGACGGCATCGTCGACATGTCGGCCGCGGCACCGCCCGCTCCCCCGCAGCTGGCCGAGGCGTGCGCCGCGGCTCTCGACGCCCTCCCGCGTCACTCCCGCGGCGCGGGCTACCTCCCGCTCGGTCTGCCCGAGCTGCGCGCCGCGATCGCGGACCGCTACACCCGGCGCGGCGTCCCCACCACGCCCGACCAGATCCTCGTGACCACCGGGGGCCAGCAGGCGATCCACCTGCTCGCCGGGGCCTTCGCCGGCCCGGGCGACCGCACGGTCGTCGAGCACCCGACCTACCCGCACGCGATCGACGCGGTACGGGCCGCCGGCGCCCGGCCCGTGCCCGTCCCCGTGACGCCGCAGGGCACCGACCTCGACCTGCTCGCCTCCACGGTGCGCCAGGCGTCACCCCGCCTGGTGTACCTCGTGCCCGACCATCACAACCCCACCGGGACGTCGCTGTCCGCGTCGGACCGCGAGCAGGTGCGCGACCTCGCGCGCCGCACGCGGACGGTCGTCGTCGCCGACGAGACGCTCACCGACCTCACGCTCGACGGCGCCACCCCCCCGCCGTTCGCAGGCGCCGGAGCTGCCGACCGGTACGTCGTGTGCGTGGGGTCGGCCTCGAAGTCCTACTGGGGAGGGCTGCGCGTCGGCTGGGTGCGCGGGCACCCGGACCTCGTCGCGGCGCTCGCGCAGCGCCGCGCGCACGTGGACCTCGGCACGTCCGTGCTCGACCAGCTCGTCACGGTCGAGCTGCTGGCCCGCGCCGACGAGGTGCTCGCGCAGCGCCGCGTCGCGCTGCGCGCCCAGCGCGACGCCCTGGTGGCCCTGCTCGCCCGCGCGCTGCCGGACTGGCAGGTGCCCGTGCCCGCCGGGGGCCTGTCCACCTGGGTCGACCTGGGCCGGCCGGTGTCGACCGCGCTCGCGGCGCTCGCCCACGGCCACGGGGTCCGCATCGCACCGGGCCCCGCGTTCGGCGTGGACGGCACCTTCGACGACCACCTGCGGGTGCCGTTCTCCCAGCCCGTCGACGGGCTGGGGCGGGCTGTCGACGGGCTCGCGGCCGCGTGGGCGTCGCTCGGCGGCGCGACACCGGCCCGGGCGCCGGGAGCGCAGCCCGCGCTCGTGTGAGACGTCAGTCGGCGGGCAGCTCGACCGCGGGCCGCAGGTCCGCGCCGTCGTTCTGCAGCACCGCACGCCGCACCCCCTGCCGTGCGAGGGCTCGCCAGTGCTCACCGAGCCACTGCTCGGCCTCGAAGCGTGCCAGGAACACCGGGCTGCCCGGGCGCTCGACGTCGGTACCGTCCGCGGCGACCAGCCGCCACTGCCACCGGGGCCGCACGACCATCACCGAGCTCCCGCCGTGACGGCGGCGTCCTCGGCGAGCGCGCGCCCGACGCGCGCGGCCAGCGTCGGACCCTCGTAGACGAACGCCGTGTACGCCTGGACGAGCGTCGCGCCGACCGCGAGGTACTCGCGCGCGTCCGCCGGCCCGCCGACACCGCCGACGCCGATGATCACGGCGTCCGGTCCGAGCCGGGTGCGCAGGCGCGCCACCACGTCGAGACCTCGCTCGAGCAGCGGCGGACCCGACAGGCCACCGGGCCCGAGGTCGTGGGCGATCGTCGTGTTGACCGCGACGACGCCGTCGAGGCTTAGCTCCGTCACCAGGTCCGCGACGGCGTCGACGTCGTCGTCGGACAGGTCGGGAGCGATCTTCACCAGGACCGGGACCGGCCGCCGGCCCGCGCGCGCGGTGGCCTCGTCGGCCGCGCGCCGGGTCGCGACGAGCACGGGCCGCAGCGAGTCGACCGCCTGCAGGTCCCGCAGCCCGGGCGTGTTCGGCGACGAGACGTTGACGACGAGGTAGTCGGCGTACGGCGCGAGGCGCTCGGCGCTCGTCGCGTAGTCGGCGGCCGCGTCGGCCGCCGCGGTCACCTTGGTCTTGCCGATGTTGGCGCCCACGACCAGCGCACGGCCGTGCGGCGTCGCCCGCAGCCGGCGCAGCCGCGCCGCGACCGCGGCCGACCCCTCGTTGTTGAAGCCCATCCGGTTGCGCAGCGCGCGGTCCTCGACGACGCGCCACAGCCGCGGCGGCTCGTTGCCCGGCTGGGGGTGGGCGGTGACGGTGCCGATCTCGACGAACGCGAACCCGAGCATCGCCAGGCCCTCGACCGCGCGGGCGTTCTTGTCGAAGCCCGCGGCCAGGCCGAACCGCCCGGGCAGGGTGCGCCCCCAGACCTCGACCTGCCCGGCGTCGCCGCGCGGCACGCGCAGGGCCAGGGACACCACCCGGCGCAGCCCCGGCACGCGACCCACGGCGCCGATGAGGCCGAACGCGACCTCGTGCGCGCGCTCGGGGTCCATGCGACGGAACACCAGGTCGAAGAGCAGCCGGTACACAGCGCTCACCCTACGGCGGGCGGGGGTGCCGGCGGCCCGGCGTCCACGGTCCGCCGCCCCGTGCGCCGCAGCCACCACAGGCCGACGAACGGCAGCACCAGCGGCACGTACCCGTACCCGGCGCCCAGCTGCGACCACACGGTCTCGTCCGGGAAGTCCCCGACGTCGACCATCGACAGCGCACCGACGACGAGGACACCGACGAGCTCGAAGCCGACGGCGGCCCACGCGAGCGTCCGCCGGTCACCGGCGAGCGCGAACGTCGCGACGACGTACACGATCCCGGCCACGAGGGACAGCACGTAGGCGACCGGTGCCTCGTCCAGCTTGGTGCCGACCTGGTAGAGGCCCCGTGCGGTGGCCGCCAGGGCCAGCACGCCGTACACCGCGACGAGCAGCCGGCCGGCGCCCGACCCCGTCGGGCGGGCTGACGTCGCTCCCGGTGTCGCGCTCATCGCCTCAGGCCACCCAGATCTGCCAGAGCCGCAGCTCGAGGAACGCGACCGTCAGCGCCGCGACGAGCAGGACGACCGAGCTCCAGCGCGTGCGCTCGGCGAACGCCCAGGCCGCGGCGACGGGCAGCACGACGAGCTGCGTCACCACGTAGCCCCACAGCAGCCACCCGTCGACGTCCTGACCGCCCCCGGCCTGCACGACGCCCAGGACGACGGCCTGGACCACCAGCACGCCCTCGACGACCGCACCGCCCCACAGCTGGCGCAGCACCACCGCACGGTCGGCGGCGACGAACCACGCGGCCCAGCCGGCGAGCGCCAGGCACAGGGCCGCCACGAGGAGGGCGAGAGGGGCGAGCACGGGTCCACAACCTACCGTCGCCCGTGGTCAGCCCGCGCGGGCTGCCCGGCCCCGCGCGCGTCGCCGGTACGATCGACGCGTGATCTCGCTGACCTCCTCCGACCCCAGCCAGCTCGACGTCGACGCGGTCGTCGTGGGCGTGCACGTCCAGGGCACCTCCGTGGTCCCGGTGGGCGCCGACTGGCTGCCCGCCGAGCTGACCCGCCAGATCGCGCAGGACGGCGCACGCCTGGGCATCACCGGGGCGGTCGACGAGGTCCGCCGCCTGCCGGGCGCGGGCCTGCACGCGACGACCCTGGTCGTCACGGGCCTGGGTGAGGGTCCGCTCGACGCCGGCACGCCCGCGGGCGCGGAGCTCCTGCGGCGCGCGAGCGGCGCCGCGACGCGTGAGCTGTCCGGCCTGGGCTCGGTGGCCCTCGCGCTGCCCGCGGCCGACAGCGACGCGGTCGCCGCGATCGCCGAGGGCGCGCTGCTCGGCGCCTACGTCTACGACCGCTACCACGTCCAGGACGGGCCGGTCGGCCGCATCGAGGTCGTGACGCCCCTCGCGCGCGACAAGGCGGCCCTGAGCGCCCTGGCACGTGCGGAGGTGCTCGCGGCGGCCGTGCACGGGACGCGCGACCTGGTCAACGCCGCACCCAACGACCTGTTCCCCGCGGCGTTCGTCGACGCCGCGAAGGCGGCGGTCAAGGCCTCGGGCGCGAAGTCCCTCAAGGTGACCGTGCTCGACGAGAAGGCGCTGGCCGCCGGCGGGTACGGCGGCCTCGTGGGGGTCGGGCAGGGCTCGGTGCGCCCGCCGCGCCTCGTCAAGGTCGCGTACGCACCGAGCCGGGCGAAGGTGCACGTCGCACTCGTCGGCAAGGGCATCACGTTCGACTCGGGCGGCATCTCGATCAAGCCCGCCGCCGGCATGGAGGCCATGAAGTCCGACATGGCCGGCGCCGCCGCGGTGCTGCACACCGTGCTGGCGGCCGCGAGGCTCGGCCTGCCCGTCGCGGTGACCGGCTGGCTGTGCCTCGCGGAGAACATGCCGTCGGGCTCGGCGCAGCGCCCGTCCGACGTCATCACGATCCGCGGCGGCAAGACCGTCGAGGTGCTCAACACCGATGCCGAGGGCCGCCTGGTCCTCGCGGACGGCCTCGTGGCCGCCGTGGAGGAGAAGCCGGACCTCGTCGTCGACATCGCGACGCTGACCGGCGCCCAGGTCGTCGCCCTCGGTCACCGCGTGTCGGCCGTCATGGGGACGGACGAGGCGCGCGGCGAGCTGGTCGACGCCGCCCACGGTGCGGGCGAGCAGTTCTGGCCCATGCCGCTCCCGGCCGACCTGCGTGCCGGTCTGAAGTCGAAGGTCGCCGACCTCGCCAACATCGGCGACCGCTTCGGCGGGATGCTCACGGCCGGCATCTTCCTGCAGGAGTTCGTCGGGGCGACGCCGTGGGCGCACCTCGACGTGGCGGGACCCGCCTTCAACGAGCGCACCGCCTTCGGCTACACGCCGGTCGGCGGCACGGGCGTGGGCGTGCGCACCCTCCTGCGACTGCTGGAGCAGCGCGCGTCCTGACGCGGGCCGGGCGGGTCCCGGTCCGGCGCCCTCGGGCGTCGGACGCCGGGGCTCGCCTCAGGCGCGTCCCGCCGCGCGGCGCTTGCGCTCGATGCGCTGCCGCGAGTTCCAGTCGCGCACCCGCTGCGGGTACCCCGTGCGCTGCACGTCGTACACGGGGATCTGCAGCTCGCGCGCCAGCGCTGCCGCGGCGCGCTCGTCGGGGACCTTGCGCCGCGTCCACTCCCCGTCGGTCGCGACGAGCATGAGCGTCGTCGGGGTGACGTTCGTCTGCGGCTCGACGTAGGCCTCCACGCCCACCCGGGTCGCCACGAAGTCCCGCAGGTACGACAGCGTCTCGGCCCGGGCCTCACGCCCCGCGGGCGCACCGGCGGGCGAGGTCGACCGGCCCGGGCGCCGACGCGAGAACAGACCCATGGCCGGAACCATACCGACGCCGACTGGGTCTCGCCTGGACGTGACCCGGGCTGACGCGGGCGGGTGGGCCACGCACCGGGGTCATGGGACGAATGTCACGGGACTCACACCCTCGGACGTGTCGGCCGGTTCGTCCGGGCGCGGACGGGATGACAAGATGGGCGCCGCAGCAAATCCCACACCCTGCGAGGAGTGCGCACGTGGCCGACAACGGCACCGCTTTCGACATCGTCGTCCTGGGCGGAGGCAGTGGCGGCTACGCCGCTGCTCTGCGCGCGGCCGAGCTGGGCAAGACCGTGGCACTGGTCGAGGCCGACAAGGTGGGGGGAACCTGCCTGCACCGGGGGTGCATCCCCACCAAGGCCCTCCTGCACGCGGCCGAGCTCGCTGACAACGCCCGCGAGGGTGCGCACTTCGGGGTGCACACGCACCTCGAGCGCATCGACATGGGCGGCGTGAACCAGTACAAGGACAACGTGGTCGGCCGCCTCTACAAGGGGCTGCAGGGACTCATCAAGTCCCGCAAGATCGAGGTCGTCGAGGGCTACGGCAAGCTGACGGGCCCGAACACCGTCCAGGTCGGCGACCGCACCGTCACCGGCGAGCACATCGTGCTCGGCACCGGCTCGTACGCGCGCTCCCTGCCCGGGCTCGACATCGGCGGCCGGGTCATCACGTCGGACCAGGCGCTGACCCTCGACTGGGTGCCGCGCTCGGCGATCATCCTGGGCGGCGGCGTCATCGGCTCCGAGTTCGCGAGCGTGTGGCGCTCGTTCGGTGCCGACGTCACCATCATCGAGGCGCTCCCCCACCTCGTCCCGAACGAGGACGAGGCGGTCTCCAAGGCCTTCGAGCGCGCGTTCCGCAAGCGCGGCATCGCGTTCAACCTGGGTGTGCGGTTCTCGGGCGTCACGCAGGACGACAACGGCGTGCACGTCTCGCTCGAGGACGGCAAGACGTTCGACGCGGACCTGCTGCTCGTCGCGGTCGGTCGCGGACCGAACACCGGTGGCCTCGGCTACGAGGAGCAGGGCATCACGCTGGACCGCGGCTTCGTCATCACCGACGAGCGGCTCCACACCGGCGTGGCGAACATCTACGCGGTCGGCGACATCGTCCCCGGCCTGCAGCTGGCGCACCGCGGGTTCCAGCAGGGCATCTTCGTCGCCGAGCAGATCGCGGGCCTCAACCCGCCGCTCATCGAGGAGTCCGGCATCCCGCGCGTGACGTACTCCGACCCCGAGGTGGGTTCGGTGGGCGTGACCGAGAAGCGCGCCAAGGAGCTCTACGGCGACGACGGCGTCGAGGTCCTCGAGTACAACCTGGGCGGCAACGGCAAGAGCCAGATCCTCGCCACCCAGGGCTTCATCAAGCTGGTGCGGAAGAAGGACGGCCCGGTCGTCGGTGTGCACATGATCGGTGCGCGCGTCGGCGAGCTGATCGGCGAGGGCCAGCTCATCGTCAACTGGGAGGCCTACCCGGAGGACGTCGCCCAGCTCGTGCACGCGCACCCCACGCAGAACGAGGCTCTCGGTGAGGCGTTCCTCGCGCTCGCCGGCAAGCCGCTGCACGCCCACAACTGACCCCAGGACACAAGGAGACACGAGCGGTCATGTCCGACAACGTGCAGCTTCCCGCGCTCGGTGAGTCCGTCACCGAGGGCACCGTCACCCGCTGGCTGAAGAACGTCGGCGACACGGTCGCCGTCGACGAGCCCCTGCTCGAGATCTCGACCGACAAGGTCGACACCGAGATCCCGTCGCCGTTCGCCGGCGTGCTCGAGCAGATCCTCGTCCAGGAGGACGAGACGGTCGAGGTCGGCGCCGCGCTGGCCGTCATCGGCTCCGGCGAGGGCGGCGGCGACGCCCCCTCGGACGAGCAGCAGGCACCCGCCGACGAGCAGCCGGCGCAGGCCGAGCAGCCCGCCGAGCAGGCGCCCGCCGAGGAGCCCGCTGCCGAGCAGTCGGCGCAGCAGTCCGTCGAGGAGCACGAGGACGCCCCGGCCCCGGCCGCGTCGTCCGGGGGCTCCGGTGGTGGCGCCGGTCAGGAGGTCACCCTCCCGGCGCTCGGCGAGTCCGTCACCGAGGGCACCGTGACCCGGTGGCTCAAGGCCGTCGGGGACGACGTCGCCGTCGACGAGCCCCTGCTCGAGATCTCGACCGACAAGGTCGACACCGAGATCCCGTCGCCCGTCGCCGGGACGCTGCAGGAGATCCGCGTCCAGGAGGACGAGACCGTCGAGGTCGGCGCGGTCCTCGCCGTCGTCGGGTCGGGTGACGCGGCGCCCGCCGCCGAGCAGCCCGCGGCGCCCGAGCAGCCGAAGGCCGAGGAGCCGAAGGCCGAGCAGGCCAAGGTCGAGGAGGCCAACGCCGAGCAGGCCAAGGCCGAGCAGGCGGAGGCCCAGCAGCCGAAGCAGGAGCAGGCCGAGGCCCAGCAGCCGAAGCAGGAGCAGCCGACGGCGCAGCAGACGGCACCGCAGGCCTCGTCGCAGCAGACTCCGTCGGCAGGCGGCTCGTACCTCACGCCGCTGGTCCGCAAGCTCGCGGCCGAGAAGGGCGTGGACGTCGCGACGCTCACCGGCTCGGGCGTCGGTGGACGCATCCGCAAGGAGGACGTCCTCGAGGCGGCCGCGAAGGCCGAGGAGGCGCGCAAGGCCGCCGAGGCACCGGCGGCACCGTCCGCCGCGCCGGCTGCACCTGCCAAGGCCGCCGCGCCCGCCGCGGTCTCCCCGCTGCGCGGGACGACCGAGAAGGCCAGCCGGCTCCGCCAGATCATCGCCGAGCGCATGGTCGAGGCGCTGCACACGCAGGCCCAGCTCACGACGGTCGTCGAGGTGGACGTCACCCGGATCGCCCGCCTGCGGGCGCGCGCCAAGGAGGACTTCAAGGCGCGCGAGGGCGTCAACCTCACGTTCCTGCCGTTCTTCGTGCAGGCCGCGGTCGAGGCGCTCAAGACGTACCCGAAGGTCAACGGGGTGCTCGAGGACAAGACGATCACCTACCACGGCCAGGAGAACGTCGGGATCGCGGTCGACACCGAGCGCGGGCTCCTGGTGCCGGTCATCCGCGACGCGGGTGACCTCAACATCGCGGGCATCTCGCGCAAGATCGCCGACCTGGCGACGCGCACGCGCGCCAACAAGGTGACCCCGGACGAGCTGTCGGGCGCCACGTTCACGGTGACCAACACGGGATCGGGTGGCGCGATCATCGACACCCCGATCGTGCCCGGCGGCACGTCCGCCATCCTCGGCACGGGCGCGATCGTCAAGCGCCCCGTGGTCGTCAAGGACGCGGACGGCGACGAGGTCATCGCCATCCGGTCGATGTGCTACCTGTGCCTGTCCTACGACCACCGCCTGGTCGACGGCGCGGACGCGTCGCGCTACCTCTCCGCGGTCAAGAGCCGTCTCGAGGAGGGCGCGTTCGAGGCCGAGCTCGGCCTCTGACGACACGCAGCACCCGCGGGGCCGTCCACCGACAGGTGGGCGGCCCCGCGCCGTCGCGGGCACGGGCACGACCCCGCCGCTCCCCCGCCGACGCCATCGCGCGCCGTGCGGGCCGCCGCTGGCTAGGGTGGCGGGCATGCGCGTGCTCGTCGCCGGGTCGTCCGGTCTGGTCGGGACGGCGCTCGTGCGGCACCTGCGCGAGTCCGGCCACGACGTCGTCCGTCTGGTGCGCCGGGCACCTCGCTCCTCCGGTGAGGCCGGGTGGGACCCGGTCGCCGGCAGCATCGACACCGCGGCGGTCGCGGCGAGCGACGCGGTCGTGGACCTCGCCGGCGTGAGCGTCGCCTCCCGCCCGCTGACGGCGGCGCGCAAGCGCGACATCGTGACGTCGCGCGTGCAGACGGCCGGCCTGCTCTCCCGCAGCCTCGCCCGCCTGGCCGCCGGCCGGGAGGACGAGGCACCGCGCGTGCTCCTGCAGGCGTCGGGCATCGGCGCGTACGGCGACCGCGGTGACACGCTGCTGCGCGAGGACGAGCCGCTCGGCGACACGTTCTTCGCGAACGTCGTGCGCCGCTGGGAGGCCGCGACGGCGCCCGCCCAGGAGGCCGGCGTGCGGGTCGTGCACCTGCGCACGGGCATCGTCCTGAGCGCGCACGGCGGTGCCGCGGCGCCCCTGCTCCTACCGCTGCGCGCCGGTGTCGCGACCCGGCTGGGATCGGGCCGGCAGTACTGGAGCTGGATCAGCCTGCTCGACGAGGTCCGTGCCATCACGCACCTGCTGACGCGGCCCGTGCGCGGACCGGCCAACCTGGTGGCACGCGCCGACCGGCACGAGGACCTGGTGGCGGCCCTGCGCACCGCCTGGGGCGCGCACCTCACGCTGCCCGTGCCCTCGCCCCTCCTACGAGTCGCCCTGCGCGACTTCTCCTCGGAGGTGCTCGGGTCGATCAACGCCGACCCCGCCGTCCCGCGGGCCTCGGGCTTCGTGCCCCGGCACGGCACGGCGACCGAGGTGGCGCACTGGCTCAGGGCGTCGCGCCGCCCGGCTCCCTGACGTCCCACACGCGCCAGCCGGCGGGCGTCCAGCGCAGGACGAGCTCGACGGTGCGCGCCGCCGTCGCGGGGACGTCCGTGCGCTCGCCCGTCGGCGCGACGCGCACGTGCGCGCTCATCGTCGACGTGACCTCGACGGTCACGTCACCGTCCGGTGCCGTGCCGGTGGCGGTGACGGTGGTGACGTCGACCGTGAGCCCCTCGCTGCGGGCCCCGGCCAGGCCCCCGACCAGGGCCTCGTCCGCCGCGAGTGCCGGGGATCCGGCGACCTCGATCACCGCGACGCCGGCCGCGTCCGCCGCAGCGAGCGCCGCCGCGCGCAACCGGGTCAGCGCCGCGGCCGCGGCCGCCGGGTCGTGCTCGTCGGCCAGGGCGGCCCGGTCGTCGCCAGCACCCGGGCCCACCCCCGGCGCCGTCGCGGACGGCGACGCGACGGCCGACGGGGTGGCGGCGTCCGCCGGGAGGTCGGGCAACAACCGCACGGTGAGGGCCGCGCCGCCCCCGAGCATGAGGACGGCAGCCGCCACCACCGCCGGCCACCACCGCCGGCGTCGCGGCTCGCGGCGTGCGCGACGCGGCGGCGGCGGGGGCACCGTCGAGCGCGGGACGCCGCTGCGGCCGGTCTCGAGGGCCACCTGCGCCCCGGCGAGCTCGTCGGCCTCCGGGACCTGCACGGGCTCCGGCGAGGCGACCGCGAACACCGCCTCGACGACGTCGTCGGGCGTGGCGCGGCCGCGCAGCAGCGCCTCGAGCGCATCGCGCAGGCGGACCGCGTCCTCGAGGCCCGCCGCCAGGTGGGCGTCGAGCGGTGGCATCAGGCCCAGGAGCGCGGCGACGAGCCGGTGCACGTCGCCGGTCGCGGTCCCCACGCCGCGCAGCGCCCCCCGCAGGTCCACCAGGACGGGGACACCACCCGGGCGCACCACGACCCGGTCGGCGCCGACGGCGCCGTGCGCGAGCCCCGCCGCGTGCAGGACGGCCAGCGCCTGCGCGACGGGCACGGCCACGGTGACGACCTCACCGTCGGCCAGCGGCGGCCGGGCGGCGCGCACGGCGGCGAGGGTCGGGCCGGGCACGTGCTCGCACACCAGGGCGACGCGCCCCGGTCCCAGCGGATCGACCGCCAGCACGCGAGCGAGGTGCGGGTGGTCCAGGCCCGTCAGCACGCCCGCGCGCGCGGCGAGCGACCCGTCGACCGGGACGTCGGCGACCAGCACCTCGAGCCACGGCCCGTCCTCGCCCTGCGTGGGGCGCGCGACCCACCACGAGCCGTCGGTCCCCACGGGCGAGGCGACGCGCGCACCGTGCGCCTGCAGGAGCCGGGTCACGTCGTCCGGTGGCGGGGCGGCGGTGTGCACCCCGCCATCCAACACCGGCGTGCGGGCACGACGTGCGCGTCGTCCACAGGGCGCTTGTCAGTCGAGGAGCTGGGCGACCCCGGTCTCGGCGGCGACCCGCGCCGCGTCGAGGACCCGCGCCGTGGCGACCGCGTCCGCGGGGTCGACGGGGACCGGACCGTCCGCGCGCAACCACGCCTGCACGCCCCGGTAGAGGTCGCCGTGACCACCGGGCGCACGCGGCACCGGTGTGCGCTCCGCACCCCGCACGAGCCAGCCCTCGTGTTCCGGCTCCCCCGGCCGGCGACCCGCCTCCTGCGCGTCGTCCAGCACGGCGAACGGCGTCGGCTCACGCTCGAAGCTCGTCACGAGGTAGGCGCCGTGCTCGCCGAGCACGCGCGTCCTCGGTCCCGGCGCGCCGACGAGCCCGCCGCCCCACAGGTGCGACACGACGTGGTGGCCGGTGGCGTCGGGCGCGTGCTCGAGCGCGAGGAAGACGTCGTCGAGTGCCGGCGTCGTGAGCGCGCGCAGCTCGGCGTGCACGCGCCGCACGGGCCCGAAGAGCTGGACCGCCGAGTCGACGAGGTGCGCCCCCAGGTCGAGGAGCAGCCCCCCTGCGACGGGGTCCTGCTCCTTCCACCGGTGCTGCGGCTGCGGGCGGAACCTCTCCCAGCGCCGCTCGAAGCGGTGGACCCGGCCCAGCGTGCCCGCGTCGAGCAGGCCGCGCAGGGTCAGCTGCTCGGGGTCCCAGCGGCGGTTCTGGAACACGGTGAGGCGGCCGCCGCGCTCGCGCGCGAGACGCACCAGCGCGGCGGCCTGCGCCCGCGTGGTGGCCAGCGGCTTGTCGGAGAGGACGGCCAGGTCGGCCTCGAGCGCCGCCCGCACGTGCGCCGCGTGCTCGCCCGTGGGGCTGGCCACGACGACGAGGTCCACGTCGTGCGCGTCGGCGAGCAGGGCGTCGACGTCGGGCAGGACGCGCGCCGCCGGCCAGTCCGCGGCGACCTCGTCGCCGCGGTGGCGTGTGACGACGGCGACGACCTCCTGCCCCGTCTCGCGCGCGAGCCGGGCGTGGATCCCGCGCCCGGCTCCGCCGTACCCGATCAGCGCGATGCGCAGCGGCTCCATGCCGCCACTCTAGGAGCCGGTCAGGCCACGGGCGTCCGCGTGGGCAGCGCCGCGTGCGCACCGTGCTCCGGGCGTCGTGCCAGCGCGCTGGGCCACCAGGTGCGCGGTCCGAGGTCGTGGACGAGACCGGGGACGAGCAGGCTGCGCACGACGAAGGTGTCGACGAGCACGCCGAGCGCGACGATGAACGCGAGCTGCGCGAGGAACAGCAGCGGGATCACGGCCAGGGCGGCGAAGGTCGTCGCCAGGACGAGCCCGGCCGAGGTGATGACCCCGCCGGTCACCGCCAGGCCCCGCGTGACGCCCGCACGCGTCCCGACCGCCTGCGACTCCTCCCGGACGCGCGTCATCAGGAAGATCGAGTAGTCGACCCCGAGCGCGACGAGGAAGACGAACCCGTACAGCGGCACGACCGGGTCGGCGTCGGGCAGGTCGAGCACGTGGTTGAAGACGAGGGCCGAGATGCCGATCGCCGCCCCGAACGACAGCACGTTCGCCGCCATGAGGAGCACGCCCGCCACGACCGAGCGCAGGAGCAGCATGAGGATGAGGAGGATCACCACCAGCACGACCGGGACGATCACGCGCAGGTCCCGCTCGCTGGCGATCTGGGTGTCGAGGGTCTCGGCTGCGGGGCCACCGACGAGGGCGTCGGGCGCCACGGCCGTCACGGCCTCGCGCAGGTCGGCGACCGCGTCCACGGCGTCCTGGCTGTCCGAGGGCGCCTGCGTCACGACGTCGACCCGGACCCGGCCGTCGACGACGACGGGACGTGCCCCGGCCGCGCCGGGCGCTCCGCCCGGCGCGCCGGTGTAGGGCGCGGCCGACGCGATGCCCTCGACGTCCTCGGCGGCGGCGACCACCGCGTCGAGCTCGCTCTCGGGCACCACGACGATCGCGGGCTGCACCGCACCGGCGGGGAAGTGCTCGGCGAGCACCTCCTCCCCCGCGACCGAGTCGACGGGCGTGAGGAAGACGTCGGTCTGGCTGGTGCCCCCGGCGCGGAACGTCGGCACGAACGCGGCTGCGAGCAGCAGGGCGGCGGCGCTGACGATCCAGACGGGACGCGCGTGGCGCGCGACGAACCGCGCCCAGCGGGCCCACAGCCCGGGCCCCTCGGCGGGGTCGGCCGTCGTGGGGGCCACGGCGGTGGCGTGCTCGCCGTGCGTGGGCGCCTGCGTCGGGGAGGAGCCCACGCGGTGCGGCGCGCGCGGCCAGAAGAGTGCGCGCGAGCGGCGGCCGGCGACTAGGAGGAACGCGGGCAGCAGCGTGAGGGCGGCGAGCAGCGCCGCGCCGATGCCGATCGCGGCGACCGGCCCGAGGCTGCGGTTCGACGCCAGGTCGGACAGCAGGAGGCACAGCAGGCCGGCGACGACGGTGCCGGCGCTCGCGGCGATGGGCTCGAGCGACTGGCGCCAGGCGATGCGCATGGCGTCCGCCGGGTGGTCGACGTGGCGCAGCTCCTCGCGGTACCGCGCGACGAGCAGCAACGAGTAGTCGACCGCCGCACCGACGACGAGGATCGACAGGATGCCCTGCGCCTGGCCGTTGAGGACGAGGATGCCCGCGTCCGCGAGCTCGTACACGACGAGCCCGGCCAGCGCGAGGGCGAACACGGCCGTCAGGACGACCACCAGCGGGAGGAAGGGCGACCGGTAGACGACGACGAGGATGAGCAGGACGGCCCCGAGCGCGACGAGCAGGAGCAGCCCGTCGATACCGGCGAAGGCCGTGCCGAGGTCGGTGACGAAGCCCGCCGGGCCCGTGACCCACGCCTCCAAGCCCAGGTCGCCGGAGCCGCTCGCCGTGGCGCCGAGCTCGTCCTCCAGCGCCGCGCGCAGGTCGGTCACGAGGAGGTTGTTGAGGGACTCGTCGTCGACGAGCACCTCGGCCGCGGCGGCGTCCAGCGGGACGGCGAGGAGGATCGCCCGGCCGTCCTCGGAGGGCACGGGCGCGACCGGCCCCGTGAGGTGGTCGGCCCACGTCCCGTCCGGGACCGCGGTGCCCGGGAACTGCTCCGCGAACGCCGTGACGGCGGCGAGCTGCTCGGGTGTGACCTCACCCTCGTCCGCGGGGGTCAGCACGACGAGCGCGGGTAGGGTCTGCGTGTCGACGAACTCGCGGGAGGCCTCGGCCGCCAACGTGGACTGTGCCGACGACGGCAGGAACGCCGCGGCGTCGTTGGTCTGGACCTGGGACAGGCGTCCCTGGGCAGCGCCTCCCACCGAGGCGAGTCCCATCCAGACGACGAGCACCACGGCGACAGCGACCGCGCGGGCCACCGGATTCCTCAGCATGCTGAGTATCATGAACCGCGAGCGGCTACTCGGCAAACGGGAGGACGCGTGACCATGCAGCAGGGCCCGCCGCCGGACCACTGGCCGGTCGGCCGGATGCTCTCCGCGGCGGCGCGACGGATCGAGCGCGCCTGGGACGCCCACCTGGCGTCCTGGGACCTCAACCACGCGAGCCTGCCGGTGCTGGTCCACATCACCGTCGCTCCCATGTCGCAGCGTGAGCTCGCGGACGCCTGCGGCGTCACCGAGCAGACGATGAGCCGCGTCGTGGCACGCCTCGTGCGCACCGGCTACGTCACGCGCCGCCCGCACGCCGAGGACCGGCGCCGCCACGTGGTCGCCATCACCCCCGCCGGCGCCGCGGCGCTCGCGGCGTGCGCCGACCCCGGGCCCGCCCAGCAGGCCGTCCTGGGCCATCTGCCCCCCGACCGCCGTGCGCTGCTCGACGAGCTCATGCGCGAGGTCGTGGCTCCCTGGGGCGTCACACCCGGCCCGCCCGTCGACGCGGCCGACCGCCCGCCCGCGTCGAGGGCATAGCCTGACGCGCATGCGCGTCGACCCGCTCGAGCTCGGCACCCGTCTGCAGCCGTACGTGCCCACCTGGGACCTCCAGCGCGAGGTCCACGCCGCGGTCGCGGCCGGTGAGCGCGAGGACACGCTGCTGCTCGTCGAGCACGAGCCCGTGTACACCGCGGGCAGGCGCACGGCGCGGTCCGACCGGCCTGTCGACGGCACGCCCGTGGTCGACGTGGACCGCGGCGGTCGCATCACCTGGCACGGCCCCGGACAGCTCGTCGGGTACCCGATCGTCCGCCTCGCCGAGCCGGTCGACGTCGTGCGCTACGTCCGCGCCCTCGAGGAGGCGCTCATCCGCACGTGCTCCGACGTCGGCGTGGACGCGGGCCGCGTCGACGGACGCAGCGGCGTGTGGCTGCCTGCCGACGACGTCACGACGTCACCGCGCCCGCGGCGTGCGCGCAAGGTCGCCGCGATCGGCGTGCGCGTCGCGCGGGGCACGACCATGCACGGGTTCGCGCTGAACTGCACCGCGTCGCTCGACGGGTTCTCGCGCATCGTGCCGTGCGGCATCGACGACGCCGACGTCACGACGCTGTCCGCGGAGACCGGGCGCGCCGTCACGATCGCCGAGATCACGCCCGTCGTCGTCGCCCACCTGCAGGACGTGCTCACGCCCCTCCTCGCCGCGCGCGACGAGGCGACCGCCGACCGCTGAGCGCTACGCGTCCTGCTGGATCGCCCGCAGAGCCGTCGCGATCGACCCGGCCCACGTGCGGACCGCCTCGAGGTCCCGGTAGTCGCCCGCGTCGGCCCGGGTGAGGGCCACGAGCGCCCGCTCCGAGATGTTGAGACCGTCGCGGTCCAGCCGCCCGGTGAACATCGCGACGTCGCGGGCGCCGGTGGTGCGCGCGATGTCCGCCACGTCGTCCGGCACCGTCTCCGGCATCGGCGGGTCACCGACCGGGCCCGACCAGAACAGCCACGACGGCCGCTGCCGCAGCTGCCCCGCCTGCCGGTCGACCAGGTCGCGCAGCCCCAGCGCGAGCCTGCCGACGTACACCGCGGAGCCCATCACGACCGCGTCGTACGGATCGACGTGCTCGACGTCGTCGGGTTCGACCTCGTCGACGTCGTGACCGGCCTCCCGCAGCCGTGCGGCGACCTCCGCACCCATCTCCCGCGTCGCGCCGTGCCTCGACGCCACCGTCACCAGGACGCGCACCGTGCCACCTCCTCCAGGGTCGGCCGCAGCGCCCGGACCCGGGGTCGCGACCGTCTCGTCCAGCGTCCTCCTCGTCGTCCGCGAGCGCACGGGACAGAGGTCCCCGTCACACCCCGGGACCAGCGCCACGACGGCGGGCTACGCTGACGCCGTGACGATCGCACCCGAGGGACGCCGGATGCTCCGGGTGGAGGCACGCAACGCCGCCACCCCGATCGAGAAGAAGCCGGAGTGGATCCGCACCCGGGCGACGACCGGCCCGGAGTACAGCGAGCTCAAGGGCCTGGTGCGCCGCGAGGGCCTGCACACGGTGTGCGAGGAGGCGGGCTGCCCCAACATCTTCGAGTGCTGGGAGGACCGCGAGGCCACCTTCCTCATCGGCGGCGACCAGTGCACCCGGCGCTGCGACTTCTGCCAGATCGACACGGGCAGGCCCGCCGCGCTCGACACCGACGAGCCGCGCCGCGTCGCGGAGTCCGTCCAGGCCATGGGTCTGAAGTACTCCACGATCACGGGCGTCGCACGCGACGACCTGCCGGACGGCGGCGTGTGGCTGTACGCCGAGACGGTCCGCCAGATCCACGCGCTCAACCCCGGCACCGGTGTCGAGCTGCTCATCCCGGACTTCAACGCCGTCCCCGAGCTGCTGGACCTCGTCAACGAGTCCCGTCCCGAGGTCCTGGCGCACAACCTGGAGACCGTGCCGCGGATCTTCAAGCAGATCCGGCCGGCTTTCCGCTACGACCGTTCGCTGTCCGTGCTGACGCGTGCGCGCGACGCCGGCCTCGTCACGAAGTCGAACCTCATCCTCGGCATGGGCGAGACGACCGAGGAGGTCGTCGAGGCGCTGCGCGACCTGCACGAGGCGGGCTGCGACCTCATCACGATCACGCAGTACCTGCGGCCGTCGGTGCGCCACCACCCGGTCGCACGCTGGGTGCGTCCCGAGGAGTTCGTCGAGCTGTCCGACGAGGCCGAGCGCATCGGCTTCCTCGGGGTGATGTCCGGACCGCTCGTGCGCTCGTCGTACCGCGCCGGGCGGCTGTGGGGCCAGGCGATGCGGCGTCGCGGCCTGGAGATCCCCGCCGCGCTCGCGCACCTGGGCGAGCCGACGACGGCACGCCAGGAGGCCTCGGCCCTGCTCGCCCGCAGCACCGCGGTCTGATCCGCGGGACGCCGCGCGGGCGCACGCGCCCGCGCCGGTAGACTCCCGGGTCATGGCACGCGAGCGCTCCACGTCCCCGCAGGGCTCCTCCCCGAGCACGGGGACAGGCACCGGGAAGGTCAAGAAGACCCGCTGGTACCACCAGGTCTGGCAGGCGTTCCAGATCACCCGGCAGTCGGACCCCGCCGTCACCTGGATCATGCTCGGCGTGTTCCTGGGCGTCGTCGCGGTCGGCGCCGTGATCGGCATGCTCGTCGACCAGCTCGTCTACGTGCTCGTGCTGAGCATCCCGTTCGCCCTGCTCGGCGCGCTGTTCGTGCTGACCCGTCGCGCCGAGAAGGCCGCGTACACGCGCATCGAGGGTCAGCCCGGCGCCTCGCTCGCCGCACTCGGCACCCTGCGCCGCGGGTGGACCTTCGCGCAGGAGCCCGTCGCGGTGGACCCGCGCACGCAGGACCTCGTGTTCCGCGGCGTCGGACGCCCTGGCGTGGTGCTCGTGGGCGAGGGCCCGGACCACCGCATCGGCAAGCTGCTCGAGGCGGAGCGCAAGCGCACCGCGCGCGTCGTGTCCGGTGCGCCGATCCACCTCATCCAGGTCGGCAACGGCGAGGGCCAGGTGCCGCTGCGCAAGCTGCCCCGTGCGGTGACCAAGCTGAAGCCCCAGCTCACCAAGGACGAGGTGGCCGTCGTGCTGCGCCGCGTCACGTCGCTCGGCGCGGCGAAGCTGCCCGTCCCCAAGGGCATTGACCCGATGCGGGCGCGTCCCGACCGCAAGGGGATGCGGGGGCGCTGACGCGCGGGCGTCGCGACGGTCGGGCCAGGCGTCAGCGGCGGACCAGGACCGTCCCGGCCGCACGGTCGTGCAGGCCGCGACCGTCGCCGTCCCACACGGCCGCGGGCAGCACGAGGCACAGCAGGGCGGTGCGGACCAGCGCCGCGAGCAGCCCCGGCGGACCGCCCGACACCGGCGACGACCCTGCCGGCGGCTGCGGGAGCGTCCGGCGCACCTGCAGGCCCATGAGCCGGTGGCCGAGCGTGTGCCCGAGCGCGCCGACGAGCACGAGGTTCTCGAGCGCGAAGACGGCCAACGTGCCCAGCGAGTCGCCACGCAGCAGGAACAGCCCGTCGCTGCGTGCCGGCAGCAGCAGCGCCGACACGGCGAGGCACGCGACCCAGTCGATCGAGAGCGCCGCGAGCCGTCGACCGAGGCGCGCGAGCGACCCCGGACCCGTGGGCGCGAGACCCAGCCGCGCACCGCGCACGCCGCCGTCGTCGCGGCCACCGGGACCGCCCTCGAGCCACGAGCCCACGGAGTCGCGCGTCACCATGCGTCCAGCGTACGTGCGCGGCCCGAACGGCCCGACGCGCCCGTCGTGTCGTGCGATCGTTACCTCGCAAGCAGGTCCGTAACCTCCCGGAAACAAGGGGGCCACGGCAGGGAAACCCGCTCCTCCTAGCCTCGCTCTGCCCGGGACGACCGGGCACCATCGACCGAGGAGCAGCGGATGTTCACCAAGCCAGAGGAAGTCCTGGCGTTCATCAAGAGCGAGGACGTCAAGTTCGTCGACGTGCGCTTCTGTGACCTGCCGGGCGTGATGCAGCACTTCAACGTGCCAGCCGCCTCGCTCGACCTGGACTTCTTCACGGACGGCCAGATGTTCGACGGGTCCTCGATCCGCGGCTTCCAGGCCATCCACGAGTCGGACATGAAGCTGGTCCCGGACGTGGCGACGTCGTACGTCGACCCGTTCCGCGTCGAGAAGACCCTGAACATCAACTTCCACATCGTCGACCCGTACACCGACGAGCCCTACAGCCGCGACCCGCGCCAGGTCGCCGCCAAGGCGGAGGCGTACCTCAAGTCGACCGGCATCGCGGACACCGCGTTCTTCGCGCCCGAGGCCGAGTTCTACATCTTCGACGACATCCGCTTCGAGACGAAGCAGAACGCGTCGTACTACTACATCGACTCCATCGAGGCCGCGTGGAACACGGGCCGCAAGGAGGAGGGTGGCAACCTCGGCCACAAGACGCCCTACAAGGGCGGCTACTTCCCCGTGCCGCCGGTCGACCACTTCGCCGACCTGCGCGACCAGATCTCGCTGCAGCTCGACGCACTCGGCCTGCAGGTCGAGCGCGCGCACCACGAGGTCGGCACGGCCGGTCAGGCCGAGATCAACTACCGCTTCGACACGCTCGCCAAGTCCGCGGACAAGGTGCAGCTGTTCAAGTACGTGGTGAAGAACGTGGCGCACGAGAACGGCCGCACGGCGACGTTCATGCCGAAGCCGCTGTTCGGTGACAACGGCTCGGGCATGCACGTCCACCAGTCCCTCTGGAAGGACGGCGAGCCGCTGTTCTTCGACGAGAAGGGCTACGGCGGGCTGTCCGACCTGGCGCGCTGGTACATCGGTGGCCTGCTCAAGCACGCCCCCTCGCTCCTCGCGTTCACGAACCCGACGGTGAACTCCTACCACCGCCTGGTGCCGGGCTTCGAGGCCCCCGTCAACCTGGTCTACTCGGCCCGCAACCGCTCCGCGTGCATCCGCATCCCGGTGACGGGGTCGAACCCGAAGGCCAAGCGCGTCGAGTTCCGCGTGCCGGACCCGTCGTCGAACCCGTACCTCGCGTTCGCGGCCATGCTCATGGCCGGCCTCGACGGGATCCAGAACCGCATCGAGCCGCCGGACCCGATCGACAAGGACCTGTACGAGCTGCCCCCCGAGGAGCACGCGCTCATCCAGCAGGTCCCGGGCTCGCTGTCCGAGGTGCTCGACAACCTCGAGGCCGACCACGACTGGCTCACGGCCGGCAACGTCTTCACGCCGGACCTCATCCAGACGTGGATCGACTACAAGCGCTCGGCAGAGGTCGACCCGATCCGGCTGCGTCCGCACCCGCACGAGTTCGAGCTCTACTACGACGTCTGAGTCGTCAGGTGTCACGGCTGCTCCCGTGAGCGCCTGACCTGTAGGAAACGGCACCCCCGTCGCCCTCGTGGCGGCGGGGGTGCCGCGCGTGCGGGAACGCGCGACGGTGTGCGGCGCCCCCCGAGGCGCGCCGAGGGCGTCGAGGCGTCGCATGCGGCCTTCCCTCGCAGAGGGTGCCCGCTCGCGGTGACGCTGGCCCGCGCCTAGCGTCGGTGCCATGGCGCCGACGTGGCGGGGGACGTCGCGCCGCGACCCGGTGGGCCGCGGCCGGACGGGCCTGCGGTGAGCCCGCGCGCGGCACCGGGGATCGCGACCGTCGTGGTGGCGGTGGCCGTGGCGGTCGCCGACGTCAGTGCCGTCAACTCGGTGCTGCCGGAGCTGCGGCGCGACCTCGGGGCCGACGCGAGCGACCTGCAGTGGGTCGTCTCGGGCTACGTGCTCACCTACGGCCTCGCGATGATCGTCACCGGCAGGATCGGCGACGCCCGCGGTCGACGACCGACCTTCCTCACCGGTGTCGTGGTCTTCACCGTGGCGAGCGTGCTCGCCGCGGTCGCGCCCGGGCCCGGTGTGCTCGTCGTCGCGCGGCTCCTCCAAGGCTTCGGCGCGGGGTTCCTCAACCCCCAGGCCATGGCACTCGTCCGCGAGCTCGTGCCGGAAGGGCCGAGACGTTCGGCTGTCTTCGCGCTCTACACGGCTGTCGTCGGTGCCGCGCTCGCCGTCGGCCCGCTCCTCGGCGGGCTGCTGGGTTCGGTCGGCTGGCGGTGGGTGTTCTGGGTGAACCTCCCCCTCGGCACGCTCGTCCTGCTCGCCGGCCTGCGCGTGCTGCCACGTGCCGTACCCACGGGGGCGAGGGTCCTTCCCGACGTGCCCGGCGTGGCGCTGCTGTGGGCCGGCCTTTCGCTGCTGCTCATACCGCTGCTCGAGCTCTCCGACCTGCCGGCCGGGGTGGTCGTCGCCGGACTGCTGTCGGCGGTGGTCGCGCTCGCGGCCTTCGTCGTCCGGGAGCGCCGGACCGCGGCGCGCGGTGGTGCACCGGTCGTCGACCTCGCGCTGTTCCGTGACCGCTCGTACACCTGCGGCGTCCTGCTCAACACCACGTACCAGGCCGGGCTCACGGGCGTCGTCTACGTGCTCACGCTGTACCTGCGCAGCGGGCTCGGGCTCGACCCGGTCGTCGCCGGCGCCGCGCAGCTCCCCGTGGCACTCGGCGCGCTGCTCGTCGCACCCTTCGCGGCACGGCTGGCACGCCCGCGCCGCGGCGAGCTCACGGGGGTCATACTGCTCGTCGTCGGCTCGGCAGCCGCGTGGGCTGCCGTCGAGGTGCTCCCCGACGCCGGCACCACGATCGTGTGGGCGCTGGCCGTGCCACTCCTCGTCGTGGGCGTCGGCAGCAACCTCGTCTCGGCGCTCAACCTCGGCGTCACCAACGCGCGGATCCCCGCCGAGGAGGCCGGCAGCGCCAACGCCCTACGTCAGACCACCGCCCGCATCGGGTCCGCGGTCGGCACGGCCACCGTCGGTGCGCTGCTCGCCGCGGCACTCGCGCCCGCCGGCCTCGGCACGGCTGCCCGGGCGGACTGGGACCGTGCCATGAGCGCGGGCATGGCGCTGTCGGTGGCATTCCTTGCGGCCACGCTCGTGCCGGTGCTCGTCGACCTCGTCGCGACACGACGCGAGGTCCGCGCAGCCCGCTCCTAGCGAGGGCACCACCTGCGGAGGCAGCCAGGAGAGCCTTCGGCCGGCCGCTTGCGCGGCCCTTCGGCGGCGCCGAGCATGGCCCGGAGGCCCCGGGGGGGCGACGTCATGACGGACGACGGCGTCCGAGGACGGAGCGGAGCATGCGCAGGCTCGACCTACGTCAGGGATGGTTCGCGACGGGCGGAGTCGTCGCCCTCGCGCTCGGGCTGGCCGCGGGAGGTGCGGACGACGCCCGCGGGGAACGCGGCAAGCCCCACCCGCAGCGCGCAAGGAACGTCGTCCTGCTCGTCGGGGACGGGCTGGGCATCGGCGCCCGGGACGCGATCCGGCTGGCGACCGTGGGTCACGACGGCACGCTGGCGATGGACCAGCTGCGGTACGCGGGCTGGACCCGGACCGACTCGGCGGACCCCGACGAGGCGGTGACCGACTCCGCGGCGAGCGCCACGGCGTTCGCCACCGGGATGCGCACGTACAACGGCGCCGTCGGCGTCGACGCCGACGGGCGCCCCGTGACCAGCCTGCTCGAGCACGCGACCGCGCTGCGGAGGTCGACCGGCCTCGTCACGACGGCACAGGTGACGGACGCGACGCCCGGAGCCTTCGGCGCGCACGTGGCCGACCGTGCCGACCAGAGCGAGATCGCCCGCCAGCTCGTCGAGGAGTCCAGGCCGGACGTCGTCCTGGGCGGCGGGGAGGACTGGTGGTACCCGGAGGGCGACGAGGGCGCGTACCCGGACGATCCCGATGACCCGCGCCCTGAGGTGAGCCGCAGCACGCTCGGCAACCTCGTCGACCTCGCCGTCGACAACGGCTACACCTACGTCAGCACCCCTCAGCAGCTCACCGCCACGGATGCCCGACGGATCCTCGGCCTGTTCGCCAACGAGGAGATGTTCGAGCAGGCCCCCGAGGGGCAGGGCGACGAGTACGCCCCGGTCGTGCCGCTGCGGACCATGACGCAGAAGGCCCTCGACGTGCTCTCCGAGGACCGCGACGGCTTCTTCCTGCTCGTCGAGGAGGAAGGCATCGACGAGATGGCGCACGCCAACAACGCGGGCCTCGCCATCCGCGCCGGTCAGGCGTTCGACGAGACCGTCGCCCTGGTCCGCGACTTCGCGGCGCAGCGGCGCGACACGCTCGTCGTCGTCGTCGGGGACCACGAGACCGGTGGCCTGGCGGTGGAGAACCTCGACCCCGACGACGAGTCCGGCGACGGTGCGAGCACCTCGCCGGAGGTGCTGCAGAGCGGCGAGGACGGGCCGTTCGACATCGCGGGCAGCACGCTGACGTTCACCGTCGACTGGACGACGAGCGGCCACACCGGTGGTGCGACGCCGCTGACGGCGCAGGGCCCGGGTGCCGAGGAGCTCGCGCGGACGCAGCACACCACCGACGTGTTCGCGACCGTTCTCGCCGCCATGCGCCACGGTCGCGGCTGACCCGGGCGGCGGCTCCCGTACGGGACGCGCCGACGCCTCACCGCGGCAGGGGCACCCGCCGCACGCGCAGCGCCGTGAGGTCGTACCCCTGGCTGAGCTCGCTCCACCGGACGCGGGGCGGACCGGCGGCCGCGAGGTCGTCGCGCAGGAGGGCGGAGACGAACACCTCCGCCTCCGACGAGGCGAGCGGCGCACCCGGGCACCGGTGGTGACCGTCGCCGAAGGCGAGGACGGCCGGTCCGGACGCACGTGCCATGGCCCGCTGGGGCTGCACCGCGTGCGGGTCGGCGCCCACGACCCGCTCGTCGGCGTTGACCGCCCGGACGTCCACGTCGATCAGCGCACCGGCCGGCACCTCGACCGGGCCGTCGGGACCGTCGAGCGTCAGCGGAGCCGTCGTGCGGCGCAGCAGGTGCCCGACCACGGGCTCGACGCGCAGCACCTCCTCGATGATCGCGACGCGGCCGTCGCGGTCGGACGCGCGGTACCGCGCACGCAGCGCGTCGTCGTCGAGCAGGTGCCACACGGCCGCGGCGATGAGCTCCCGCGTCGTCGCCATGCCCGCCGCCGCGTAGGTGACGCACTCGGTGAGGATCTCCAGGTCCGAGTAGCCGGCGTCGAGCAGGGTGCTGATGAGGTCCTCACGCCGACGACGTCGCCGCGCGCGGATGGCCGGCTTCACGTCGAGCAGGTAGAACCTCAGCATGGCGGTGCCGCGCAGCGCCTCGCGCAGCCCGGCGAGCGGTGAGCCCGGCCGCGGCGGTGGTGCGAAGAACTCGTCCAACCGGGCGCGCATCCGCGGGGACGCACCGTGGTCGAGGCCGATGACCCGGGACGCGACCTCGACGGCCATCTGCATGCTGAGCCCGGTCAGGTCCGTCCACCGGTCGGTGCGCACCTGCGCGACGACACGCTCCGCGGTGTCCCGCATCCAGTCCCGGTAGCCGGCCACCACGCGCGGGGCGAACAGGTGCGCCGCCGCGCGGCGCTGCGCGTGGTGCGCCTCCCCCTCGACGAACAGGATCGGCGGACGGATCCGCACCGGTCCCCCGCTGCCGAGCTCCTCGGCACCGAAGCCCGCCTGCCGGGTGTGCTCGGGGTGCCGCAGCACGGTGCGTGCCAGCGCGTGCGACCGGATGCGCCAGCGGGGTCGGTCCCCGGGGACGTGCTCGATGTCGGGGCCGCTGCCGTCGTCGGGCTGCGCGAGCTTGCGCACCGGGCAGCCGGCCGTCGCGCCGAGCGTCTGACCGTCCGCCGTGGTCGTCACCCGTTCGACTGTAGGGGCTCACCCTTCCGGACGACCAGACCCCGCCGTCAGCCGTAGAAGACGCGCTCGACGACGGCCCGCGCGCGCCGCGCCGTGCGCAGGTACGTCTCCTCCAGCATCGCGCCCGACCCCGGGGGGTGACCGAGCACGCGCGCGACGCCCGCGAGCGCCGTCCGGTCGTGCGGCAGGACGTCGGCGTGCGCACCCTCCGCGCGTCCTGTCCACAGGACGTTCGCGTCGCGCACCCGGGACGCGAGCAGCCACGCCTCGCGCAGGACGGCCGCGTCGGCCGCCTCGAGCAGCCCGGCGTCCCGCGCCGCGTCGAGTGCGTCGAGCGTCGAGGTCGTCCGCAGGCCGGGCACGGCGTGCGCGTGCTGCAGCTGCAGCAGCTGGGCTGTCCACTCGACGTCGCTGATCCCGCCGCGACCGAGCTTGAGGTGCCGCGAGGGGTCGACACCGCGCGGCAGCCGCTCGGCCTCGACCCGTGCCTTGATGCGCCGGATCTCGCGCTCCGTCGCGGCGTCGAGACCACCGGCGGGGTACCGCAGCGGGTCGACGAGCGCGACGAACCGCTCCCCCAGCTCCTGGTCCCCGGCGACCGGCCGCGCGCGCAGCAGCGCCTGGCTCTCCCACGGGGACGACCACCGCTGGTAGTACTCGACGTGCGCGTCGAACGACCGGGCCAGCGGGCCGTTGCGCCCCTCGGGACGCAGGTCGGCGTCCACGCTCAGGGTCGGCTCGGGCCCGACGCTGCCCAGCAGCTGACGCACCCGCGTGGCCACGGCCACCGCGAAGTCCTGCGCCACCTTGCCGTCGGCTCCGGGCACGGGGTCGTGCACGAACATCACGTCGGCGTCCGACGAGTACGCCATCTCACGCCCGCCCAACCGGCCCATCGCCACGACGAGGAGCCGGGTCGGGCTCGCGTCCAGCCCCGCGGCGGTGCGGGCGTCGGACTCCGCGACCCGCAGCGTGCCGGCGAGCACGGCGTCGGCGGTGACCGTCAGGCTCTGCGACGCCCGCACGCCGGTCGTCACGCCGAGCACGTCCGCGACGGCCGTGCGCGCGAGCTCGCGCCGGCGCAGCGCGCGCAGCGCCGTGACCGCGGGCACCGGCTCGGCCGCGCGACGCAGGACCGCGTCCGCCTCCGCCTCCAGCCGCTCGGCCGACCGGGGGGCGAGCTCGGCGTCGTCGTCGAGCCACGTGACGGACTCCGGTGACCTGCGCAGGGCGTCGGCGGCGTACCGCGACGTCGAGAGCACCTGCGCGAGCCGTTGCGCCGCGGTGCCGGAGTCGCGCAGCAGCTTGAGGTACCAGTGCGTCGTGCCGAGCTGGTCGGACAGCCGCCGGAACGCCAGGAGCCCGCCGTCGGGGTCGGCGCCGTCGGCGAACCACCCCAGCATCACGGGCAGCAGCTGCCGCTGGATCGCGGCGCGGCGCGAGACGCCGTCGGCGAGTGCCGCGATGTGCCGCACGGCGCCGGCGGGGTCGCGGTAGCCGATCGCGGCGAGGCGCGCGCGTGCCGCCTCCGGGGCGAGGCTCGCCTCCGCCGTGGACAGCCGCGCCGTGGCGGGCAGCAGCGGGCGGTAGAACAGCTCCTCGTGCAGCCTGCGCACGTCGCGGCGGGTGGTGCGCCAGCGCTCCAGGAGCCCCTCGGGGCCCTCCACGCGCAGCCCCATCGTGCGGGCCAGGCGCCGCAGGTCGGTGTCGGAGGTGGGCACCAGGTGGGTGCGCTGCAGGCGGTGGAGCTGGATGCGGTGCTCCATCATCCGCATCCAGCGGTAGCAGACCGCGAGCTGCGCGGCGTGCTCGCGTCCCACGTACCCGCCGGCGGCGAGCGCCGCGAGCGCCGTGAGCGTGCTGGGGCTGCGGATCGTCTCGTCGGCCCGTCCGTGCACGAGCTGCAGGAGCTGCACGGTGAACTCGACGTCGCGCAGCCCCCCGACCCCGAGCTTGAGCTGGCGGTCCGCCTCGGCGCGCGGCACGTGCGCCTCGACGCGGCGGCGCATGGCCTGCGAGTCCTCGACGAAGTTCTCGCGCTGGACCGCGGACCACACCAGCGGGTTGACGGTCTCGACGTAGGCGCGCCCGAGGTCCGGGTCCCCCGCGAGCGGGCGCGCCTTGAGCAGCGCCTGGAACTCCCACGTCCTGGCCCACCGCTCGTAGTAGGCGCGGTGGCTGGCCAGCGTCCGCACGAGCGGGCCGTCCTTGCCCTCGGGGCGCAGCGCCGCGTCGACGGGCCACAGCGCGGGCTCCCCCGCGGGCGCCGAGCACGCGCGCGCGAGACCGGCCGCCAGGCGGGCCCCCGTGACCATCGCCTCGTCCTCGGGCGTGCCGTCCACGGGCTCGGCGACGTAGATCACGTCGACGTCCGACACGTAGTTGAGCTCGCGCCCGCCCGCCTTGCCCATCCCGATGACTGCGAGGCGCACGCCGCGCCCGTGGTCGTCGAGGTCGGCTCGTGCCAGCGCGAGCGACGCCTCGAGCGCCGCCGCCGCGAGGTCGGCGAGCGCCGCACCGACACCGGGGAGCCGGCTGAGCGGGTCGCCGCAGGTCAGGTCGGTCGCGGCGATGCGCAGCAGGCGCGAGCGGTAGGCGCGGCGCATCGCGTCCACGCCCGGGACTCCCGCGAGGCCCGCCACGGGGACGTCCGCGTCGGGGTCCGCGTCCACGGCCCGCAGCAGCTCGGCGCGCACGTCCGCGGCGGGCACGCCCGTCCCCGGGGTGCTGTCCGCGACCACCCGCAGGGTGGCCGGGTGAGCCGCCAGGGTGTTGCCGATGGCGACGGACGCACCGGTGACGGCCAGCAGCCGCCGACGTGCGGGGCCGGCGTCGGCCAGCACGTCGTGGAGGAGACTCGACAGCGCGGGGTCCCGGCGCACGGCACCCGCGACCTTCGCGATCGCCAGCAGCGCGGCGTCGGGGTCACCCACGTCGGCCAGGTCGCCGACGACGTGGTCCACGACGTCGGGGTCGACCGCCGTCAGCGCCGCGTCCGCCAGCAGACGCTCGGCACGCGGCACGTCGGCCACGCCCACGCGCGTCAGGCGGGTCGCGAGCGAGGACCCACGGCCCGTGGACGTGGACACCGTCAGATCAGCGGCAGGAACCGCTGCAGCTCGTACGGCGTGACCTGCGCACGGTACTCGGACCACTCCTGGCGCTTGTTCCGCAGGAAGTAGTCGAAGACGTGCTCACCGAGCGTCTCGGCGACCAGCTCGGAGCGCTGCATCACCTCGATCGCGGTCTCGAGGGACGTCGGCAGCGGCTCGATGCCCAGCGCCTTGCGCTCCGCGTCGGTCAGCTCCCACACGTCGTCGTCGGCGCCCTCGGGCAGCTCGTACCCCTCCTCGATGCCCTTGAGGCCTGCGGCCAGCAGGATGGCGAACGACAGGTACGGGTTGGTGGCCGAGTCCACCGCGCGGTACTCCACGCGGCTCGAGTTGCCCTTGCCCGGCTTGTACATCGGCACGCGCACGAGCGCCGAGCGGTTGTTGTGGCCCCAGCAGATGAAGCTCGGCGCCTCGGCGCCGCCCCACAGCCGCTTGTAGGAGTTGACGAACTGGTTGGTCACCGCGGTGATCTCCGCCGCGTGCGTCAGCAGGCCGGCGATGAACGACCGCGCGACCTTCGAGAGCTCGAGCGGCGCACCGGCCTCGTGGAACGCGTTGCGATCCCCCTCGAACAGCGACAGGTGCGTGTGCATGCCCGAGCCCGGCTGGTCCGCCAGCGGCTTGGGCATGAAGGAGGCGAACACGCCCTGCTCGAGCGCGACCTCCTTGACCACCGTGCGGAAGGTCATGATGTTGTCCGCCGTCGTCAGCGCGTCGGCGTACCGCAGGTCGATCTCGTTCTGGCCCGGACCGGCCTCGTGGTGGGAGAACTCCACCGAGATGCCCATGGACTCCAGCATGGTGATCGCGGCGCGCCGGAAGTCGTGCGCGGTGCCGCGCGGCACGTGGTCGAAGTAGCCGCCCTGGTCGACCGGCACGAGCGGCCGGGCGGGGTCCGCCGGCGCGTCGAAGAGGTAGAACTCGACCTCGGGGTGCGTGTAGAAGGTGAAGCCGCGGTCGCTCGCGCGGTCCAGCGCCCGCTTGAGGACGTACCGCGAGTCCGCGAGCGACGGCTCGCCGTCGGGCGTCAGCAGGTCGCAGAACATGCGTGCCGTGCCGTGCCGCTCGCCGCGCCAGGGCAGGATCTGGAAGGTCGACGGATCAGGCTTGGCGATCATGTCGGCCTCGTACACGCGCGTGAGGCCCTCGATCGCGCTGCCGTCGAACCCGATGCCCTCGCTGAACGCCTGCTCGAGCTCCGCGGGCGCGACGGCGACCGACTTGAGCATCCCGAGCACATCCGTGAACCACAGACGGATGAAGCGGATGTCCCGCTCCTCGACGGTCCGGAGCACGAACTCCTGCTGCCTGTCCATGGCGTACATCCTGCCTGATGACCGGGCCTCCCGGTGCCTTCGTCCCGCAGGTGGCGCAGCGCGAGTCGTGCGGGGCGGTGCCACAGCCACCCGGGACGGCCCATGGATAGGCTCGCAGCATGTCGACCAGTGACGCCCCGACACCCCGCCGCGTACGCGTGCACCACCTGCAGGCCGCCAAGGAGCGCGGTGAGCGGCTGACCATGCTGACCGCCTACGACGCCGTCACGGCGCGCATCTTCGACGAGGCCGGCATCGACATGCTGCTCGTCGGCGACTCCATGGGGAACACCATGCACGGGCACCTCACCACCCTGCCCGTGACGCTCGACGAGATCATCGTGGCCGCGCGCGCCGTCGCGGGTGCGGCCCGGCGCGCGTTCGTCGTCGCCGACCTCCCCTTCGGGTCGTACGAGGCGGGCCCCGAGCAGGCCCTCGCGAGCGCCGTGCGCGTCATGAAGGAGACGGGCGTCGCCGCCGTCAAGCTCGAGGGCGGCGAGCGGTCGGTGCCGCAGATCCGCGCGCTGAGCCAGGCCGGCATCCCCGTCGTGGCCCACCTCGGCTACACGCCGCAGTCGGAGAACGCGCTGGGTGGGCCTCGCGTGCAGGGCCGAGGCCACGCGGCCGAGGAGATCAGCCAGGACGCGGTCGCCGTGACGGAGGCCGGTGCGGTCGCGATCGTGCTGGAGATGGTGCCCGCCCCCGTCGCGGCCCGCATCACCGAGGTCGTCCGGGTGCCCACGATCGGCATCGGCGCCGGCCCGCAGTGCGACGGCCAGGTGCTCGTGTGGGTCGACATGGCGGGCATGGGCGACTGGACCCCGCGGTTCGCCAAGCGCTTCGGCGAGATCGGCGCGGCGCTGACGGCCGCGGCGCGGGACTACGCCGACGAGGTGCGCTCGGGCACGTTCCCGGCCGCCGGCCACGCGTTCGACGCGTGAGCCCGCGCGTCCGGCCACGACGCCGTGGCCGGACGCGCCCGCTCAGCGCTCCAGGTCCTGCGCGTCCCAGGCGTCGTTGCGCGCGCGTGCCCTCTCGAGCGCCTGCGCCGCCTCCTCACGGGTGGCGTAGGGACCCATGAGCTGCGACCAGTCGCTCTGGCGCCCCTCCTCCACCTGGTTGGTCCGGGTGTTGTAGAAGTACTCGGTCACCTCGGCTCCTCTCGTCCCGGCGGGCCGTGCAGCCCCGCCGCTACGTAGACTGCCAGTCATGCCGTCGGTCCACTCGTCGCGCACGGTGCTCGTCCCCGGGCAGGTCAGCCCGCGACGTCCCGTCCCCGCGCACATCCCCCGTCCCGAGTACGTCGACAAGCCGCTGCCGGCGCCCTGGCGCGGGCCCGACGTGCTCGACGACGACACGGTGGCCCGCGTCCGCGTCGCGGCCCGCGTCGCCGCGCAGGCGCTCCAGGAGGTCGGCCGGCACGTCGCCCCCGGGGTGACGACCGACGAGCTCGACGCCATCGGCCACGAGTTCCTGGTCGCCCACGGCGCCTACCCGTCGACGCTCGGGTACCGCGGCTTCCCCAAGTCGCTGTGCACGTCGGTGAACGAGGTGATCTGCCACGGCATCCCCGACTCGACGGTCGTCGAGGACGGCGACATCGTCAACATCGACGTCACCGCCTACATCGGCGGCGTGCACGGCGACAACAACGCGACGTTCCTCGCCGGTGACGTGGACGAGGAGTCGCGCCTGCTCGTGGAACGCACGCGCGAGGCCCTGCAGCGCGCCATCACGGCCGTGCGCCCGGGGCGCGAGATCAACGTCATCGGTCGCGTCATCGAGAGGTACGCGGCACGCTTCGGCTACGGCGTCGTGCGGGACTTCACGGGGCACGGCGTCGGGCCGGCGTTCCACACCGGGCTCGTCGTGCCGCACTACGACGCCGCACCGCAGTACGCCACGCTCATCGAGCCCGGCATGGTCTTCACGATCGAGCCGATGCTGGACCTGGGCACCGCGGACTGGGAGATGTGGGACGACGGGTGGACGGTCGTCACGGCCGACCGCCGCCGGTCGGCGCAGTTCGAGCACACCCTGCTGGTCACCGACACCGGAGCGGAGATCCTGACGCTGCCATGAGCAAGGACGCGAAGCACAAGCACAAGCACGACGACGTCGCCACGGCGTTCGGCATCGACATCGGTGGTTCGGGCATCAAGGGCGCGCCCGTCGACCTGAGCTCCGGGGAGTTCGTCGGCGAGCGGGTGCGGATCCCGACTCCCCGGCCGGCGACGCCGGAGGCGGTCGCGCGGACCGTGGCCGAGGTCGTCGACTCCTTCGACCTCCACAAGCACGTGCCGATCGGCGTGACGTTCCCCGCCGTGATCCTGCACGGGGTGGCGCAGTCGGCGGCGAACGTCGACGACGCGTGGATCGGCACCGACGTGGCCGCGACGGTCGGCGAGGCGACCGGCCGGCGGGTGCTCGCCGTGAACGACGCGGACGCCGCCGGGTACGCCGAGGTCGCCTACGGCGCGGCGAAGGACGTGCCGGGTGTCGTGCTGGTCGTGACGCTGGGGACGGGCATCGGGTCGGCGCTGGTCGTCGACGGCGTCCTCGTGCCGAACACCGAGCTCGGCCACCTCGAGATCGACGGGCACGACGCCGAGTCCCGCGCGTCGGACGCCGCCCGGGACCGCGAGGACCTGTCGTTCGAGCAGTGGGCGCAGCGCCTGCAGCGGTACTTCTCGGTCGTCGAGAACCTGTTCTGGCCCGACCTCATCGTGGTCGGCGGCGGGGTGAGCAAGAAGCACGAGCAGTTCCTGCCGCTGCTGGACCTGCGCACCCGGATCGTCCCCGCGGGCCTGCGCAACGCCGCCGGTATCGTCGGCGCCGCGCGGCTCGCGGCGCTGGGCGGACCCGTCTGATCTGCCGGTTCGCCGCGGTACGCAACTCACCTCGTGCATCCCGGGACAGCAAACCTACGGTCGCGTAGGGTAGGGCCATCCGCACGTCGAGCATCCGCTCCCCCCACGGCTGGGAAGTCGAATCAGCCCTGGAGGTCATGTGGCTGCTGCACCCGTATCCGCGCCCCCCGCCCCGACGCGCCCCCGTCAGGCGGCCGCGACCGGCAGCTATCACGAGCTGTCCGCCCAGGTGCGGGAGGCAGGCCTGCTCGAGCGCGCCCCCGGTTTCTACATCACGCTGCTCGCCGGCCTGACCACCGTCCTCGCCGGCCTGGTCACCGCGTTCGTGCTCCTCGGCCACTCCTGGTGGCAGCTCCTGGTCGCCGCGGCCCTCGGGCTCGTGCTCACGCAGTTCGCGTTCGTCGCGCACGAGGCCTCGCACCGCCAGGTGCTGCTGACGGGCCCGGCCAACGACCGGCTCGGCCGCGTCCTGGCCAACGGCGTCGTGGGCATCAGCCACTCGTGGTGGATGACCAAGCACACGCGCCACCACGCGAACCCCAACCGCGTCGGCAAGGACCCCGACATCGAGTGGGACACCGTCTCCTTCCTCGAGGAGGACGCCGCGAAGCAGCGCGGGATCATGGCGGCCATCACCCGCAAGCAGGGCTGGCTCTTCTTCCCGCTGCTGACGCTCGAGGGAGTCAACCTGCACGTCCTCGCGTACAAGAGCCTCATCGCCGCACCGGCGTCGCGGGCGCGCACGCTCGAGCTCGTGATCCTCACGGCCCGGCTCAGCATCTACGCGGCCCTCGTGCTGTGGGCTCTGCCGCTCGGCATGGCCGCGGCGTTCCTCGCGGTCCAGCTCGCCGTCTTCGGCGTGTACATGGGTGCGTCCTTCGCCCCCAACCACAAGGGCATGGCGATCATCCCGGCCGACAGCCGGCTCGACTTCCTGTCCAAGCAGGTGCTCACGTCCCGCAACATCGGCGGCGGCATGACCGTCACGATGCTCATGGGCGGCCTCGACGCGCAGATCGAGCACCACCTGTTCCCCAACATGCCGCGGCCGCACCTGGCCCGAGCGCGCAAGATCGTGCGCGCGCACTGCGAGAGCGTCGGCATGCCGTACACCGAGACGTCGCTCGTACGGTCCTACGCGCTCGTGGTCCAGTACCTCAACCGCGTCGGCCTGTCGGCTCGTGACCCCTTCGACTGCCCCATGGTCCAGCGGTACCGGGCGCGTTCCACGCGCTGATCCCGCGCTGATCCTGTGCGGCGCCCAGCGTCGGGCGCCGCACAGGATCTGCACAGGTCCCACCGGGAAACCGACCACGGAACACGCCCGCCCGCCGCAGCGTCGCGGTGGGATGGCGACGTGCTCCGCGACCTGCGTCTGTCCCTCCCCCGGCCCGGCGCGCGCGAGCTCACGGTCGTCGAGGAACGCATCGACGGCTGGGCCCGCGCCCGGCTGGCCCGCCTGCGCGTCCGCAGCGTCCGCGCCGGACTCGTCGAGCTCGCGGTGTTCGTCCTCAAGCAGGGCTGGGCGTGCCTGTTCGGCGGCCTGCTGCTGGGCGTCCTCCTCGTCGCCCGGTTCTGGTACCCCGACGACGCGTGGCTCGTCCGCAACGACGCGCTGACGCTCGCAGCGCTGGCGCTGCAGGTCGTCATGCTCGTGACCCGCCTCGAGACGGTCCGCGAGCTGCGGGTGGTGCTCCTGTTCCACGTCGTGGGGACCGTGATGGAGCTCTTCAAGACGGACGCGGGCTCGTGGTCGTACGCCGCGGAGGGCGTCCTGCGGATCGGCGCGGTGCCCCTCTTCTCGGGGTTCATGTACGGTGCCGTCGGCTCGTACCTGGTCCGCGTCTTCCGCATCTTCGACCTGCGCTTCGACCGGTACCCGCGCCGCGTGCTCACGGCCCTGCTCGCGGCGGGCATCTACGTCAACTTCTTCACGCACCACTGGTTCGCCGACGCGCGCTGGGTGCTGCTGGCGGCCGTGGTCGCCGTGTACGGCCGCACCGTCATGCACTTCCGCGTGCACGCGGCACGTCCGCGCATGCCGATCCTGGCGGCGTTCGCGCTGGTGGCGACGTTCATCTGGGTCGCCGAGAACGTCGCGACGTTCGCCGGCGCGTGGCTCTACCCGTCGCAGGTCGACGGCTGGCACGTCGTGGGCGGCACCAAGCTCGTCGCGTGGTTCCTGCTCATGATCATCTCGGTCGTGCTCGTCGCCTGGGTGTACCCGCCGAGGCGTCCGGACGACCGCGACCGCGTCGCGGCTCCCGGCGGGTGAACCCGTCGGCGCGCGTCACGCCGGCGGTGACGCGAGGTGCGAGCCCAGGGGCGCGAGGTCGGGGGCGAGCAGCGCGGACTTGTCGGGCTTCCCGGCAGGCGTGAGCGGGACCCCGTCGACCAGGGTGACGCTGCGGGGCACGGCGACGGCGCCGAGCGCGCGCGCGACACGCTCCCGCAGCGCGTCGACGTCCGGGACGGACCCGTGGGCCGGCACGACCCACGCGTGGACGGCCTCCCCCGTGTCGTCGTCGGGACGGGCCGCGACGTACGCCTCGGCCACGGCGGGGTCCTGCGCGAGGACGCGCTCGACGGCCCCCGCGTGCACGAGCTGCGCGTCGACGATGACCACGTCGCGCGCGCGGCCGCGCAGGTGGAGGTAGCCGTCCGCGTCGAGCCCACCCAGGTCGCGCGTGCGCACCCAGCCGCCGACGAAGACCTCGGCCGTCTCCTGCGGGTCGTCCCAGTAGGCCGACGCCTGCGACGGTGTGCGGACCAGCAGCTCGCCGTCCCGGACCTGCACCCCGACGGCCGCCGGGGGGCGTCCGACGGACGCGAGCACGGCGGGGTTCTCCAGCATCTCGCCGGGCGTGGCCATCGCGATCATCCCCGTCTCGGTCTGGCCGTACCCGTGGAACACGACGGGTCCCAGCACGTCGAGGGCCTCGGCGAGGCGGGACGGCGCGAGCGGTGACCCGGAGACGAGCAGCGCCCGCAGGGTCGACAGGTCCGCCGGGTGCTCGCGCTGCGCGCGCACGAGCTGGTGGAGCCGGCCGACCGTGATGACGCTCGCGGTCGCGCGGTGCCGCACGATCGCGTCGGGGAAGCCGGGCGGCCGCGCCGCGACCAGGACGCCCCCCGCGGCCAGGGCGAGCACGCCGTACTCGAGCACCACCTGGCTGCTCAGGGGCCCGACGACGAGGTAGCGCTGCAGCCGCGGCGCCAGCGCGGCGACGGCGGGCGGCCACTGCTCGGGGTGCGGTGCCCAGGCGGCGCTCATCGAGGCGTAGGTCTGCACGCACCCCTTGGGGCGGCCGCTGGTGCCACTGGTCCAGGTGACGCGTGCCACGTCGTCGGGCCGTCCGGCGGCCACCACCGACGCGGCGGGCGGCGACGTCATGAGGTGCGCGAGCCGGTCGTCGTCGACGACGAGGGCGATGTCGGCGCGTGCCAGCAGGGCGGCACGCTGCTCCGGGGCGAGCCCGGGCGGCAGCCCGCAGACCCGCGCACCCACGGCGAAGGACGCGAGGGTCGCCGCGAACGCCTCGGGCGCCACGCCGAGGTCGAGCGCGACGCCCACCCCCGGGCCGACGTCCGCCGCGCGCAGCCCCGCCACGACGCGGGCGACGGCGTCACCCATCTCCTGGGCACCCACGACCCGGTCGCCGTCCTCGAAGACCGGTCGGTCCGGGTCGCGCGCCAGCAGGTCGAGCACCGGCTGCGGCCAGAGCGCCGCGCGTCCCCCGTGGGTCGTCGCGTCGTGCGTCATGCCGGCGACGTTAGGTGACGCATCTCACATAGTTTTGAGATCAACTACCTACCGTCGACGCCATGGACACCCGTGCCGCGCTGAGGACCCGCGTCGACCTCGCCTCCCCTCTGCGGACCCGCCACCTGGTGGCGGCCGCCGGCCCGATCGACGTCGTCGTCCCGCTCGAGGCACGCGAGCGCACCGGCGCGGCACGGGCGTTCCTGGACACGGCGGTCGCGGACGGCCGCGCCGTCTACGGCCGCACGACGGGCTTCGGGGCGCTCGTCGGCTTCCGGGGCCGGTCCGACGGCCGGGACCAGGCCGACAACACGCTCGCGCACCTCGGTGCCGGTCAGGGCCCGACGCTCCCCGCGGCGCTCGTCCGGGCGACCGTGCTGGTCCGGGCCCGGTCGCTCGCGCAGGGCGCGTCGGGCGTGGCGCCCCACGTGCTCGACGCCCTCGCCGCCATGCTCGGGACCACGTTCGCCCCCGTCGTGCCGCGGTGGGGGTCCGTCGGTGCCAGCGGCGACCTCGTGCCGCTGGCGGCCGTCGCCGCCGCGCTGCGCGGCGACGGCGAGGCCGACGTCGAGGGACGACGCATGCCGGCCGCCGACGCGCTCGACGCCGCCGGGCTGACCCCCCTGCGCCTCGACGGGCGCGACGCCCTCGCCCTGGTCAACGGCACGTCGCTGACCACCGCCGCGCTCGCGCTCGCGCTCGACGGCGTGCGCGCGGCCCACGGTGCGCTCGTGCGGCTCGCGTGCCTCCTCACGGACCTGCTCGGCTGCGACGCGCAGTTCACCGACGTCGACCTGCTGGACCGGTACGCCCACCCGGGTGCTGCCGTCGTCGGCGTGCGCATGCGCGAGCTCCTGGGGGGCCTCGTGCCGTCCGGCACCCGCGCGCTGCAGGAGCCCTACTCGATCCGCTGCACCCCCCAGCTGCTCGGTGCCGCCCACGACGCCCTGCGGTACGTCGAGGACGTCGTCACCGCGGACCTCGCCGGGGTCAGCGACAACCCGCTGCTGTTCCCCGAGGACGACAAGATCGTCCACGGGGGCAACTTCTTCGGTCAGCCCGCGGCGTTCGCCGCCGACCTGCTCGCGCTCGTCGCCGCACAGCTCGGCAACCTCGCCGAACGTCAGCTCGACCTGCTCGTCGACCCCGTGCGCAACGGCGGCCTGCCACCGATGCTCGCGGCGGGCCCGGGCCTCCAGCACGGGCTCCAGGGCGTGCAGCTCGCGTCGACCGCCCTGGTCGCCGAGCTCCGCCGGGACGCGACCCCCGCGAGCATGCAGTCGCTGTCGACCAACCTGCGCACGCAGGACGTGGTGCCGTTCGGCACGCAGGCCGCACTGCGCTCGCTCGACGGCGTCGAGGTCCTGCACCTGCTCGTCGGCTCGCTCGCCCTGGGGCTGCGCCAGGCCTCCCACGTCGGCGCCCGGTCACCGAGCGCGCCCGCGTCGGCCGCGCTGCTGTCCGCGCTCAGCGCCGCCGTGCGTCCCGTCGACCCCGACCGCCCGCTCCAGCAGGACGTGCGCACCGCCACGCACGTCGTCCTGACCACCGACCCGGAGGACCAGCCATGACCCTCGACCACCTCGTCATCGGAGCCGGCCCCGCGGGCCTGCAGCTCGGCGCGCTGCTCGAGGCCGACGGCCGGCGCGACTACCTCGTCGTAGACCGCGCCGACGTCCCCGGCTCGTTCTTCACGCGCTACCCGCGGCACCGCCGGCTCATCTCGATCAACAAGCCGCGCACGGGTAGCGACGACCCCGAGCTCAACCTGCGGCTCGACTGGAACTCCCTGCTGAGCGACGACCCGGACCTGCGGTTCACGCGCTACACCGACCGCTACTTCCCCGACGCCGACGTCATGGTGCAGTACCTCGCGGACTTCGCCGAGCGCTCCAAGGTGCGCGTGCGGTACGGCGCCGCCGTCTCACGCGTGTCGCGCGGCAACGACGTCTTCGAGGTGCAGGTCGGCAGCGACGTCCTGACGGCGCGCTCGGTCGTGGTCGCCACGGGCGTCAGCCGGCTGCACCGCCCGCCCATCCCCGGCTTCGAGCTCGCCGAGGGCTACGACACCATGCCCGTCGACCCCGAGGACTACCTCGACCAGCGGGTCCTCATCATCGGCAAGGGCAACTCGGCGTTCGAGACGGCCGACGCCCTCATGGAGACGACGACCACCATCCACGTCGCCGGGCCCGACTCCGTGCGCCTCGCGTGGCGCACGCACTACGTCGGCCACCTGCGCGCCGTGAACAACAACTTCCTCGACACCTACCAGCTCAAGTCGGCCAACGCCGTGCTCGACGGCACGGTCGAGCGCATCGAGCGGGACGACGAGGGCCTGGCGGTGACGTTCCGCTTCACGCGTGCCGACGAGACCCGCGTGCTGCACTACGACCGCGTCCTGGCGTGCACCGGCTTCGCGTTCGACGCCTCGGTGTTCGACGAGACGTGCCGGCCCGCGCTCGCGATCGGCGGCCGGTTCCCCGCCCAGACCGACGAGTGGGAGTCGGTCGACGTGCCGGGCCTGTTCTTCGCCGGCACGCTCAGCCAGCAGCGCGACTTCACGCACTCGACCAACGGGTTCGTCCACGGCTTCCGGTACGCCGTGCGGGCCCTGCACCGCGTCCTGGAACGGCGCTACGGCGGCGAGCCGTGGCCGTCGGTGCCCGTCGACCCGACGCCCGCCGCGATCACGGCGGCCGTGGTCGAGCGCGTCAACCGCACGTCGGCGCTGTGGCAGCAGTTCGGGGTGCTGGCCGACGTCGTCGCGGTGACGGACGGTGCGGCGCGGTACCACGAGGAGGTGCCGGTGGCCTACCACGGTCGCGTCGGCCTGGGTCCGGACGGTCACGACGACGACGCGTTCGTCGTCACGCTCGAGTACGGCCCCGACCACGACAAGGTCGACCCGTTCGACGTGAGAGTGAACCGCATCGCGCAGGACGTGCCCGGCGTGGCGCACGACGCCGCGTACCTGCACCCGGTCGTCCGCCACCACCGACGGGGCGAGCACGTCGCCACCCACCACCTCGCGGAGAACCTGGAGAACCGGTGGGACCGGCCCGACGCGCACGTCGCACCGCTCGAGGCGTTCGTGGCCGGCGCGCTCGCGGGGCGCTGACGTGGGCCCGTCGGTCGGGGCGCGGGAGGCCGAGCGCGGTGCGCGCGCGGTGCTCGACCCCGTGCACTTCGACTACCTCGCGGGCGGCGCCGGCGACGAGCGCACGCTGACGGGCAACGAGGACGCGTTCGCGCGCCGCCGGCTCGTCCCGCGGGTGCTGCGCGGACCGGGGCCGGTCGACCTGACGACCGACCTGCCGGGCGTGCGGCTCGCGGCTCCCGTGGTCGTGGCGCCCACCGCGTTCCACCGCCTCGCGCACCGTGCCGGCGAGGTCGCGACCGCGACCGGCGTGCGCGCGGCCGGCGGCCTGCTGACCGTGAGCACGATGGCGACGACCGCGGTCGAGGAGATCGCCGCGACGGGAGCCGCGCTGTGGTTCCAGCTCTACCTGCAGCCGGACCGGGCGTTCACGGCGGCGGTCGCCGCGCGCGCCGCCGCCGCCGGCTGCCGGGCGCTCGTCCTGACGGTCGACTCCCCCGTGCGGGGACGGCACGCGCGCGACGCGCGGCACCGGTTCACCGAGCTGCCCGCCGGCCTCGTGTGCGAGAACCTGCGCGACGCCGACGGGCGTGTGCGGGACCTCGTCGTCGACCCGGACCTCGGCTGGGACGACGTCGCGTGGCTGGGCGGCACCACGTCGCTGCCGCTCCTGGTCAAGGGGGTGCTCCACCCCGCCGACGCCGGGCTGGCCGTCGAGCACGGCGTCGACGGGATCGTCGTCTCCAACCACGGCGGGCGACAGCTCGACGGGGCGGTGAGCACCCTCGACGCGCTGCCCGCGGTCGTCGCGGCGGTCGCGGGCCGCGTACCGGTGCTGCTCGACGGCGGCGTGCGCAGCGGCACGGACGCCCTCGTCGCGCTGGCGCTGGGCGCCGACGCCGTCATGGTCGGCCGCCCGGTGCTGTGGGGGCTCGCACGCGGCGGCGCGGACGGCGTGCAGGAGGCCCTGGAGGACCTGACCGACGGGCTCGCGCACGCCATGGCCCTGGTCGGAGCGCACCGACCGGGCGATCTGGGACCCGACCTGGTGACGATCCCGTGAGCCCCGTCATCGCGGCCGTCGCGGCCGGCCTGGTCGTGGCGTGGACGCTGCCGCGCTGGCTGCCGCGGGTCGTCGTCCGGCTGCGCGAGCGCGTGTTCGCGCGGGTCAACGGCAGCGAGGGCATCCCCGTCCCCGGCCCGCTCGTCGGCGCCGAGCACTTCGAGCGGGTCTACTCCGACCCGGCCGCCGACGGGCGCAGCGCCGGCGCCGGCCTGTCCGACCTGTTCTGGTACTGGCTGGCGCCCGGCGCGCACATGCACCAGGAGCACCTCGAGCCGGGCGAGCGGTACCGCACCGTGGCCCGCACGACGCGCCAGGTCCTGGCGGTGCGGCACGCGCGCAGCGACGAGCTCGCGACCGCCGCCGCCCGCCGCGCGCTCGACGCCCTGCCCGACGACCGCGCGAGCCTCGTCCGCCTGCGCGACCTCCTCATGCCCGTGTGGGCGGAGGTCTACCACGAGCTCGTGTTCGACGAGTCGTGCCCGCCCGCCGCGCGCGACCTGGTCGTGGCCAACGCCGACGACGTGGTCACCGCCCTCAAGGGCACGAGCCTGCGGCACATGGACCGCCGCGACCGCCTCACCACGTACCTCCGCGAGCGCGTCGAGGACGGCACGTGCCCCGTGGTGCTGCCGCCCCCGTTCACGGCGCAGGAGACGGCCTGGTACCTGCAGGGCGCGTTCTTCAACACCGCGGTGGTCCAGATGTCCGAGGCCGCCGCGCACGTCCTGCTGTGCGCCGGCGCCTACGCGCCCGCGCGGGACCAGGTCGACGACGACGACGCGCTCGACCGCATCGTCGACGAGACGCTGCGGGTGCACCCGCTGTTCGGTGTCGCCCACCGCATCACGTCGGCGCCGATCCGCGTCGACGACGACGTCACGCTGCCCACCGGTTCGGTGCTGCTGTTCAACTACCTGGCGTACCAGCGCACGGGCGAGGCGGACGACGACGTGTTCGACCCCGAGCGGTGGCGCACACTGCGCCACCACGACGCGCACTTCATCCCGTTCGGCGTCACCGCCAACCGCGCGTGCCCGGCACGCGGGTCCGCGCCCGTCATGCTGCGCGCGGTGCTGCGCGAGGTCCTGCGCCGCTACGACGTCACGTCCACGGCGGCGCACACCCGCTCGATGCCCAACCGCGGACCGGCGTACCTCACGCCCGTGGGCGTGGCCGGCCCCGGACGCACCCGGCTCACCGCCCTGCACCTGGCGGACCGCTGGGCCGACGTCGGCCGGTCCGTGCAACAGCTCGTCCTCGGCACCGCGATGGTGCTCGAGGCGCGCCGGCTCCAGCCCTGCACCACCTACTTCGCGGAGGTCCGCGCATGACACCCGTCGAGCTCGCACCGAGGTTCTTCCTCGCGGTCGTCGTCATCCTCCTGGTCTGCCGGGGCGTGTCCTGGGTGCTGGGACGCGTCGGGCAGCCGCCCGTCGTCGGCGAGATGGTCGCCGGCGTCCTGCTGGGCCCGTCGCTGCTCGGGCTGCTCCTGCCGGGCGCCCAGCAGGCCCTGTTCCCGGACGACCTGCGGCCCGTGCTGTTCGTCGTCGGGCAGATCGGCCTGGTCCTGCTGATGTTCCACGCCGGGTACGCGTTCTCGACGCACGGTGCGGCCGGCCTCACCCGGACGGCGGCCGCAGTCTCGCTCGCGGGCGTCACGGCCCCCCTGGTGCTCGGCGCCGCGCTCGTGCTCGCGGTCGACGGCCTCGTGCCGCTGCGCCCCGACGGCGTGCCGGTGGGGGTGGTCGCGGCGTTCGTCGGCGTCGCGCTGGCCATCACGGCGTTCCCGATGCTCGCGCGCATCATCACCGAGCGCGGCCAGGCCGGCACGCGCCACGGCTCGATCGCCCTGGCCAGCGGCGCGGTCGACGACGTCGTCGCGTGGGTGCTCCTGGCCGTGGTGCTGGCGGCCGCGACGGGCAGCGCCGGCCCGGCGCTGCTGACCGTGGGCGGCGCGCTGGTGTTCGTCGCCCTCGTGTGGTTCGTCGCCCGGCCCGGCATGCTGCGGCTCATGACGACCACGCGCGTCGACGACCACGCGCGCCTGCTCGGCACGGTCGCGGTCCTGTTCGCCGCCGCGTGGTTCACCGACGAGATCGGGCTCTACGCGGTCTTCGGCGCGTTCGCGCTGGGGCTCGCGGTGCCACGCGTGCCGGCCGCGGACCGCGTGGTCGGTGCGCTCACGCCCGTGACGGGCGTCCTCGTCCCGCTGTTCTTCACGTACTCGGGGCTCAACACGCAGTTCGGGCTGTTCACCGAGCCGGCGGTCCTGCTGTTCGCCGTCGCGTGCGTGCTGGTCGCGATCGCCGGCAAGTTCGGCGCGTGCTGGTTCGCCGCACGCCGCCGCGGCGAGCCCCAGGGCGTGGCGCTGCGCGTGGCGTCCCTCATGAACGCGCGCGGGCTCATGCAGCTCATCGCGCTGAACATCGGGCTCGAGGCGGGGATCGTCGGGCCGGCGCTGTTCACGGTCCTCGTGCTCGTCGCCCTCGTGACGACGATCATGACGAGCCCGCTGCTGACGTGGGTCGAGCGTCGGCACCCGCCCGCCGAGGCCGAGCCGGCTCCGGCCGAGCCCGCCCGGATCGCCCTGTGACGAGACAGGTGTTACTCAAGTCACACGAGGTGTGCCATTGTCGAGACATGTCCGGACGAACGCACCGCCTCCTCGTCGTCGAGGACGACCGGGAGCTCAACGACATGCTGGCCGAGGTCCTGACCGACGAGGGCTACGTCGTCGACCAGGCGCGCGACGGCCACCGCGGCCTGCACCTGGGGCTCACCCGCCCGTACGACGTGCTCGTGGTCGACCGCCGCCTGCCCGCCGTCGACGGGCTCGACATGCTCCAGCGCCTGCGCGCGCGGGCCGTCAGCGCACGCGCGCTGGTGCTCACGGCGCTGGGGACGGTCGCCGACCGCGTCGCCGGCCTCGACGCGGGGGCCGACGACTACCTCGTCAAGCCCTTCGAGCTGGACGAGCTCAGCGCCCGGATCCGCGCGCTGTGCCGCCGCGTCGACGAGGCGGACACGCACCTGGCGGTCGGGGACGCGACCCTCGACCTCGTCACCCGCCAGGTCGTGCTCGCGGACGGCCGCGCCGTCGACCTGTCGACCCGCGAGCACGCCCTGCTGCAGGCGCTCGCCGAGCGTCCGACGGCCGTCCACACGCGCAACGAGCTGCGCCGCACGGTGTTCGCCGACACCGAGGCCGCGTCGATCGTCGACACCTACGTCTACTACCTGCGCCGCAAGCTGGGCCGCGCGGCCGTCGCGACGGTCCACGGCACCGGCTACCGGCTGGGCACGCTGTGAGGCCGGGGAGCGACGAGGAGCGCGTGGTCCGCCGCGCGCGGCTGCGGATCGGGTCGCTCGTCGGCCTCGTCATCGCGGCGCTGCTCGGCCTGGCCGGCGCGATCTCCTACGGCGTCCTGCTGCACAGCCAGGAGCGCCAGATCGACGGTGAGCTCGACTGGGGCATCGAGCACGGCACCATCGCCGGGCCGCCCGCGTGCAGCTGGATCATCACGTACGACGGCACCACGGTGGACACCGGCGTGGCGACCCCGCCCACCGGGTTCCCGTTGACGGACGCCCTCACCGAGGTCCACGCCACGGGCGCCACGCAGGACGCCCGGGTCGCGCAGGACGGCACGGTCTACCACGTGCGCACCGCACGGCAGGGCGACGAGGTCGTCCAGGCCGTCTTCGACGCCCGCTTCCAGCTCGCCGACCGGCGGCACCTGCTCATCGCGTTCGCCGTCGCCGCCGCGGCGGGGGCGCTCGCGGCGGTCGTCAGCGGCGTCGTCGTCGGTCGCCGCGCCGTCGCCCCGCTGGCCGAGGCCCTGCACCGCCAGCGTCGCTTCGTCGCCGACGCGAGCCACGAGCTGCGCACGCCGATCGCGCAGGTCCACGCGCGCGCCCAGCTGCTCGTGCGGCGCGCCCGCGCGGCCGACGACGACGTGCAGGCGCGCGACCTGGACCGGCTCGTCGCGACGACCCGTCGCCTGGGCGAGATCGTCGACGAGCTCCTCATGTCCGCACGGCTCACCGCGGCGCACGACACCGCGGCCACCCGCCCCGACAGCACCCAGGTGGACGTCGCCGCGCTCGTCGAGGACGCCGTCACGGCCGACACGGCACGGGCGGTCGAGCGCGGTGTCATCGTCACGGCCCTCACCGAACCCGCCCTGCCACGCGTGCTCGGCGTCGAGTCGGCGCTGCGACGCGTCGTCGCCGAGCTGCTCAGCAACGCGCTGTCCCACACGCCGCCCGGCGGTCAGGTCGCGGTCCGTGCGGCGGCGGTCGAGCAGGGGCGCGTCGTGGAGGTCGTGGTCCTGGACACCGGTGAGGGATTCGACCCCGAGGACGCCGAGCGCATCTTCGACCGCTTCCACCGCGGCCCGGGCAACGACGAGCGCCGCTTCGGCCTGGGCCTGGCGCTGCTGCGCGAGGTCGTCACGAGCCACGGGGGCACGATCCAGGCGGTCAGCGACACGGGCGTCGGCGCCACCTTCACGGTCCGGCTCCCGGCGTCGGTCGGCCACGGGCCCGTCCCCGCGACGACGGGAACCCGCGACGACGCCGCGCGCACCCCCGCGCGGCTGTGACGCCGCGCGGCCGGTGGGGCGGATGAGCCAGCCGGTACGCCGGGTTCTGTCCCCGCGCGCGGTCTCCCCCGCGCGGGTGGCGACCATCCATCTACGACGTACGTTGCCGCACGCCTCCAGCGGCCTACCCGGGAGCTCGGGCGGGCAACCCTCGAACGCTCCCTGTCTGGCCTTGCTCCGGGTGGGGTTTGCCGAGCCGCACCGGTCACCCGGTGCGCTGGTGGGCTCTTACCCCACCGTTTCACCCTTACCGCGCCGTCCCGGCGAGCCGGTCCGTCGTGGCGGTCTGTTCTCTGTGGCACTTTCCCGCGGGTCACCCCGGGTGGGTGTTACCCACCACCCTGCCCTACGGAGCCCGGACGTTCCTCGGCAGGACCCGAGGGTCCCGACGCGGCCGCCTGGCTGACTCATCCGCACCGGTCAGCCTACCCGTGTCACACGTCGACGCGGTACGTCAGGCTCAGCTCGTCGCCGGCGACGCCGCGGATCCCCCAGTACGTGAACGGCACGTCAGCCTGACTAACTAGGACCTCACCCTTTCGAGTGAACCGCACGCAGTTACGCACAGTATTCGGCGTCGCGCGTGGTGGTTCTGAGTTCAGCGGGATTTCTTGTATTATCAAGCATCACCGCTGTGCGTGTACATTTTTGGCGCAGCCCTTATCGCTCTCTGCAGCAAAAATAGCGCAGAAGCTCTTTATCTGTTTATCGCCGCGACACGAAGAGTACGCGGTATAGAAGCGCGAGAATCGCGAGCCAGATCATGCTGGCGACAATCGCGAATGTCGGGCTCGGGTTAAACACATTGGAAGAGAACGGGAATGGCAAACGCCATCCAAGACCGATGCAAACTATTATCGCTAGTATGTAGGCAGCGAGAGCCAAGAATAGCACGTGCTTTATGATGCTGGATCTCACGATTCCTCCGCTAGATGCGCTGGTGAGTGCGTATTACAGTCCTGGTGCCCGACCGAGTCGAGGTGGTGACCCCCGCGTAGCGCCGTGGAGCAGTGCTGTGTCGACCACCGGCTCTCCGCAGAAGCGCCAAGCCTGATCGACCGCGGCTCGGTGGTCGCTTTCGGGGCTGATTCTGCCGTCTGGGTGTGGCAGCCCCGCCCGCTGTCGTGCGGGTCGGAGGGCACGACAAGGGCGCTAGCGGTGGAGCCCTGCTCGCTGAGCCTGCGGTCCGCGCGTGCTCGTCTTGCGGGCCCGAGGAGGCTTCACCCCAGAGCCACGCCCGAGCAGATCGGGCATACCTACCAGGTCGCCCGCGCGTGGGCGCAGGAGGACCCCGAATCGGCACGCGCAGAAGGCCGGATGCGCGAGGAGCTGCGCGCCCGGTACGGGGTCGACGCCGACCAGACGAACGCCGACCCGGCCGCCGTGCGCGCCGCGGTCGAACGAGCCGAGCACACCCGCGCGCAGGCCGACGCCGAGCGCACCCGCGCCGCGGCAGAGAACGCCGAGGCCGTCCGGCTGCTGCAGCACGCGGACCGTGAAGACGCTCGCGCGGAGCAGGCCCGGGCGGCCGCGGAGCACGAGCCGGAGCCCGAGGAGCGCGCCCGAGCGGTTACGGAGGCCGAGCTGCGCATGACGGGTGCCGGTGGCACCCGGGAGAACGGGCGGCGCTGTACGACAGCGCCGAGCGACGCACCACCGCAGCGAACGAGCTTGAGACCAAGGGCATCGATCGTGAGGTCGTCGCCACCCGCATGCGGGCCGACGTCAGCCAGGCCAAGCCAGCCAGCGAGGCCGTCAAGACGAGCCCTGGGCGGGCTCTCGAGCACGACGACCTCGAGGTCGTCGGCCGCGAGGCCGAGCGCAGGGGCGACGTCGTCGAAGAACGCCGCGATGAGCCCGCGGACGGCGCCCGGGCTACGGCCCGTGAAGCACACGACCTCGACCACGAGGTACTCGGGCGAGCGCGGCGCGACGAGGTCCTCGTCGTCGAGCAGCAGGAAGCGGTGGAACCGCTTGTCCTGCGGCAGCCCCCACGCCGCCACGAGCGCGCCGTGGACCGCGTCGGACACCTCCTGGCGTCGCGCCGCCCACACCGTGCGGCGGCCGTAGAGCTTCACCTGTGCCACGTCCCACACCTTCCACGCGCCGGATGCCCGGGGCGCACACCGTACCCTCGTGCGGTGCTCGTGCTCCTGCCGCCCTCCGAGGGCAAGACGCCCGCACCCGCCACCGCTCCCGCGCTGGACCTGGCGGCGCTGTCCCACCCCGGCCTGACGCCCGTGCGCGAGAAGGTGCTCGACGCGCTCGTCGAGGTCAGCGCCCGCCCGGACGCGTGCGACGTGCTGGGCGTCTCGCCCGGCCTCGCCGAGGAGGTCGCACGCAACGTCCGACTGCGCTCGGCACCGGCGGCCCGGGCGTCGCGCGTGTACACCGGTGTGCTGTACGGCGCGGCCGGTCTCGACGCGCTCACCCCCGCCGCACGGGCGCGTGCCGTCGCGAGCGTGCGCGTCGTGTCCGCGCTGTGGGGCGTGCTGACGGTGGACGACGTCGTGCCCGCGTACCGGCTGTCGATGGGGACCGACCTGCCCGGCGTCGGTCCGCTCGCCGCCGCGTGGCGCGCCCCGCTGGGCGTCGAGCTCGCCACGCGTGCCGCCGACGACCTCGTGGTCGACTGCCGGTCCGCGACCTACCGTGCCGCGTGGGCGCCCCCGGCGGGTGCGCCGTGGGTGGAGGTGCGCGTGCTGCGCGAGGTCGACGGGCGGCGCTCCGTGGTCTCGCACCACGCCAAGCACACCCGCGGCGTCCTGACGCGCCACCTCGTGACGCGCCGCGGTCGCGAGCCGCGCGACGCCGACGAGCTCGCGCACGCCGCGAGCGCGCTGGTCGGCGACGCGCTCCACGCCGTGGAGCTCGCCCCTGCACCCCGCCGCGGCGCCCGCACGCTCTCCCTCGTCGTCACGTAGGCCACCGGGCAGTCAGCGCCGGTCCGTCACCAGCCCTCGCTGGGCGCACCGGCGACCGCGATCTCGTCGCGGCGGTCCGCGAACAGCCGCACGATGCTCACGGACGCGGGCGCGACCCGCAGCTGGCTCCACGTCCCGGGGTGGGCACCCATCGTGACGCCGAGCGCCGCACGGATCGCGACGGCGTGCGACACCACGACGACCGTGCGGGGACCGCCCGCCCGCAGCGCGTCCAGGCCGCGGCGCAGCCGCACGCCGACGTCCGCGATGGACTCGCCGCCCGGCGGGCGCACGTGGCCGTCGGTGTGCCACGGCTCGAGCAACCCCGGCCAGCGCTCCTCGATCTGCTCGGCCGTCAGGCCCTGCCACTGCCCGAAGTCGGCCTCCTGGAACACCGGGTCGGTCCGCACCGGCAGCCCCAGCCGGGCCGCCATGACCGCCGCGGTCTCCTGCGTCCGCACCATGGGCGAGGCGACGATCTCGCTCGGGTCGTCGATGTCGCCCCACAGGTCGCGCCCGACCCGGTGGACCAGCGCCGCGGCCGCGGCCGCCTGCGTGCGCCCGACCTCGTCGAGCGGCGGTCCCGGCTCCGAGGAGCCCGAGTACCCGCGCGAGACGGTCATCGTGGTCTGGCCGTGCCGCACGAGGACGACCGTCGTCGGCTCGTCGTCGTCGAACCGCGGTGACGTCCCGGACGGGCGTACCGCACGCCGCCCCGCGGTCGGCGACCCGGCCGACGCCGTCCCCGCCCCGGCAGGGTCGACGCGGTCGGGGGCGAGCGGCTCGGCGGGCGAGGGCCCGGCGTCGCCCGCCTCGCCAGGACGGTCGGGACGGTCGGGGTCGTGCGCCGGTTCGCTGGTCACCCCCGCAGTCTTCGCCCCACGGGGCCGGGGGTCCAGCCGGCGCACCTGCTCAGGCGTCGGTGAGACGGACCAGGATGCGGCCGCACTCCTCGCAGCGGACGACGGCGTCGACCGGGCGGGCACGGATCGCCTCGATGTCCAGCGGGTTCAGCTCGAGGCGGCACCCGTCGCACCGGGTCCCGCGCAGCGCTGCGGCGCCGCTGCCGCCCAGCTGGCCGCGCAACCGCTCGTAGAGCGCGACGAGGCCCGCGTCGAGACCGTCGGCCGCGCGCTCGCGCTCGGCGCGCACGCGCCCCGCCTCGGCGTCGATCTCCGCGTACCCGGCGTCCCGCTCCGCGACGACCTTCAGGCGGTCGGCGACGAGGGCACCCTGCGCCTGCTCGAGGTCGCGCAGCACGGCCTCGTGCGCCTCGAGGCGCTCCATGACCTCGAGCTCGACGTCCTCGAGGTGCGCCTGCCGGGCCGCCAGGCTCGCGAGCTCGCTCGTCAGCGCCTGCGCATCCTTCGCACCCACCTGGCCGCCGTCGAGACGCTGCTGGTTGCGCACCGCGCGGCCGCGCACCTGCTCCACGTCCGCCTCGGCCTTCGCCAGCTCGGTCCGCAGGTCGGATGCCGCCGTGCGGGACGTCACGAGCGCGGAGTCGAGGTCCGCGAGCTGCGCGTCCAGCTCGACGATCCGCGCGAGCGCCGGCAGCGAGCGCCGCTTGTGGGCGAGCTGCGCGAGGCGTGTGTCCAGGTCCTGGACGTCGAGGAGTCGGCGCTGGTCTGCGGCGGGGGCGCTCGTCACGTGGTGGTTCCTTCCGGCGGGGACGTCTGCGGCACGTGACCCGTCCACGGGTCGGTGCGCCGCGTGCTGACGCGGGTCTCCACCGTAGTGCCCGCGGCCGCCAGGTCCGCCCGCAACGCGTCGGCGGCGCGCGGCAGCCAGAGCCACTCGGACGCGGAGTGCGCCAGGTCGACGAGCGCGGGGCGAGGCGGGCCGTCGCCCGCCTCGAACGCCGCGCGCTCCTGCTGCTCCGACGCCGGGTGGTGGCGCAGGTCCGCGGTCACGTACGCGTCCACGTCGGCGGCGCGCACGGCGTCGAACAGCGAGTCCCCCGACCCGCCGAGCACCGCGACGCGCCGCACGGGCATGTCCGGGTCGCCGGCGTACCGCACGCCCTGGGCGGTCGCGGGCACGGCTCGGGCGACGGCTGCGGCGAACGCGTGCAGCGGCAGCGCCGTCGGCAGTGTGCCGACCCGTCCCAGCCCCGTGCTCCCCGGCAGCGCCGCCAGCTCCAGGACGTCGAACGCCGGCTCCTCGTACGGGTGGGCCGCACGCATCGCGGCCACGACACGGCTGCGCAGGCGGCGCGGCGCGATCATCTCGACGCGCGCCTCGGCGAGGGTCTCGCGCCGCCCGACCGCACCGACGGCGGGTGACGCACCCGGCAGCGGTGTGAACGTCCCCTCCCCGGTCGTCGTCCACGCGCAGCGCGCGTACGCACCCACCTGCCCGGCGCCCGCCTCCGCGAGGGCGTCGACGAGCGCGTCGGCGGCGGTGACGGGCACCATGACGACGTGCTTGTCGAGCGCGGGCGCGTCGGCGGGGACGAGGGGCTCCGTCCCGACCAGCCCCACGGCGTCCGCGAGCGCCTCGGCGACGCCGCCGCGCGCGGAGTCGGCGTTGGTGTGCGCCGTGTACAGCCCGCAGCCTCCGCGCACCAGACGGTGCAGCAGAGCGCCCTTGTACGTCGTCGCAGCGACCGAGTGGACGGGCCGCAGGAGCAGGGGGTGGTGGGTGACCAGCAGGTCCGCGTCCCACCCGAGGGCCTCGTCCACGACCGCGGCGACCGGGTCGACGGCCAGCAGCACGCGACGCACCGGTGCCGCGGGGTCACCGGCGGCGAGCCCCACGCGGTCCCAGGACTCGGCGGTGCGCGGGGGGTAGCGCGCCTCGAGGGCGGCGACGACCTGGGCGAGGGTCGCGGTCACGGCAGCACGAGCGCCTTCGTGCACGTGCGCTCGTCCATCGCGCGGTACGCGTCGGCGATGTCGTCGAGCCCGAAGGTCGCGTCGAAGACCAGACCCGGCTCGATGGTCCCGGCCCAGACGTCCGGCAGCAGGCCCTCGATGTAGCCGCGCACGGGTGCGACGCCGCCGACGACGCCTTTGTTGGCGGAGAACATCGTCTGCACCGAGAGCTCCGGGCCGCCGGCGGGGACCCCGACGAACCCGACGCGTCCGCCGGGACGCACGGTGGCCAGCGCCTGGGCCATCGACTCCCGCGTCCCCACGCACTCCAGCACGCCGTGCGGACCGACACCGCCGAGCAGGTCGACGACCGCTGCCGCTCCCTCGTCGCCGCGCTCGGTGACGACGTCGGTCGCGCCGAACCGCCGCGCGAGCGCCTGGCGTGCGGGGTTGCGGGAGAACGCGACGACCCGCTCGGCGCCGAGCCGGCGCGCGGCGATGATGCCGCACAGGCCGACGGCGCCGTCACCGACGACAGCGACGACCGAGCCGGCACGGACGCCCGCGGACAGCGCCGCGTGGTGCCCGGTGCCCAGGACGTCGGCGAGCGTCAGCACGTGGGGCAGCAGCGCGGCGTCGGGGTGCTCGGGGGCGACGACGAGGGTGCCGTCGGCCAGCGGCACGCGGACGTACTCGCCCTGCCCACCGTCCGACGGGATGCCCTCGTGGTCCGGCGATCCCCACCACGCGACCTGCTCGCACGAGGTGTGCACGCCGTCGCGGCAGTGCACGCACGTGCCGTCGCTGATCGAGAACGGCGCGACGACGAAGTCGCCGACGCTCACCCGCCGGACGTCGGCACCGACCTCCTCGACGACGCCCACGAACTCGTGACCCGTGCGGTGCGGCTCGCCCGGGTCCCGCACGCCGCGGTAGCCCCACAGGTCGGAGCCGCACACGCACGTCGCGACGACGCGGACGACGGCGTCGGTGGGACGGTGGACGACGGGGTCGGGCACCTGCTCGACGCGCACGTCGTGGGGGCCGTGGATGACGGTGGCTCGCACACCGGAAGCCTACGGCTCGACCGGCCGGCGCCGCCCGTGACGAGGTGGGGGCCCGACGTGTCACGGGTCGCCGGCGCGCCGGTAGGCTGACCGACCGCAAGGGCCTGTAGCTCAGTTGGTCAGAGCGCCGCGCTTACACCGCGGAGGTCGCCGGTTCGAGACCGGCCGGGCCCACCCACGCATCACGCGGAGCATCACGCCGACAGCGCCGCCAGCGCCTGCCGGTAGGCGGACAGCGGGCGCGCCTGCCCGCGGGGGTTCACGACGCTCCAACGCAGCACCCCGTCGGCGTCGACGAGGAACGAGCCGCGCAGCGCGTGCCCGGTGGCCTCGTCGAAGACCCCGTAGGCGCGGGCCGCCTCGCCGTGCGGCCAGAAGTCGGAGAGCAGGTCGAACGGGAACCGCTCCTGCTCCGACCACGCCCGCAGGGCGAACATCGGGTCGCAGGACACGGCGAGGAGCCGGACGCCGGCGTCGTCGAAGGCGGCGATGTCGTCCCGCAGCTCGCACAGCTCAGCCGTGCAGATGCCGGAGAAGGCGAACGGGAAGAACACCACCGCGACCGGCGTGCCGCGCAGCTGCGCGAGCGCGACGGGCGTGCCGTGCGTGTCGGGGAGCGTCAGCCCGGGAGCGCGCGTCCCGACCTGCGGGACGCCCGCACCGCTCACTTCCCGCGGCCTCGGGAGGACAGACGTGTCGCGGACCAGTCCGGGCCGATCGAGAACGTCGACATCGCGTGCAGGCCGGACGTCGTGGCCGCCTCCTCGATGTCCGAGTGCGACACGTGACCGGGACGACCCGCCTTGGGCGAGAAGACCCAGATGGGACCGCTGTCCTCGAGCACGCTGGTCGCGTCGACGAGGGCGTCCGTGAGGTCGCCGTCGTCCTGACGGAACCAGATGACTGCACCGTCCGTGACGTCGTCGTAGTCCTCGTCGACGAGCTCGGTGCCGGTCACGGCCTCGATACCCGTACGGACGTCGGCGTCGACGTCGTCGTCGTAGTTCAGCTCCTGGATCACCTGCCCGGCTGTGAAGCCGAGGCGGGCGACCGCCTGCGTCGCGGAGTCGTCCGCGGTGGATGACACGTCGGCCCGTTCCCTTCTCCCCCGGTGCGCCGCACTGTTCGCGGACCCACCTGTCGATGTCGGCACACGTTAGCCCACCGCAGCGCAGGGGGCGCTGGCAAGAGGCCGATCCGCACGCGTGTCACGGACGTCACGCCGCGCAACCGGGGCCACGGTGTGACTTTCGGCCCTCGACGGACCGAGAATGGTGCAACTACCCGCAACCGCACCCGCTCACCATGCGCAGGTCGCCGGCTGCAGGCACTGGAGCGTGCTGGGGCGCCACGAGGCGCCGGGCGCGCACGAGACGCGAAGGAGCACCGGTGGCTTCCATCGACGAGACGGGTCCGCTCATCGGCGGCCTGCTCAGCCAGGTCCCCGACATCGACCCGGAGGAGACCGGTGAGTGGCTCGAGTCCCTCGACGGGCTGATCGAGGACAAGGGCGGTCCGCGGGCCCGGTACGTGCTCATGAACCTGCTGCGGCGCGCGCGCGAGCGCAACGTCGCGATCCCGGCGTCGCTCAACACGCCGTACGTGAACACCATCGCGGTGCACAACGAGCCGTACTTCCCCGGCGACGAGGCCATGGAGCGCCGCTACCGGTCGTGGATCCGCTGGAACGCGGCCGTCATGGTGACGCGCGCGCAGCGGCCCGGCGTGGCCGTCGGCGGGCACATCTCGTCGTACGCGTCCGTCGCGACGCTGACCGAGGTCGGCCTCAACCACTTCTTCCGCGGCAAGGACCACCCGGGCGGCGGTGACCAGGTCTACTTCCAGGGCCACGCGTCGCCGGGCGTCTACGCGCGCGCGTTCCTCGAGGGCCGGCTGTCCGAGCACCAGCTCGACGGCTTCCGTCAGGAGCTGTCGCACCCGGGCGGCGGCCTGCCGTCCTACCCGCACCCGCGCCTCGCGCCCGAGCTGTGGGAGTTCCCCACGGTCTCCATGGGCCTGGGCCCGGCGTCCGCGATCTACCAGGCGTGGACGAACAGGTACCTGCACAACCGCGGGATCAAGGACACCAGCCAGCAGGACGTCTGGGCGTACCTCGGCGACGGCGAGATGGACGAGCCCGAGTCGCGCGGCATGCTCCAGCACGCGGCGCAGCAGGGCCTGGACAACCTCACGTTCGTCGTCAACTGCAACCTGCAGCGCCTCGACGGCCCGGTCCGCGGCAACGGCAAGATCATCCAGGAGCTCGAGGCGCAGTTCCGCGGTGCGGGCTGGAACGTCATCAAGGTCATCTGGGGCCGCGAGTGGGACACGCTGCTCAACGCCGACAAGGACCGCGCGCTGGTCCACCTGATGAACACGACGCCCGACGGCGACTTCCAGACGTACCGCGCCGAGAACGGCGCGTTCATCCGCGAGCACTTCTTCGGCCGGGACCCGCGCACCAAGCAGCTGGTCGAGAAGATGACGGACGACGAGATCTGGGCGCTCAAGCGCGGCGGGCACGACTACCGCAAGCTCTACGCGGCCTACAAGGCGGCGCGTGAGCACACGGGCCAGCCGACCGTGATCCTGGCGCACACCATCAAGGGCTACGGCCTGGGCTCGGGCTTCGCCGGTCGCAACGCGACGCACCAGATGAAGAAGCTCAAGCTCGACCAGCTCAAGACGCTGCGCGACTCGCTGCACATCCCGATCACCGACGAGCAGCTCGAGGCCGACCCGTACCTGCCGCCGTACTTCCACCCGGGACCCGAGGACGAGGCGATCCGCTACATGCTCGACCGGCGGCGCCAGCTCGGCGGGTTCGTCCCGGAGCGTCGCACCGAGCACACGAAGCTCACGCTCCCGGGCGACAAGGTCTACGAGAGCCTGGCCAAGGGCTCGGGCACGCAGGAGGTCGCCACGACCATGGCGCTCGTGCGCCTGTTCAAGGACCTGGTCAAGGACAAGGAGTTCGGCCACCGCCTGGTGCCGATCATCCCCGACGAGGCGCGCACCTTCGGCCTGGACTCGATCTTCCCGAGCGCGAAGATCTTCAACACCAACGGCCAGAACTACATGGCCGTGGACCGTGAGCTCATGCTCTCGTACAAGGAGTCCGAGGCCGGGCAGATCATGCACACCGGCATCAACGAGGCCGGTTCCGCGGCCGCGTTCCAGGCGGTGGGCACCTCCTACGCGACGCACGGCGAGCCGCTCGTCCCGTTCTACTTCTACTACTCGATGTTCGGGTTCCAGCGCACCGGCGACCAGTTCTGGGCCGCCGGGGACCAGATGACCCGCGGGTTCCTCATCGGCGCCACCGCCGGCCGCACCACGCTCACGGGCGAGGGCCTGCAGCACGCCGACGGCCACTCGCCGCTGCTCGCGGGCACCATGCCGCACGTCGTGCACTACGACCCCGCGTACGGGTACGAGATCCGCCACATCGTGCGCGACGGCATCCACCGCATGTACGGCGAGGGCGACGGGCGCGACCGTGACGTCATCTACTACCTGACGGTCTACAACGAGCCCATGCTCCAGCCGGCGGAGCCGCAGGACGTCGACGTCGAGGGCATCCTCAAGGGCATCCACCTCGTCGCGCCGGCGGAGGGCGACGGGCCGCGCGCCCAGATCCTGGCGTCGGGCGTCGCGGTGCCGTGGGCGCTCGAGGCGCAGCACCTGCTGGCCGAGGACTGGGGCGTGCGCGCCGCGGTCTGGTCGGTGACGAGCTGGAACGAGCTGCGTCGTGAGGCGCTCGCCGCCGAGCAGCAGGCCTTCCTGCACCCGGGTGACGGGATCCGCACGCCGTACCTGACGCAGAAGCTGCAGGGCGCCGAGGGGCCGTTCGTCGCCACGACGGACTTCGACCACCTCGTGGCCGACCAGGTCCGCGCCTGGGTGCCGGGCCGCTACGCCACGCTCGGGGCCGACGGGTTCGGCTTCTCCGACACGCGCGCGGCGGCGCGCCGGCACTTCAAGATCGACGGACCCTCGACGGTGGTCCGCGTCCTGCAGCAGCTGGTGCTCGAGGGCAAGGTCGACGCGTCGCTCCCGGCGCAGGCCATCGAGCGCTACCGGCTGCACGACGTCACGGCCGGCACGTCCGGCAACACCGGTGGGGACTCCTGACCTCCCGCTGACACCAGGACGCCCCCGGCCGCACGGCCGGGGGCGTTCGTGCGTCTGCGCGGGTCCCGCGGGCGGGGCGCCCGGACGGCGGTGCGGTCGGACGGCGGTGGGGTCAGGTGCCGGGGATGGCCTGCTCGGCCTGCGCGATCTCGATCCTCAGCTCGTCCTTCAGCGCCGCGATCGCGGCCTGGTCCGGGTAGAGGTCGAGCGACGACAGGTGCTGCTTGGCCTCGAGCGGGCGCTCGGCGGCGATCGCCGCGCGGACGAGCTCGCGCGCGACCTCGGGGACGTGCTCCCGCGGCCGCCAGTGGCCGACGCCGAGGTTGAGGGCCTCGACCGGCTGGCCCGCCTCGCACAGCAGCGCGATGCCCTGCACGAGCGCCTGGCCCGACGGGTCGCGCTCGGCGGCCGTGGTCAGCCGGCGGATGGTGCCCTCGTGGTCGTCACGCACCGACAGGCGGGCCACCTCGATGAGCGGGTACCAGGCGCGCGGGTTGCCCGCGAGCTCCTCGCCGAGCGACCACACGGCCAGGTCGGCGGCGTGCTGCCGCTCGTGCTCGACGTTCGGCGCCGTCAGGGGGTCCTCCTCTGCGACGGACTCGGCGGCACGGCGACGGACGATCTCAGCGAGGGCGAGGAACGCCCGCTCGTTGTTGGGATCGTCGCTCAGCATGGAACGCAGCGCGTCCTCATGGAGCGTGTCCCCACGCCGCGAGGCTGTCGTCGGGCGACGCGCCCCGACCTTGGAGGCCGAGGAGGGTCGCCGCATGAGCTGGCGCAGGCGGGGCAGAAGAGCCATGCGGCGACCTTATCCGCTCCGTCCGCCGCGCACCCGTCCGACGGGGCCCCGAACGCCCGTCGGATGCGCGCGAGGCTTGTGGGCTTCCCACAACCTGACCCTATGCTCGGGGGATGGCGACGCCCCCCAGGACGCCGGCGGCGCGCTCGCCCCGCCGTTCCCCCGCGCCCGCACGGGACGCAGCCGGCCCCGGTGGGCCCGGCGACCAGAGCGAGACGCAGCGGCGGGTGCGCGACGGGACCGGGCTGCTCTCGGCCGCCGCGATGCGCCGGCTCGACGACGACCTCGAGTGGTACCGGGCCCTGCCGGCGGAGGACCGCTCCTGGGTCAACCTGGTCGCCCAGGCGGGGATCACGGCCTTCGTCACCTGGTACGCCGACCCGTCGCGCCCGCCGCACGCCGTCAGCGAGATCTTCGCCGCCGCGCCCCCGGAGCTGACCCGGTCGATCTCGCTGCAGCACACGCTGCAGCTCGTGCGTGTCGTGGTCGACGTCGTGGAGACCCACTCCGACCGGCTGGCCGCCCCGGGTGCCGAGCGCGAGCTGCGGGAGGCGGTGCTGCGCTACTCGCGCGAGGTGGCGTTCTCGGCGGCCGAGGTCTACGCGCGGGCCGCCGAGGTGCGGGGCGCGTGGGACGCGCGGCTCGAGGCGCTCGTGGTCGACGCGCTGGTCCGCGGCGACGTCGACGACGCCCTGCGCTCACGCGTCGCGGCGCTCGGCTGGGGCGGGCGCGGCTCGACGCTCGTCGTCGTGGGCACAGCGGGCGCGCACATGGACGAGGTGCGGGCCGCGGACCTGCGACGGGCCACGCGGCGGGCCGCCGACGACGCGCTCGTCGGCATCCTGGGCGACCGCCTGGTCGTGTTCCTCGGCGGCGAGGGCGACCTGCGCGCCGCGGCCATGACCCTGCTGCCGCGCTTCGGCCCGGGGCCCGTGGTGGTCGGCCCGACCGCGGCCGGCCTCGCGGAGGCGACGAGGTCGGCGCGATCGGCCCTGGCGGGGCTGCTCGCCGCACCCGGGTGGGTGCAGGCCCCCCGCCCGGTGCACGCCGACGACCTGCTGCCGGAGCGCGTGCTGGTCGGGGACGCCGACGCGCGTCGCGCGCTCGTCGAGCGCGCCTACGCGCCGCTCGCCGCCAGCCAGGGCTCGCTGCTGGACACCCTCTCCGCGTACCTCGGTGCGGGGCGGTCGCTGGAGGCCGCGGCACGCACGCTGTACGTGCACCCCAACACGGTCCGGTACCGGCTGCGCCGGGTCTCCGACGTGACGGGCTGGGACCCGCTCGACGCGCGCGAGTCGTACGTCCTGCAGGTCGCGCTGGCCGTGGGCCGGCTCGACGCCGCGACCCGCTGACGCGACGGTCGGCGCGGGCGGCACGCCGACGGGCCCTTTGTGCAGGTCCGACAACGCTGGGTCGTGAGGTTGGTACGAGCCGTGACCGGGTGCCGGCACCCGCGACCGGCATGGTTGTCGGGTGCTCGTCGTCGCCTGCCCCGGCCAGGGTGCCCAGTCCCCCGGCATGCTCCTGCCCTGGACCGAGGTCGACGGCTTCGCCGACGCGCTGCGGCACGCCGGTGACGTCGTCGGCATCGACCTGCTCGCGCACGGCACCACGTCGGACGCCGACACGATCCGGGACACGGCCGTCGCGCAGCCCCTGCTGGTCGCCACCGCGCTCGCGAGCCTGCGCGCCGTCCTGGGCGCCGACGCGGGCACGGCCCTCGCCGAGGTCGTCCCCGGCGCGCTGGACGTCGTGGCGGGGCACTCGGTCGGCGAGCTCGCCGCCGCTGCCGCGGCCGGCGTGCTGAGCGACGACGACGCCCTCGCCCTCGTCGCCGTGCGCGGAGCCGCGATGGCACGCGCCGCCGCCGCGACCCCCACGGGCATGAGCGCCGTGCTCGGGGGCGACCCCGACGAGGTCCTGGCACGCCTTGCGGCCCTCGACCTCGTGGCTGCCAACGTCAATGGCGGCGGCCAGGTCGTCGCGGCGGGCACGCTCACGGCGCTCGCGGCGCTCGCGGCCGAGCCGCCGGCACGCGCCCGCGTCGTGGCGCTGCAGGTGGCCGGCGCGTTCCACACCCGCCACATGGCGCCCGCCGTCGAGGAGCTCGAGCAGGCGGCCGCGAAGGTCGCCCCGCGCCGCCCCGTCGTGACGCTGCTCGGCAACGCGGACGGCGCCGAGGTGACCGACGGCGACGACGCCCTCGCGCGCATCGTCGCCCAGGTCGCGCGGCCGGTGCGCTGGGACCTCTGCCAGGCCACGCTCGCCCGGCTCGGCGTGACGGCACTGCTCGAGGTGGCGCCCGGCGGCGTCCTGACGGGGCTGGCGCGGCGTACGCTGCCGGGCGTCGAGACCCTCGCGCTGAAGTCCCCCGCCGACCTCGACGCCGCACGCGACCTCGTCCGCCGGCACGCCGGCACCGTCCTCACCGCACAGGAGAGCCCGTCGTGACCCGTCCGACCCTCACGCAGGCCACCGGGCCCGCGCACACCCGCATCCTCGGCCTCGGCGGGGTGCGAGGCGAGCGCGTCGTCACCAACGACGACCTGGTGGGGCCGATCGAGTCGTCGGACGAGTGGATCCGCCAGCGCACCGGCATCGTGACGCGCCGTCGGGCGGCCGAGGGCACGGACGTGCTCGACCTGGCGGAGGCCGCGGCCCGCGCCGCGCTCGACGACGCCGGCCTGACCGGCGCCGACGTCGACGCGGTCATCCTGTCCACCGTCACCTACTTCCACCAGACGCCCGCGGGCGCCGCGATCATCGCCGACCGGATCGGCGCCACACCCGCGGCCGCGTTCGACATCTCCGCCGCGTGCGCCGGGTACTGCTACGGCATCGCGCAGGCCGACGCCCTGGTCCGGGCGGGCACAGCGCGTCACGTCCTGGTGATCGGCGCCGAGAAGATGAGCGAGTTCGTCGACCCGACCGACCGGTCCATCTCGTTCCTCCTCGGCGACGGCGCCGGTGCGGTCGTCATCGGCCCGTCGGATACGCCCGGGATCGGCCCGACCGTGTGGGGCTCGGACGGCGCGCAGGCCCAGGCGATCCGCCAGACGCACTCGTGGCTCGCGACGCGCGACGAGGGCGCCGGCTGGCCGACGCTGCGCCAGGAGGGCCAGTCGGTCTTCAAGTGGGCGGTCTGGCAGATGGCGCCCGTGGCGCAGAAGGCGCTGGACGCCGCCGGGGTCAGCGCCTCCGACATCGAGGCGTTCATCCCGCACCAGGCCAACATGCGGATCATCGACCAGATGATCAAGCAGCTGAAGCTGCCCGAGTCCGTCGTCGTCGGCCGCGACATCGCCGACACCGGCAACACGTCGGCGGCGTCGATCCCGCTGGCCGCGGAGCGGCTGCGGCGCGAGGGGCAGATCCAGCCCGGTGCGCTCGCGCTGCAGATCGGCTTCGGCGCCGGGCTGGTCTACGCCGCACAGGTCGTCGTCCTGCCCTGATCGACCCGGGGCGGCCGTCGCACGGCGCGCCTGTACCGTTCAGCACGTCCCAGCACCACCCGACACGAGGAGACACCCGATGGCCCACAGCGAGCAGGAGATCCTGGCCGGCCTGGCCGAGATCGTCAGCGAGGAGACCGGTCTGCCGACCGACTCCGTCCTGCCCGAGAAGTCCTTCACCGACGACCTCGACATCGACTCGCTGTCGATGATGACGATCGTCACGCTCGCGGAGGAGAAGTTCGACGTCCGCATCCCCGACGACGAGGTCAAGAACCTCGCGACCGTGGGCGACGCCGTGAGCTTCATCGCCGGCGCCCAGGCCTGAGCCTGCGCACCGCACCCCGCGTGCACCCGGGCGGTGCGCCGGCCCCCGGGGCCGTGCGCACCGCCCGCCTGAACCGAGGAGAGCACCATGAGCACCGTCCCTGAGGTCGTCGTCACCGGTCTGGGCGCCACCACACCGCTCGGAGGTGACGTCCCGAGCACGTGGCAGGCCGCGCTCGCCGGCGAGTCCGGCGCGCGCTCCTTCGACAACGACTGGGCCGAGCGGTACGAGATCGCCGTCAACTTCGGGGCGACGCTCAAGGTGCCCGCGGACCAGGTGCTCCCCCGCCCCGAGCTCAAGCGCATGGACCCGTCCGCGCAGTACGCGATCATCGCGACGCGCGAGGCGTGGGCCGACGCCGGCTCGCCCGAGGTGGACGGCGACCGCCTGGGTGCGGTGGTCTCGTCCGGCATCGGCGGCATCTGGACCACGCTCGACGGGTGGGACACGCTGCGCGAGAAGGGCGGCCGGCGCGTGCTGCCCATGACCGTGCCGATGCTCATGCCGAACTCGCCGGTCGCGTACGTGTCCCTGGAGCTCGGTGCCCGTGCCGGTGCCCACGCGCTCGTCTCGGCGTGCGCGTCCGGCGCCGAGGCCATCGCCTACGGCGTCGAGATGATCCGCAACGGCCGCGCCGACGTGGTCGTCGCCGGCGGGACCGAGGCCACGATCCACCCCATGCCGATCGCCGCGTTCGCCGCGTCGCGCACGCTGTCCACCCGCAACGACGACCCTGCCGGCGCCTCCCGCCCGTACGACGTCGACCGCGACGGGTTCGTGATCGGTGAGGGCGCGGGCATGGTGGTCCTGGAGTCCGCCGCGCACGCCGCCGCCCGCGGGGCCCGCATCTACGGCCGGATCGCCGGCCTGGGCCTGTCCGCCGACGGCTACCACATCACCTCCCCCGAGCCGTCCGGCGACGGACAGATCCGGGCGATGCGCGCCGCGATCGCGGATGCGGGCGTCGCGACGACCGACGTCGTGCACGTGAACGCGCACGCGACCTCCACCGTGGTGGGCGACCTCATCGAGGCGCGGTCGATCCGGGCGGTCCTGGGTGACGACGCCGACCACGCCGTGCTCTCGGCGACCAAGTCCATGACGGGCCACCTGCTCGGCGGGGCCGGCGCGCTGGAGACGATCTTCACCGTCCTCGCGCTGCACGAGCGCACGGCGCCGCCCACGATCAACGTCGCCAACCCCGACCCCGAGCTGGTCCTCGACCTCGTGCGCGACGAGCCGCGCGCGCTGCGTGCGGGCCCCGTGGCTGCGGTCAACAACTCCTTCGGGTTCGGCGGGCACAACGTCGCGCTGGTCGTGACCTCCGTCTGACGCGCGCACCGTGCACCGCGTCCGGGCGGTGTCGTCCTGCTGGGCGTCCTCGTCCTGCTCGTGGTGGTCGTGCTCGTCGCGATCTCGCGGGTCGGGCGCGACGACGTCGAGCTGGCGGTGGGCGTCGTCTTCGTCGTCGGGCTGGGCGCCGGCGGTCCGGTGTGCCGCGGCGTCGGCGAGCACCGGTCCAGCTCGGTCTGGAACTCGGTGGGGTACTTCATCGGGGCCGCCGCGAACGGTGCGTCCGTGACCGTGGCGCTCGTCGACGGGTTGCACACCCTGGTGCGCGGCTCCTAGTCCTGGCCCGTCCCGAACAGCCTGCCCGGCAGCGCGAGCGCGAACCGCGCGCCTCCGTCGGCACGCAGCTGCACGTAGGTGTGCTCGGCGACGCCCTGCAGGACGTCGGGGTCGGCGAGGAACAGCGCCGTCGCCAGGCCGTCGGCGACCATCGCCCGTTCGCCGACCACCCACGTGGCGACGACCCCGCCGACGGGTGCGCCCGTGCGGGCGTCGAGGACGTGGTGGAGCCCGTCGCCCCAGGAGCGCCGGTCGACCGCGGACGCGCACAGCGCCGCGTCCCGCAGGTCGACGACACCGAGCACACGCCCCGGGTGGCCGGGCACCTGGAGCCCGACGCGCACCGCGTCGGGGCCACGGTGGACCATGTCGCCACCCGCGTCGACGACGTACTCCCCCACGCCGCACGCGCGCAGCTCGGCCGCGACGAGGTCGACGAGCTGGCCCTTGCCGGCCGCGCCGACGTCGAGGAGCACCGGCCGCGCCGCGGTGACGGTCAGTCCGCGCTCGTCGGGCTGCCGGCACGTGAGCACGTCGCGGGTGCGCACACCACGGGGTGCGGGCAGCGGGGCGCCGGCGGGATGCAGGCGGTACGTGGCGTCGTAGCCGAGGTGCTCGAGGCTGCGCCCGACGAGCGGCGTCAGGGCGCCGTCGGTGCGGTCCTCCAGCACGTCGTACAGGTCGAGAAGCTCCGCCGCGTGGCCGGGCAGTGCGTGGGTGCCGCCGTCCCGGGCGATCCGCGAGACGACGGAGTCCGCCCGGAACCGCGACCACACGACGTCGTACGCGTCGACCACCGCACGGACACGGGCCTGCGTCGCATCCGTCAGGGGCGTCGGGGTGTCGATGCGCCAGCGGGTCCCGATCGCCTCGAACCGGGTCTCAGCGCGAGGCACCGGCCGTGATCCCCCCGGGCCCCGGCCTGGCATCGGCGGCACGGGACCGCCGCCTGCCCGGCACCTTCCGGCCGGCGCGGACGGCCTCGGCGGGTGCGGGAGCCGCCGGCGCGGGTGGGGCGCCCCCCGGGGACCGGTGCGCCGGACGACGGCCGTAACCCGTGAAGGTGTCGGTGCGCACCCGACGCACCCCCACCTCGCGCAGGACCGCCCGCGCCCGCCGCACCAGGTCCGGCGAGCCGGAGACGTACGCCGCCCGCCGGGGCAGGTCCGGCATCACCGCCCGCAGGGCCGACGACGTCAGCCGCGTGCCGCAGTGCCACGTCCAGCGCGGCGGGAGCGCCGGCACCGGTTCCGGCGAGACGATCACCACGCGCACCCGCGTGCGTGCGAGGCGCCGCAGGTACGGCGGCGGCATGCCGGTGGGGCACACCAGGACCAGGACCATGTCGCGCGGGCCGGCGTGCTCGATCTGGGAGATGAACGGCGTGACGCCGATCCCGCCGGCGATCATGAGCACGGGACGCGTCGGGTCGTCGGGCAGCAGGAAGTCGCCGCCGACGTAGGTCGCGCGCACGGTCGACCCGACGGGCGCCGCCAGCAGCGCACGCTTGAACGCCGATGGCCGTTCCCGCACGGAGAAGGCGACGGCGACGGCGTTGCGGCCGGCCGGGACCAGGGAGAACACGCGACGGCGCCCCCGCCCGTCGGGTCGCATGCGGACGACGTCGATCTCGGCCCACTGCCCGGGCTGCCAGCGCAGGGGCCGCGCGGGGCGCAGCAGCACCTCGTGGGCGCCGGGACCGGGCGAGCCGTGGCCCACGACCACGAGCCGCAGCGCGCGCGGCGCGGCGACGAGCGCGGCCACGACGTTGCCCGCGACGATCGCGAGCTCCGGCGACGTCGAGAGCGGCCCGACGGCGAACGGCACACCGGCGAGCCCACCGACGAGCACGGCGATCGCGACCCGTTCGCGGCGCCGCGGCGCCTGCGTGAGCGGTTCGACGACCATGAACGCGGCGACGACGAGCACCGGGTGGGACCCGAGCACGGACGCGAGCGCGTCGAGAGGTGGCTGACCGGACAGCACGAGTCGCGGCAGGGTCACGGCAAGGTAGGTCAGCCCGTACGCGACCGCGACCGGACCCGTGCCCGTGCGGCGCAGCACGAGCAGCCCCGCCACCAGGACGACCGGCGCGAGCAGCGGTGTCGCGACCCACCACACCGGGGCCGCGGTGCCCAGCACGGGCGCCACGACGAGCCCGGCGACCAGGGCGCCCGCCGCGGCGGGGTTGAGCAGGTGACGGCCGCGCCACCGCACGAGCACCTTCGAGATCCCGGCGGCGGCGCCGACGAGGCCGGCACCGACCAGGGACTCGAAGGTGAGCGCCGGCCAGAGCAGCAGCGCCAGCAGCAGGCCCGTGATCAGGGAGGACTCGACGTGCGCCCGCACCCCGCTGACGAGCGCACCGACGAGGCTCGTCAGCAGCGTGCCGGCCGACGCCGCGCCCACGGTGGCCGCGAGCGCGACGGGGTCCACGTCGAGCATGCCGAGGTGGCCGAGCAGCGCCGCGGCGGCGTGCACCGCCAGCAGCGTGATCGTCGCGGTCCGGTACGCACCGACCCTGCCCAGGAGCCCGTCCCACCACCCCATCAGCGCGTCACCTTCGGGTCCGGCGCGCACCCCTCCGACGCGCCGGGCCGCTCACGCTCGCGCATCGCGCACCGCCTGCTCGAGCGCCGCCATGAACCCGGCACCCGTCGAGGACGACCCCGCGAGCCGGTCGACCGCGACCTCGTCCAGCGTGCGACCCACCACGGCCTCCACCACCGCCGACGCGAACCGCTCCTGGAACCGCAGGGACGTCGTGTTCGTCGCGGCGGGATCGACCCGCAGGTCCGTCACGACGCCGTCGGCCAGGACGACCGTGACGTCGATCCGCTGGCGCCCGCCCGGCGTCTCGTAGCTGCCGCTGCCGCTGTACGTGCCGGCGGTGGGCGCGTCGGAGGTCGGCGCGTCGGGGCCGTGTCCCGCCCGGGGTGGCGCGACGGGCCGCGCGTCGGCGGGGGCCGTGACGGCGCACCCGCTCAGCGCGAGGCCGGCGCCCAGCCCCGCGGTGACCCGCAGGGCGGGCCGCGGCAGCCGACGTCGTGCGCGCATCGGCGTCCTCCGCGGGTGACAGGCGCACCGCTCGCGCGGTCCGTCTCCCCCCGGATGGGCGCACTCCGGTGGACCCGGGACGCGAGGGGGAGGCTAGCCGAGGGCGTGTCCGACCCGGTCCTCCTGCTGGACGTACAAAACGTTTCAGGACGCGGACGGGGCGGGCGGTCCACCCGAACGATGGACCGCCCGCCCCGGTACGGGAGGGGCTCAGCCGACGCGGTGCAACCAGCGCACCGGCGCGCCCGCACCGGCGTAGCGGAACGGCTCGAGCTCGTCGTCCCACGCCTGGCCGAGGGCGAGGTCGAGCTCGGACCGCAGCCGGACGGGGTCGGCCGCGTGCTCGAGGGCCGCACGGATCCGGTCCTCGGGGACCACGACGTTGCCGTGGACGTCGGTGGCGGCGTGGAAGATCCCGAGCTCGGGCGTGTGGCTCCAGCGCGACCCGTCGACGCCGGAGCTCGGCTCCTCCGTCACCTCGTACCGCAGGTGCGCCCACCCGCGCAGCGCGGACGCGAGGCGCGCCCCCGTGCCGGGGGCCGCCTGCCACGACAGCTCGGCGCGGTAGAGCGTGGGGCCAGCGGGCTGGGGTGTCCAGTCCAGGCTGACGCGCGCGCCCAGCGCGTTGCCCGCCGCCCACTCGACGTGGGGGCAGAGCGCACGCGGCGCGGAGTGCACGAAAAGTACACCGCGGGTGATGGCACCGGCCATGTCGTCCTCCCGGAAGGGCTCGAGGGTCGCCTTCCCCAACGACCTCGCCCCTGATCGGGAACGTCACCAGCACAGATGCAGCGCACGCGGCGTGCACGGCACAGGATGCCCCATCCGGTCCCGCAGGTCCAGCGGGGCGCGCTGCGGGACCTACAGCTGCTCGCGCACCGCGCGCATCGCCTTCTTGCGCACCGAGCGCTCGAGGCGGTCCAGGTAGAGCATGCCGTCGAGGTGGTCGACCTCGTGCTGCAGGCAGCGCGCCATCAGCTCGGTGCCCTCGACGACGACCTCACGGCCGTCGAGGTCGGTGCCCACCACGCGCGCGTACCAGGCACGGTGCGTCGGGAACCAGAGACCGGGGACGGACAGGCAGCCCTCGTCGCCGTCCTGGTACTCGTCCTCGGACACCTCGACGATCACCGGGTTGAGGACGTAGCCGATCTCGTCGTCGATGTTCCAGGAGAACGCCCGCAGGCTGACGCCGATCTGGTTCGCGGCGAGACCGGCACGCCCCTCGACGTCGACGGTCTCGAGGAGGTCCTCGACGAGCGAGCGGACACGGTCGTCGATCGTCGTGACGGGGTCGCAGGGGGTGCGCAGCACCGGGTCGCCGACGATGCGGATCTCACGCAGAGCCATGCCCTGATCCTTTCACGTCGCACGCGCCCGGCGAGCCGGTCGACGACCGCTGCACGACGGCCGGGTGGACGCAGCACGACGCCGGTGGTGAACAGGTCACCACCGGCGTCGGCGTCGTGGGTGCGTCGTCGTTGACGGCGCGAGGATCACTCCCCCGCGCGCTGCTGGGGGACGCCGGTCAGGAGCTGCCGGACCTCGGCCTCGTGGAACCGGCGGTGGCCGCCCAGGGTGCGGACCGCGGAGAGCTTGCCGGCCTGCGCCCAGCGCGTCACCGTCTTGGGGTCCACGCGGAACAGGACGGCGACCTCGCCGGGGGTGAGGAGCGTGCCCTGCGTGAGCGGGGCCTCGGAGAGGGTGGTGTGAACAGCCATGGCTGGTACTCCTTGTCGTTCGGTAGCTCGGCTGACCCCGTGGGCCCCGTGGCTTTGCGTCCCCACCTTGCGGCGGGTTTGCCCTTTGTCGCTGACGTCCCCGACTATGCCCCGATCTGGACAACTGTGCAAGAAGCCCCGGCATGTCAGATCTGTCCGGAGCGGGTGAAAAGTCACAGCCTGCCGAACCGGGACCTAACGCCACAGTAGGCACCGAATGCCACCAGCCCCGCCGCGACGAGCAGCAGGAGCACGGGACCCGCCGGGGCGTCGCGCAGCGTCTGCAGCGCACCGTCGAGCCCGGACGCCTCCTCCGGGTTCGCGGTGGCGGCCGCGAGCACGAACAGCCCGCCGACGATGGTCAGCGCGAGCCCCTTGGCTGCGTAGCCCGCGACGCCCGCCCGGCGCGCGACCCGGCCGGGCGTCCCGCTCGGCAGCCGGTTCAGGTCCTCGAGGAACTTCTTCGTCAGGCCCTTGTAGACGTGGTAGACGCCGACGACGACGACACCGAGACCCACGGCACCGACGAGCAGCCGACCACCCGGGGACTGCATCATCTGGGCCGTGGCGCTCTGCGTGCGCCCACCGCCCGACGCCCCCTGCACCACCGAGTACGCGGTCGCGGCGAGCGCGAGGTAGACGACCGCCTTCGCTCCCGCCTTGACCCGGTCGGACGTCTCGCCGGCGGCACCGCTGACCGCGGCCGCCGCCTGCCACGCCGCGAGCGCGACGAATGCCACGACGGCGATCCACAGGGTCACCGCACCGAAGGGTGTCCCCGCGATCGCCGCGAAGGCTCCGGACTCGTCGGCACTGCCCCCGGAGGACCCCAGCGCGAGCTGCGCCGCGAGCACACCGATCAGCACGTGCAGCAGCCCGCTGGCGGCGTAGCCCGCCCGTGCCCCCAGCTCCCACGCGCCCTGCGGGGACCTCGTCGCGACCGTGGACATGGCACCTCCTCGACACGGGCTCCCCGTCCCGACGCCCGTCGGTGCCCGCCAGAGATGGTGGCAGCGCTCCGGGCGATCGGCATCCGGAAGCGCTGCCACGGCCCGTGACCCGCCCGTCGCTGTCGATCGGTCGCGCGCGAGATCGTCATCCTGGAGACGGGGTGCCCATCTCGTCCGTGACCCGCACCGCGGGCGCGTCCTACGCTGTCGACGAGGTCGGCCGCACGTCCGCAGGAGGACGCCATGCGCTACACGCTGCTGCTGCACTACCCGGAGCTGACCCCCGAGGAGCTCGGGCCCGAGGGGATCGCGTACGGGCAGCGGGCCTTCACCGCCTACGCCGCGACGCTGCAGGCCGCGGGCGTCCTCGTCGGCGCCGAGGTGCTGCAGCCGTCCGTGGCGACCACCACCGTGCGGTCCGTGGACGGCGTCCTGCAGGTGCAGGACGGACCGTTCGCCGACACCAAGGAGCAGCTCGGGGGAACGTTCGTCATCGACGTCCCCGACCTCGACGCGGCGCTGGACTGGGCCCGGCGGGCGCCGTCGGTGCAGTGGGGCCCCGTCGAGGTGCGTCCCGGCGCGCTGCACACGGTCGACGGCTCCTGGGTCCCCAGCGCGTGAGCACGGACGAGGCCCGGGCGGCGGCCGAGCGCGCCGCCCGGGACTCGTACGGCCGCCTGCTGGCCCTGCTCGCGGCGGCCGCGGGCGACGTGGCGCTCGCGCAGGACGCGCTCTCGACGGCGTTCGAGCAGGCGCTGCGCACCTGGCCGTCCGCCGGCGTGCCGCGCAACCCCGACGGCTGGCTGCTCACCGTCGCCCGGCACCGCGTCCGTGACGTCTGGCGCTCCGCCGCGCACCGGACGTCCGTCCCGCTGGACGACACCGCCGCCACCGCGACGACCGACCCCCTCGCCGACCTCGACCCGGACGCGATCCCCGACCGGCGGTTGGCCCTGCTCCTCGTGTGCGCGCACCCCGCGATCGCGCCGGAGGTCCGCACCCCGCTGATGCTGCAGACGGTCCTGGGCCTGCAGGCCGCGCAGGTCGCCCGGCTGTTCTCGGTGCCGCCCGCGACGATGGCACAGCGCCTCGTGCGGGCCAAGCGGCGCATCGCCACGGCCCGGGTCCCCTTCGCCGTGCCCGACCGGTCCGTGCTGGTCGAGCGCCTCCCGGCGGTCCTCGAGGCCGTCTACGGGGCCGCTGCCGCGACGTGGCGCCAGGACGGTCGGGGCCTGGCGGGTGAGGCGCAGCACCTCGCGGTCGTGCTCGCGACGCTCCTGGAGGACGACCCCGAGGCGTGGGGGCTCGCGGCGCTCGTGACGTTCGCGCTCGCGCGGCGCAGCACGGGCCCGTTCGTCCCGCTGGACGAGCAGGACGCGACGGCCTGGCGCGGCGACCTTCTCGCCGAGGGCGAGGCGTACCTGCGCCGGGCCGAGGGGCCGGGCGTGCCGGGCCGGTTCCGGCTGGAGGCCGCGATCCAGGCCGTGCACTGCGACCGGCGGCGCACGGGCGTCACCGACTGGTCGGCGCTGCGGCTGCTGTACCTCGCGCTCGACGCCGTGGCCCCGAGCCTCGGCGCGCGGGTCGCCCTCGCGGCGGTCGTCGGCCGGACCGACGGCCCGGACGCGGGGTTCGCCGCGCTCCCGCCCGAGCCGGTCCCGGCGTTCCAGCCCTGGTGGGCCACGCGCGCGGCACTGCTCGCCGGCAACGGCCACCACGACGACGCGGCGGCGGCCTACCGACGCGCGGCCGACCTCGCGGACGACGTCGACGTGCGCGCCCACCTGCTCGGTCGTGCGCGGGAGGCCGCAGACGCGGGAAGCCCTCCGGTAACCTCCACCTGATCAGGGGCCAGTAGCTCAGTCGGTCAGAGCAGCGGACTCATAATCCGTCGGTCGTGGGTTCAAGCCCCACCTGGCCCACCTCTGCGACCTGCGCGGACGGCCGCGGGACCGCCGCGACGCCGTCCGGGTGCAGCCCAGGCCGTGCACCCCTAGGGTCTCGCCATGCCCGCCCCCCGCACGCCACGCCGTGCGCTCGTACGCGCCGCGGCGTTCGGGTCCGCCGTGGTGCTGCCGGTGATCGCCCTGGCCGTGGCGGTGCGCGGTGGCTGGGGTGCTGTCATGCGGTTCGACGAGGACACGGTGCGCGCCGCCACCGACGTCACGCGTGCGTCGCGTGCGCTGCGCTGGCTGCTGGTCGCGTGGCAGGAGGCGTTCTCCGCGCGGTGGGTCGACCTCCTGGTGGTGCCGGTGGTCTGCGTGTGGGCGTGGCGCCGGCACGGGCTGCGCGACCGGGCTGTGTGGGCGGCCGGCACGGTCGCCGTCGGCTGGGTGCTGCAGCTCGCTGCCAAGGGGCTCGTGCAGCGCGCGCGGCCGGTCATCGACGACGCCGTCGCGCACGCCCCGGGCTGGAGCTTCCCCTCCGGTCACGCCGCCAACACCACCGTCGTCGCCGTGGCCCTCACCGTGCTGGTGTGGCCCCTGCTGGGCCTGGTGGGTCGGGTCCTGGTGCCGGTGACCGCCGGTGCGCTCGTCGTGCTCACCGCGGCGGACCGCGTCCTGCTGGGGGTGCACTACCCGTCCGACGTCCTGGCCGGGATCCTGCTCGGTCTCGCGATCGCCGGCGCGTCCTACGTCGGCTGGCGACGCGACGCACCCGACGAGCCGCCGTCCGCTGCGCCCGGCGACCCGCGCACCGCGGGACCCCCGCCCCCTGATCCCCCGACCCCCTGACCGACGGAGGACGCGTCGTGCACGCCTTCTGGCACCGCTACGAGATCGACGACCGGCGACCCTCGCCGCAGCATGCGCGTCACGACCTGGTCCGTCGGGTGCTGCTGCCCGCGGGCGTGCTGTGGTGCCTCGTCGTGGGTCTGGGGCTGCTCATCACGGGACCGCTGGGCGGCCTGCCGGCCGAGGCGGGCGTCAACGAGTCGTTCGTGGCGTGGCGCACACCGACGCTCGATGCCGTGACGACGGTGCTGTCAGCGATCGGGCAGACGGAGTTCCTCATCGGCGCGTGCGTCGTGGCGATGGCCGTCGCGTGGTGGCGCACCCGGCAGTGGTGGTTCGCGGTGGTGCCGGGTCTGGCGGTGGCCGTCCAGGCCGCGATCTTCCTCACCGCCGCGCTCGTCGTGGGGCGCGAGCGCCCGCAGGTCGAGCACCTCGACCACGCCCCGCCGACCTCCAGCTTCCCCAGCGGTCACACGGGCGCGGCCACGGCCTTCTACCTCACGCTCGCCTTCACGGCGCAGCGCATCGAGAACCCCGTGGCGCGCTGGGCGGCCACGGTGATGTGCGTGCTCGTGCCCGTGGCGGTCGGCGTGGCACGGACCTACCGCGGCATGCACTCGGCGACCGACGTGATCGTGGGCTTCCTCAACGGCGCCACGTGCGCCGTCCTCGCGTGGAACCACGTCCGGCGGCGCGCGCCGAGCCGATGAGCCGGCCGGTCCGCGGGGCCGCGGTGCGCGGCTACCGTGGTGACGTGGCCCTCTTCTCCCGGCGGCACCGGCTGCCCGAACCTGCGCGACGTGCGCTCGACCTGCGAGGCGACGCGATCCTCGCGAGCGCTCCCCTCGACGACGGGCGGTGGGCGGTCACGACGCGCCGCGCGCTGCACGTCGTCGGTGACGGCGGTGCCGTGCGCACCCCGTGGGCCGACGTGGACCGCGGCTCGCTCGACGACCAGACCCGCACGCTCACGGTGCACTGGGTCAGCGGAGCCCGCACGGAGCTCGTCCTCGCGACCGACGACCACGCATGGGACCTCGTGCAGTCGTTCCGCGAGCGCGTGCAGCAGTCGGTGGTCCACGTGGAGCACGTCACGGTCCCCGGCGCGCGCACGTCCGTGCGGGTCGCGCTGCGCCGCGACGAGCACGGCGACCTGTTCACGCAGGTCATCGGCGACGGCACCGTGGACCTCACGGACCCCGCCGCCGCACGCGTCGTCGCCGACGCGGAGGCACGGGTGCGCGCCGAGGCCGGCCTGGCCACGTGACGTCGGTCGGGGGGACGGCGTGCGGGTCGGCGACGTGTCGCCAGGCACCCCCGGGAGCCTGCTAGGGTTTTGCCGCACGATCCCCCGTAGCTCAATTGGCAGAGCATTCGACTGTTAATCGAAGGGTTACTGGTTCGAGTCCAGTCGGGGGAGCAGTCGAACGAGGCCTCCGTCCCGCGTCAGAGCGGGCCGGGGGCCTTCGTGCTGTGCGGACGCGCTGCTCAGGTGGCCGGCGTGCGCGGCGGCAGACGGTGCAGCTCGACGTCCCGCACCGCGCCGGCGTGCAGCGTGAACGTCAGGTACGTGCACGCGGGCTGCCGGCGGCGGTCGGTCGGCGAGCCGGGGTTGAGCAGCCGCAGGCCCCGCGGGGTCACCGAGTCCCACGGGATGTGGCTGTGCCCGAAGACGAGCAGGTCCAGGTCGGCGTGACGTTCGTCGCAGCGCCGCTCGCGCCCGGTCGCTCCACCCGTCTCGTGCACGACGCCGAGCCGCACCCCCGCCACGACCGCCCGGGCCACCTCGGGGACGCGGGACGCGAGTGCGGGCGGGTCGTTGTTGCCGTGGCAGGCCAGCAGCCGGGTCGCGCGCTCCTCGAGCCGGTCGAGCAGGTCGGTGGTCACCCAGTCCCCCGCGTGCACGACGAGGTCCGCGGCGTCGATCGCGTCCCACAGGACCGCCGGCAGGTCGCGCGCGCGGGCCGGGACGTGGGTGTCGGCGACCGCGACGACCCGGACGGGGTCGGCCCGGCTCACGGACGCCTCACGGGCGCCGGAACGCGCGCCGGTCGACGCCGTCGGGCCGCGGCCGCAGCGCGGCGCGGCACCGCGGGCACACGTGCTGCACGGCGTCGGCGTGGGGTCCGGACTCGGGCAGGGCCTCGTGCCACGCGACGTGCGGGAAGCGCGCGAGGGAGGAGCGGCTCAGCGCGAGCCCGCAGACCGTCTGGTTCTTGCCCGGCACCCAGGCGTGCACGTCACCTGCGGGGCGGCGGACGCCGTCGGGGTCGGTCCACGTGCTCGACGCGGCGACGTTGGCGGCGGTGAGACGTTGCGGCACGTGTGTCCCCTCCTTCCCGCCGCACGGCTCCGGCCCGGCGGCGCGTCCCAGCGTGGCACGCGGCGCGCGACCCCACCACGTGACGGCGTCGGCGTCCTGCGCACCTCTCGCCGCCCCCGGGCACCGGGTCTACGGTGACCTCATGGTCCGGCTGCTGCTGCGCGCGCTGATCTTCCTCGGCTCGGCCGCGCTCGGCCTGCTCGTCGCGTCCGCCCTGGTGGACGGCGTCACGGTGACCGCGTCCGGCTTCGTCGTCACGGTCGTCGTGTTCGCCCTCGCACAGTCGCTGCTGGCGCCCCTCGTCCTGCGGATCACCAGCAGGTACGCGCCGGCGTTCCTCGGCGGCATCGGCCTGGTGTCGACGTTCGTCGCCCTCCTGCTCGCCCGCCTCCTGACCGGCGGCCTGCGGATCAGCGGCGTCGCGGCGTGGGTGCTCGCGACGGTCGTCGTGTGGGTCGTGACGGCGCTCGCGACCTTGCTGCTGCCCCGGCTCCTGCTGCGGGACGAGCGGGCGGGCCGCGCCACGGCACGGCCCGCCCCGCACTGAGCGCCGACGGCGCATCGCAGCCCCGTCCCGTGATGCGATAACAGCGCTCTGACCTGCAAGGACGTAGCAACCGGCGGAGGGGCTGGACGAACGTCCTCATGAGCCTCACACTTGCCTCATCCCGCTCGCCCCGGGACCCTCTCCCCGCCTCACCCCCGCTTCGCCGTGCCCTCGTCCGCCGACCCGTCGACGTCGTCGTCCGGCCCGCGGACGAGCCGTCGACCCCGCGTTCCCCGCACGTGCTCGTCGCGTCACCGTCCCCTGTCACCACCCGTCGTCCGGCCCGTCCTGGCCGGGGAAGGATGCGTCGTCCGTGCTGCGCTCCGTGGCTGCCCACCTCTCGCTCGACGTCCACGCGCCCCTCGAGCTGCTGCTCTCCGTGGCCGTCGCGGAGGGGCCGTTCGAACGCACCGAGCTGCTGCTCGCGCGCACCGACGACGACCCGCTCGACGTGCTGGAGATCAAGACGCCGCACGGCGGACGCATGCACCGGATCCTCGCGCCGGCGGGCCGTGTCGTCGTGGACTACCAGGCGACCGTCACGGGGCAGGCGGGCCCTCCCCCGGTCGAGGACGTCGACCTCGTCGAGTACCGCCGCCCCAGCCGGTACGCGGACTCCGACCGGCTGCTGGCGTTCGCGCGGGACCAGTTCCGCGGCCTGACGGGTGCGGACCTCCTCGACGCCGTGGTGACCTGGGTGGGCAAGCACGTCACCTACCTGCCCGGCGCGAGCCTGCCGACGGACGGTGCGACCGACACGCTGCTCAAGCGGCGCGGCGTGTGCCGCGACTTCGCGCACCTGGTCGTGGCGCTCCTGCGCGCCTGCGACGTGCCGGCGCGCCTCGCGTCCGCCTACGCCCCCGGGCTCAAGCCGATGGACTTCCACGCCGTGGCCGAGGCGTACGTCGACGGCGCCTGGTACGTCGTCGACGCCACGGGCCTGGCGCCGCGCGCGTCGCTGCTGCGCATCGCCACCGGCCGCGACGCGACCGACACCGCGTTCCTGTCGTACTACGGCGGGAGCCTGCGGCTGCGGTCCATGACGGTCACGGCCGTCAGCGACATGCGGGCACCGGACGACGGCAGCGGGCTGGTCGCGCTGCGCTGACCCGGGGCGTCAGGCGGGCCGCAGGGTGCGGCGCTGGGCCTCGAGCTCGAGGAGCTCGCCCAGGAGGCTGCGCTGCTCGACGGGGTCGGCGTCAGCACCCAGCCGCTGCAGGCGCCCGCGCACGTCGGCGACCCGGCGCGTGAGGCCGACGTCGACCAGCCGCATCACCACACCGCGCACGTACGCCGGCAGCGCGTCGGGACGGTCCTCCGGCAGCGGCGCGACCGCCAGCTCGGTGAGCAGGGCCTGCACGGGCTCGGCGGCCGCCTCGATGACGGCGCCGACCCACGCGGACTCGCCACCCTGCGCGACGAGCTCGCCCGCGGTCGTGAGGCCCCCGGCCGCCCGCACGGCCTCGTGCACCGCGCGGTACGCCGGTGCGGTGCACGCGTCGGGCGCGAGCGCGTCGAACTCCGGCGGCACGAGGGTGGGGTGCTGCAGCACGACCTCGAGCGCCGTGCGCTCGACCTGCGCGACGGGGTCGCGTCGGTCGGGGGCGGACATGCGCGGCATCGGCGCGGGCGTCGTGGCGTCGTCCGCCGGCGCGGGGCGCCGTGCGCCGTCGCGGTCGCCGGGACGGGAGGTCGGCCGCGACCCGCGACGCGCGGCGTCGGCGACGGTGCGCCGCACGCCGCCCACGTCGTCCATGCCGAGCCACCCGGCCAGGAGCCGCTCGTACTCGGGCCGCAGCGCCGAGTCCCGGATGCCGGCGACCACGGGTGCGGTGGCGCGCAGCGCACCGACGCGTCCCTCGGCCGTCGTCAGGTCGTGCGCCGCGAGCGTCGAGCGGATGACGAACTCGAACAGCGGCTGCCGCGACGCCACCAGGGCTCGCACGGCGTCGGGACCGCGCTCCTGCCGCAGCTCGCACGGGTCCATGCCCGAGGGCTCGACCGCCACGAACGTCTGGGCGTTGAACGCCTGGTCCTCGCCGAACGCGCGCAACGCCGCCTTCTGGCCCGCCGCGTCACCGTCGAACGTGAAGACGATCGCACCGCCCACCGACGACCCGCCCGCCAGCTGCACGCCGCCTGCTCCCCCGGAGTCCCCCACGAGCCGACGCACGATCCGCGCGTGCTCCGGGCCGAAGGCCGTCCCGCAGGTCGCGACCGCGGTCCGGACGCCGGAGAGGTGCATCGCCATGACGTCGGTGTAGCCCTCGACCACGACCACCTGCTTCTCGCGGGAGATCTCCCGCTTGGCGAGGTCGATGCCGTAGAGCACGTGCGACTTGCGGTACAGCGGAGTCTCGGGGGTGTTGAGGTACTTGGGGCCGTTGTCGTCGTCGAGGAGCCGGCGCGCGCCGAAGCCGACCGTCTCGCCCGTGACCTCGCGGATCGGCCACACCAGGCGCCCGCGGAACCGGTCGTAGATGCCGCGCGCGCCCTGGCTCACGAGCCCGGACGCCGTCAGCTCGGCCTCGGTGAAGCCGCGCCCGCGCAGGTGCCGCAGCAGCGAGTCCCAGCCCTGGGGGGCGAAGCCGACGCCGAAGTCGTCTGCCGCGGACCGGTCGAACCCGCGCTCGGCGAGGAACGCGCGCGCCACCGCGGCCTCCGGGGAGACGAGCTGCTCGCGGAAGAACTCCTCGCTGATGCGGTGCGCGTCCAGCAGGCGACGACGCCTGCCGGGCTCCTCGCCGGGCCGCGAGGGTCCGCCGCCCTCCTCGTACCGCAGCTGCATGCCCGCGCGCGACGCGAGGTACTCGACGGCGTCCGTGAAGCCCAGGCCATCGACCTTCTGCACGAACGCGATGACGTCGCCGCCCTCGCCGCACCCGAAGCAGTGGTACCGGCCCACCTGCGGGCGGACGTGGAACGACGGCGAACGCTCGTCGTGGAAGGGGCACAGCCCCTTCAGCGAGCCGACGCCCGCGGGCCGCAGCGCGACGTGCGCACCGACGACCTCCTCGATGCGGAGACGCTCGCGGACGGCCTCCACGTCCTCCCGCAGAATCCGTCCGGCCACGGGCGTGAGTCTAGGCGTCCGCGCGCCGGTCCCGGGGCGCGTCGGCGCCACGCCGCAGGTCGGCGGCCCGCATGATGTCGAATGTCACTCCGGCCGCGCGTCAGGGGGGTGACGGGTGGCCGACGCCCGCGAGGCACGAGGAGGACGACGTGGAGTACATGCTCTTCATCTGCACCGACCCCGACGGCGAGGACGCCGCGCCCGGGGACCTGACGATCGAGCAGTGGGGCGCCGACGTGGACGCGCGCGGCGCGTGGAAGAACGGCGACCGGCTGCGGCCGGTCGAGGCGGCGACGACCGTGCGGCGGCGCGGCGACGAGGTCGTGCTGACGGACGGCCCGTTCGCGGAGACGCGCGAGCAGATCGCCGGCTACGACGTCATCGAGGCGCCCGACCTCGACGCGGCGGTCGCGATCGCCGCGGCGCACCCCATGGCGCGCGCCGGCCGGGTCGAGGTCCGACCCGTCTGGCCGCTGGACGCGGGCGACTGACGGCCCTGCCGCCGCGCTGCCGGGTCAGTGGCGCGGCGGGTGGACGAGCCTCGTGTGGGCGACGACCGCCGAGACGTCCGTGAGGGAGGCGACCTGGTCGACGACGACGCGCAGCCGCTGCGCGTCGTCGTCGGCCGCGCGCCAGTCGACGGCGAACGGCGGCTCGAGGGCCTCCTCGCCGCGGTCGGCCAGCACCTCGACGAGGTCCGTGAGGATCTCGCGCTGGCGCTGGTAGAGCGGCTCGAGCTCGCGCGGGGCCATGACGTACGCGACGGCCAGTCCCTTGAGGACGAGGATCTCGGCGAGCGTCTCGTGCGGGACGACGAGCTCGGCCGCGTACCGCGTGAGGGGTCCGTCACCGTAGCGCGCCCGCGTCGCCTGCTGCGCGGCCTTGGCGAACCGGCCGATGAGCTGGCTGGTGGCGTCCTTGAGCACCGCGAGCGCGCGGCGCGACCCGTCGAACCCGCGCTCCCACAGCCGCGCGGCCACGAGCCGGTCCATCGCGGCGGACAGCTCGTCGGCGGTCACCTGCGCGCCGTACCAGGTGTCCACGGCCTCGACGACGCGCGCACGCTCGTCGGGCCGGGTGAGCACGCCGAGGTCGAGGCGCCCGCCGACGACGGCGTCCTCGACGTCGTGCACGGAGTAGGAGATGTCGTCGGCGAGGTCCATGACCTGCGACTCGAGGCACTTGCGACCATCAGGTGCCTCTGCCCGCAGCCAGGTGAAGACCGGCAGGTCGTCCTCGTACACGCCGAACTTGTGCGTGGGACGTCCGCTGGCGGGGCTGATCGGTCCCTGCCCGTACCGCCACGGGTACTTCACGGAGGCGTCGAGGCTCGCGCGCGTGAGGTTCAGACCCACCGAGGTCCCGTCCGGCGCGACGACCTTCGGGTCGAGCCGCGTCAGCAGGCGCAGGGTCTGCGCGTTGCCCTCGAACCCCCCGATGCCCCGCGCGAGCTCCGCGAGCGCACGCTCGCCGTTGTGCCCGAAAGGCGGGTGCCCGAGGTCGTGCGCGAGGCACGCGGTGTCCACGACGTCGGGGTCGCAGCCCAGCGCCTTGCCGAGCTCGCGGCCCACCTGCGCGACCTCGAGGGTGTGCGTCAGGCGCGTGCGGACGAAGTCGTCCGACGACGGCCCGAGCACCTGCGTCTTGGCGCCGAGGCGGCGCAGGGCCGAGGAGTGCACGATGCGCGCCCGGTCTCGCTCGAACGGGGTGCGCTCGCGCGACTTCTCGCCCTCGGCGACCCAGCGCTCCCGGTCGGCGTCGGCGTACCCGTCGACGTCGGGCGCGATGTGGTCGAGTGCGGTCACGTGCCCAGGGTAGAGCGGGACGCGCGTGCGGTGCTCACCCCTTGACGGCGCCGGCCGTGAGCCCGCCGACGATGTACTTCTGCAGGAACAGGAAGAGCACCAGGACGGGCAGCGCCGAGATGACGGCGCCGGCGGCGAAGAGCCCCCAGTTCGCCTCGAGCAGGGCCGAGACCCAGCCGTACAGCCCGACGGCGACGGTCCAGTTGCGCTCCGACTGCAGCACGAGCCGGGCGATGATGAATTCGCCGAACGTGCTGATGAACGACAGCAGCGCGACGACGGCCAGGATCGGTGTCACGAGCCGCAGGATGATGGTCCAGTAGGTCTGGGCGTGGGTGGCGCCGTCGATCTTGGCGGCCTCGTCGAGCTCGCGCGGGACGGTGTTGAAGAACCCGTACATGAGGAACGTGTTCACGCCCAGGGCACCGCCGAGGTACACGGCGATCAACGCGAGCTTGCTGTTGAGGCCGAGCGAGGGCACGACGTTGCCCAGCGCGATCAGCAGCAGGAAGATCGCGACGAACGCGAGCATCTGCGGGAACATCTGGATGATGAGCAGCCCGGTCAGGCCCACGCGGCGCCCTGTGAACCGGAACCGCGAGAAGGCGTACGCCGCAGCCGCGCCCATGAGGACCGTCCCGACACCCGTCGCGATCGCGATCTGCAGCGAGTTGCCCAGCCACGTCCAGAACAGCGTGCCGCCGAGCGCCTCGTAGTTCGAGGTGCTGACCTCCGCGAACAGCTGGTTGGAGCCGGTGAGCGTCCCGCCCTCGGAGAGTGACGCCGAGATCACGTAGACGATCGGGAACAGCGCGTAGACGACCGCGACGACGCCCACGAGGTGGCGCCAGCCGAGCTCGGCGAACCACCGCCGCCGGGGCATGCGGTGCTCGTCGGGCCCGGGCGCGGTGCTGGACGAGGCGGTGACGTCGGTGGTGACCATGTCAGCTGATCTCCTCGAACTGCTTGGTCCGCTTGAAGGTGATCGCCGAGATCGTCGCGACGATGAGGAAGATGACGATCGACAGCGCGCTCGCCAGGCCGTAGTCCTTGGCCGCGGTGCCGTCCAGGCCGGACACGGAGTACACCATCGAGATGAGGATGTCGGTGTGCCCGAGCGGCACGGACGCGTCGGCGAACCGCGGACCGCCGCCCGTCAGCATGTAGATGAGCGTGAAGTTGTTGAAGTTGAAGGCGAACGACGAGATGAGCAGCGGCGACGTCGCGACGAGCAGCAGCGGCAGCGTCACCGAGCGCCAGGTGCGCCACGCGCTGGCACCGTCGACCTTCGCCGCCTCGAGCACGTCGCCGGGCAGGGACTGCAGCGCGCCGGTGCAGATGAGGAACATGTACGGGAAGCCCAGCCACAGGTTCACCCCGAGCACGGAGAGCTTGGCCAGCCACGGGTCCGTCAGCCAGGGCACGGCGGCACCGCCGAGCAGCACCTGGTTGATGAACCCGTACGAGCGGTTGAGCATGCCGGACCACAGCAGAGCCGCGAGGAAGCCGGGGATCGCGTACGGGAAGATCAGCAGCGTGCGGTAGATCCTGCGGCCCCGCACGCGCGGGTCGTTGAAGGTGATGGCCAGGAAGAGGCCGAGCAGGAACGTCGAGACCACGGACAGGATCGCGAACGCGAAGGTCCACACGAGGATCTTGACGAAGGGCTGGGCGTACCGCTCGTCCCCGAACGCGGTGCGGAAGTTGTCGAGGCCCACCATGACGCGCCAGCCGACGTTCAGACGCTGACCGTCGTCGGAGCGAAACGAGCCGTCGGAGGTCGCCTCGTAGACGGTGCCGGTCGCGACGTCCGTCATGGTGTCGGCCTCGGGGTCCCACTCGAGCGACGGCGTCGCGAGGAAGCCCGTGCGGGCGTCCTGCGTGCGCACCCAGCCGTCGTTCGGGTCGTCCGACACCGGCACCCGCAGGCTCGTGACCTCCGACTGCCGGCGCAGGATGTCCTGGCGGCTCAGCACGGTGGCGCCGGGGACCTCGGTGACGCGGTCGTCGTCGACGGTCGCGTCGGGCACCTCGGTCAGCGGGTCGTCCGCCGTCCCGACCATCGCCTCGCCGTCCTCGACGATCGCGAACCCGAGCGCGCCACCGCGGTCGACGACGGTCAGCGGGTACGTCGGCGAGCCCTCGACGCGGCGCTCGTTCTGCAGCAGCAGCGCCTCGACGGCCTGCTCCTTGGTGGAGTTGTGACCGTCGCCGTAGTTGGTGAACGCGACCCAGCCGGTGTAGCCCACCACGTACACCTGGTAGACGAGCAGGAAGGCCAGGCCCGGCAGGATGTACTTCAGCGGCAGCGTGCGCTTGGAGAAGTAGACCCAGTCGGCGACGACGACGAGCGCGACCATCGAGGCGAGGATGCCCATGTGGCCCTCGCGCCACGCGGCCAGGACGCCGAAGACGCCCAGGGCGTTGACGACCGCCATGAGCGCGATCTTGACGAGCGTGCCGGGACGGACGGGACCGCGTGCGGGACGGTCCCGATCGCGTGCGGGGAGACCCCGGGGCCCGGACGTGCCGCCCGTGGTCCCCGCGGGGTCCGTGGCGTCGCCGGTGAGGGTGGGCTGGCTGGGCATCGCGCGCCTTCCGTGCGGTCGGTCGGCGCGTCGGCGCCGGGAAGGTCGTTCGCCGGGCGCAGGCGACCGGCGAGCGGGCGGTCGCACCGCGGGCGGACCCGCGGTGCGACCGGTGCGGGTCAGGACCCGATCGCACCCTGGATGTCGGCGATCATCTTGTCCCAGGCCGCGACGGGCTCGGCCGCGCCCGAGATGATGTTCGCCTCGGTCACGCCCCAGAAGGCCCAGACGGAGCCCATCTCGGGGATGGACGGCATCGGCAGCGCCTCTTCACCGACGGCCAGGAAGCCGGCGGTGATGGGGTCGGACGAGGCCTCCTCGGCTGCGGACGCCAGCGCGGGCGGCCGGTTGCCGGCCTCGTAGAGGGCGAGCTGGGCCTCATCCGTCGCGATGTAGTTCACGAGGAAGTCGTTCGCGAGCAGCGCGTTGTCGCTCTGCGCGGAGACGTAGAAGCCCTGCACGCCGACGAACGGCAGCGCCGGCTCGCCGCCCGCGGACGGGATCGGGTCGATCGAGAGCTCGAGGGCCTCGAACTGGTCGACCATCCACGGCCCGCCGATGATGAAGGGCGCCTCGCCGTTCTTGAACGCCTCGACCGCGATGTCGTACGTGACGTCGGTCGAGAGCACGCCTGCCGCGCCCTGCGCCTGCAGCCAGGTCGCGAACGCCTGGCCGGGTGCGCCACCCATGGTGAGCTCGGAGGTGTAGGTGCCGTCCTCGTTCTGGGCGAAGACCGGGGCGCCGAACGACGTCTGCAGCGGGTAGTAGGTGTACGGGTCACCCTCGGGCGTCGTCTGGATGAGGACCTGGTACTGCGTACCGGCGGCCTGCCCTGCGGCCACGGCCTGGTCCCAGGTCGCCGGCGCCTCGGCGGCGAGCGCGGTGTTGCGGATGAGGGCCACGTTCTCGATCGCGTACGGCAGGCCGTACACCTGCCCGTCCTGCGAGAACGCCTCGACCGCCACGTCGATGAAGTCACCGGCCTTGTCACCCAGCTCGATGGGCGCGACGACCCCGTTGCTCGTCAGCTCGCCGAGCCAGTCGTGCGCACCGACCGTCAGGTCGGGGCCCTCGCCGGTCGGGACCTGGGCGAGGAAGTCCGTGCGGATGTCCTCGAAGTTCTTCAGCACGAGCTCGACGTCCACGTCGTTCTCGTCCTCGAACGCCTGGGCCGCCACCTCGACGGCTGCCTGGCGCGTCTCGTCGACCCAGACCACGAGGCTGTCCCCGGAGGCGCCCGAGGCGGGCTCGGAGGTCGCGTCGCCTGATGTGTCGTCACTGTTACCGCCGCACGCCGTGAGCGCCAGCGCGAGGCCGAGCGTCACCGCAGCGGCCGGGATGCCTCGTCGCATCGTTCGTCTCCTGTTGTCGATCGTCCGTGGCCGACGTCGCGTGGTGCGCCATCGGCCCGTGCTCTTGACGTTAGGTGCGTTGCGACCCTCCCCGCAAATCGTTACGGTAACTTTCAGGCAATAGTTGCAGACGAACGACGCGCGTCATCCGTGCGGGGACGAGGAGGTCCTGTGGCCCGGACTACGCTGCCGTCTGTGCGCACACGACTGACGGACCTGGCCGAGCAGGCCGGGGTGAGCACGGCGACCGTGTCGCGCGTGCTCAACGGCAAGCCGGGCGTGTCCGCCCAGGCACGCCAGACCGTCCTGACCGCCCTCGACATCCTCGGCTACGAGCGTCCCGAGAAGCTGCGGATGCGCTCGGCGGGCCTCGTCGGCCTCGTCGTCCCCGAGCTCACCAACCCCGTCTTCCCGGCGTTCGCGCAGGTCATCGAGACGATGCTGAGCGACCGCGGGTACACGCCGCTGCTGTGCACCCAGTCCCCCGGCGGTACCACGGAGGACCAGTACGTCGAGCTGCTCATGGACCACGGCGTCGACGGCATCGTCTTCGTGTCCGGGCTGCACGCCGACACGGCGGCCAGCAAGGACCGGTACCACCGGCTGCGCGGCCGGGGCGTGCCCATCGTGCTCGTGAACGGCTACGCCGAGGGCGTCGACGCCCCCACGGTGTCCACGGACGACACCGCTGCGATGGACCAGGCGTTCCGCCACGTGTACTCCCTCGGGCACCGATCGATCGGGCTGGCCCTCGGACCCCCCCGATTCGTCCCTTCGCAGCGTAAGCGCGCGGCATTCACCTCGCTCGTCGAGAAGCACCTGGGCGCCACCGACGCCGACGCGCACGTCGTGTCCACGCTGTTCACGGTCGAGGGCGGCCACGCCGCGGCCACCGAGCTGTTCGCGTCGGGGCACACGGCGGTGATCTGCGGCTCGGACCTCATGGCCCTCGGCGCCGTGCGCGCCGCACGCACGCTCGGACTGCGTGTGCCCGACGACGTGTCCGTCGTCGGGTTCGACGACTCACCCCTCATCGCCTTCACCGACCCGCCGCTGACGACCGTCCGGCAGCCGGTGACGGCGATGGGCCACGCCGCGGTCGCCGCGCTCGTCGCCGAGATCTCGGGGTCGTCCGCGACCCGCGCCGAGCTCCTCTTCCACCCCGAGCTGATCGTGCGCGGCTCGACCGGCAGCGCGCCCGTCCCGGTGCCCGTCCCGGTGCCCGCGCCTGCCGTCAGCATGCCCGACGGCGTCCCCGCCGTCTCCTGATCCCCCGCCCGGCACGTCCGCGGGCCACCGCGCGCCCCCACGCGCGCCACCGTCCCCCCGCACCCGCACACCCCGAAGGAAGGCTCCCTGTGAGCACCGAGACCCTCCCCACCGCGTTCCTCGCCCACCGCGCGGACACCGCGTCGAGCTGGTGGCGCCACGCTGTCATCTACCAGGTCTACCCCCGCTCGTTCGCCGACGCCTCGGGCGACGGCATCGGCGACCTGCCGGGCGTCACCGCGCACCTCGAGCACCTCGTCGAGCTCGGCGTGGACGCCGTGTGGCTCTCGCCCTTCTACCGCTCGCCGCAGGCGGACGCCGGCTACGACGTCGCCGACTACCGCGACGTGGACCCCCTGTTCGGCGAGCTCGCGGACGCGGACGCCCTCATCGCACGCGCGCACGAGCTGGGCCTGCGCGTGATCATCGACCTCGTGCCCAACCACACGTCCGACGAGCACGAGTGGTTCCGGGCCGCGCTGGCCGCCGCACCAGGCTCGCCGGAACGCGCGCGCTACCACTTCCGCGACGGGCGGGGCGAGCACGGCGAGCTGCCGCCGAACAACTGGCAGTCGATCTTCGGCGGACCTGCGTGGACCCGCACGACCGACCCCGACGGCACGCCCGGGCAGTGGTACCTGCACCTGTTCGACAGCAAGCAGCCCGACCTGGACTGGGACCACCCGCAGGTGCGCGCCGAGTTCGAGGACGTCCTGCGGTTCTGGCTCGACCGCGGGGTCGACGGGTTCCGTGTCGACGTCGCGCACGGCATGGTCAAGGCACCCGGCCTGCCCGACTGGGAGGGTCACGTCGCGATGATCGACGGCACCGACGGGGCCGACGACGTGGACGCCGTCGACGGGTCGGGCAACCACGGGCCGATGTTCGACCAGGAGGGTGTGCACGAGATCTACCGCGCCTGGCGCCGCGTGCTCGACACCTACGACGGCGACCGCGCCATGGTCACCGAGGCCTGGGTCGAGCCGCTGAGCCGGCTCGCGCGGTACGTGCGCCCCGACGAGGCGCACCAGTCGTTCAACTTCGCGTTCCTCGCGGCCGGCTGGCACGCCCCCGCCCTGCGGCGCGTCATCACGGCGTCCTACGCCGCCAACGACCGCGTCGGCGCGCCCACCACGTGGGTGCTGTCCAACCACGACGTGGTCCGCCACGCGTCGCGCCTGGGCCTGTCGGACCCGACGCACCGCCCGAACGGCATCGGGCACGGCGACGAGCAGCCCGACGCGGTGCTCGGCCTGCGCCGCGCGCGCGCCGCCACGCTGCTCATGCTCGGCCTGCCCGGCTCGGCCTACCTCTACCAGGGCGAGGAGCTCGGCCTGCCCGACCACACCGCCCTGGACGACGACCTGCGCGAGGACCCCGCGTTCTTCCGCACCGGCGGCGCCGAGCGCGGCCGGGACGGCTGCCGCGTCCCCCTGCCCTGGTCCGGCGACGCTCCCGGTTTCGGGTTCTCCCCCACCGGCGCGACCTGGCTCCCGCAGCCCGCCGAGTGGGCCGACCTCGCCGTCGACCGGCAGCGGGGCCGCGCGGGCTCGACGTACGAGATGTACCGCGCGGCGCTGCGGATCCGCCGGGAGGAGCAGCTGGGGTCCGGCGGGCTGCAGTGGCTCGGGGAGCCCGCGGGCGAGGACGTGCTCGCGTACCGCAACGGTGACGTGGTCGTCGTCGCCAACCTGGGCGACGTCGACGTCCCGCTGCCCGCGGACGCACCGGTGCTCCTCGCGTCCGCCGCCGACGTCGACGGCGTGCTCCCGGCCGGCACGACCGTGTGGCTGCGCGCGTCCTGACGCCTCCTCGGACACCGCCGACGGCTCGGTCGCGCACCGCGACCGGGCCGTCGGCGTGTCACGCCAGCGTCGCCTCCACCGCGTGGTCGATGACCCCGGGCAGGCCGCCCTCGAGCGCCCAGGCGCGCTGCTCGTCCGCGCCCGTGCCCCGCTGCCACAGGCCCGCGACGAGCTCCTGCACCATCGGCAGGTCCCCGCTGTCGGTCAGCGCCGGACGCAGGTGGTCCAGCAGCGCGGCCACCGCGTCGCGGGCCGGCACGGGCTTCATCATCGGGGGCACCAGCAGGTCGCCCGCCAGGCCCGTGCGGCCTGCGCGCCAGGTCGCCGCGCGCAGCGGTTCGACCCGCGTGAGGACGGGCCGCACCCCCTGCGTCGCCTGCCGTGCCGCCGTCTCGACGAGCCCCCGCGCGAGTGCCGCGACGAGCACGGCGTCGTCGGCTCGCAGGCAGACGTCAGCGACCCGGATCTCGACCGTGGGGTACCGCGGCGAGAGCCGCGCGTCGAAGTAGATCATCGCGGGGTCGAGCGCCGCGCCCGTCGCCACGAGCCCGGCGACCGTGTCCCGGTACGCCTGGGCCGACCCGAAGGGCGCGGTCGGGCCCGCCGTCGGCCAGCGGTTCCACAGCTGCGAGCGGATCGAGGCGTACCCCGTGTCCTCGCCGCGCCAGTAGGGCGAGTTCGCGCTCAGCGCGAGCAGCACCGGCAGCCACGGTCCGATGCCGTCGAGCACCGCGACGCCCTCGTCGTCGTCCTCGACGGACACGTGCACGTGGCACCCGCTCGTGAGCTGCTCACGGACGGTCAGCGCGTAGGTCTGCGCCATCGCCTCGTAGCGCGCACCACGGGACAGCGTCGTGGGGCCCGGTACGGGCGACGTGGCGACGGCGACGAGCCGCCCGCCGGCCTGCTGCGCGGCACCCGCCGCGCGACGGCGACCCTCACGCACCTCCGCGGCGAGCTCGGACAGGTCGACGCACGGGTGCGTGCCGGTCTCGATCTGCTGCTCCTGCAGCTCGTGCTCGAGCCCCCCGCCGGGCTCGCCCTCGTCGGCGGGCTCACCACCGCCGCGCTCGTACGCGCGCACCGCCGCGTCGGCCACACCGGTCGGGACGCCCTCGGCGTCGACCAGCAGGTACTCCTCCTCCACACCCATGGTTCGCACGCGCAGAAGTCTGCAGTGCGACGGCCGGACGCGCCCGTCGAGGACGCGCGACGACGGACCGCCGTCAGCCGCCCGAGACCGAGAGCTCCGCCTCGTGCAGGTCGCGGCGGAAGTCCTCGGACAGCTCGCGGGAGTCCAACCAGCCGTACGGGAGGATCGGGCGCTTGGGCGACCCGGCGCGTCCCCGCGGACCCTCGGAGGCCTCGCCCGGGTACGGCTGGTCGAGGTCCAGCTGTCCGAGCAGGTCGTCGAGCTGCGTGAGGGACGACACCAGGCCCAGCTGCGCGCGCAGCTCGCCACCGACCACGTACCCCTTGAAGTACCAGGCCATGTGCTTGCGCATCTCGCGCAGCGCCTTGTCCTCGTCGCCGAAGTGGTCGACCATCAGCTCGGCGTGGCGCCGCACGACGCCCGCGACCTCCCGCAGACCGGGCCGGATGCGCGCGTCCGACCCCGCGAAAGCCGCGGCCAGGTCGGCGAAAAGCCACGGCCGCCCCTGGCAGCCGCGCCCGACGACGACGCCGTCGCAGCCGGTGTGGGCGACCATCGCCAGCGCGTCCTCGGCCGACCAGATGTCGCCGTTGCCGAGCACGGGGATGTCGGTGACGGCCTGCTTGAGCGTCGCGATCGCGTCCCAGTCGGCCGTGCCGGAGTAGTAGTCCGCCGCGGTGCGGCCGTGCAGCGCGACGGCCGCGACACCCGCGTCCTGCGCCGTCAGGCCCGCCTCGACGTACGTCAGGTGGTCCTCGTCGATGCCCTTGCGCATCTTGACGGTCACCGGCACGCCCGCCGGCTGTGCCGCGCCGACGGCGGCCCGCACGATCGACGCGAACAGGTCCCGCTTCCACGGCAGCACCGCACCGCCGCCGCGACGGGTCACCTTGGGCACCGGGCAACCGAAGTTGAGGTCGACGTGGTCCGCCCGGTCCTCCTCGACGAGCAGGCGCACGGCGGCTCCGACGGTCGCGGGGTCGACGCCGTAGACCTGGACGGAGCGCGGCACCTCGTCGGGCTCGAACGAGATGATCCGGAACGACTCCGGGCTGCGCTCGACGAGCGCCCGGCTCGTCAGCATCTCGGCGACGTACAGCCCGGCACCCGACTCGCGGCACAGCCGGCGGAAGGCGGCGTTGGTCACGCCGGCCATGGGCGCGAGCACGACCGGCGTGTCGACGGTGATGGGACCGATGCGCAGGGGCGGCAGGACCGCGGAGGTCGTCCGCGGGCTCTCGTGCGGCGTCGTGGTCGTCTCGGGCACCGCCCCATTGTCCACCGGCCCGGCGACACCTGGCTCCCCCGCCGCCGTCCACGCACCGCGCGAGGCGTCGGACTCATGCCTTGCGGGATATATGTCCGTCTGGGCATGATTCGTGGATGAACGTCTTCGAGGTCGTCGCCGAACCGCGGCGCCGGCAGATCCTCGACGAGCTGCGCGCGGGCGAGCGTTCCGTCGGCGACCTCGTCGACACGCTCGGGATGACCCAGCCGGCCGTCTCCAAGCACCTGCGCACCCTGCGGACCGCCGGGCTCGTCGACGTCCGCCCGGACGGACGGCTGCGTTGGTACCGCCTGCGCCCGCGCCCGCTCGCCGAGCTCGACGCGTGGCTCCTGCCCTACCGAGCCGCGTGGGCGGACGCCTTCGATGCCCTCGCGGAGCACCTCGACGCCCTGCCCTCCCACACCTCCGAGGAGCACCCATGAGCACCACCGACCCCCGGCTCGGGACCGTCCTGCGCGACGAGGACCGCTGCGGGCTGCGCTTCGTCCGGACGTTCCCGCACCCGCAGGAGACGGTGTGGGCCGCGCTCACCGAGTCGCGGCACCTGCGGCACTGGTTCCCCGCCGACCTCGTCGGTGAGCGCCGCCCCGGCTCCGCGCTGCGCCTGCCGTTCTGGCCCGAGCACGTCGCCCGGTACGCGATCGCCGACGCGGTCGTGGACGGCACCGTGCAGGCGTGGGACCCACCCTCCCGCGCGTCGTGGACGTGGGGTGGCGACCTGCTGGTCTTCGAGCTCGAGGAGGCCGACGACGGCACGCGGCTGACGTTCACCACCTGGCTCGCCCCGACGTCGGCCGAGGACGTGACCGGCACGGCGGCCGGCTACCACGTGTGCCTCGACCTGCTCGAGGCGCTTCTCGCCGGGAGGCCGCAGCCGCCGGGCGGGGCACCCGCGGAGGTGGCGGTCGCGACGCGCGCGCGCTACCGGGACGCCGTCGGCTGACACGCAGGGGCGGCGGACCGGCGCTCCGCCAGGAACGTCAATCCGCGGCCGACGATCCGCGGGCGAGACGGTCGAGACCGTCGAGGACGAGGTCGAGACCGAACTCGAACTCGGTCTGGTCGTCGCACCACCCGAGCGTCGTGGCGCCGTCGTGCGCGACCTCGGCGAGCATGGCGGCGAGGTGCGGCACCAGCTCGGCCATCCCGGCGAGGGCCTCCGCGCCCTGCTCGTCACCGGCGTCGGGCTCGGCGATCTCGGGGCTGAACCCGAACATCCGGCTGCCCAGCGCGTGCAGCCCGTGGTGCACGAGGTCGTACGACAGCCCGCCGGCACGCATGAGGCCGACGACGGCGTCGACGTGCCGCGCCGCGCCCACGGTCATGACGCTGCGCGCCGCCATGACGTCGGGCGCCCACGGGTGACGCAGCATGACCGTGCGCGCGGCGACGAGCCGGGCACGCACCGCGGCGCGCCACCCGCCGTCCTCGGGCGGCACCGCGCTCGCGTCGGCTGCGGCGGCCAGCTCGTCGAGCACGAGCTCGACGGCGCCGTCGAGGATGCCCCCCTTGCCGCGCACGTGGTGATACAGCGACATGGCCTCGACGCCGAGCTCGTCGGCGAGCCGCCGCATCGTCAGGGCCTCGACGCCCGCGGCATCGGCGATGTCGACGGCGCGGCGCAGCACGCGCTCACGCGTCAGCCGCGGACGCGACGCGCCGGCGGCGGGAGCCTCGACCACGCCACCACCCTCTCACCGCCCCGGCCGACCGTTGACGCGCCGCACCGACGCATGCCACCCTTACAGCGTAAGGCTTACGCCGTGAGGCCCGACCCCCGGAGGCGACCGTGCCGACCACGCCCCACCGCAGCGACCCCACGAACCCGACCGCCTCCGGCGTCGGCCACCGCATGCGCGCCGCGGTGTACGAGCGCTACGGCGGGCCGGAGGTCGTCCGCCTCGCCGACGTCCCGGTGCCCGCACTTGGCCCCGGTGACCTGCTCGTGCGCGCGTACGCCTCGGACGTGAGCGTCGCGGACCACCGGTTGCGCGCGCGAGACCTGCCCCGCGGCATGGGCGCGCTCGCCGGCCCCGTCGTCGGCTTCCGTCACCCGCGGCGGCAGGTGCTCGGCATGGAGGTCGCCGGCGTCGTCGCCGCCACCGGCCCCCGGGTGACGGGCTTCCGCCCCGGCGACCGCGTCGTCGCGGCGACGGGGTCCGGGTTCGGCGGCCACGCCGAGCTCGTGCGGGTGCCCGCGTCCGGCGTCGTCGCGCACGTCCCCGACGCCCTGCGGCTCGACCAGGCCGTCGCGCTCGTCTTCGGCGGGCTCACGGCTCACAAGTTCCTGCGCCGCGCCGACGTGCGGCCCGGCGTCGAGGTGCTCGTCAACGGCGCGTCGGGCGCCGTCGGGACGATGGTCGTCCAGCTCGCCGCCGCCAGCGGCGCACGCGTCACCGCGGTGTGCAGCGCACCGAACGCCGACCTCGTGCGCTCTCTCGGGGCCACCGACGTCGTCGACCACCTCACGCAGGACGTCACGGCACTCGGACGGCGCGTCGACGTCGTCGTCGACTGCGTCGGCACGCTGCCCGTCGCTCGAGCCCGCCGCGTGCTGCGACGCGGCGGAACGCTGCTGCTCGTCGTCGCCGACCTGGCCGGCACCGTCGGGACGCCGTTCGCCCGGCTCCGCGGCGTCCGAGCCGTCACCGGCGACCTGCCGACGTCGGCCGCCGACCTCGACGAGCTCCTCAGGCTCGCGGCCGAGGGCGCCGTGCGGCCGGTCGTCGACCGGACGTACGCGTTCGAGGACGTCGTCGAGGCTCACCGCTACGTCGACACCGGTCGCAAGCGCGGCACGGTGGTGCTGCGGATCCGTGCCGAGGAGCAGTCCTGACGGGACCGGCACGAACGGCCGCGGGCCCGGGTGCCGAAGCACCCGGGCCCGCGGTCGTGGGACGCCTCAGGCGCCGACGAGGCGCTGCGCGAGGTACCCGGTGACCTGGTCGAGCGCGACACGCTGCTGCGACATGTCGTCGCGGTGGCGGATCGTCACGGCCTGGTCGTCGAGCGTGTCGAAGTCGACCGTGATGCAGAAGGGCGTGCCGATCTCGTCCTGACGGCGGTAGCGCCGGCCGATGGCACCCGCGTCGTCGAACTCCACGTTCCAGCTGCCGCGCAGCTCCGCGGCCAGGTCCCGGGCCTTGGGGCTGAGCTGCTCGTTGCGCGACAGCGGCAGGACGGCCGCCTTGACCGGCGCCAGCCGCGGGTCGAGCTTCAGCACGGTGCGGGTGTCGACGCCACCCTTGGTGTTGGGTGCCTCGTCCTCGGTGTAGGACTCGACGAGGAAGGCCATGAGGGAGCGCGTCAGGCCTGCGGCCGGCTCGATGACGTAGGGCACGTAGCGCTCGTTCTTGGCCTGGTCGAAGAACGACAGGTCCTGGCCGGAGTGCTCGGAGTGCGTCCCGAGGTCGAAGTCGGTGCGGTTGGCGATGCCCTCGAGCTCGCCCCACTCGCTGCCGCTGAAGCCGAACTTGTACTCGATGTCGACCGTGCGCTTGGAGTAGTGCGACAGCTTCTCGGCCGGGTGCTCGAAGAGCCGCAGGTTGTCGCGCTGGATCCCCAGGTCGACGTACCAGTCGGTGCGGCGGTCGATCCAGTACTGGTGCCACGTCTCGTCGGTGCCCGGCTCGACGAAGAACTCCATCTCCATCTGCTCGAACTCGCGCGTGCGGAAGATGAAGTTGCCCGGCGTGATCTCGTTGCGGAACGACTTGCCGATCTGGCCGATGCCGAACGGGGGCTTCATGCGGGCGGCCGTGTAGACGTTCTTGAAGTTCACGAAGATGCCCTGCGCGGTCTCGGGCCGCAGGTAGTGCAGCCCGGACTCGTCCTCGACGGGGCCGAGGTACGTCTTGAGCATCATGTTGAAGTCGCGCGGCTCGGTCCACTGGCCACGCGTGCCGCAGTTGGGGCACGCGATGTCGGCCAGTCCGTTCTCCGGCGCGCGGCCCTTCTTCGACTCGAAGTCCTCGAGGAGGTGGTCCTCACGGAACCGCTTGTGGCAGGACAGGCACTCGGTCAGCGGGTCGGTGAAGACGCCGACGTGACCGGAGGCGACCCAGACCTGCCGGGGCAGGATGACCGACGAGTCGAGACCGACGACGTCGTCGCGGCTCGTCACCATCGCGCGCCACCACTGGCGCTTGATGTTCTCCTTGAGCTCGACGCCCAACGGTCCGTAGTCCCACGCGGAGCGGGTGCCCCCGTAGATCTCGCCGCTCGGGAAGACGAACCCCCGGCGCTTGGCGAGGGAGACGACGGCGTCGAGACGGGAAGGTGCGGCAGCCACGGTGGATCTCCTGGGTCGAGGAAGTCCGCGGCTGGGTGCCGCGGGACACAACGGCCCAGGCTATCGGTCGTCGGCGGACCGCGGGCCCGGGTGTGCACGGGACGCGCCCGTGTTGACAACGGTTCTCGGAGTCATTGAGAATTGCTCTCATGTCCAGGTCTCCCCGCCGCTCCCGCCTGCTCGCCGCCGTCCTGGCCCTGCCGGTGCTGGTGACCGCGGCGTGCTCGGCGAGCCCCGGCGAGGACGGCACGGTGCAGGCACTCGCGTCGTTCTACCCGCTGCAGATGGTGACGCAGGAGGTCGGGGGCGACCGCGTGACCGTCAGCTCCCTGACCCCTCCCGGTGCCGAGCCGCACGACGTCGAGCTCTCCCCCGCCCAGGTCGCGTCCGTCGGCGCCGCCCAGCTCGTCGTCCACCAGTCCGGCTTCCAGCCGGCCGTCGACGACGCCGTGGCCCAGGCGTCACCCGAGCACGTCGTCGACGCCGCCGTGCACGCCGACCTCGCGGACGACGCCGAGGACGTGGACGACCACGGCGCCGACCCCCACTTCTGGCTGGACCCCACGCGCCTGGCCGCGGTCGCCGACGACGTGGCCACCGCGCTCTCCGAGATCGACCCCGACGGGGCCGACGTCTACCGGGCCAACGCCGACGCCCTCACCGCGCGCCTCACCGCCCTCGACGAGGCGTACACGGCCGGGCTCGCCACGTGCGAGCGCCGCGTCGTCGTCACGTCGCACGAGGCGTTCGGCTACCTCGCGGACCGCTACGACCTCGAGCTGGTCGGCATCTCGGGCGTCGACCCCGAGACCGAGCCGTCGCCCGCACGGTTGCGCGAGGTGGGGGACGTCGTGCGCGACGAGGGGGTCACGACGATCTTCTTCGAGACGCTCGTCTCGCCCAAGGTCGCGCAGACGCTGGCCGCGGACCTCGGGGTCGAGGCGGCGGTCCTCGACCCGATCGAGGGGCTCAGCGACGACACCCAGGACTACTTCTCGATCGCCGAGGCCAACCTCGAGGCCCTGCGCGTGGCATTGTCCTGCTCGTGAACGCGATCGAGGCCACCGACGTCCACGTGACGCTCGGCGGTCAGCCCATCGTGCGGGGCGTGGACCTGACGGTCCCCACCGGCCAGGTGCTCGCGCTGCTCGGCGCGAACGGGTCCGGCAAGTCGACGCTCGTGCGCGCCCTGCTCGGCGTCGTGCCGCACGTGTCGGGCAGCGTGCGCCTGCTGGGCCGGCCCCTGGGCCGCGACGTGCCCTGGCGGCGCGTCGGCTACGTGCCCCAGCGCATGGCCGCCGGCGGCGGCGTGCCCACGACGGCACTCGAGGTCGTGGTGTCCGGGCTGCTGGACGGCCGCCGCCTGCGCCCCCCGCGCGACGCGCGGGCGCGCGCACTGGCCGCGCTCGACGCCCTCGGCGTCGCCGACCTGCACGACCGCCGGGTGCAGGACCTGTCCGGCGGGCAGCAGCAGCGCGTCCTGATCGCACGGGCGCTGGTGCGCGAGCCGTCCCTCCTCGTGCTCGACGAGCCGACGTCCGGGATCGACCTGCCCACGCAGGACACGTTCGTCACCGCGCTGTCGTCCCTGCGCGACGCCGGGACCACCGTCGTGGTGATCCTGCACGAGATCGGGCCGTTCGCGCCGCTGATCGACCGTGCCGTCGTCCTGCGGCACGGGCGTGTCGTGCACGACGGCGCCCCACCGCCCGCACGCGGCGAGCACGGGGAGGCCGGGCACGACCACACCCACCCGCACGCCGACCCCGAACCGCCGTCCGAGGGACCCGACCTGACGCTGGAGGTGACCCGGTGACCGGGTGGGAGCAGGTCGTGGAGCTGCTGACGTCGCCGCTCATGCAGCGCGCGCTCGTCGCGGCCGTCCTGGTGGGTGCCGCCGCGCCCGTCGTCGGCACGTTCCTCGTGCAGCGCCGCATGGCCCTCATGGGCGACGGCATCGGCCACGTCGCGCTCACGGGCGTCGCCCTGGGCTGGCTCGTGGGCAGCTGGGCCGCGGTCGCGCCCGCCGACGCGCTCGCCGTGCCCGGCGCCGTGCTCGCCGCCGTCGTCGGCTCGGTCGTCATCGAGCTCGTCCGCGAGCGCGGCCGGACCAGCGGTGACCTCGCGCTGGCCATCATGTTCTACGGCGGCATCGCCGGCGGCGTCCTGCTCATCAAGGTCGCGGGCGGCACCAACGCGAACCTCATGAGCTACCTCTTCGGCTCGATCTCGACCGTGTCGACCACCGACCTGTGGTGGACGGCGGCGCTGGCCGTCCTCGTCCTCACCGTCGGGGTCGGCCTGCGCTGGGCGCTGTTCGCGGTGAGCCACGACGAGGAGTTCGCCCGCGCCAGCGGCGTCCCCGTCCGCGCGATGTCGATGGTCATCGCCTGCCTCGCAGCGCTCACGGTCACCATCTCCATGCGCGTCGTCGGCCTGCTCCTGGTCAGCGCGCTCATGATCGTGCCGGTCGCCGTCGCACAGATCTTCGCCCGCTCGTTCGGACGCACCATGGTGATCGCCAGCGCCCTCGGGGTCACGGTCAGCGTCGTCGGACTGGTCATCACGTACTGGAACGACGTGCCGCCCGGCGCGACGATCGTCGTGCTCGCGATCGCGCTGTACGCGGCGGCGGCAGTCGTGCACCCGGTGATCGCGCGGCGGCGCGCCGCCCACGACCCGCACCCCGACCTGTCCGACGACGTGCTGGTCCCTGCCACCGACGCCGGCTGCGAGGACGCTCTGCCCGCCGTGCGGGCCGCCGGCGACCACCGGTAGGGCGCCTCACCCCCGGCGTAGGATCAGGCGGTGTCGTCGAGCGAGGTGCTGGCCGTGTACGGCCTCGACGGTCTGCCCGTCGCGGTCGCGCTGGCGTGCCTCTTCACGATCGTCATGGCGCGCTCGCACCTGACCTACTGGGCGGGGCGAGCGGTCCAGCGCGGAGCCCGGTTCGAGGGTGAGCGCCGGCACGGTCCGCGCTGGTGGCAGCGGACCGTCGAGCGCACCGCCCGCCTCGCGTCGACGCCGTCGGCGCGCCGCGGCGTCGCGCTCGTGCACCGCTGGGGGCCGCTCGCGGTCACGCTGGCCTACGCGACCGTCGGCATCCAGACCGCCGTCTTCGCCGGCGCCGGGCTCGTGCGCATGCCGTACCTGCGCTTCACGGTCGCCTCGATCCCCGGCGCTGCCCTGTGGGCGGTCATCTGGGGCACCGTCGGCGCGGGCGCGGTGTGGGGCGCGGTCACGCTCGCCGCGGGCTCCGCATGGGCGCTCGCCACGATGGCGCTCGTCGCCGTGCTCCTCGCCGTCGTCGTGGTCGCCGCAGTGCGACGTCGCCGCGCGGCAGAACCGCACCTGGCGATCACGGCGCGCGACGCCCGCACCGAGCGGACGACGTCCGGCGAGCGCGGCTGAGGGCACCTCGCACGTCACGCGGCGTGGGTCGCCGACACGCAGAACTGGTTGCCGTGCGGGTCCGCCAGCACCGTCCACGCGAACCCGTCCGGGAGCGTGTGCTCCGCCACCCTCGTCGCCCCGGACGCCACGAACTCCTCGACGGCTCGCGCCGGGTCGTCCGCGCCCAGGTCCACGTGGACCCGGTTCTTGCCCGGCGTGGGGTCGTCGACGCGCTGGAAGCCGAAGGCCGGCAGGCCGGGCCCACCGGGCAGCACCATCACGAACTCGTCCTCGTGGCCCTGCACCTGCCCACCGAGGTGTCCCGCCCACCAGGCCGCCAGCGCGGGGGCGTCGTGCGTGTCGAAGGTCACCATGCTCACCGTCAGTCCCATGGCGGGAACCTAGCGCCCGCCTCGGACGTCCGGCATCAGCTCCCGGCGGGGACGTCGACCGCCCCGCCGTAGCGCCGGTCACGCCGCGCGTACGTCTCGACCGCGCGCCACAGGTGCCGCCGGTCGACGTCCGGCCACGGCTCCTCGAGGAAGACCATCTCGGCGTACGCCGACTGCCACAGCATGAAGTTCGAGATCCGCTGCTCCCCCGAGGACCGCAGGAAGAGGTCGACGTCCGGCAGGTCCGGCTCGTCGAGGTACTTCTGCACGGTCTTCTCGTTGACCCGCTCGGGCTTGAGCCGGCCCGCGGCGACCTCGCGCGCGATGGCCTGCGCGGCGTCGGCGATCTCGGCGCGGCCGCCGTAGTTGACGCACATCGTCAGCGTGCAGGTCGTGTTGTCGACGGTCTGCCGCTCCGCCTCCTCGAGCTCGGCGATCACCGAGCGCCACAGCCGGGGTCGCCGGCCGGCCCAGCGCACCCGCACGCCCCACGAGTCCATGAGGTCGCGCCGCCGACGCAGGACGTCGCGGTTGAAGCCCATGAGGAAGCGGACCTCCTCGGGCGAGCGCGACCAGTTCTCGGTCGAGAACGCGTACGCGGACACGTGCTGCACACCGATCTCGATCGCGCCGGCCACGACGTCCAGGAGCGACGCCTCACCCGCACGGTGGCCCTCGACACGGGGCAGCCCCCGCGCGTTGGCCCAGCGGCCGTTGCCGTCCATCACGACCGCGACGTGACGCGGCACGAGGGCCCGTGGGATCTGGGGCGGCCGGGCGCCGGACGGGTGCGGGTAGGGCGGGACGGTCTCGCGTGGCACGTCCCACATCGTGCCACCCGGTGCGCGCACCGGTGCCCGTCCGTCAGACGCGTTCGACCATCGGGAGCGAGCGCAGGCGCCGCTCGAGGTGGAACTGGCAGAACACCGCGACCAGGCCGTTGCCCTCGGCCCGGTGCCGCTCGGCGCTCGCGTCGGCGACGCCCCAGTCGCCCGAGAGCAGCGCGGCGAGCAGCGTGAACGTCTCCGGCGCCGGGGCTGCGGCGCCCGGCGGCCGGCACGCGCCGCACACCGCCCCGCCGACCGCGGGCGCGAACGCGTGGTGCGGCCCGGGCGCACCGCACCGCGCGCAGTCGGTGAAGCTCGGCGCCCACCCCGCGACCGCGAGCGCGCGCAGCAGGTAGGAGTCCAGGACGAGACCCGGTGCGTGGGCGCGCGTGGCGAGCGCGCGGACCGCACCGACCAGCAGCCGGTACTGCTGGACCGACGGCTCGCGCTCCGCCTCGACGAGCCGTTCGGCCGTCTCGAGCATCACCGTGCCGACGGTGTACAGCGCGTAGTCCTCGCAGATCTGGCGACCGTACGACCCGAGCGCCTCGACCTGCGTGACGACGTCGAGGTTGCGTCCCGTGCTCAGCTGCACGTCGATGTGCATGAACGGCTCGAGCCGGGAGCCGAACCGGGACGTCGTGCGGCGCACGCCCTTGCCGACGGCGCGCACCTTGCCGTGCTCGCGCGTCAGGAGGGTGACGATGCGGTCGGCCTCCCCCAGCTTGTGGGTGCGCAGGACGATCGCCTCGTCGCGGTAGAGGCTCACGGTGCCATTGTCCCCCGCGGCACCGACAGGTGGGCCGCGGCGCGCACGTGGCGCACCGCGGCCCGTCCCTCAGCGCTCGTGCCGGTTGACCGCCGAGACGATCGCCTTGAGCGACGCCGTCGTGATCGACGGGTCGATGCCGACGCCCCACAGGATGTCGTCGCCGATGGCGCACTCGACGTAGGCGGCGGCCGTCGCGTCACCGCCGGCGGACAGCGCGTGCTCGGCGTAGTCGAGCACCGCGACGTCCACCCCCGTGCTGCGCAGGGCCGCGACGAAGGCCGCGACGGGGCCGTTGCCGGTGCCGCTCAGGGTCTTCTCGACCCCGCGGTCCACCACGTCGACCTCCAGCGTGTCCTGACCGCCCTCGGTGCTCGTGGCCCGTGTGCCGCGCAGCGCGAACCGGCCCCACGGCTCCAGGGGACCCTCGGGCGGCGCGGGCAGGTACTCGTCGCTGAAGATCGACCAGAGCTCGTCGGCGGTGACCTCGGTGCCGTGCTGGTCGGTGTGCTGCTGCACGACCTGCGAGAACTCGATCTGCAGGCGCCGCGGCAGGTCCAGGTCCTTCTCGGACTTCAGCAGGTAGGAGATCCCGCCCTTCCCGGACTGGGAGTTCACCCGGATGATCGCCTCGTAGGAGCGGCCCACGTCCTTGGGGTCGATCGGCAGGTACGGCACCGCCCACTCGACGTCGGCGACGTCCTTGCCGGCCGCGGCGGCGCGGACCTCCAGGGCGTCGAGGCCCTTCTTGATCGCGTCCTGGTGCGAGCCGGAGAACGCCGTGAACACCAGGTCCCCGCCGTACGGGTGGCGCTCGTGCACGGGCATCTGGTTGCAGCGCTCGACGGTGCGGCGGATGCGGTCGATGTCGGAGAAGTCGATCTGCGGGTCCACGCCCTGGCTGAACAGGTTGAGGCCCAGCGTGACCAGGTCGACGTTGCCGGTGCGCTCACCGTTGCCGAACAGGCAGCCCTCGATGCGGTCCGCACCGGCCAGGTAGCCCAGCTCGGCGGCCGCCACCGCGGTGCCGCGGTCGTTGTGCGGGTGCAGCGAGAGCACGACCGACTCGCGGTGGTGCAGGTGGCGGCTCATCCACTCGATCGAGTCGGCGTAGACGTTGGGGGTCGCCATCTCGACGGTGGCCGGCAGGTTGATGATGACGGGGCGCTCGGGCGTCGGCTCCAGCACGTCGAGCACCGCGTTGCAGACCCGCACCGCGTACTCCAGCTCGGTGCCGGTGTACGACTCGGGGCTGTACTCGTAGAGCACCTCGGTGTCCGGGACCAGCTCCTCGTACTTCTTGCAGTAGCGCGCTCCCGACACGGCGATGTCGGCGATGCCGTCCTCGTCGGACCGGAACACGACCTCGCGCTGCAGCACGGAGGTGGAGTTGTACAGGTGCACGATCGCCTGCTTCGCACCCGCGATCGCCTCGTAGGTCCGCTCGATGAGGTGCTCACGGGCCTGGGTCAGCACCTGGATCACGACGTCGTCGGGGATGCGACGCTCCTCGATGAGCATCCGCACGAAGTCGTAGTCCGTCTGCGAGGCCGAGGGGAACCCGACCTCGATCTCCTTGTAGCCCATGTCGACCAGCAGCTCGAACATCTCGAGCTTGCGGGCGGGGCTCATGGGCTCGATCAGCGCCTGGTTGCCGTCGCGCAGGTCGACCGCGCACCACCGGGGCGCCCGGGTGATGCGCTGGTCCGGCCATGTGCGGTCGGGCAGGTCGACGCGGATCTGCTCGTGGAACGGGCGGTACCGGTGCACGGGCATGCCCGAGGGCTGCTGCGGGTTGCGCTCGGCGGCCGGCGCCTGGGTGATCGGCGCGGGGGTGGCGGGGCTCTGGCTGCTCATCGGGTGGTCCTTCATCGCGGGTCTCGGCGGGCATCAGCCGGGCACGACACACACCGCGACGAGGAGCCGGCCTAGAGGGCCTCGTCGCGGCGACGAAGAAGCAGCGAGCGTGCGCGCACGGGACGACCTTACCCCCGCGGGCACCTGCCGCGGCAACCCGCGGCGGGATCACGCGAGGACGATGACCGCGTCGTCCGTGACCACGACCAGACGGCCGCCGATGCCCGTGAGCTGGCGCACGTCCGAGGGCAGGCCGAGCCGCCACGCCTCCACACCGTCGCGCAGCCCCCGGGCGACCAGGTGCCTGAGGCCCTCACGGGCGGGCTCCGCGGTGAGCACGTGCAGCCCGTCGGTCACCGGCGGGACGCGCTGCTCGGCGACCAGCTCCTCCTCCCAGAGCAACCGCCCGTCCGCGCCGTCCACAGCGCCGACCGAGCCCTCGCCCGCCATCACCACGACGCGGTGCGCCACGGCGACCGGCGACATCGACGACGGCAGCCGCCACGTCGCGACGCCGTCCTGCGGCCGCACGGCGACCACACGGTTGCCGATGTCCATCAGGAGCTCGTCGACCGACGCGTCGCCCACGACGTCGAGGGGCAGCCCCGGGACGCGCGCGCGCATCTCGCCGTCTGCGTCGCGCAGCGTCCCGCCGTACCCCGACTCCCACGTCGCGAAACCGCCGTCGGGCAGGCCCGTGACCAGGATCTGCCGCCCGGGCGGACCTGCCTCGAGGACCGCGCCCGTGCCCGCGTCGAGCAGCGTGGTCGTCATGGCCACGAGCCCCACGACGCGGTCGTCCCCGACGAGCCGGGGAGCGGCGCGCACACCGCCGTTGTCGACCAGCGGGATCGGCGAGGTCCACGACCAGCGCACGGTCCCGTCCGTGCCGTCCCGACGCTCGACCAGGACGTGCCGGTCGCGCAGCCCCGTCGCGACGACGACGTCACCCTCGGCGCGCACGAGGCCGAGCAGGCTCCCCTCGATCTCCCACGTCCCCCGCTGCTCACCACCGTCCGGGTCCAGCGCGAGGACCTGCGTCGGCGGCACGTACGGCGTGGACTCCCCCGAGCCGCCGTAGACGACCCCCGGCTCCGTCCAGGTGCACAGCAGCAGCGCCGCCGGGTCCGCCGTCGCCGAGCACGCCACCGCCACGGACTCGAAGCCCGAGCCGGCCTCGTCGACGACCGGTACCTCCCAGCGCAGCGCGCCGGTCGCCGGCTCCCACGAGCGCACGGTCCAGCGCCCCTGAGCGCCGGCGACGGTCACGATCGCGCCGCCCGCGCTCAGCACGGGTGTCGGTCCGTCCGCGACCGTCCGCCAGCGCTCGACGGGCACCTGCTCCAGCGGACGCACGACGCCGGGCAGCGCGGCGAAGGCGTCGGCCCGCTCGTGCGCGGCCCGCTCGGTGACACCGGTCGCGACGGCCGCGGCGCCGACCACCACGACGAGGGCGCCCACGACCCACGGCCACCGGCGTCGGCCGTCCCCCGGGGCGCCCATGGCGTCGGCAGCGGCCCGAGCACGCGCGTCGTCGCGCGCCGAGGCGCCGCCGGTCCCCGAGGGGTCGTCGTCGTCGACAAGCTCGACCGGCCGCATCTGCGAGGCCGGGCGTACGCCACCCATGGGCCGAGCCTAGGCCACGCCCGCCCCGCGGGCCGGGCGTGCGGTCAGACCCACTGGACGAGCTGCCAGACGATCCCGTTCGGGTCCGCGAACTGGCAGTAGCGCTCGCCCCACGGCTCGGTCTCCGGCGGCGTGACGACCTGGGCCCCGGCCGCGGCGATGCGCGCGAACTCGGCGTCCACGTCGTCGACCACGAACGCGAGCAGCAGGCCCTGCCCGGCGGGCCCGGCGATCCGCTCGGGCTTGAAGCTCGACAGGCCCACGCGCAGCAGCGCCAGCTCGAACCCGGCGTCCGGGTGGTTCAGGGACACGAAGCCGTCGGCGGACATCTTCTCGCTGAAGCCCAGGTGGGTGCGGGCGAAGTCCGCCGACGCGGCGACGTCGGGGACGTTGAGGGAGACGGCGGACGCGGTGATGTGCATGACGGTCCTCTCACGGGCGGTGCCCCGTGCGCGCGAGCCGGGGTCCTTGCGGCTGATTCTCCGGAGGAGCGCAGCCGCGCGCGACCCGGGGGCCTGGCGCCCGGTCAGGCGACGGGGCTGCGTCCCTGCGTGACGACCGGCATCGTGACGACCCGCAGGGACCGGTCGCCGAACACGACGACCGCCCCCTCGCGCAGCCGCACGGGATGGTCCACCGGGCACACGACCTGTCCGCCGTCGGGCAGCGTCACCAGGGTGCCGTTGGTCGAGCCTCGGTCCACGACCCACGCACCGCCGGCGGAGTCCACCGCGAGCTGCAGATGGGTCTTGGAGACCGATCGCGTCGGGTCGGCGACGCGCACGACCTGCAGGCCGGGGCCGGGCGAGGGGTTGCGACCGACGAGCGCGAGCCGCTCCACGGTGAGCACGCGACCGTCGTCGAACGCGACCCGCAGCCCCGGCGTGGGCTCGGGCCGCGGCTCGGGGATCACGTCCGTGCGCGGCGCGGCGGGGCGTGTCGTCTCGAGCTCAGGCGCCAGCCCGAACGCCAGCGTCGGCGCCGAGCGCACCGCCGGGATCGCGCGCGTGTCGAGGTCGGGGGCCGAGCGCTGAGGGTGCAGCGGTGCCAGGACCAGGCCGCCCGCCGGGGTCGCGAGGGCCGATGCGACGGGTGTCGGCACCTCCGGGGCCTGCGGACCGCGGACGGCGGTCGCCACGACCGCCGGCCGCTCGGGCACGGGCCGCTCGCCCGCAGCCGCACCGGCGGGGGCCGCGTCGGTGCCGGCCACGTGCCGGTGCGCGCCTTGGCCGCGGCGCGACGACGTGGTCACCCGCAGCACCTCCGCGTCGACCGCGCGGTCGTGCCAACCGCGCCGCCGGCCCGTCCGGTCGAGCAGCGGTGACAGCAGCACCACGTACTGCCCGACGGCGCAGACCAGCGTCCCCGCCGCCACGACGAGCCCGCGCACGAGCACACGACCCGCACCGACAGGACGGCGGCTGTGCACGTCGACCGTCCGCACACCCACCAGCCGCCGACCGAGGGTCCAGCCCAGGCGACCGTGCGCGAGCCACTGCGCGACCGTGACGACCGTGGCCAGGACCACCGCGGCGAGGAGCAGCGGCACCGGGACGGCGGGGGCGTCCGGCGCCGCGGCACCGTCCCGCAGCGCGGCGCTGGCGCGCAGGGCCGCCACGAGGACGACCCCGCCGCCGAGCACCAGCAGGACCACCTGGTCGACGAGGACCGCGAGGAACCGCCGGCCCAGGCTCGCCGGCCGGTCGTCCAGCCTGCCGTCCGGCGCGGTCGCAGGTCGGGCGGTCATCGTTCACCTCGGCGGGCTCGGCGGGTCCGACGGGTCCGTCGGGTGGGTGCGGCCGGCGCCGTCGACGGTAGCGCCACCTGCTGCCGGGGGGCGCGCGCCGGGGCGGACGGCCGCCGCAGCGACGCCGGCGAGGCGTGCGACCGTACGCGCCGTCGCCACGGCAGGGTCCGGCGCAGCGCCTCGACCGTCGCGTCCACGTCGGCCCAGTACGCCTCGACCTCCGCGCGCTCGGGCGAGCCGGCCGCGAAGACCGCGCGGTCGGCGCGGCGGGCGAGCGCCTCGACACGCGCCGCGACGGCCGGGTGCCCGCCGGCGATGGTCGTGCTCCACAGCCGGGCCGTCTCGCGGCGCGTCGCCGCCGCCGCGGGGACGCCGCCCATGTCCCGCGCGGTGTCGACCACCTCGTCCCAGCCGCCGGCGACCCGCCGCACGGGGTCGGCCGCGCGTCGGCGACGACGCCGCCGACGCGCCTTGAGAGCGACCACCACGAGCACCGGCGACAGCAGCACCAGGACCCCGCCGAGGCCGATGCCGGTCCACGCCGCGATGCGCAGCCACAGCGCGAGACCGGAGTCGTCCGCGGGCGGGTCCTCCGTCTGCGGCTGCTCGGTGTCGTCGTCCGGCGGCGTCACGCGGTCCGGCGGGAGCGCGGGCGGCTGCACGACCTGCGGCTGCGGGTCGGTGTCCGTCTCCTCCTGCTCCTGCTCGGGGGTGCGCGAGCGCGGCGGCGTCACGTCGAACGGCACCCAGCCACGCCCCGCGAACGCCACCTCGACCCAGGCCTGCACGTCACGGCCGCGGATCTCCACGGCGCCGCCCTCGTCGGTGGGCACCGTGACCTCGCCGTCACCCTCGGCGTCGTCGCCCGAGCCGGGCACGAAGCCGAGCACGACCCGTGCCGGCAGCCCCCTCTCGCGGATCATCAGGGCGGCTGCGGCCGCGTACTGCTCGCCGTCACCGACCATGACGTCGCCGACCAGCAGGTCCGCCAGCCGCGCGGCGCCGTGGCCGGACAGCGACGGGTAGTCCCCGGCGTCGGTCAGGCCGTGGCTGAAGTACCCCTCCTCGCTCAGGTGCGTCGCGATGGTGCGCGCGACCTGCACGGGCGTGCCGGCGTCGCGCGCCACGTCGGCGGCGGCGACCGCGACGGCCTGCGGCGTGCCGCCGGACGCCGGCTGCACGACCGCGCCGGCCCCGGCGCCCCCGATCGCGTCGTCGTCGGGCACCGGAGGCACGACGACGTCCAGCGAGTACGTCATGCCCTCCCGGACGCCCGACGTGACGACCGCGGCACCGCTCGCGTCGTTGAAGCGCAGGTCGGCGGTGGCCCGACCCAGGTCCACCGACCGGGCGTGCCCGACGGTCGGCAACCAGACGCCCTGCAGGGCACCGATCGTGACGTCGACGCGCGCCGACTCCCCCCGCACGGGGACGTCGATGACGTCACCCACGCGCCGGAACTCCCCCGACGCCTCCGCCGAGCCGTCCCCGGCCACGTTGAAAACGACGCCGTCGTAGCGGTCGAACGTCGCGAGCCGCACGCGCGCGCCCTGCGGCAGGCCGTCGACCGTCAGCAGCACCGTGTCGTCGAGCTTGACCAGGCGCCGGAAGGACGCGAGCGGGCTCGGGTAGTCGCGCGGGTCGAACGGCGGCACGATCTCGTCGCGGACGACGACGCGCGGCTGGTCCGCCAGCACCAGCGGAGCCCCCACGAGCCCGCCCGCGGCCGCGACGGCCGCGAGCGCACCTGTCGCGACCACGCGGCGCGGCCGCCACGAGCCGTTGCGCCACGCGGCCCAGCTGAGGCCGACCGCCGCGAGCACGGTGCCGATGACCACCGGCGGCACGGGCGGCTGCCGGGTGCCCAGCACGACCGCGCCGGCGAGGACCAGGACGGGCACGACCGCCGCGAGCGACGCGACGGACGGCCGGCGCACCCGCAGCGTCAGCGTGAGCGCGGTCGCGGTGCCGACGAGACTGAGCAGGAACGCGGCCACGAGCAGCGTGCCGCCCGTGCCGACGGGCGGCTGCAGCGTGAGGACCTGCTTCCACGTCGAGGCCGCACCGCGTGCCAGCGCGGCGAACGTCGCGGGCGTCGGCACGACCCCGGCGACCGTCGTCGTGGGCGCCGCGAGCGCACCACCCGCGATCGCGTACACCGCGACGAGGACCGCGACGACGACGAGCGCGGACCAGCGGCGCAGCGCGCCGACGACCGTGACCGTCGCCGCGAGCAGCACGCCGCCGAGCAGGGCCGGGAGAACGGCCGAGGTGCCGTACACCGGCAGCAGCGGCGTCAGCGCCAGCGCCACGGCGGCGACCAGCACGAGCACGTCGCGCGCGGCGTCGGCGGGCTCGCGGACCCCGATCCGCTGCCCCGGCCTCACGAGACGCCTCCGGACGCGCTCATCCGACGACCCGTCGCAGCGCACGCGGCAGGTCCTCGAGGCGTCCCACGGTCCCGAGCGTCAGGGACCCCTGCGTGCGGACCGCGACGTCCTGACCCAGCGCGCAGCGCAGGACGACCGCGCGGGTGCCTGCGGGCAACGCACGTGCGCCGAGCCGGAGGTCGGCGTCCGAGGGCGCTCCCCCGGTGACGAGGAACGCGACGGACGCGTCGGGCGTCTCGCGCACGACGCGGCGTCCGAGCAGCACGGCCCCGGCACCCGCGGGCGACCACGACAGGCGCGAGCAGTCGTCGAGCAGCAGCGGCGGGGTCACCGTGCGCAGCCGACCGGCACCGGCCAGCAGCTCGACGTCGCGCTCGTCGCGGATCGCCTGGACCGCGATCGACGCGGCCACCGAGACGGCCAGCTCGAGCTCGTCGGGGTGCGTGTAGTCGCCGACCGCCGTCGCCAGGGCGATGGACGTGAGCGTGCGGCGCGTGTCCTCGAACTGCTTGACCATGAGCTTCCCGCGGCGCGCGGTGGTGCGCCAGTGGATGTAGCGCCGGTCGTCGCCGGCGACGTAGTCGCGCAGCGCGTGGAAGTTGAGGTCCGAGTCGGACAGGTCGCGCGTCGCCTGGCCCTCGAGGTCGCGCAGCAGCCCGGCGTTGGCCCCGCCGAGCGCGACGACCTCGGGGTGGACGAAGAGCTCGGCCGGCTCCGTCCAGCGCAGCCGGCGCTGCAGCAGCCCGAGCGGGTCACCGCGGCGCGACACCACGGGGCCCACGACGATCACCGCGCGCCGGTCCGTCGGCACCGCGAACAGGTCGTCGTGCGTCGCGCCCGGCGCGAGGCTCGGCACCGACAGCTCGACGACGCGGTCCCCGACGGGCAGGTCGACCTGCGACGGCAGCGAACGCCGTGAGGCGGCGTTGCGGACGTCGACGCGGCCCACGGCGCGCTGGCCGATGCGCACGCGGTGGTCGGCGAGGTCGAGGACGACGCGGTAGCGGGTGCGGCCGACCGTCATGGCCAACGCCGCGACGAGCACGCCGAGCAGCGCCACGCCGAGCGCGGCGAGCTCGCCCCACCCGAGCAGGCGTCCCGCCCCGAGGGCCAGGAGCGCCACGACGGCGACCCCCCACCCGAGGGGCGCGACGCGCAGACCCATGCCTCAGCCCTGCCGCAGGGCCGGCGGCGCGACCTGGTCCAGGACGCGCGCGACGACCTCGGTCGCCGTGACGCCGGCGAACTCGGCCTCCGAGTCCAGCATCAGCCGGTGGGCGAGCACGGCCTGGCCGAGCACCTTGATGTCGTCGGGCAGGACGTAGTCCCGGCCGTCGGCGGCGGCGGCGACCTTGGCGCACCGCACGAGCGCCAGACCGCCGCGGATGCTCGCGCCGAGCGACGTCTGCGGGTCGTCGCGCGTCGCCTCGAGCAGCCGGGCGACGTAGTCGAGCACGGCCTCGTCGACGTGGACGGTCAGCGCGAGGTCGGACATGGTCCCCACGGCCTGCGTCGTGATGCGCGGACGCAGGGCGGCCGTGCGGTCCTTGACGCCCGCGAGGATCTCGACCGACGACGCGCGGTCCGGGTACCCGAGCGACGTCTTGAGCAGGAACCGGTCCAGCTGCGCCTCGGGCAGCCGGTAGGTGCCGGCCTGCTCGATCGGGTTCTGCGTCGCGATCACCATGAACGGCCGCCCGACGGGGTGCGTGACGCCGTCGACGGTGACGTTCGCCTCCTCCATCACCTCGAGCAGCGCGGCCTGCGTCTTGGGCGAGGCACGGTTGATCTCGTCGGCCAGCACCACGGACGCGAAGATCGGGCCCGGGTGGAACTCGAACCGCTGGGACGACTGGTCGTAGATCGTCACGCCCGTCACGTCCGAGGGCAGCAGGTCGGGCGTGAACTGGATGCGGTGGTGCGAGCCCTGCACGGTCGCCGAGATCGCCTTGGCGAGCGACGTCTTGCCGGTGCCCGGGGCGTCCTCGAGAAGCACGTGCCCGTCGGCGAGCATCGCGATCAGCACGAGCCGGACGGTCTCCTCCTTGCCGAGGAGCGCTTGCCCGACGTTGGCCACCAGGGCGTCGAACGTCTCGGCGAACCAGGTGGTCTGCTCCGGGGTCATGTGCGGGGGCTCCAGTCGGTGGGGGTGGACGTGCGGGGCGGGCGGGGCATCATCCGCCGTCACCGGGGTCCGGCGTGGGTGGGGCGGCCGGGACCGTCGCGACGGCCGACTCGGCCCAGCCCGACGACGTGCCGAACTGGTTGACGGCCCGGACGCGGATGCGGACGGTGGTGCCCGCCGCAGCAGGCGAGGGCAGCGGCGCGTTGTCGAGCCGGTCGGTGGTGGCGCGCGGCATGTCCTGCCAGCCCCCCGTCGCGGTGCGGACCTGGACGTCGTAGCCGAGGATCGCCGCTCCGCCGGTGTCGCCGGGAGGCGCCCAGTCCGCGGACAGCGACGCACCGTCCGCGGCGACGGACAGGGCGAACCCGCCCCCCACGTCGCCCGGCTCGCTCGCCCGGGTGATCGTCCGCTCCGCGGACCCCGCACCGCCCTGCCCGGCCGCGTTCGACGGTGTGACGACGACCCGGAACGAGGCGGACCGCTTGAGGAAGCTGTAGCTCGGCATGCCGGACGACGAGGAGGCGGAGGTCCCCGTGACGTTGCGCTGCACGTCCGTCTGCCGACCGTCCACCCAGAACTCGACCGTGTAGCCGCCTGTCGCACCGCCCCACTGGACGTCCGCCCACGACGCGGAGATCGAGCTGATCTGGCGCGAGTCGGTCCACTGCGGGTCCGCGATGACCACCGAGTCGACGCTCGACGGCGCCGTGACGGGATTCGGCTGGGACGTCGCCGCGGCGCTCCACTCCCCGCACCCGGCGGCGTTGCACGCCATCACCTGGACGCGCACGGGCTCGCCGCCCCGCAGCGCACCGACCTCGAGCGACGTGCCCGGGCCCGCATCGCGGTCGACGTCGTTGACCTTGACCACGTGGCGCGTGACGGGCGAGCCGCGGTCGTCGGGACGCTGCCACGAGATGAGCACCGACCCGTCGCGGAAGGCCCCGCCGGACCGCCCGGTGACGGAGACCCCGCTCACCGCGACGGGCACGCCGAACGCCGATGCGCTCGCCGTGGCCGCATCGCCCGGCCCGACCTTGTTCACGGCTCTGAGCTCGAACGTGTAGCTCTGCCCGTTCACCGCACCGGTGAACGCGTAGTCGCGCGCGTCGGCGCTCGGGATGTCGACGGTCTTCCCGCCCGGTCCACGGATCGCGAGCTGGAAGCCCTTGAGGGAGTCGCCGTTGGCCGCCGCGTCGCCCCAGGCGACGTTGATCTGCCCGCCGACGGGGGTGTCGTGGCGCGTCGCGGTGAGACCGGTGGGCGCGCCCGGCGGCCCGGCCGGGACCTCCGTCGCGGACCACAGGCTCCAGCCGCTCGGCTCGGGCGCCTTGTTGTGCGCCCGCACCCGGACGGAGTAGGCGACGCCGTTGCGCAGCCGGTCGAACGTGTAGCTCGTCGACGTGGTGGTGCGCGTGGCGGCGCCGGACTCGGGTGCCGGGCTGATCTCCAGCGAGTAGCTGGTCACCTGCGACCCCTGGGACACCGGCGTCTCCCATGACGCCGTCACCGCCTGGTTGCCGAACACGAGGCGCGGCGCGCCGGGGATGTCGGGCACGGCGTCCGGACGTGCCGGCGCCGACGACGGTGACTCCTCCGACCAGCCGACGCGGTTGCGGGCGGCGACGGTGAACGTGTACTCGACGTCGTTGGTCAGCCCGTCGATCGTGCACGTCGTGCTCGCGCACGAGCGTGCGATGCCACCCGGTGACGCAGTGACGCGGTACTCGGTGATCGGCTCACCGCGGTTGTCCGGTGCCGTCCACGACACGACGACCGTGCGGTCGCGCACCTCGCCGATCCGCGGCGGGACGGGTGCGAGCGGGACGCCGCTGACGCGGACGGTCACGCGGCCCTCGACCTCGCGCCCCGGGTCGCCCGTCACGTCGCGCACCCGGTAGCGCACGACCATCTGGCCGATGAAGTCGTTGCTCGGACGCACCGAGACGCTCGTGGACGTCGCCGACGCCGTGCCGGCGCCGGCCGTCTCGACGACCGCACCGACCACCGTCAGCGGGCCCTGGTCCGGGAACGGGTTGGAGGACCCCGCGAGCACGTCGACCGTCGACTCGCGGCCCTGCGCGCCGTCGTCGACGGTGAAGTTCTGGACCGTCGCCGTGCGACGCGCGCTCGCGACGACGCGCAGGTCGACGGCGACGTCCATGACGCCGCTGCGGCCGTAGGTGAGCTGCATCTCGACCTTGCCGGTCGTGCCCTTGGGGGTCGTCGCGTCGGCGGAGACGCGCAGCTCGGTGCCGTCGAGGACCACCGCGAAGCCGGCGGGCACGCTCGACACGAGACGGAACCCGTACCGGTCGCCGGGCGTGGCGGTCCCGTCGGCCTGCTCCGGGCCACGGGTCAGCGCCAGGAGGTCGACGCGCGTCGGCGCCTCGCCCGGCTCGACCTCGACGGTCGTCCCGTCGAACGTCGGCGGGTGGTCGTCCACCGCGAACACCGTGATCTGCAGCGTGAGCAGCGCGGTCCGCGCCGTCGTGTCGGACGGGCCCGTCGCATCCGTCACGGGCACGGTGATCGAGGCCGGTCCCGCGTACCCGTCGGCCGACGCGAAGACCAGCGTCCCGGCGTCCTGGACCAGCTCGGCACCGCTGGAGCGGGTCGCCGTCACCTGCGTCGGGTCGGCGATGGTCGGCTCGCGTCCCGGCGCGACCTGCACGTGCTCCGCGAGCGGGATCACGAGCTGGTCACCGCTCGCGACGCGCAGCTCGGGCGCGCGTGGGCGCAGCTGCGGCGGGAAGAAGCCGAGCGCGGGCACGGTGATGAAGGCGTACGCGTCCGCGCCCTCGGCGGTCCGGTTGACCAGGCGGTACGGCACCGTCTGGGAGTGGTCGACCAGGGTCACGACGACGTCGCCCTGGGGGGTCACGCGCGCGACGTCGGCGTGCGACGCCGGCACCGAGACGTCGAGGTCCGACAGCGGGCCGGACGGGTTCTGGGCGACGGCCAGCACGTCGACGGAGACCTCGGTCTTGCCGATGGTGTCGATCGCCGGGACCAGCACGTCTCGCGCGACCGGGGGCTGCACCGGGGCGTCGTCCGTCACGGTCACGGTGAGCGCGCCGTAGTCGCGCCCGCCGCCGTCGTTGGTCACCACGTACGGGATCTGCACGACCTGCGGCGAGGACGGCGCGGTGACGACGACGCGCCGGCCCTGGATCTGCGCCTCGACCCCCTCGGGCACCTCGATCGAGTCGAGCGTCAGCTCGCGGCCCGTCGAGTCGATGTCGTTCGCCAGGACGCGGACCTCGACGCGCTGACCGGGGCGCAGCGTCACGGCGTCGTCGACGGCCACCACGCCGGAGGCACCCGACGGGCGCGGGGCGATGCCGACGCGCACGGAGGCGACCGCCCGCTGCCCCACCCAGTCCTCGACGGCGTACGTGAACCGGTCGGTCCCGCGCGAGCCGGGGAACGCCTCGTACTCGAGCCAGTCCGGGCCCACCTCGGTGATGCGTCCCAGCGCAGGCGCGGAAGCCGGCCCCAGCAGCGTCACGCCGTCGCCGTCGTCGTCGACGCCCACGAGCGGGACGGGGATGCGCACGGTGTCACCCTCGAACACGCGCGCCTCGACGTCCCGCGGCCGCGGGGGCGACTTGGTGGCGGGGTCGGACTCGTGCACCCGGACCGTGACGGTCGCGGCGGTGACGTTGCCGGCGGTGTCCTGGACCTGGAAGATCGCGCGCGCCGTCAGCGCACGGTCCGGCGCCTGGTAGCGCAGCACGTCACCCGACACGAACAACAGCCCGTCACCCTCGGCGAGCGGCTCGGGCAGGTCGCGCAGCACGGTCAGCTTGTCGCCGTCGGGGTCGGACGCGCCGGCGAGCACAGGGATGGTCACGACGCCGCCCGCACGCACCGTCGCCTCGACGTTCGGCACCACGGGTGGCTGCGACGACGCCGACGGGGGCACCGGCTGCACCACGATCTCGCCGACGGCCGACGCCGACCCGTTGGACACCTCGTACGCCAGCGCGATCGGCCCGTCGGGGGTGCGCTCGGCGCGGATCTGCACGTAGCGGTGCTCGATCACCGCCACCTGCAGCCCGGACCCCTCCGGGACGGTCACGGTCTGCAGCACGAGGACGTTGTTGGCCGGGTCCTCGTCGTTCGCCAGCGGGTCGACCGTGACCTCCCCGCCGGCCGGCAGCAGCGCCAGGTCGCGCACCGCGACGGGCGGCTGCGCCTGCTCCGGCCACTCGCGCACGTCGATCCGCGCGATCCCGGTGGCCTGCTGCGGCGCAGCCGTGACGACGAACGTCACGTAGTACGGCCCCGCGCGCGGCGCCTTGAACGTGAACGTGCCCGCCTGCAGGTCCGGCACGATCGTGGCACCCGGCGTGTCCGACACCGCCGCGAGGCGAGGCGGCTCGGAGGAAGCCGAGCGGACCGCGTCGAGCGGACGCAGGACGACCTCCTGACCCACGTAGGTCACGGCGTGCACGGGGTCGATCTGCGGGGGCACGGACCCGGCGGCGCGCACGTCGACCACGACCTCGCCGTCGACCACGTTCGTACCGTCCGACACCTGCACCTGCACGGTCGTGCGGCCCAGGCCGCCGCCGTCGGCGGTGAAGGTCAGGACCCCGTCCTGCCGGAAGCGCGCCGTGCCGGCCGCCGGGTCCGCGCTCGCCCCGACGAGCAGCAGGTCGTCGCCGTCGGCGTCCTCGAAGTCGGCGAGGACGCTGTGCACCAGCTGGCCGCCGGTCTCGATCGTCAACGACGACGTGCGCACCTGCGTCGGCGCGTTGTCGCCGTCGCTCACCGTGAGCCGCACCGTCGCGGTCGACGGCGCGTTGACGCCGCGTCCGTCGGTGACCGTGTACCGCAGCTCTGCCGTCCCCGCGGCCCCCTCCAGCACGTGCACCTGGAGCGCCCGTCCGCCACGGACCTGCTCGACCGTGCCGAAGTCGGCCGGGAGCGGGTCGAGCAGCGAGATGACGAGGATGCCGCAGTCGGAGGAGGAGTCGTTGTCGATGACGGGCAGCACGCGCGTGCGCCCGGCCCGCACACCGAACGCGTCGTCGACGGCGACGGGCGGCGCGCTCTGCTCGCTGCACTCCGTCACCGGCTCCTGCATGACCTCACCGGTGTCGGAGTCCTCCTCCGAGTCGTCGGGGTCCTCCTCGGGCACGATGTCGTCCCAGTTGGGGACGCGCACGGCCGTGTCCTCCTGCGGCAGCCAGACGCGCCCGCCGACGGTCTCGTTGAGGACCACGAAGCCGCGGTTGACGCGGAACGCCAGCTCGTCGGCCGCGGTCATGCCCTCGAGGTCCTCGACCACCGGGTCCTCGCCGTCGCACAGCCGGAGCGACGACCCCACGGCGGAGGCCCACGCCGCGTAGGCGCAGCCGCCCACGCGCACGGGGGCAGCCGGCACCCCGGAGCCGGTGGTGTCGTGACGGCGCGGTGTGCCGCCGTCGAGCGGCACCTCCCACAGCGCTGCGCTGCCCGACAGCAGCACGCTCGACGCCGCGGGGCCGGGCTGCTGCAGGACGAGGTCCGTGTCGTCGACCGTCACCTCACCGGTCAGCGTGCGGACGGTGCTGTCGGACAGCACGACGAGCTCGTCGCCGACGGCGGTCACCGCGTCGACGTCCACCGCGCCCAGCGCCCCGACCTCCTCGGGAGCCACCGGCTGGGTCGCCGGGACCCGCGTGACCGCGCCGTCCTCGGGCGCGACCGCCAGCACCGCGCCGCTGCGCGCCACGACCGCCGCGCCGCCCTCACCGAGCTGCAGGTCCGGGGCGCCGTCCGTCAGGTCCAGCACGTCGAGCTCCGCGACCTGGCGCACCCACGTGTCACCCGCGCCGTCGACGAACGCGACGCGCCCGGCCGCCATCGAGACCTTGGTGCCCGGCGTGGCGATCTGCGTGGTCGTCGCGACCGACGCCGGGTCCACCACCGACACCGCGTTCGGCTCGACGAGCAGCACCCAGCCCTGGTCCTGCTGGACGTCGAACGCGCTGCTGGTCGTGACGATGCCGCCGTCGAGCTCCTCGACCGGCACGTTGTAGCGCCCCAGGCTCATCTGGCCCGTCGCGGTGAGCCACACGCCGCCGTCGTTGAGGTCGACGCGCGCGAGCGGGAAGCCCCGGTCGACGAGCGCGAGGGAGAGCACGATCAGCGGGACGGTGACGATGGCGGCGGTCGTGGTCATCGGGCGCCGGCGCCACGTGCGCGGGTTCCACCAGGTCACGGCGCACACCCCTGCGCCGGGCGCGCCGTGCTGCTGCGGTCCGCCCGCACGATCGACACCTGGATGCACACCTCACCGGTCGCCTGGTCGGCGGGGACCGTGACGCGCTCCTCGTCGACCAGCGCGAGCGTCGGCTCACCGGTCACGGCGAGCACCCCCCAGAGGTACCGGTCCCCGTCCTGCGGGTCGGGATTCTGCCACGTGAACGTCACGGAGCCGTCCCCCGCGCGGGTGCCGGCGAGCGAGTGGGGGGCCGGCACGGGTCCCGCTGCCGGCCCCGTCTGCGGTGGGGCGAACGTGTCCGTGGGCGCGGGCGGCGGCGCGTCGCCGCCGCGCAGCGAGGCCACCACGACGCCCGCGACGGCGGCGAGCACGACCGCGCCCGCGATGACCGCCCCCACGCGCGCGCCGCGGCGCGTGCCCGCGCGGTCGGGGACGCCCGTGGGCGCGGGCTGCTGCACCGGGGCCGGTGCCACGAGCGTGGGACGCCCGACGACGACGGCCCGGGCTCGCGTCGCGTCCTCGTCGTGGCCGGCGAGCCCCTGGAGCGGACCGGGCAGGGCGATGCCGCGCAGCCGGGTGGCGTCCTCGTCGTCGGACGGCGCCGCGCCGAGGGCGGTGGGCGGCTCGTCGGGCAGGTCGAGCGGCGTCACCGGGAGCCGCAGCGCCGCCTCGACCTCCTGCAGGGCACGCGCGACGGCCATCGCGGAGGCGAAGCGCCGCGACGGGTGCTTGGCCATCGCGCGGTCGAGCACGGCCTGCAGCTGCGGCGGCACGTCCTCGCGCCCCACCGGGGGCAGCGGCGAGCGCTCGATGCGCGCCACGAGCTGCTGCGCGCTGTTGTTGCCGCCGGGCAGCTCGAAGGGCGTGCGGCCCGCCAGGAGCGAGTAGATGGTCGCCGCGAGCGCGTAGACGTCGGACCGCTCGTCGCCGGTCGGGTGCTCGGCCAGGAGCTCGGGGGGCGACCACGGGATCGACATGCCCATCGTCTGGGCGGGCGGACCGGTCGTCGCGGCGATCCCGAAGTCGGTGAGCGCGGGCCAGCCGAAGTCGGTGGTCAGCACGTTGGCGGGCTTGATGTCCCGGTGCAGGATGCCGGCCCGGTGCGCCGTCTCGACCGCCGAGGCCAGGCGCACGCCGATGCGCAGCACCTCGGGCACGGGCATCCGCTCGGCGCGGTACCGCTCCGCGAGGCCCGCGCGCGAGCAGTACTCCATGACGAGGAACGGCCGGCCGTCGGCGGCGATGGCGGCGTGGTGGATCGTGACGATCGACGGGTGGTGCGACAGCTGGGCCATGAGGTTGGCCTCGGTCTGGAACCGCTCGCGCACGTCGTCGTCGAGGCTGCCCGCCAGCAGCACCTTGACCGCGACGTCGCGCCGCGGCAGGTGCTGGCGGTACAGGAAGACGTCCGCGAAGCCGCCCAGGCCGAGCACGCGCACGTACTCGTACCCGGGCAGGTCCGGCGGCGCGGACGCCTCACGACGCGCCGTCACGACGCGCTGCGCTCCACGGTGAAGGTCACGCCGTCACCGAGGTCGACGACCTCGTCGGTCCCCACGACGCTCGGCTCGCCGGGGTGCAGGCGGCGCACGCCCTCGCCGGGACGCGACACGTGCACACCGTTGGTCGAGTCGAGGTCCGTCACGACGACGTGCTCGCCCTCGAGGCGCACCTCGGCGTGCGTGCGGGAGATGTCCTGGTTGGGGCTCGGGACGGTGACGAGCCGCGGCAGCTCCCGGTTCGTGACGCGCGCGACCTGCGGGGCGCGGCCCAGCAGCACCGCGCGGTCGAGCGCGACGACGAGGCCCGTGGACAGCACCATGCGGGCCGGCAGCGGCGCCACCTCGGGCGTCGGGAACGGACCCGGCACCGGGTCCTGCGACCAGGCGGGCAGGCGGTCGCGCAGGCGCGCCAGGTCGCTCGACAGGATCGTCATGCCGTCGTGGTCGTCCGACTCCTGCTCCCCCGGCTCGGGCTCCGCCGTGGCGAGCGCCGCCGGCACCGGCGCAGCGGCGGGGGTGCCGGCACCGGTCGTGGGCGCCAGGGGCCACCACGGGATGTCCGGCGCACCCTCCGCGTCGCCCGCGGTCAGCGGCTCGTCGAGGGCCGTGGTCTGCGGCACGGGCGTGGGCTCCTCGACGGGCGTCGGCGCGTCGAGGGCCGTCGCGTCGTCGGGTGCGACCGCCGCCAGGGGCGTCGGCTCCTCGAGCGACGTCACGCGCTCGGCCGGCGTCAGGTCCTCGAGCGGGGTCAGGTCCTCGAGCGGGGTCAGGTCCTCGAGCGGTGTCGGCTCGTCGACGGGCGTCACCGGGGCGAGCGCCGCCGCCGACGCGGCGAGGTCGGGGTGCGCGGCGGGGTCCTGCGACGACTCCGGCGCCGTCGCGTCGGGCTCGGGTGTCTCGCCGTACGCGCGCTCCGGCTCGGGCGCCGGGACGATCGGCTGCTCGTGCGTCGCGGTGTCGGGGGCGACGACCGCGTCCTCGGTCGCGCCGGTGCGCAGGCCGCCGGCCCGCACCACGCCGCCGACCAGCGGCCACCACGTCGCGTCCGCGGCACCGTCGACGAGGACCTCGAGCCCGTGCACGCCGAGCGCGCGGTGCTCGGTCCAGACCACCCCGTCCCGCGCGGCCACCTCCTGGGCACCGTCCACGCCGTGCAGCCGCAGCCGCACCGGCCCGCGCAGCACCGCGTAGACCGACCCGTCCGCGTCCGTCCGCACGAGCGCGAACTGCGGCAGCGCGGCGAACCCGTCGGCGGCGACCACGCCCAGCGCCCCGAGGACGTCGCCGTCCCCGCGCGCCACCTGCCACAGGCCGTCGACGAGCCGCCACGGCGCGTCGGGCTCGACGAGGGCGAGGAACCCGTCACCTGCGACGGCGGTCCACGGGCCGTCCTGGTACTCGTGGTGGGCGCGGTCCGTCATGCGGGGTCCTCCTGGACGTCGACCGGCTCGCGGGCCGGCGGGACGGGCGTGGGCAGGTCGTCCGGCGTGGGGGTGGCGCGCCGCGGGACGGTCGCGCCGTTGAGCATCTCGTCCCACAGGTGCGGCCCCAGGTCGGGCGCGGAGCGCGGCAGGGTCGTGTGCGTCTGCTCGGGCGTGCTGGTCGTCGCGACGTCGACGACGACCGCGCTCACGTTGTCGCGCCCCCCGCGCTCGAGCGCGTCCTGCACGAGGCGCGCGGCGGCCTCCTGCGGGTCGTCGAGCGCGCCGAGGACCTCGCCGATCTCCTCGTCGGCGAGCTCGCGCGTCAGGCCGTCGGTGCAGATCAGCAGCCGGTCGTCGGCGCCGGCGGGCAGCAGCCAGTAGTCGGGCTCGGGCTGCTCACCGGTACCGAGAGCGCGGGTCAGCACGTGCCGCTCGGGGTGGCGGCGCGCCGCGGCGGGCGTGAGGTCGCCCGCGTCCAGGAGCTCCTGCACCACCGAGTGGTCGACGCTGACCTGGGAGAGCTCACCCTCGGACCAGCGGTACACGCGCGAGTCGCCCACGTTGAACACCAGCCAGTACCAGCCGCCGTCGTGCTCGGTGACCGCCGCGCCCGCGACGGTGGTGCCGCCCTGCCGACCACGCGTGAACTCGGCCCGGATCCGCGTCGAGGTGCGCGCGAAGCACGCGTGCACGTCGTCCGACGACGCGGACGACTGCCCCGCGAGCTGTGCGAACTCCTCGACGGCGATGCGGCTCGCGAGGTCCCCTGCGTCGTGCCCACCCATGCCGTCGGCGACGAGGAACACCGGAGGGTAGGCGAGGAGCGCGTCCTCGTTCACCTCACGGACGCGTCCCCGGTCCGTCGCCGAACCCCACGACGTGCGCACGCCACCACCGTCCCTCGCTCAGAAGCAACCGGGGCACATGGTGCCTCACCCGGGGCGTGCGGTTCACGCACGTCCGTCCAGTTCACCCTCAGATGTTGAGCTGGAAGACGCCCCAGTAGGCCAGCACCGCCAGCAGGACCGCCGATCCGCCCAGCACACCGACCGCGGCGACGCGCCGGACACCGCCCGGTGCGAGCGCGACGCCGTCGAGCCGTGCGTCGTGCGCCCGGCGCGCGAGCAGCACCGCGGCGAGCACCGCGACGATCCCGAGGACCCGCACACCGAGCCAGCCGCCCTGCACGACCCACGCGTCGCGCTGGTAGTCGACCGCGAGCCGCGCGACCGCGACGAGGTACACGACGAGGCAGGCGACCGTCGCGACCGTCGCCCCGCCGAGCGCCGCGAGGCGCCACGCGACACCGGGGGCGAAGCGCCGAGGAGGCTGCGCGGGGTCACGGCGCGCCCGTCCCCACGGCGTGCGCTGCACGACGCGTGTCGCGCCGACCGCCAGCCCGCACAGGACCATGAGGATCGGCACCCCCAGGACCAGGACGAGCAGCGCGGTGCCGTCGCGGAGCCACCGCGGCTGCGGCACCGGACCGGCGAGGTACGCCTGCGAGGGTTCCGCACCCGCCACCCGCGGTGCCGCGTCACCCGTGGCGGGCAGGCCCAGCACCCAGCCCGACAGGTCGCGCAGGAACTCCGGCGTCGGGCTGCCCCCGACACGGATCCCGTGGTCCGCGCCCTCGTAGTAGCGGACGGTCACCGCGGTGTTGCCGGCGCGCGCGGCGTCGGACCGCACCTGCAGGGCCCCCTGGACGATGGGCATGGAGGCGTCCGCGGTGCCGTACACGACCAGCAGCGGCTGCGTCATGCGCCGCTGCCAGGGCGACACGTCGAAGTCGGCGTACTCGAAGCCGCCGCCCGGCATCGACATGCCCACCGCGCGCGGGATGGCGCGGAAGACCGCGTGCGGCACGTCGGTGTTGCGCAGGTAGGCGTCCACCGCGAAGGCGGCCTGCTGGCGCGGCGGCACGACCGGCGAGGACACGAGCACGACGCCCGCGATGCGAGGGTCCTCCGCCGCCATGACGGGTGCGATCCACCCGCCCTCGCTCTCGGCGTAGACGACCACGCGGTCCGGGTCGACCTCGGGCCGGTCGCGCAGCAGGTCCAGCGACCGGTGGTAGTCGCCGGCCATCGCGACGTAGTCGCGGTGCCGCGTCGTGTACGTGTCGAGCCGCTTGTCCGGGACCATCGCCACGACGCCCGCCTCGGCGAGCGCGTGCGCCTGCCGCTTGAACGCCTGCACGGACCTCCCGGTCCCGGCGCCGTGGACGAACAGCACCGCGGGCCCGGGCTCGGTGACCCCGACCGGCAGGCTGAGCCGGGCACCGACGCTCGCGCCGTCGAGGCGCACCGAGACGTCGACGGTGCGCACCTCGTGGCTGCCGAGCTCGGGGGCGCCGCCGATCGACGTGTCCGCCGTCGCGACCTCGATGCCCTCCTCGAGCGGACCGGGGTCCCAGTGGGGTCCCGTGACGGCACCGACGACGGCGAGCAGCAGCGACCCCAGGGCGACGCTGGCGACGAGGCGGTACACCGACGAGAGCCGCGCCGAGCGCGGGCCGCGTCCGTCCGGGGACGTCGCCGCGGGCCGCGTCCCCGTGCTCGTCACCGCCACCTCAGAAGCCCAGCCGACCGAGCTGCTTGGGGTCGCGCTGCCAGTCCTTGGCCACCTTCACGTGCAGGTCGAGGAACACGCGGGCGCCCAGCAGCGCCTCGATCTGGGTGCGGGCACGCGTGCCGACGTCGCGCAGCCGCGCGCCGCCGCGGCCGATGACGATGGCCTTCTGGCTGTCGCGCTCGACGAACAGGTGCACGCGCACGTCCAGCAGCGGGCGACCGTCGGGGCCCGGCGGCTGGTCACGGGGCACGATCTCGTCCACGACGACCGCGAGCGAGTGCGGCAGCTCGTCGTGCACGCCCTCGAGCGCGGCCTCCCGGACCAGCTCGGCCACCATCACCTGCTCGGGCTCGTCGGTCAGCTCGCCCTCGGGGTACAGGGCGGGGCCCTCGGGGAGGTGCCCGACGAGGACGTCCGCGAGCACGTCCACCTGGTAGCCGTCGCGCGAGGACACGGGGACGATGTCGGCCCACTCCCCCAGCTGGTCGACGGCCAGCAGCTGCTCGGCCAGCCGTGCCCGCGGCACGGTGTCCGTCTTGGTCACGACGGCGACCACGGGCGCGCCGGACCGGCCGGGCGTGCCGAGCCGCGCGAGCTGCTCGGCGATGAAGCGGTCGCCCGGACCGATCTTCTCGTCGGCCGGCAGGCAGAAGCCGACGACGTCGACCTCGCTGAGGGTGTCGCGCACGAGCGCGTTGAGGCGCTCGCCCAGCAGCGTGCGGGGGCGGTGCAGCCCCGGCGTGTCGACGAGCACGAGCTGCGCGTCGTCCCGGTGCACGATGCCGCGCACCACGTGCCGGGTCGTCTGTGGCCGACCGGACGTGATGGCGACCTTCTGCCCGACGAGCGCGTTGGTCAGCGTCGACTTCCCGGTGTTGGGCCGCCCGACGAAGCAGGCGAAGCCGGAACGGTGGGTCATCGGGTGGCCTCCGAGCCGTGGTCGCGCGCGGCGGGGGTGCCGCGCGCCGGGGTGCCCGCGGCCGTGGTGCCGCGGGCGGGGGTGGCGGGCGCGTCGTCGTCGGGCTCGTCGGCGCGGTGCACCAGGACCGTCGCGAGCCGCTTGCGGCGGCCCTCGACGCGTTCGGCCTCCAGGCGCAGCCCGTGGATCTCGCCCACCGAGCCCGGCAGCGGGACCTTGCCCAGCGCCTTGGCCAGCAGGCCCGCGGCGGTGTCGACGTCCTCGTCCTCGACGTCGATGCCGAACAGGTCGCCCAGCTCGTCGCGGCTCATGCGCGCCGGGACGCGGAAGCCGCCGTCGCCGAGCTCCTCGATGACCGGCGCGCTCGCGTCGTGCTCGTCGGTGAGCTCGCCGACGATCTCCTCCAGCGCGTCCTCGATGGTCACCAGCCCGGCGATGCCGCCGTACTCGTCGACCACGAGCGCGATGTGGCTCGACCCGTCGCGCAGCTCCAGCAGCAGCTCGTCGACCGGCTTGGACTCGGGCACGTAGACCGCGGGCCGCGCGAGCGACGACGCGGGCGCGTCCAGCGGGTCGTCGTCGCCGAGCGAGCCGTTCACGACGTCCGCGGCACCGCGCGCCGGGATGCGCCGCACGATGTCCTTGAGGTAGAGCACGCCGACGACGTCGTCGACCGACTCCCCCACCACCGGGACGCGCGAGAAGCCCGAGCGCAGCAGCAGCGCCAGCACCTTGTGCAGCGGCGTGTCCGCCTGCGTCGTGATCATGTCGGTGCGCGGCACCATCACCTCGCGCGTGAGCGTGTCCCCCAGCTCGAGGACCGAGCGGAACATCTCGCGCTCGTTCTCCTCGATCGCGTCGGACTCGCTGACCCGCTCGACCATGTCCCGCAGCTCGGCGTCGTCCTGCTCGCTCGTCGACGCCGACGGGTCGGCGCGCCGCCCGACGCCACCGGCCAGCACGGTCACGGCAAGCAGCAGGCGCGACAGGCTCGCCAGCACGCCGACGGGGTGGCGCCGGCCCATGCTGCGGGGGCTGACCCGCACCAGCAGGAACGCGACGACGGCGCACGCGGCGATCGCCAGGAGCGCCGTGGCCCACCACGACAGGCTGCCGGCACTGATGGCCAGCGTGAGGCACACGGTCGCCGTCATCTCGCCCAGGAGCCTGACGAACGCGGCCGCCGCCGTGACGCGCGTCGGGTCGTCGACGAGCCGGCGCACGCGGGCCGCCGCGCCCGGGCGCTCGCTCTCGAGCTCGGTGACGCGGGCACGCGTCACGCGCAGGACCGCGACCTCGCCCGCGGACAGCGCAGCGGCCAGGACGATCCCGACCAGCGCGACGGCGACGAGCAGAGCGACGGGGACGCCGCTCATCGGCCGGCCAGGAACGTCAGGAGCAGGCGCCGCTGCAGCGCGAACATCTCCTTCTCCTCGTCGGGCTCCGCGTGGTCGTACCCGAGCAGGTGCAGGATGCCGTGCGTCGTGAGCAGCAGCATCTCCTCGGCCGTCGAGTGACCCGCCGCGCGGGCCTGCGTGGCGGCGACCTCGGGGCACAGCACGACGTCGCCCAGCACACCGGGCCCGGCGGGCTCGCCCTCGCGGCCGGGCCGCAGCTCGTCCATCGGGAAGGACAGCACGTCGGTCGGCCCCGGCTCGTCCATCCACCGCACGTGCAGGTCCGTCATCGTGGCCGTGTCGACCAGCCGGACGAACAGGTCCGCCTGCGGGTGCACGTGCATGGCGTCCAGCACGTACCGCCCGAGGGCCGCGAACTCGGCCTCGTCGACCTCGACGCCCGACTCGTTGCTCACCTCGACGCTCATGACCTGTCCCACCTCGCGTACGCGTCGATGATCTCCCCCACCAGGCGGTGCCGGACGACGTCGGAGGACGTCAGGCGGCAGAACTCCACGTCGTCGACCCCGCCGAGGATCTGCTCGACGACCCGCAGGCCGGACGTGGTGCTGCTGGGGAGGTCGACCTGCGTGACGTCGCCGGTGACGACGACCTTCGACCCGAAGCCGAGCCGCGTGAGGAACATCTTCATCTGCTCGACGGAGGTGTTCTGCGCCTCGTCGAGGATGATGAACGCGTCGTTGAGCGTGCGGCCGCGCATGTACGCCAGCGGTGCGACCTCGATCGTCCCCGCCTCCATGAGCCGCGGGATGGACTCGGGGTCCACCATGTCGTGCAACGCGTCGTACAGGGGGCGCAGGTACGGGTCGATCTTGTCCGCGAGAGAGCCGGGCAGGAACCCCAGCCGCTCGCCGGCCTCGACCGCGGGCCGGGTCAGCACGATGCGGTTGACCTTGCGCGCCTGCAGCGCCTGCACGGCCTTGGCCATCGCGAGGTACGTCTTGCCGGTGCCCGCCGGGCCGATGCCGAACGTCACGGTGTTGCGCTCGATCGCCTCGACGTAGTCCTTCTGCCCCGCGGTCTTGGGGCGGATGGTGCGCCCGCGCGAGGACAGGATGTTGAACGTCAGGACGTCGGCGGGCCGCGCGGCGGCGGCGTCGGTCAGCATGACGACCGAGCGCGCGACCACGTCGGGGCTCAGCGGCGTGCCGGCGGCGGCCATCTCGACGAGCTCGTCGACGAGCCGCGTGACGAGCGCGACGTCGCCGGGCGCGCCCGCGAGGTTCACCTCGTTGCCGCGGACGTGGACGTCGACGGTCGGGAAGCCGTCCTCGATGCTGCGCAGCACCTCGTCGCGCAGGCCGAGCAGCTCGACCATCGACACGTCCGACGGGACGGTGATGCGGTGCTCGATGCGCGCGTGCCGGGACTCGGGGACGCTGGGTGCGGGGCTGGACTCGGCCATGTGCTCGGCGGTAGCCGTGCGCTCCTTCTCTCGACGCGTGCCCTCCGGCGGGCACGTCCCCATCCTACGGCTCCGCACACCGGTGAGGGATCCGCCGCCGAGGTGCACGGGTCGCCCCGGCGGCGCCGGATGGGCCCTTCGTCCCCAGGCAGCACGACCGGGTCGGGAGAACACTGGGTGGTGGACCTCGGGCGACGGAGCCCGGTGACTGCGTGCGACGGAGGAAGCCCCATGGCTCGGTACGTCAAGGACTTCAGCGAGGGCGACAAGGACCAGAAGGACCTGCTCGGCGGCAAGGGTGCGAACCTCGCCGAGATGACGCGGCTCGGCCTGCCGGTGCCGCCCGGCTTCACGATCACCACCGAGGCGTGCCGCGCCTACATGCGCACCGGCGCGGTTCCCGCCGAGCTGCGGGTCGAGGTCACCATGGCGGTGCGCCACCTCGAGGACCAGCTGGGCCGCCGGCTCGGCGACTTCCACGAGCCGCTGCTGGTCTCCGTGCGCTCGGGAGCGAAGTTCTCGATGCCCGGGATGATGGAGACGGTCCTCAACGTCGGGCTCAACGACGCGTCCGTCCAGGGCCTGGCCGAGCTGTCGGGCGACGAGCGCTTCGCGTGGGACTCCTACCGGCGCCTGATCCAGATGTTCGGCCGGACGGTGCTCGACATCGACGGCGACCTCTTCGCCGACGCGCTGGACAAGGCGAAGGCCGCGCGCGGCGCCACCGCGGACGTGGACCTCGACGCCGCCGACCTGCGCACGCTGGTCGACACGTACAAGCAGATCGTGCGCGACGAGTCCGGGCGCGAGTTCCCGCAGCACCCGCGCGAGCAGCTCGACATGGCGATCGTGGCCGTCTTCGACTCGTGGGGCACCGAGCGCGCGCAGCTGTACCGGCGCAAGGAGCGCATCCCCGACGACCTGGGCACGGCCGTGAACGTCTGCACCATGGTCTTCGGCAACCTCGGGCCGACGTCCGGCACGGGTGTGGCGTTCACGCGGGACCCGGCGTCGGGGCGCACCGGCGAGTTCGGGGACTACCTGGTCAACGCGCAGGGCGAGGACGTGGTGGCGGGCATCCGCAACACGCTGTCCCTCGCCGACCTCGAGGACGTCGACCCCGCGGCCCACGCCGAGCTGCTCCAGGCCATGCGTCGCCTCGAGACGCACTACCGCGACCTGTGCGACATCGAGTTCACGATCGAGCGCGGCAAGCTCTGGATGCTGCAGACGCGTGTCGGCAAGCGCACGGCGCCCGCGGCGTTCCGCATCGCGTGCCAGCTGGTCGACGAGCACCTCATCACGATGGACGAGGCGCTGTCCCGCGTCACCGGTGCCCAGCTCTCGCAGCTGCAGTTCCCGCAGTTCGGCGCCGCCGACGGCACGGACCGCGTGCTGCTGACGAAGGCGATGCCCGCCTCGCCCGGGGCGGCCGTGGGCATGGCGGTCTTCGACCCGGCGACCGCCCAGCAGTGGGCGTCCGAGGGCAAGGACGTCATCCTGGTCCGACGCGAGACCAACCCGGACGACCTCGGCGGCATGATCGCCGCGGTGGGCGTCCTGACGGCGCGCGGCGGCAAGACGTCGCACGCCGCGGTCGTCGCGCGCGGCATGGGACGCACGTGCGTCGTGGGGGCCGAGGAGCTCGTGGTCGACTCGACGGCCCGCACGATGACGGCCCCGGGGCACACGGTGACCGAGGGTGACGTCATCGCGATCGACGGCACCACCGGCGAGGTCTTCCTGGGTGACGTCCCGGTCGTCCCCTCCCCGGTGCAGCGCTACCTCGAGGACGGTCTGGACGTCGCGCTCGCGGAGGCGCCGGACGACGAGACGCGTGACCTGGTGCGGGCCGTCCACCGCATCCTCGAGCACGCCGACTCGACCCGCCGGCTGCGCGTCCACGCCAACGCCGACACGGCCGAGGACGCCCTGCGCGCCCGCAGCCTGGGGGCGGAGGGCATCGGGCTGTGCCGCACCGAGCACATGTTCCTCGGCGAGCGGCGCGTGCTCGTCGAGCGCGTGGTGCTCGCCGCGGACGACGCCGAGCGGACGGCCGCCCTCGACGCGCTGCTGCCGCTGCAGCGCCAGGACTTCACGGACCTGCTCGCCGAGATGGACGGCCTGCCCACGACCATCCGGCTCATCGACCCGCCGCTGCACGAGTTCCTGCCCGACCTCACCGAGCTGTCCGTCAGGGTCGCGCTGGCGGCGGAGCGGGGCAAGGTCGACGAGCGGGACGTCACGCTGCTCGCCGCCGTGCGTCGCATGCACGAGGCGAACCCGATGCTGGGGCTGCGGGGCGTGCGGCTCGGGCTCGTCGTGCCGGGGCTGTTCGACCTGCAGATCCGCGCGATCGCCGAGGCGGTCGCCGCGCGGCTCGCCGCCGGCGGACACCCGCACGCGGAGATCATGGTGCCGCTGGTGGCCTCGGTGCAGGAGCTCCGGCTGGTCCGCGAGCGCGCGCTGACGATCATGGCCGCGGTGAGCGCCGAGCACGGCGTCACCGTGGACCTGCCCGTCGGCTGCATGATCGAGCTGCCGCGCGCGGCGCTCACGGCGGACCGCCTCGCGACGCAGGCCCAGTTCTTCTCGTTCGGCACCAACGACCTCACGCAGACGACGTGGGGCTTCAGCCGGGACGACGTCGAGGGCGCGTTCTTCTCCCAGTACACCGCGAACGGCGTGCTGACGGTGTCGCCGTTCGAGACGATCGACGTCCGTGGCGTCGGGGAGCTCGTGAAGGTCGCGGCGGAGCGCGGCCGGGCGACCCGACCGGACCTCACGCTCGGCGTCTGCGGCGAGCACGGCGGCGACCCGGAGTCGATCCGGTTCTTCGACTCCGTCGGGCTGGACTACGTCTCCTGCTCGCCGTTCCGCGTGCCCGTGGCCCGTCTCGAGGCCGGACGTGCGGCCGTCGAGCACGACGGCGCGGACGCGCGCTGAGCCCGTCGCGCCCGGCCCCACGGAGCCGTGCGGGCGTGGACGGTCCCCGTCGACCACCACGCCCGCACGCCCTGCTCCCGGGGTCAGCCCCAGCGGCCGAGCCGGTCGGCGAGCATCGCGACGGCGACGGGACCGGCGGTCGACGTGCGCAGGACGTGCGGGCCGAGCCGGCACACGACGGCGCCCGCGGCGGTGAGGGCCGCGACCTCGCGGTCGCTGATGCCCCCCTCGGGACCCACGACGACCAGGACCTCACCGTCCGCCGGGAGGTCGACCCCGTGCAGCGGCGTCGTCGCCGACTCGTGCAGCACGACGGCGGCGCCACCGGCCGCGACGACCGCGCCGACGCGCGCGACGAGGCCCCCGTCGTCGAGCGCCTGCTCGACCACGGGCATCCGTGCGCGCCGCGACTGCTTGGTCGCGGTGCGGACGGTCCCGATCCAGCGGGCACGGCTCTTCTGCGCCCGCTCCCCGCGCCACACCACGACGGACCGCTCGGCCTGCCACGGCACGACGACGTCGACCCCGACCTCGGTGGCCGCCTCGATCGCCAGCTCGTCCCGGTCGCCCTTGGCGAGCGCCTGCACGAGCACGAGCTGCGGCGCGGGTGCGTCCTCCACGACGACGTCCTCGACGTCGATGCGCACGCCGTCGGGCCCCGCGGCGCGCACGCGCCCGACGAGACGGACGCCGGCGCAGTCCACCACGTCGACGCGCTCACCTGCACCCCGCCGCTGGACGACGCCCGCGTGCCGGCCCTCGGTGCCGTCGAGCAGGTACTCCCCGCCGGCTCGCACGCCGTCGAGCATGCCCGGCTCGACCACGAAGACCGGGGCGCTCACCGGCCGCTGAGCTTGTCGCGCAGCTTCGCGAACATCCCGGGGTTCGCCGCCGCGAGACGCGCCTCGGGGCGCTCCTCGCCGCGCAGCACCGCCAGGCGGCGCAGCAGGTCGGCCTGCTCGTCGTCAGCGGGTGAGGGCACCTGGACCTCGACGTGCACGTGCAGGTCACCGCGTCCGCCGACGTGCAGGTGACCGACGCCGAGCCCGCGCAGCGTGAGGATCTGCCCCGGCTGCGTGCCCGGGCGCAGGTCGACCTCCTGGGGCCCGTCGAGCGTCTCCATCGTCACGACCGTGCCCAGCGCGGCCGCCGTCATGGGCACCTGGAGCGTCGCGTGCAGGTCGTCCCCGCGCCGGACGAACGTCTCGTGCTTGCGCTCGCGCACCTCGAGGTAGACGTCCCCGGGCGGACCGCCCGCTGGACCGACCTCGCCCTGCCCGGTCATCTTGATGCGCGTCCCGGTGTCCACGCCCGCCGGGACGTCCACCGACAGCGTGCGCCGCGAGCGCACGCGTCCCTCGCCCGCGCACTCGGTGCACGGCTCGGGGATCACGGTGCCGAACCCGTGGCAGGCGGCGCACGGCTGCGTCGTCATGACCTGCCCGAGGAACGAGCGCGCGACGCGCTGCACGGACCCGCGCCCGCCGCACACCTCGCAGGTGCGCGGCGACGTGCCGGGACGGCAGCACGTGCCACCGCAGGTGGGGCACAGCACGGCGGTGTCGACCTGCACCTCGCGGTGGACGCCGAACGCGGCCTCGGCGAGGTCGAGGTCGAGACGCACGAGCGCGTCCTGCCCGCGCCGGGCGCGCGGCACGGGTCCGCGCGGAGCACCGCCGCCGGCCGCACCGAAGAAGGTCTCGAAGATGTCCTGGAAGCCGAAGCCGCCGCCCATGCCGCCGCCGGGCGACGAGGGGTCGGCACCCATGTCGTACGCGCGGCGCTTCTCGGGGTTGCCGAGCACGTCGTAGGCGCGCGACACGTCCTTGAACCGGTCCTCCGTCCCGGGCTCGGTGCCCGAGACGTCGGGGTGCAGCTCGCGCGCCAGGCGGCGGTAGGCCTTCTTGATCTGCTCCGGCGTCGCGTCCCGCGGGACACCGAGGATCTCGTAGTAGTCGGTCACGTGGCGTGCTGCTCGCTTCCTGCTCGTGCGCGGAGGGACCCGGCCCGCGTGCGGCGCACCGAGGGGCGCGGACGCGTGGCGCGCGGGTCAGCCCGCGAGGATCCGGGTGAGGTACCGGGCGACGGCTCGGACCGCCGCCATGGTCTGGGGGTAGTCCATCCGCAGGGGGCCGACCGACCCCAGGACGGCGACGGACGAGCCGTCACCGCCGTAGCCGCTGGTGACGATGCTCGTCTCGGCGAGGCCCTCGAGCTGCGTCTCCCGGCCGATGCGCACCGCGACGCCTGCCGAGTCCTCGGCCATCTCGGACAGCAGGCGCAGCAGGACGACCTGCTCCTCGAGCGCCTCCAGCACGGGACCGATCGTGTGCGGGAAGTCCGCACCGGCGCTGCGGGCCAGGTGCGAGGCGCCCGCGACGATCACGCGCTCCTCGCGCTCCTGCGCCACGGTCTCGGCCACGACCGCCACGACCGCGCGGACGAGGTCGGCACCGTCCGGCTCGAACTCCCCCGCCAGTGCGTCGAGCGCCGTGTCGAGGTCCGCGAGCCGCAGGCCTGCCGCCACGACGTTGAGGCGCAGACGCAGGCGCGCGACGACGCTCTCGTCGAGGTCCGCGGTCAGCTCGACCGTGCGCTGCTCGACGCGGCCCGTCGTGGTGATGATGACGACGAGGAGGTGGCGCGCACCCACGGGGACCAGCTCGACGTGCCGCAGAGCGGAGCGCCGCAGCGACGGGTACTGCACGACCGCCACCTGGTGGGTCAGCTGGGCGATCAGCCGCACGGCGCGGTCCATCACGTCGTCGAGGTCGACGGCCTCCTCGAGCAGCGTGCCGATGGCGCGCTTCTCGGCCGCCGACAGCGCCCGCACGCCCGAGAGCCGGTCGACGAACTCGCGGTAGCCCAGCTCGGTCGGCACCCGCCCGGCGGAGGTGTGCGGCTGGACGATGAGACCGGCCTCCTCGAGGGCGGCCATGTCGTTGCGGATCGTCGCGGGCGAGACGCCGAGCGCGTGCCGCTCGGCAAGGGCCCGCGACCCGACGGGCTCGCGGGTCGCGACGTAGTCCTCGACGATCGCGCGCAAGACGTCCAGCCGACGGTCCTCGCTCATGTCGCTCCCTCCGTCCCCCGGGGTCCACACCGTACGTGCGACCACCTCGTGCGGTCGCCTCCCGGCCGGCCGAGGTAGCACTCGGACGGACCGAGTGCCAATTCTACGCGGTCCGGCCGGTGGATCCGCGGCCGCACCGCGCGTCGCCACGACGGCCACGCGGCACGGCTCCTACAGTGCCCGCGTGACCGACGACCGATACGGCTCCGACGTGCTCGCGGGCGCCGGCGCCACGTCCCGTGCCGCCCACCACCGCGCCCCGCGCACGTCGCGCGAGCAGCCCGCCGAGCGCGGGCTGGTCGTCGAGGACGTCGAGACGGGCTGGGTCGGTGCGGTGGTCCGGGTCGAGAAGTCGGGTGGGCTGCACGTCGTCGTGCTGGAGGACCGCCGCGGCCGGACCCGCACGTTCCGGCTCGGGCCGGGGTTCTGGGTCGAGGGTGAGCCCGTCGTCCTGACGGCCCCCGTGACGACCAGGGCGCCGGTGCGCCCGACGCGCACCGCGTCGGGCTCGGTGGCGGTGCCCGACGCGCCCGCGCGCGTGGCGCGCGGCTCGCGCATCTGGGTGGAGGGCAAGCACGACGCCGAGCTCGTCGAGAAGGTGTGGGGCGACGACCTGCGCGTCGAGGGCGTCGTCGTCGAGCTGCTCGACGGGGTCGACAACCTGGCCGACGCGCTGCGCGACTTCGGTCCGACGGCCGACCGGCGGGTGGGCGTCCTCGTCGACCACCTCGTGCCCGGCTCCAAGGAGAGCAGGCTCGCGGCCGACGCGCTGCGCACCGTGCGCGCGGGCACCGTCCGCGTCCTCGGCCACCCCTACGTCGACGTCTGGCAGGCCGTCCGACCCGAGCGCATCGGCCTGGAGGCGTGGCCCACGATCGAGCGCGGCACCGAGTGGAAGCGCGGGATCCTGCGCGAGCTCGGGTGGCCGGCCGCGGAGCAGGCGGACGTCGCGCGGGCGTGGCAGCGCATCCTGCGGTCCGTGCGGTCCTACGCCGACCTCGAGCCCAGCCTGCTGGGCCGCGTCGAGGAGCTCATCGACTTCGTCACCGCCTGACGGCGCGGACGCGGGGCCCGTGCGCCGGACGGGCCCTGCGTGCCTGCGCCGACCGTCAGGCTGCGATCTGCCCGCCCGTCAGCCGCCGGTACGCGTAGACCATGATCAGCGCGCCCACCGGCAGCGACACGAGCACGCCGATGCCGCAGACCGCGCTCCCGATCCAGCTCACGACCGCCACGACCAGGTACACGAGCACCCCCGTGCCCAGGTCGCGCGTCTGCAGCGCCACGCTGGTCCGGATGGCCTCGACGGCGCTCTGGCCGCGATCGACGATGGCGACGACGGCGTAGAACACGAAGAACCCGACGACGACGAACGCGAGCTGGCCGATGATGGGGACGAGGCTCGCGACCAGGCCGACGGCCCCGAGGATGAGGGCCAGGACGACGAGCTGTGCGAGGTACGACGTGTCGAACAGGTAGTCCGCCGACAGCGCGCGCCCGTCCGCGACCCGCAGCGCCGCCTTGATGAACGCGGCGCTGAAGAGCACCAGCAGCAGCACGACGAGCGCCACGAAGATCGCGATGCCGATCGACGCACCGACGCCCGCCGCAGCGCCCGCGACCCCGTCCCTCCCGCCCGTGAGCGCCGCGACGCCCCCGACGAGGCTCATCCCGATGACGGCGACCACGATGATGACGACGAACCAGGCGAGCCCGCCCAGGACGAACGCCGCCCAGTTCTGACCGAACTTCGTGAACGCCCACGAGAAGCCGGCGCCGATGTCGACCTGGCCGGGCGGCGGGACGTACGGCTGGCCGTAGGGCTGCTGGCCGTAGGGCTGCTGGCTGTAGGGCTGCTGGCCGCCGGGCTGCCCGTAGGGCGAGCCGGGCGGCGGGTAGGGCGAGCCGGGCGGCGGGTAGGCGCCCGGCGCGCCGCCCGGCGTGCCGTACGCGGGCGGCGGGTAGCCGCTCCCGGCGGGGGGCGGCGTGGGCGGGACGCCGCCCGTCGGCTGCCCGTAGGCGGGCGGGGGCGGCGGCGGGACGCTCGCGTCGTCGTCGCTCGGCGGGGTCCCGCCGGTGTTCTCGGTCATGCGGGCCTCCTGGCACCTGGCGGGACGTGGACACGTCCCGCACGACAGCGAACCGAAACGTCTCAGAACGTGTCAAGGCACCGCGCCGCACGACGGGGCGCGTCCTGCACCGCGCCGGTACGCTGCGGGGCGCGGCGCCCGCGGCCCGCAGCCGACCTGCGACGACGCCGCGCCATGACCGCACCGCCGACGACCCCGGGAGCGCACGTGTCCTACGACCCTCGTCCCACCCCGCCCGCGCGGTCCGCGCAGGGCGCCACCCTCGCGATGGCGGCGCACCTCGGCGGCGTGCTGACCTACCTCTTCGTCGGGTGGGTGGCCTCGCTCGTCGTGTGGCTCGTGCAGCGCGACCAGGACCCGGCGGTCGCCCGGGAGGCGCGCGTGGCGCTGAACTTCCAGCTCACCGCGCTCATCGCCATGGTGGTCCTGCACGTCGTCGAGCAGTTCCCCGTCATCGGCGTCGTCGGGTGGATCGGCAAGCTCGCGGTCGGGATCGTCGCACTCGTGCTGTCGATCCTCGCCGCGGCAGCCGCGTACCGCGGCGGTTCCTACCGGTACCCGTTCAGCCTCGAGCTGGTCCGGTGAGCGCCGCACCCCCGGCGTGGACACCGCCACCGCCGGCACCGCCGCTGCGCCCCGACGAGGAGCGCACGTGGGCGATCCTCGTCCACGTGCTGCCGCTGCTCGGACCGGGCTTCGTCGTGCCGCTGGTCGTCTGGCTGGTGTTCCGTGGCCGTGGCGCGTTCCTCGAGCACCACGCCAAGGAGTCGCTCAACTTCCAGATCACGGCGCTGCTCGCGCTCGTCGCCGCGGCCGTCCTCACGGTGGTCACCTTCGGCCTGGCGACGCCGCTCCTCCTCGGCGTGCTCGTCGCCTGGGTCGTGCTGTGCATCGTGGCCGCCGTCGCGGCCAACCGGTGGGAGTGGTACCGCTACCCCGCCACGCTGCGTCTGGTCACCTGAGCTCCCGCGGGTGGGGGACGTCCGGGCGCCGGCCCGTCAGACGACGAGCGCCCGGACCACGGCGTCGGCGAGCAGGCGGCCGCGCCGCGTGAGCACGACCCGCCGCGGCCCGTCGGCCCCCAGCGCGGCCCGCGCGTCGACGAGCCCGTCGGCGACGAGCCCGGCCACCGCGGGCCGGGTGGCGGCGGGCACGTCCTGCAGCGGCAGGCCGTCGGCGATCCGGACGCCGAGCATGACCCGCTCGAGCGCCGCCGTGTCACCGGCGACGAGCTCGCGACCGGCGGCCGGGCTCAGCCCGCGCGCCAGCCGGTCGGCGTAGGCGCGGGGGTGCTTGACGTTCCACCACCGGACGCCGCCCACGTGGCTGTGCGCGCCGGGCCCGACGCCCCACCAGTCGTCACCGCGCCAGTAGCCCAGGTTGTGGCGTGAGGCGTCGTCGGGCGTGCGCGCCCAGTTGCTCACCTCGTACCAGCGCAGCCCCGCGCCCGTCAGCAGGTCGTCCGCCAGCTCGTACTTCGCCGCCTGGTCGTCCTCATCGGGCAGGGTCAGCTCGCCGCGGCGCACCTGCACCGCCATCCGCGTCCCCGCCTCGACGACGAGCGCGTAGGCGCTGACGTGGTCCACGCCCGTGGCGAGCGCGACCTCCACGGAACGCCGCCAGTCGTCCAGCGACTCTCCCGGTGTGCCGTAGATGAGGTCGAGCGAGACCCGCAGGCCCGCGTCGCGCGCCCACCGCACGACGTCGGGGACCCGCGCCGGGTCGTGCGTGCGCTCGAGGGTGCGCAGGACGTGCGGCACGGCGGACTGCATGCCGAAGGACACGCGCGTGAAGCCCGCGGCCGCGAGCCGCGCCAGGCCGTCCGGTGTCACCGAGTCGGGGTTGGCCTCGGTCGTGACCTCTGCCCCCGGGGCCAGTCCCCAGGTGCTGCGCACACCGTCCAGGAGCCGGACGAGGTCGTCGACGGGCAGCAGCGTCGGGGTGCCGCCCCCCACGAAGACCGTGGCGACGGGCCGCGCCGGCAGCCCCGCCGTGCGTAGCACGCGGTCCGCGAGCGCCATCTCCCCCAGCGCCGTCGTGGCGTACGCCGCGAGGCTCGCGCCGCCGCCCAGCTCGGTGGCGGTGTAGGTGTTGAAGTCGCAGTACCCGCACCGCACCGCGCAGAACGGCACGTGCAGGTACACGCCGAACGCGCGCGCGTCCGCGCCCCGCGCGGCCGAGGCGGGCAGCGCGCCGTCCGGCGGCGCCGGGTCGCCCTCGGGCAGCGCGGGGCTCACCGCAGGCCCCCCGCGCGGGGGTGCCACCGGCTCACTTCTTCTTCGCGTCCTTCGCGTCCTTGCTGCTGCTGCTGCCCGCGGCGTCGGACGACAGCGCGGCGATGAAGGCCTCCTGCGGCACGTCGACCCGACCGATGGTCTTCATGCGCTTCTTGCCCTCCTTCTGCTTCTCCAGCAGCTTGCGCTTGCGGGAGATGTCGCCGCCGTAGCACTTGGCCAGGACGTCCTTGCGCATGGCCCGGATCGTCTCGCGCGCGATGATCCGCGAGCCGATGGCCGCCTGGATCGGCACCTCGAACTGCTGGCGCGGGATGAGCTCCTTGAGCTTCGCGGTCATCGAGACGCCGTAGGCGTAGGCCTTGTCCTTGTGGACGATGGCGCTGAACGCGTCGACCTGCTCGCCCTGCAGCAGGATGTCGACCTTGACGAGGTCGGCCGCCTGGTCGCCCGTGGGCTCGTAGTCGAGGCTCGCGTACCCGCGCGTCTTGGACTTGAGGTGGTCGAAGAAGTCGAACACGATCTCGGCCATCGGCAGGACGTAGCGCATCTCGACGCGCTCCTCGGACAGGTAGTCCATGCCCTGCAGCTCGCCGCGCCGGCCCTGGCACAGCTCCATGATCGTCCCGACGAACTCGCTCGGCGTGAGGATGGTGGCCCTGACCATCGGCTCGCGCACCTCGCGGATCTTGCCCGCCGGGTACTCGCTGGGGTTCGTGACGACGATCTCGGTGTGGTCCTCGAGCGTGACGTCGTAGATGACGTTCGGCGCCGTCGAGATGAGGTCGAGGTCGAACTCGCGCTCGAGGCGCTCACGCACGATCTCGAGGTGCAGCAGGCCCAGGAACCCGACGCGGAAGCCGAAGCCCAGCGCCACCGAGGTCTCGGGCTCGTAGTTCAGGGCCGCGTCGTTGAGCTTGAGCTTGTCGAGGGCCTCGCGCAGCACCGGGTAGTCCGAGCCGTCGATGGGGTACAGCCCTGAGAAGACCATGGGCTTCGGCTCGGAGTACCCGCCCAGCGCCTCGGACGCGGGCTTGGCGTAGTTGGTGACCGTGTCGCCGACCTTCGACTGACGCACGTCCTTCACCCCGGTGATGAGGTACCCGACCTCGCCGACGCCGAGGCCCTTGGTCGGCACGGGCTCGGGCGACGTGACGCCGATCTCGAGCAGCTCGTGCGTCGCACGGGTCGACATCATGACGATCTTCTCGCGCGGGTCGAGGCGGCCGTCGATGACGCGCACGTAGGTGACGACACCGCGGTAGGTGTCGTACACCGAGTCGAAGATCATGGCGCGGGCCGGCGCGTCCGCGTCGCCGACGGGCGGCGGCACGAGCTCGACGATCCGGTCGAGGAGCGGCTCGACGCCCACGCCGGTCTTGCCCGAGACCCGCAGCACGTCGGCGGGGTCCCCGCCCACGAGGTTGGCGAGCTCCTCGGCGTACTTGTCCGGCTGCGCGGCGGGCAGGTCGATCTTGTTGAGCACCGGGATGATCTGGAGGTCGTTCTCCATCGCGAGGTACAGGTTCGCGAGCGTCTGCGCCTCGATGCCCTGCGCGGCGTCGACGAGCAGCACGGCCCCCTCGCACGCGGCGAGCGAGCGCGACACCTCGTAGGTGAAGTCCACGTGGCCGGGCGTGTCGATCATGTTCAGCGCGTACGGCTGCACGGTGCCTGAGGCGTCCGCGACGCCCCACGGCATGCGGACGGCCTGCGACTTGATCGTGATGCCGCGCTCGCGCTCGATGTCCATGCGGTCGAGGTACTGCGCACGCATGGCGCGCGCGTCCACGACGCCCGTCAGCTGCAGCATCCGGTCGGCCAGCGTCGACTTGCCGTGGTCGATGTGCGCGATGATGCAGAAGTTGCGCAGCAGCTCGGGAGCGGTCGCCGAGGGGCGGATGGCCTCGGCGGCGGTGGCGGACGGGATCGGCAACTCGGCGTTCTCCGGCTTCTGGACGGGTGGGTCGACGGTCGGGCGACGGTGGCGCTGGGCACCGCGGCACCCGCGGGCGTCCGGCGCCGTCGGCAGGAAGCCGACGCCCGGAGGCCGACGCCACCCTGTCGGGTGTCGGTGGCGGACCCCACCATGGTCCCATGACGCACGACGTGGGCGGCGCATCGCCGGCCGTCGATCTCCAGGCCCCGGATCTGCGGGCCCTCGCCGCGCTGCAGGACGCCTTCCTCGTGTCGGTCGACGAGGTCGACCCGACGGTGCGCGTCCCGTGGTGCGGCCGCTGGCGCGTGCGCAACCTCGTCGTGCACCTCGCCCGCATCCACCACTGGGCGGCCGGCCAGGCACGACGCCGGCAGGAGACCCCGCTGGGACGCGGGCCGTTCGTCCTCCACGAGCTCTACGCCACGCAGGCCGCCGAGCTGCGCGCCGCCCTCGAGACGCTCGATCCGGACTCGCCCGCGTGGACGCTCGACGACAGCGGCGTCGTGCGGTTCTGGCACCGGCGCCAGGTGCACGAGACGCTCGTCCACCTGTGGGACCTGCGGACGGCCGGAGGGCTGCCGATGGACGTCCCCGCCGCGCTGTGGGCCGACACGGTCGACGAGGTCGTGCACGTGATGCACCCGCGCCAGGTGCGCCTCGGCCGGTCCGCGGCACCGCCCGTGCGGGTCCGCCTCGTCGCGACGGACGCGGACCGGACGTGGACCGTGCACGCCGACGACGACGCGCCCGCGGCCCCCGTCGGCGAGGTGGCCGGTCCGGCGGCCTCGCTCGCGCTGCTGCTGTGGGGGCGCACGACGCCCGACGACCCGCACCTCGCGGTGACGGGCGACCGTGCCGCCCTGCGGACGGCACTGGGAGGCGGCCTGACCCCCTGACCTCCTCGCACGCGCAATCCTCGCGCGCGGCGGACCGCAGCGGGACTACGGTCCCCGCATGGACGACTACCTGGCGATCAACCGCGCCAACTGGGACGCGCGGGTGCCGGTGCACCTCGCGAACGGGTACGGGACGCACGAGCTCGTCGCCGACCCGACGGCGCTGTCGGGTGTCGTGCGGTTCGACCTGCCGCTCCTCGGCGACATCGACGGTCTGGACGCCGTGCACCTGCAGTGCCACCTCGGCACCGACACCCTGAGCCTCGCGCGGCTCGGGGCCAGGGTCACCGGCCTCGACCTGTCGGGCGACGCGATCGCGGCCGCGCAGGACCTGGCAGCCCGCGCCGGGACCGACGTCGAGTACGTCGTGTCGGACGTGTACGACGCGGTCGAGGTGCTGGGGCCGGCGCGGTTCGACCTCGTGTACACCGGCATCGGCGCGCTGTGCTGGCTGCCGAGCATCGACCGCTGGGCGAAGACCGTCGCGGGGCTGCTGCGCCCGGGCGGGCGGCTGTTCGTCCGCGACGCGCACCCCGTCCTGCTCGCGTCCCTGGGGATGGTGGTCGGCGCCGAGCACCCCGACCGGTCGCAGCAGTCCTGGATCAGCGGTCCCGGCACGGCGACGCCCGCCCTGGAGCTGTCGTACTTCGAGCAGCCCGAGCCGCTGGAGTGGAACGACACGTTCACCTACACCGGCGGCGAGCCCGTCGCGGCCCCGCTGTCGGTCGAGTGGAACCACGGCCTCGGAGAGATCGTGACGGCCGTGCTGGGTGCCGGCATGGAGATCACCGGGCTGCACGAGCACGACAGCGTGCCGTGGGAGTCGCTCGCCGGCCTGATGACGTACGACCAGGAGACCGGCGAGTGGCGCCTGTCGGACCGGCCCGAGCGGCTCCCGGCGTCGTTCACGCTCACCGCCCGGCTCACGCCTCGCGGGTGATCTTCACCTTCACCACCAGGTCCTGCGTCTGCAGGCCCGCGTAGATGCCGCGCAGGGGCGGCACGTCGTCGTAGCACCGCCCGCGCCCGAGCACGACGTGCTGCTCACCGGCGCGGACCCGGTTGGTCGGGTCGTACCCGGTCCACTCCCCCGTCCACCACTCGACCCACGCGTGCGACTCGCCCGTGACCGTCGCCCCGATCTCGCCGGACGTGTCGGGGTGCAGGTAGCCGGACACGTAGCGCGCCGGGATGCCGACCGACCGCAGCGCACCCAGCGTGAGGTGCGCCATGTCCTGGCAGACACCGGTGCGCTTGGTCCACGCCTCGGCGGCCGGCGTGTGGACGGTGGTCACGCCAGGGATGTACTCGAGCTCGTCCCGCACCGCGAGGCACACCGCCTCGGCGGCCTCCGACGGCGCGAGGTCGGCCGCGGCGCGGCGCGCGATCGCCGCGACCTCCTCGGGCACCTCGGTGGTGGTGGTGTCCGCAAGGTGCTCGGACAGCCGGTCGCGCACCTCGGGACCGTGCAGGACGTCCCAGCCCACCGACGACGAGGGACCGGGGCGCTCGACGACCTCGACGAGGTGCTCCGCGGTCAGCAGCAGCGACTGGTGGGGCGCGAGGACCTCGAACGCCGTGACCTGCGTGCCCCAGTAGTCCCGGTAGTCGTGCATCCACGTCTGCGGGTGGATGTCGAGGCGCGTCTCCAGGACCGACTGACCGGGCTGGGACAGCGGGGTCATGCGCGCCTCGTTGTACGACGCGACCACGGGGTCGGTGTACCGGAACATCGACGTGTGGACGATCCTCAGCCTGCTCACAGCGCCTCCCCGACCCACGTCAGCTCTGCACCCGACGGGAAGTACCGCGCGCGGATCGCGTCGGACGCCGCCGAGCACGCCCGCTGCACGAGCTCCATCTCGCGCGGGAGCGCGTCGACGATCTCGAGCAGCGGCCGGTACTCCAAGTTCGTGCGCACGAGGCCGATGTGCCGCCGTGCGTCGTCGATGGTCGTGCGGTCCACGACGGGCTCGAGCGCCGACAGGGACGCCTCGGCCTGGTTCAGCGAGTAGACGATCGAGCGCGGGAAGAGCCGGTCGAGCAGCAGGAACCCCGCCGCGCGCTCGTCCGACGTGTTGCCCCGGTAGGTCCGCAGGAACGCCTCGTGCGCACCGCACGAGCGCAGCAGCGTGGCCCAGCTCGGCCCCGCGGATCCCGCCAGCGCGCGCGTCGTCAGCAGCCGCGCGGTCATGTCGGCACGCTCGATCGAGCGGCCCAGGACCATGAAGTGCCACGTGTCGTCGCGCGACGTCGTCGACTCCACGATCCCCGTGACGATCGCGGCGCGCTCGCGCACCCACGTGAAGTAGTCGTGCGGTCGCGCCGGACGCATCTGCGACGGCAGCTGGTTCCAGCTCGTGTTGAGGCACTCCCACAGCTCGGTCGAGACGATCTCGCGTGCGCGCCGCGCGTTCTCCCGCGCGGCGACGAGCGCCCCGGCGATGGACGAGGGCGAGAACCGGTCGTAGCCGAGGACGTCGAGCACGTGCTCGCGTCCCACGTCGAGCTCGGCAGGCGGCGCCGGGCGGTCCATGACGGACAGCAGCGACCGGCAGGCGAGGTCCTCCTCCGCCCACGGGTCCTCGAGCAGGATCTGCACGTGCACGTCGAGCAGGCGCGCCGTGTCGTCGGCGCGCTCGACGTACCGGCCGATCCAGAACAGCGACTCCGCGATGCGGCTCAGCACGTCGTGCCTCCCGTCGTGCGCTGCTGCTGCTGCTGCATGACCTGCGGGCGCGTGTCCGACGGGTGGGAGTCGATCGGTACCGACGCGTCCTTGGGCACGGCCTGCGGCAGCGACTGACGCTGCGACTGCGCGCGGCGTGGGACGCGGCCGCCCAGCACCCACGTGTCCTTCGACCCGCCGCCCTGGGAGGAGTTGACGACCAGCTCGCCCTCGGGGAGCGCCACGCGCGTCAGACCACCGGGCAGGACGTAGACCGAGTCGCCGTCGTTGACGGCGAACGGGCGCAGGTCGACGTGCCGCGGGCGCAGGCCGTCCTCGACGAGCGTCGGCACCGTCGACAGCTGCACCACCGGCTGGGCGATCCAGCCGCGGGGGTCCTCGCGCAGCCTGCCCCGCAGCACGTCGAGCTCGGCGCGCGTCGCCCGCGGTCCCACGACCAGGCCCTTGCCGCCCGACCCGTCGACGGGCTTGACGACCAGCTCGTCCAGCCGGTCGAGGACCTCCTCGAGCGCGCCCGGGTCCTCCAGGCGCCAGGTGTCGACGTTCGGCAGGATCGGCTCCTCACCCAGGTGGTACCGGATGAGGTCCGGGACGTAGGTGTAGAGCAGCTTGTCGTCGGCCACGCCGTTGCCGATCGCGTTCGCGATCGTCACGTTGCCGAGCCGCGCGCACGTCATGAGCCCGGGGCACCCGAGGAACGAGTCCGAGCGGAAGGTCACCGGGTCGATGTAGTCGTCGTCGACGCGCCGGTAGATGACGTCGACCCGGCGGCGTCCCTGGGTCGTGCGCATCCACACCCGCCCGCCCGAGACGTACAGGTCGCGGCCCTCGACGAGCTCCACGCCCATCGTGCGGGCCAGGAGCGTGTGCTCGAAGTACGCGGAGTTGAACACGCCCGGTGTCAGGACCACCACGGTGGGGTCGTCGACGCCGTGCGGCGCGGCGGCCGTGAGCGCAGCGAGCAGCCGGCGGGAGTAGTCGACGACGGGCCGGATGCGCAGCGCCGCGAAGAGCTCGGGGAAGGTCTGGGCCATCGCGCGGCGGTTGGACAGCACGTAGCTGACGCCCGACGGCACGCGCACGTTGTCCTCGAGCACGCGCCAGCCGCCCAGGGAGTCGCGGACCAGGTCGATGCCGGAGACGTGCACCCGCACGCCGTTGGGGGGCTCGATCCCGCGGGCAGCGCGGTGGAAGTGCGTGGACGACACCACGACCGACCGCGGCACGACGCCGTCGGCGATCGCCTTCTGCGGCCCGTAGACGTCCGCGAGGAACGCCTCGAGCGCACGCACCCGCTGCGACACGCCGGGCGCTACGTGCTCCCACTCGTCGCCGGCCATCACACGGGGGACGACGTCCAGGGGGAACGGTCGCTCCTCGCCCGCGAAGTCGAACGTGACGCCCTGCTTGAGGTAGGAGCGCGCGAGCGTGTCGGCCCGGGCGCGGAGCTCATCGGCCGACAGCTGCGCGAGCGCCGAGTGCACGTGCCGGTACGCCGCACGCACCTCGCCCCCGGGGCCGATCATCTCGTCCCAGGCGGTCCCGGCCGGGTAGTCGTCGAAGAGGTCCGCCATGTCGCGAATGTAGTCCGCTCGTGTCAACGTCGCGTTACGTGGCGCGAGGGCCGCGACCCGTGTCGGCCGGACCGCGCCGCGTGCACCGGGCCACGCCCGTGGGCGGGCCGTCGGGGCGGGCTACGCTCGACCACCGTGACCGACCGACGCTGGGGCGCGACCCTGCGGGACGTGGCCCGCAGGCTCCTGGCCGCGGGCTCGCCGGCGCGAGCGCGGCAGGCCCGACCAGCCGGTCCCCCGGCGTCGCGCGCGCCCTCGAGGGCGACCGACGCCGTCCCCGCCGCGTACGCGCCCAGGCCCGACGGCAGGCCGGATCCCGGCGAGGTCGTCTGGACGTGGGTCCCGTACGAGGACGACCCGGCGCGAGGCAAGGACCGCCCCGTGCTCGTGCTCTCGGTCGAGCGCGGGACCGTGGTGGCGCTGATGCTCACGAGCAAGGACCACGACCGCGACGCCGCCGACGAGACGAGGCACGGACGCGTCTGGCTCGACGTCGGCACGGGCGGGTGGGACCGGCAGGGACGACCGAGCGAGGTGCGCCTCGACCGCGTCCTGCGGCTGCCTGCGGCGGACGTCCGCCGCGAGGGGGCGGCGCTGGACCCCCACCGGTACGCCGCGGTGGTGCGTGCGGCCGGTCGCCTCCACGGCTGGTAAGATGTCGAACCGCGTGCCCGTCCGGGTCGGCGGGCGCGGGCGCAGGCCTTTCCCGAGGGTGTCCCCACGCCCCAGTCCCGGCGCTGCGCATGCCCTCTACGACCTGTCAGATCGCTTCGGCGACCTAGCCAAGAGAGTTCACACGTGGCGAACATCAAGTCCCAGATCAAGCGCATCGGCACGAACGAGAAGGCCCGGCTGCGCAACAAGGCAGTCAAGTCGGAGCTGAAGACGTACGTGCGGCGCGTCCGCGAGGCCGTCGCCGGTGGCGACAAGGAGGCGGCGAGCACTGCGCTCGTCGTCGCAGCCCGCAAGCTCGACAAGGCGGTGTCCAAGGGCGTGATCCACGCCAACCAGGCCGCCAACCGCAAGTCGGCGCTGTCGAAGGCCGTCAACGGCCTCTGAGGCCGGTCGCGCAGCTTCCACCTGCGCAGGGACCGCGAGGTCCCGTACGAACAGCGGAAGGGCGGCACCCCGAGGGGTGCCGCCCTTCCGCTGTCGTCCGACGGCGGTCAGCCGCCGAGCGACCACGTCTCGCGCGGCGCACCCGTCGGCACCGACGGCTGGAAGCCAGCCTCGCGCAGCGCCCGGTCGAACGCCCGGGCCGCCGCCTCGACGTCACCACGTCGCAGGTACCGGTCCCCCAGGTCGCGCCACACGCCGGCCGAGTGCCGGGTCGCCGCCATCATGCCCAGCATGTCGGCGCCCCACTGGAACGCCTTCGCCGCCCCCTCGTGGTCGCCGCGCGCGTCCAGCACGTCACCCAGAGCGATCTGCGCCGTCGCCGTCTCGAGCCGCGGCGCATCCCCCAGACCGGCCAGCGCCGCCCGGGCATCGGCCTCGGCCGCCGCCTCGTCACCGAGCATGAGGTGCGCGCGGGAGCGCTCGACCTGCAGGCGCGCGACGTCGAGCGACGACCCGACGGCCTGCAGGCCCGGCTCCGCCTTGTCGATCTGCGCCAGGGCCGCGCGGGGGTCCGCCGGCTCGGACCGCAGCAGGAGCCACGCGTAGTTCAGCCGCAGCCGCGGCAGGTCGCGGTCCGGCTCGCCCTCGGAGAGCAGCGCGAGGGCGCGCTCCGTGTACCGCTGCGCGAGCTCGTAGTCGCGGCGCTGCTCGGCCACGAGCGCGGCGTTCCAGTACACGCTCCCGCGACCGCGCGGCGTGCCCAGCGACTCCGCCAGGCGGACCAGCTCGGCGGCCCGGTGCGTCGCGTAGAGCAGGTCGCCGCGCTCGACGTAGGCCCACAGCACCGTCGAGGCCAGGCGCAGGTGCTCGTCCGTCCCGACGAGGTCGGCGCTGTCGAGGTCCGCCAGCGTGCGCTCACCGACCTCCACGGCACGGTGCAGGTCACCGGCCTCGAGGTAGCACCCGACGAGGGCCGTGGTGAGGACCGCGGCGCGGAGGTGGTCGGGACGCTGCTGCGTCTCGGCGAGCAACGGCTCGAGCAGGGTGATCGCCGTCTCGAGCTCCCCCAGGAGCTCGTGGGCACGCGCCAGGGTCGTGAGCGCCTCCACCCGGAGCACCGGCGTGACGACCGTCAGGTCGAGCCCCGCGATGCGGTGCGCGGCCCCGGCCGCGTCGCCGCTGGCAAGGTCCAGTCGCGCGTAGTCGAGCTCCAGCCGGGTGCGGGCCTCGTTCGGCCCGTCCTCGCCGTGCTTGAGGAACTCGAGGGTGGTGCCCAGCCGTTCGGCCAGCACGCCGAGGGCCGCGTCCGTGGGTTCGCGGTGCCCCGCCTCGATGAGAGAGATGTAGCTGGGCGAGAAGGCGCTGCCCGCCAGGGCCGTCTGGGAGAGCCCAGCAGCCAACCGCGCCTCGCGCACACGGTCACCGATAGTCGTCATGAGAAGTCATTGTACGTATGACGTCCGTGAATACCATCCCCCTGTCGCGCACGGCACGTCGTACGCGCGGCGTGCCGCCGGAAGACTCCCGACATGACCTGGTACCGGACGGGTGCGGCGCCCGACGGACGTCGCGCGCCGCACCCATCGGTACCTCGCTCAGACGAAGTCCTTGCAGCAACCGCTTGCCCCGCCGCTGAGCGAGACGGAGGCGGTGACCGCGGGGGCGCCGACGACGAGCGAGCCGACGATGGCGAGGGCGGCGATCGCACTGGTGAGGGGCTTCATGGCGTTCTCCTGTCAAGGGGCTCCGTGCTCCCTGGGGACGTCACGTCGACGGCCCGCCAGGGTCGGGACACGTCGCCGACAGGGTGACACATCCACCCGATCCGTGCGAACACCCCGGCACCCGAACGGGTACGTCCGGATTCCACCCTGCGACCAGATGATCACATGTCCGGACTTGTGGTGTCATAGACGCCATGACATCCGACGACCCGGATTCGACGCTCGCGCAGCTCGGCGCGGCGGTCGACGCGGCGATCCCGCGCGCGCTGCGGCGTGCCTGGGAGCAGCACGTGGCGCACGAACCGGTCCTCGTGGCCCGCCAGGGCATCTACTCGGCGCACGGTCGGCCGTTCGCCTACCAGTTCTCCTACCGCGCACCGGGGCACCACCCCGAGGTCGCGCGGACCTGGGGCCGCGCCGACCACGAGCGCGCCACCGACCACGTGCTGCGGGCCACCTTCGGACGCGCGGACCTCGAGCACGTCGCGCACGGGCGCCTGCTGTTCGTCCGGTGCCCGCGCGCGCACCTGCTCGGCGAGCTGCCGATCCCCGCACGGCCCGACCGCCTCGTCGTCGAGGTCAGCACCAACGCCGACGTCGACGCGGCTGCCCTGGCCGGCCTGCGCCGGCTGCGGGAGGAGGGGTTCCGGATCGCCCTGCCGGCGTTCGCGGACCGTCCCGAGCAGCGTCGACTCCTGCCGTACGTGGACTTCGTCAAGGTCGACGTGCGTGACCTCGACGTCGAGGGGCACCCGGTCGTCCGGGTCGCGCGGTCGTTCGGCGCGATGCTCGTCGCCGAGTACGTCGAGTCGCCCGACGTGCTGCGGCACGCGCGGGACCTGGGCTTCACGCTCTTCCAGGGCAACCTGATCGAGCGCGCGGGCGTCCTCGACCGCGCCGGCGCGCGCCTCGTCGGCAACTGAGCATCCGGCCCGCCGGCACCCCTGCCGACCGGCGCAGCGATCACCCGCTGCGGCCGAACGGGTGAGTCCGACGCGACCCGCGTCATGAACCTTCGGTACTGCGCTCTCCCACGGTGTGACCCACCACGGAGTCGAGGCGCCGCACGCGCCGGTCGCGCGCCAGCCCATCAGCTGCCCCGACGGCCGTGTGCTGGGGCACGAGTACCTGTACCGCTCGCGCGTCGGCCTCGCCGCAGGCGTGGACCGCTGGCCCCCGGCGCGTCAGGACGCGGCGTCCGCCGCCGTGCTGCACACGCTGTACGGGCACCACGCGCCGTGCGGCACCGGTCTCGTGTTCGTCAACGTCACCCGGGCCTTCCTGGTCGGCGAACGCCCGCTGCCCCCGGCCGACCACCGCCTGGTGCTGGAGGTCGTCGAGTCCGTGCCCGCCGACGCCGCGACGCTGGCCGGTCTCGCCCGGCTGCGGGCCCACGGCTACCGCGTGGCTCTCGACGACTGGACGGCGTCGCCCGCGCAGTGCGCGATGCTCCGTCACGCCGACTTCGTCAAGGTCGACTGCCGCGACCTCGAGCACCTCGGCGAGGCCGGCCTGCGCGAGGCGCGTACCGGCGGTGCGCGCCTGGTCGCCGAGCGCGTGGCGGACGAGCAGCTGCGGGCGCACTGCATCGACCTGCGCTTCGACCTGCTCCAGGGCTACGCCCTGGGCCGACCGGCGCTCATCGGCGCCTGACCTGCACCCGGGAGCGCGCGGCGTGGGTGTCAGCGGTCGACGGCCGCGGCGACGCGCAGCACCGCACGCTCCACGGCGAACCGCGGGTCACGCCCCTCGCCCTTGACCTCGGCGTCCGCCTGCGCGACCGCGGCGATGGCGACGGCGAGCCCCTCGGGGGTCCAGCGGCGCAGGTCCTGCGTCGCCCGGTCCACCTGCCACGGCGCCATGCCGAGCTCGCGGGCGGCGGCCGCGCCGCGCCCACGGACCGCGCCCACCTTTGCCAGGGTGCGGAGCCGGGCCGCGACGGCCGCGACGACGGGCACGGGGTCCAGGCCGGTCGCCAGGGCGTGGCGCAGCAGCGCGACGGCGCGGCCCGCGTCCCCCGCGACGGCGGCGTCGGCGACCTGGAACCCCGTGGCCTCCACCCGCCCGCCGTGGTACTGCTGCACGGCCTCCTCACCGATCAGGCCGCTGGTGTCCGCGACGAGCTGCGCGCACGCGGCGGCGAGCTCCCGCAGGTCGGAGCCCACGGCGTCGACCAACGCGCGCACACCCCGGGCGTCCGCGCGGCGACCCGCGCGCCGGAGCTCCTCGGAGACGAAGGCGCTCTTGTCGGCGTCGCTCCGCACCGGCTCGCAACCGACCGTCGGCACCTGCTCACGCTTCGCGGCGTCCAGCAGGCGCTTGCCGCGCTGCCCGCCGGCGTGCCGCAGCACGACCACCACGTCCGGCACGGGCGCCGCGAGGTAGGCCTCCGCGTCGAGGAGCAGCGCGTCGCCGGCACGCTCCACGCCCTCGACGAGCACGACCTTGGCCTCGGCGAACAGCGACGGGCTCGTCAGGACGGTCAGGTCGCCCGTCGCGTACGTGGCGGCGTCCACGCGCGTGACCTCGACGTCGGGGTCGTTCGCGCGCGCCAGCTCGACGATGCGGTCGCACGCACGCTCGGCCAGCAGCTGCTCGGCACCGCTGACCAGGACGACCGGAGCCGGCTCGGCCTGGGTCCAGGGGATGCCGGCCGGCGCGCCGCCCGCGCGGCCACGGGCGGATCCGCCGGAGCGGGACGAGCGTGCGGGGGTGCGGGCGGCCACGGTCCCAGCCTGCCATGCGCCGCCGACACCTCCGACCCGGGTGCCTGCGTCGGGCACCCCGACGTCAGGTCCGGCGCGGACGACCCAGCGCCAGGGCGGCCGCGGCCAGCGCGACGAGCGTGGCCGTCACGGCTCCCCCGACGCCCGGCCACCAGGCCAGCGCGGCGCCCGGCAGGCCGGCGGCCCAGCGCGCCACGGCGGCGATCCACCAGCAGCAGGCGCCCGCACCCGCCGCCACCAGGTCGGCCAGCACCGGGCACGGTGACGCGAGGAGCGCGGCGAGCAGACCCAGGACGGTCGCCGGCGCCACCGCCGGGACGACGGCGACGTTCGCGACGACGGACCACGGGCCGAGCGTCGGCCACAGCGCGAGGGTCACCGGCAGGCAGCCGAGCTGGGCCGCGACGGGTGCCGCCAGCATCGCTGCGGCGTCGCGGCCGCACCGGGCGGACCAGCGCTCCACGAGGGGGCCACCGAGCACGACGAGGCCTGCGGTCGCCGCGACCGACAGGCAGAAGCCGACGTCGACAGCGAGCCACGGGTCGGCGACGAGCAGCGCGACGACGGCGGCGGACAGCGCTGCCGGACCGGTGGCACGTCGGCCGGCGAGCAGCCCCACCAACCCGACGCCGCCCATGACGGCCGCACGCACGACGCTCGGCTCCGGCCCCACGACCAGGAGCAGTGCCGCACCGGCGGCCGCGGCCGCCGCGACGCGCACCGACGCCGGGGCACCGACGGCCGCCGCCGCGGCGAGCACCAGCGTCCCCAGGATCGCGAAGTGCGCCCCGGACACCGCCATGACGTGGGCCAGGCCCGCGGCGCGCATCGCCAGGACGAGGTCGTCGGGAACACCGTCGGTGTCCCCGACCGTGACCGCCGGGAGCAGCCCCCGGACGTCCGGTGGCAGGGGGCGGGCGACGTCGCGAGCACCGAGGCGCACCCGTGCGGCCCACGTGTGCGCGGCACGCGGTGGCACGGTGACGACGGGTGCCTCCCGCGCCTGGACGCGCACGGCGGCACGGCCGGCGCGCATCGTGCGGGTCGCGACGCCGCGCACGTGGACCACCGCGTCGAGGACCGCCCCGGCCGGGGCCGCGACCTCCACGGGTGCCCGCGCGCGGCGCCACGTGCCGTCGACGCGGACCGCGGAGGTCGTCACCGTGAGCACGACCCGGGGGCCCGCGTCCGAACCCACCTGCCGGGGCGCGACCGTCACCCGTCCGACCACCTCGACGGTGCCACCGTCGTCGGCGGCCGCCAGCAGGACGTCCGGTGCGCGGACCTGCTGGGCCGCGGCCCCGCTGACCAGCACCACCAGGGCGGTCGCGGTGCCGAGCACGACGGCCGGCAGCGCGCGCTGCCGCGCGCCGGCGCGCGGCCCGGGGAGCGCACCGGATCGGCCGGGTTCCCCGGCGCGGTCCCGGACGTGCCGGACCCCCGCGACCATGACGACGACGGCACCCGACGTGAGCAGCGCACCAGCGACCGGGGCGAGCCACGCGAGGACGTGCGGTGCGTGCACGACGACCAGCGCCGCGCACCACGCGGCCACCGCCGGCGGCACGAGACGCAGGTCGGCCGCTGCCGACGTCGCACCGGGGCCGCCGCTCACACCCGTACCCGTGGCAGCAGGTCGGCGAGCAGCGCGGGCCCGATCCCGGACACCTCGTCCAGCTCGTCGACGCTCGTGAAGGGTCGCTCGGTGCGCCGCTGCACGATGCGACCCGCCAGCACCGGACCCACCCCCGGCAGCTCCTCGAGGGCCGCGGCGTCCGCGGTGTTGAGGTCGACGAGACCGTCCGCGAGCGCGGCCGACGGCACCGGCACCGGCGCCCCGAGCAGGGGGACGACCAGCTGCTCCCCGTCCGTCAGGACGCGCGCCAGGTTCACGGCCGCCAGGCCCGCGTCGGGCGTGCCGCCGCCGACCGCGTCGATCGCGTCGGAGACCCGCGCGCCGAGCGGGAGACGCACGATGCCGGGACGCGCGACGGCACCGACGACGTGGACCACCACCTGGTCGGGTGCGTCGGGGGGTCCCCCCGCTCCGGTGTCGGCACCGGTCCCGGATCGGGTGACCGCAGGCACCGGCACGGCGACCGGTTCACCGCGCGGGGCGGACGCGGCGCGCAGCACGATCCCGCCGGCCACCAGCGCCAGGACCAGGACGGCCGCACCCGCCGTGCGCCACCCGGGTACCCAACGGACGCGGGTCACCCGGGCCGTGGGCGATGACGCCGCAGCCGCGGCGAGGGCGGAGGTGACGCTCGGGTGCCACGGGGACGCGTCCCGTGCCCGCGACGCGCCGTCGGCCGACGGGCCGGACAGCGGCGCGGCCTCCCCGGGCCCCTCGTCCGCCACCGGACCGTCGTCCGTCGCCGGACCGCCGTCCGCCACCGGACCGCCGTCCGCCACCGGACCGCCGTCCGCCACGGGCTGGTCGTCGCCGGCGGGCGACCAGGCGGGCGGGCGCGGCGTCCAGCCGGCGTGCGCGCGCGGTGCAGCGGCGACGCGGACCCGGTGCGCGGCGACCACTGCCAGTCGGCGGGCGACGTCCGGCGGGACGCTGGGGCGATCGAGGGGCACCGACGGCACGCTAGAAGGGCGCGCCGTCCGGGGGCGGCCGACGGTGCCCGCCGGTGGACGACGCACGGGTGCGGCGGGGCTGTGGTCGGCTCACCGGTGATCGACGCGCGCGATGCCGGCGCACCTCGCCCCGCGGACCCGTCGCGAGCCCGGTCCGTCCGGTGCCGTCGCCCTCAGGCGTCGGCGACGACGACCGCGAGCAGCCCCGGTCCGACGTGCGCGGCCAGCACGGCGCCGGCGTCCGCGACGAGGACGTCGGCCGTCGGGATGCCGACGGCCGACGCCAGGTGGGCGGCCACCTCGTCGGCGGCGTCGGACGGGCCGACGTGATGCACCGCGATGCGCGCCGCCGGGCGCCCCGCGAGCTCCGCGACCGCGAGCTGCTCGAGCCGGTCGCGCGCCGCCCTGCGGGTCCGGACCTTCTCGCACACGGCGAGCCGGCCGTCCTGGACCGACAGGATCGGGCGCAGCCCCAGGACGGTACCGAGCGCGGCCGCGGCGGTGCCCAGCCGCCCGCCACGGCGCAGGTGCTCGAGCGAGTCCACCAGGAACCAGACGCGGCTGCTCGCCGCGGCGGCGGCGGCGACCTGCGCGACCTCGGTGGCGTCGGGCCACACGGTCACCGGACCGCCCCGGTGGACCGTGCGTGCCATCCAGCGCCGGACCGCACCTCCGAGCCCGTCCTCGGGCTCGGGCGGTACGTCGTGCGCGCCGTCGACGGGCGTGCGCGCGCGGTCCGCCGCGGCGAGGGCCGCGAAGCCCAGGCCGAGGGCCGCGGTCCGCGAGTCGACGACCCGGACCGGGACCGGGCTGACCGTGGCTGCCGTGCGGGCCGACCGCACGGTGCCGGACATCTCGCCCGACAGGTGCACCGACACGATCTCGTGGGCACCCGCGGCGGCGGCCCGCTCGTAGGCCGCGGCGAACGCCGAGGGCGGCGGCTGCGACGTCGTGACCTTCGCACCGCGCTCGAGCGCGTGCAGCAGCTGCTCGGGGGTCACGTCGACGCCCTCGACGTACCGCGCACCGTCGATGGTGACGTCCAGGGGCACGACCTGGAGCCCGACGGCGTGCGCCAGCCCGGGGGGCAGCGCCGCCGTCGAGTCCGTGACGACCGCGACCCTCGGCGGGGGCGGCGTCGAGCCCGGGGTCAGGCGGGCACCACGTTCACGAGCCGCGGTGCACGCACGACGACGGTGCGCACGTCACGCCCCGCGAGCGCACGCTGCACGCCGGGGTCCGCGAGGGCGAGCGCACGCAGCTCGTCATCGCCGACGGACGGTGCCACCTCGCCACGGCCGCGCACCTTGCCCTGCACCTGGAACACGCAGGTCACGGTGTCCTCGACCAGGTACCGGGGGTCCGCCTGCGGGAACGTGGCGTGCACGACCGACTCGTCGTGGCCGAGCCGGGCCCACAGCTCCTCGGTGATGTGCGGCGCGACGGGCGCGGTCATGACGACGAGCGCCTCGACGACCGACCGTGGGCTGCGCTCGAGCGTCGTCAGGTGGTTGTTGAGGACGATGAGCTTGGCGATCGCGGTGTTGATCCGCATGCCGGTCATGTCCGCGCGCACGTCGGCGATCGTGCGGTGCAGGAGGCGCAGCGTCTCGACCGACGGGTCCTCGTCGGACACGACGACCTCACCGGTGGTCTCGTCGACGACGTTGCGCCACAGGCGCTGCAGGAACCGCTGGGCCCCCACGACCGCACGCGTCTCCCACGGGCGCGACAGGTCCAGCGGGCCCATCGACATCTCGTAGACGCGCAGCGTGTCGGCGCCGTAGGCCTCGTACATCTCGTCCGGCGACACCGCGTTCTTCAGCGACTTGCCGATCTTGCCGTACTCCCGGTTGACGGGCCGGCCGTCCCACCGGAAGCCCGTCGGCGACGTCTCGTCCTCGACGACCTCGGCGGCCGGCACGTACACGCCGCGCTCGTCGGTGTACGCGTAGGCCTGGATGTAGCCCTGGTTGAACAGCTTGTGGAACGGCTCCGAGCTGCGGACGTGCCCCAGGTCGTGCAGGACCTTGTGCCAGAACCGGGCGTAGAGCAGGTGCAGCACGGCGTGCTCGACGCCGCCCACGTACAGGTCGACGCCGCCGGTGGAGCCGGCGGGCTGGGCGCCGTGGCCCGGGCCCATCCAGTACTCCTCGAGCGCGGGGTCGACGAGCACGTCGTCCGAGTGCGGGTCCAGGTACCGCAGGTAGTACCAGCACGAGCCGGCCCAGTTGGGCATCGTGTTGGCGTCCCGGCGGTAGCGCTTGGGCCCGTCGCCGAGGTCGAGCTCGACGTACAGCCAGTCGGTGTTGCGGCCCAGCGGGGGCTCCGGCTCCGACTCCGCGTCGTCCGGCGCGTAGGTGCGCGGAGAGAAGTCCGGGACCTCGGGCAGCTCGACCGGCAGGGCGGACAACGGCAGTGCGATCGGCGTGTCGTGCTCGTCGTAGACGATCGGGAACGGCTCGCCCCAGTAGCGCTGCCGGCTGAACAGCCAGTCGCGCAGCCGGTACGTCACGGTGCCCTCGCCGACGCCCTTGCGGGACAGCCAGGCGACGATGCGCTCCTTGGCCTCGCCGACCTCCAGCCCGTCCAGGCTGATCTCGTCGTTCGCGGAGTTGATCACCGCGCCGTCGCCCGTGCGGGCACCCGGGGGGGTGCCCTCGGGTGCGTCGACCGTGTACACGACCGGCAACCCGAACGCCTCGGCGAACTGGAAGTCGCGCTCGTCGCCGCCCGGGACCGCCATGATCGCGCCCGTGCCGTAGCCCATGAGGACGTAGTCGGCGGTGAAGACGGGCAGCAGCTCGCCGTTCACCGGGTTCGCCGCCAGGTGGCCCGTGAACACGCCGGTCTTGCGGCCGGCATCCTGCTGCCGCTCCACGGCGGTCTTCGCGGCGGCCTGCCGGCGGTAGTCGGACACGGCGTCGGCCGGCGACGCGTGGCCGCCGGTCCAGGCGCTCGACGTGCCGTCGGGCCACTGCGCAGGCACCTCGTCGAGCAGCGGGTGCTCCGGGGACACGACGAGGAACGTGGCACCGAACAGCGTGTCGGGGCGGGTCGTGAAGACCTCGACCTGCTCGCCGCCCTGCACGGCGAACCGCACCCGGGCGCCCGTCGAGCGCCCGATCCAGTGCCGCTGCATCGACTTGACCTTCTCGGGCCAGTCGATGAGCTCGAGGTCGTCCGTGAGGCGGTCCGCGTACGCCGTGATGCGCATGTTCCACTGCCGCAGGCTGCGCTGGAACACCGGCATGTTGCCGCGCTCGGAACGCCCGTCCGACGTGACCTCCTCGTTCGCCAGCACCGTCCCCAGGCCCGGGGCCCAGTTGACCGGCGTCTGCGACAGGTAGGCCAGGCGGCGCGTGTCGACGACGCGCCGGCGCGCGGCCTCGTCCAGGTCCGCCCACGTCGCGCCCTCGGGGACGCCGTCGACGTCGGTCGGCAGCGGGCGGGTGCCGGCGGCGTACTCCTCGACCAGCTCGGACACGGGCCGCGCGCGGCCGGTCCCGCCGTCGGGACGCACCGCGTCCTCGTCGTACCAGGACTCGAAGATCTGCAGGAAGATCCACTGGGTCCACCGGACGTAGTCCGGGTCGATGGTCGCGAAGGACCGGCGCGGGTCGTGCGCGAGGCCCAGGCGCCGCAGCTGGCGCTGCATGATCGCGATGTTCGCCTCGGTCGTCACCCGCGGGTGCTGCCCGGTCTGCACGGCGAACTGCTCGGCCGGCAGGCCGAACGCGTCGAACGCGAGCGCGTGCAGGACGTTGTCGCCGCACATGCGCCGGAACCGGCCCACGACGTCCGTCGCGATGTAGCCCAGCGGGTGCCCGACGTGCAGCCCGGCACCCGAGGGGTACGGGAACATGTCCATGACGAAGAACGGGCGCGCGGACGGGTCGGCGTGGCGTCCCTGCCCGTCAGTGAGCGGTCCGACCGGGTTGGGCGTGAAGAACGTGCCGCGCTTGTCCCACTCGTCCTGCCAGCGCAGCTCGATCTCCTGCGCGAGGGCGGCGGTGTAGCGGAACGGGACGTCGTCGGGGGCCGGGTTCGGGGACTGGTCGCTCACCGGTGAATCGTACCGACGCAGGGGCTCCCCCACGTCCGCAGGCGTCCGGTCGCGAGGATCGACCCATGTCGGACAGCCCGCAGGGCGCACCCGGTGACGCCCACCTCGCCGAGCTCGAGGCGCAGGGCGCCGACGCGTTCTTCGGCGAACCGGCGTTCGACGTCGGCCCGCGCTGTTCTCCACGTTCCTCATGTGGCTGCTCGCCGAGCTGTTCGCTCCCCGAGGTCGGGGACCTCGAGCAGCCGCGGCTCGTGGTCTTCTTCGACGAGGCCCATCCGCTCTTCGCGGACGCGTCCAAGGACTTCCTGGCCGAGGTGGTGCGCACGGTGCGGCTCATCCGCTCCAAGGGCGTGGGCATCGTGTTCGTCACCCAGAGCCCGCAGGACGTGCCCGCCGACGTCCTGGCGCAGCTGGGCAGCCGGGTGCAGCACGCCGGCAGCGGTCGCAGCGCGCCACGGCTCGCACCCGCTCGACCCCCGCCGGCACGGTCAGCGCCCCGCTGGACGCCTTCCTGCGGTCGGCGGGCACCCAGCTCGGGCGCGAGATCACCCGCACGATCTTCGCCGCGCGCCGGCGCCGCGCAGCCCCAGGGCGCGGCGCGTCAGGGCGCAGCGAGCCAGATCGCACCCGCGGCGACCTCACCGAGCTCGACCCGGTCGGGCCGTCCCGCCACGTGCACGCTCACGACCCCGGTGACCGCACGTCGCTCCTCGAGCGTCACCGCCGCATCGAGCACCAGGCCGACGCCCTCGAGGTAGCGCAGCAGCTCGGGGTCCGCGTCGGAGATCCGTGCGACGCGGTACCGACCCGTCTCGACCTCCCACATGACGCGCGCGTCGGGCAGGTGCACCGTCCCGTCGGCGGCCGGGATCGGGTCCCCGTGCGGGTCGCGGTCCGGGTGGCCCAGGAGGTCGGCGACCCGCTCGACGAACCGGTCGCTCACGGCGTGCTCGAGGACCTCGGCCTCGTCGTGCACCTCGTCCCAGCCGTAGCCGAGCATCTGCACGAGGTAGGTCTCGATGAGTCGGTGCCGCCGGACCATCGCGACCGCGTGCGCACGGCCCGCGGCGGTGAGCTCCACCGCGCCGTAGGGGCGGTGCGACACCAGCCCGGCGTCGGCGAGGCGCTTGACCGTCTCCGACACCGTGGACGCGCCCACCCCCAGGCGGCCGGCGAGCAGCTTGGTCGTGACCTGCACGTCGGACCACTCCTGCGCGCCCCAGATGACCTTGAGGTAGTCCTGGCTCACCGCGGACAAGGGGGCAGCGCTCTGCGACACGACGCCCAGCGTAGAGGGCTCAGGATCCGTCGACGCTCCAGTGCCACGGCTCACCCGGCAGGTTCTCCAGCCCGTACGCGTCCGCGTGCTCCACGAGCCAGGCGTACGCCGCGGACCCCCGCGTCAGGGACCGGCCGGCCGTGGTGAAGTCGACGGCGAGCCCGCGCTCGTGCCGCGAGCTGCCCGGCCGTGCCGTGCTCGGCGAGCACGCCGACGCCGGCTTGTCGTACACGTCGGCGTCGCTCGGGCCGCAGTGCGCGCGCCGCAGCGCGATCTGCTGCTCCGGGCTGCGCCATCCGCCGCCCCCCAGCTCGACGCCGTCGGCAGCCGCCGCGACGACCAGCGCGTCGAGCGCGTCGGCGAGGCACGGGTGCACGCTGATGCCGCTGGCCGTGCGCACGACGTCCCCCGCCACCACCGGCCCGTCGACCAGCGCGCAGTCGGTGGGCTGCGCGCCCGTCGGGACCGGCGACGCCGGCACCTCCCTCGGGACCAGCGAGGCGGGCACCTCGGCCTTCCACAGCACCTCGCCCTCGGGCGTCATGAGGAGAACCGCCGCCTCCTCGACGGTCAGTCGCGCGCCGGGGTGCCCACCGGTGCCGGTCCGCCAGAACGGGGTCCCCGCGGCGTCGAGCAGCACGAGGTCGCCGTCCTCCTGCAGGCGCACGCCCACCGCGGTGTCCGTGGGCGACGACCAGAACGGCTCACCGTCCCAGCTGGCGACGAGCGCGCCGTCCACGACCCGCAGGCCGAGGTGCCCCGAGGGCGAACCCAGGGTGGCGCCCGCCGCGAGCTCGGCGCCCGGCTCCAGCACCGGCGGACCGATCGCGGTGCCCGAGGTCCACACGGGCTCACCCGTGGGTCCGAGCAGGACGAGGTTGCCGTCGTCCTGCAGCACGAGGGACGCCAGCGCGGTCCCTGCGGTGCGGCTGCGCCACACGACGTCGCCGTCCGCGTCGAGGGCCACGAGGTTCCCGTCCGCGCGCAGCTCGAGCGCGGTCGCCGGGTGCGCCGCAGGGCTCCCCGCCGCCGGCCGCGCGGCCGTCGCCGCCGCGGCGTCCGGCGGCGTCCAGCGCACGGTGCCGTCCGGGCCGTGCAGCTGCAGGCCCGCGACCGGGTCCACGAACAGCGTGTGGCGACCGTCCGGCGACGCCAGCATGTCGTCGGGCCCGAGACGGCCCGGCCCGACCAGGGTCGAGGGCACCACCGTCGTCCCGCTGCTCCACACCGTGGTGCCGTCCGGGAGCTCCACGACCAGGTCGCCGTCGTCGCGCATCCGCAGCGTCCCGCCCGACCCCCCGGTCGCGGTGGTCCACAGGACGCTGCCGTCGGGTGCGACGAGCCGCACGTCACCACCCGCGTCGGTGGTCAGCGTCGCGCCCGCCACACCGCGACCGGAGGACCACCGCACGACGTCGTCGAGCGCGTACATCCCGAGCGAGCCGTCGGGCTGCAGGACCAGGACGTGCGCACCACCCGGGGCCAGCAGGGCCTGACCGGACGTGAGCTGCTCACCGGGGCGCAGCACGTCCTCGCCCGGACCGGCGGACGCCGGCGCGGCGCCCGCGAGCACCACACCTGCCACGACCCCCACGACCGACAGGACCGACATCCGCCGCACGCGTGCTCCCCCCCGCGCGCGTCCCGCACGGCTCCGCGATGAGCCGTGCCCGACGCACCGATCCAGGCGACCACCCGATCCGCGGGAGCGCAACCCCACGGCACCGACTTCATCCGCGCACCTGCGGATGCTCACCCCTCGGGCGCCGCGTCCTCCCCGGGGGCGGTGCCGCCGTCCTCCGGGCCGAACCCCGGCACGTCCTCGTCCCGCGGCTCGACGATCGCCGGCCACAGCAGGCGCTCCCCGACGGTCACGCTCGTGTCCGGCGCGACGCTGACGACCTGGTAGTCCATGATCCGCCGCGACTCGGGGTCGAATCGCAGCACGGTCAGCTCGGCCACACCGCTCAGGGGACCGACCGTGGCCTGGTTCAGGGTCGCCCCCGCGGTGCTCGACGAGACGTAGCGCACGCCGAGCCCGACCTGCTCGGGACCGATCCGCCGGTGGAAGTGACCGGAGACCTGCGCGGGGACGCAGCCGTCCTCGAGGGCAGCGTCGCCCACGGCCGGGGTGTGGACGAGCAGCAGGTCCACCTCGCCGTCGTCGCACGCGGTCTCGGCGAGCCGGCGGCCCGCCTCCGCCGGCGTCTCGTCGGCCGCGGACGCCGTCCCGCCGCCACCGACACGCGTCTCGTTGGGGTCCCGGTCCCCGAGGATCCGCACCCCGGCGACCTCGACGACGCCACCGTCGAGGACGGTCGCGCCCGCGCGTGCGTAGTTGGCGGTCGTCTCGCGCGAGTCGTGGTTGCCCGGCGACGTCACCAGCTCGACGCCCGGTGGCACGGCGCGCGCGAACGACGTGACGCAGTACTGCTCGACCGACGTGCCGTTCATCGTGGTGTCGCCCGCGTCGAGGACGGCGTCGGCCCCCGCGAGCTCAGCGAGCCGCCCGATCAGCGGCGCCATCCCGACGTTGCAGTGCAGGTCCGACACGACGACGAGCACGACAGGGTCCACCGGCGGTGCCGTCGGCGACGGGCTCGCGGTCGCGGAGGGTGCCGCACCGTCCGGGTCGTCGGTCGCGGAGGGTGCCGCACCGTCCGGGTCGTCGGTCGCGGCGGGTGCCGCACCGTCCGGGTCGTCGGTCGCGGAGGGCTCGGGCTGCTCGGCGTCCTGCGCCGACGCGTCCGGGTCGCCGTCCCCACGGTCCGTCGACGTCTCGTCCGCACCCTCGTCGTCCTGGTCGGGTGCCGCGTGCAGCGCCGCGGCACGGTCGGCCGCGTCCTGCTGCGCCGCCTCCTGCGCGGCCTGCTCCTCCTCGGTCGCGCGGTCCTCCCACGCGGCGACGAGCGAGTCCTCGGCGCTGCGGTAGAAGTCCTCGTTCGCGCGCCACGCGTCCACCGCGTAGCCCCCGTAGGTGTCGATGACGCCGCCGAGACGCCCCGTGACGCGCGCGCCGGCCAGGGGCGTGCCGTCGAACACGGCGGACGTGGCCTGCGGCGCGGCCGGCCGGTCACCGGGTGCGACGCTCGAGGTCAGCAGCGTCCCGCCGACCACCACGACGAGCGCGGCCGCCTGCCACGCGCGCGCGTGCGGGCCGAGGCGGTCCACGAGCTCACGTCGCCGGTCGGGCCCCAGCAGCCACCGCAGCAGGAACCAGGCAGCGACCAGCACCACGAAGGCGACCGCCGAGCGCACGACGGCGTCACGCACCAGCGCGTAGGCGACGTCCTGCACGGCCGCGGCGGGACCGGAGAAGAAGGCCACGTACGCGTTGAGGTCCTCGCTGAGCGCCTGCAGCGTGCGGGCCTCGCCCAGCTCCGTGACGCTCGCCGGGATCTCCTGCACCGTGGCCCGGACCCCCAGCGTCGCGGGCAGCGGGGAGTCGATCTGCAGCGTGCCGAGCGGGCCGAAGTCGATGGTGACGGTCGCGTCCGTGGTGACGTCGTACCGCGTGACGTGGGGTCCGAGCGCCGCCTGCACGGACGCGGTGGTCACCCCGAAGACGACCGACGCGACGAGCGCGGCGAGGACGAGAGCGATCGTCGCGGGCCACCCGTGCCGCGGCCGCCACGCGCGCGCGGCTCGCGCGGCTCGGCCCACGGCCCGCCGGGCGCGGTGGAGCCGCCGGGGGGTCGGGACGTCGCTCGTCGGATCAGCCATCGGCCCCGAGCCTAGACGCGCTCGCGCACGTCAGGGCCGCCGCAGCCGGGTGGTGCCGCGTCCTGCCCACCTCCGACGCGACCGCGCTCAGGCTCGGGCGTCGCGCCACCTGACCCACGCTGCGGCGTTCGTCAGGTCGTAGTCCGGACCGCCCGCGCTGCAGGTGAACAGCCGCACGCCGGCAGCGAGCAGCTCGTCGCCGACCTCGTCGGGGTCCGACCCGTCGACGGCGAGGGAACGCGTGACGAGCGACGCGGTGTCCCGGCCGACCGCGGCGCCGTGCTCGTCGAGGATCGCGCTCTTGCGGCGCAGCGTCTCGACGTCGCCGAACGAGTGCCAGACGTCCGCGTGCTCGGCGACCACGCGCAGCGTCTTGCGCTCACCGCCGCCGCCGATCATCACCGGGATGTCGCGGGTCGGCGTGGGGTTCGCCGCAGCCCAGCGTGCCCTGATGCGCGGCATCGCCGCCGCGAGGTCGGCGATGCGCGACCCCGCCGTGCCGAACTCGTACCCGAACTCGTCGTAGTCCCGCTCGAACCACCCGGCACCGATGCCGAGGATCAGCCGGCCGCCGCTGATGTGGTCCACGGTCCGCGCCATGTCGGCCAGCAGGTCGGGGTTCCGGTAGGAGTTGCACGTCACGAGCGCGCCGATCTCGACACGGCTCGTCTGCTCGGCCCACGCACCCAGCATCGTCCAGCACTCGAAGTGCTTGCCGTCGGGGTCGCCGTAGAGCGGGAAGAAGTGGTCCCAGTTGAACACGATGTCGACACCGAGGTCCTCGGCGCGCAGGACCGCGTCGCGGATCTGGCCGTAGTCGGCCTGCTGGGGCTGGATCTGGACGCCGACGCGCACGCCGGTCGCGGGGGTCTGGGTCACGGGGTCACGCTAGCGCGCGGTCCCCGCCGGGGCGCGGGCTGACTCACTGGTAGGTGACGAGGTCCGGCACCGGCTGCACCTGGTACGTCTGCGCCGGGTCCAGCATCGGGACGTCCTCGTCGTAGAAGTTCTTCCAGCCCCAGTGCACGTTCGGCGCGCCGTTGCGCAGCGCCGCCCACGTGCCGGCCTTGGCCGGCTGGCCGCCCTGCCCGTCGACGTGGATGAGCGGAGCCAGCTCGTCGTGCGACGTGTCGAGCCGCTCGCGGTCGGAGATCATCCGCAGCGAGAACTGGTGCAGCACGAACATCTTCTGCGGCAGGTTCCGGTCCCGCGTGAGCTGCGCCAGCCAGGCGGCGGTCGCGTTCACCTCGTCGATGCCGACCGAGCCGATCTGGCGCAGGTGCACCTGGTCGGGCGCCAGCCGCCACTCCGGGTCCAGCGCGAGCCCCACGTGCGGCAGCTCGAGCAGCTCGGTGTACGCCCGCGCCTGGGTGACGAAGTCCTGACGGCCCGGCTGCAGGTCGAGCAGGACGTACTGACCGGCGGCACCGGCCGCGTCGACGAGCGGGCGCAGGTCGTCCACCGACCGCTTGCGCGAGTAGGTGCCGTCGTCCTCGGGCCCCGCCGACGCGATGGACGCGATGATCTCGACGGCGGGCACCACCGTGTCCGCGGTCAGGCCCCGGTAGAGGTCCGCGTGCTGGGCGGCGCGGGTCAGCGTCGCCGGCACGTCCTGCTCCCCCAGCACGCCGAGCGCACCCGACCCGGGGGTGCCGTACAGGGCGACGTACCGCTTGCCGGGCTGCCCCGCGACCGCCGGGAAGACGACCTGCCCGCCGCCGGGGAGCTCGACCCCCGTGCGTGCGGTCGCCGTGCGTGCCGCCAGGATCTCGGGCGTCCCGAAGGTCTCCCCGAAGGCGATCACCGACGTCGGTGCGGCCGCCGCGACGGCCTGCACCGCGCCCGACGTCGCCCGGGGGTCACCGCCCGGCACGTCCGCGACCGGGACCCCGAGGGCGCGCAGCGTCGCGGCCGCCGCGGCCGGGACCGCGCCGTCCGCGAGCGCGAGCACGCCCGTGGCGACGACCGGCGCCGTGGGTGGGAGCGTCGTGGCGACGTCGCCCGGTGCGGGTGCGACGGACGGGTCGCTCGGCACGTCGGCCGGCGCCGGCGCCTGGCCCTCGGGCACGAGCACCGCGGGAGCGGGACGCGTCAGGGCCCGCACCGCGGCCGTCTCGCCCCCGGCGGGCACCGGCGTGACGTCACCGAAGGGCACCCCGGTGGCCTGCGTGAGCGCGTCGGCGTCGGCACCGGCTGGCACCGCGACCGCCGCCACGTCGGCGGGCAGCGCCTCGGTCGTGACCTCCCCCACGACGAGCGCGTGCTGCGCACGGAGCCGCGTGAGCTCGGCCGCGACGTCGACCCCGTCGGCCGCCAGGAGGACGGGCGCGCCCGTCGCCACGGCCGCGGACGCCGCCGTGAGCACGGCACCGGCGTCACCGGCCGCCGCGAGCACGACGACCGGTGCGGACTCCAGCAGCGCGACGGACGTCGCCAGCGCGACCTGCGGGTCGTCGCCCGTGACGACGGAGGCAGGCGGAGGGCCGGCCGGTGTGGCGCTCAGGGGCTCCGGGGTCGGCGACGCGGTGACCGCCGGGGAGGTCGAGGGGGTGGCCACGTCGGCCGTCCCCCAGCTGCACCCGGCCAGGAGCGCGACGACGAGCGCTCCCGTCACGGTCGTCGCGCGCAGCCGCGCACCACCCATCTGCTCCACCACGTGCACCCGGCCCCTTTTCCGTCGCTCCGGCGGCGTGCTCGCCGCCGGCGAGCCACTGTAGGCAGGTCGGCCGGCCCTCGCCCGCCCGGCCAAGCGGTGCGATCCGGGACGGATCCCCCGCCGCGGCGCGCCCGACGTGGGCTCGGACCTGCGTCGACACCCTCCGGGAGGGCATCATCCGACGATGGACGAGTCCTCCCCCACGCCCGCCCCCGACGGCCGGACCGCGCACGAGCGACCCGGCGTGTACGCCACACCGGGCGCGGGTTTCGAACGTGACACCCGCTACCTGACCACCCGCATCACGGCCGACGGACGCGACGGGTGGCCGGTCGAGGCCGGCCGCTACCGGCTGGTCGTGTCGCGCGCGTGCCCGTGGGCCAGCCGGGCGATCGTCGTGCGGCGGGTGCTGGGCCTGGAGGACGCGCTGTCGATGGGGGTGTGCGGGCCGACCCACGACGAGCGCTCGTGGACCTTCGATCTCGACCGCGGCGGCGTGGACCCCGTCCTGGGCGTCGAGCGGCTGCGGGACGCCTACCTCGTGCGCGACCCGCGGTACGCCCGCGGGATCACCGTGCCCGCGATCGTCGACGTGCCGACGGGCGCCGTGGTGACCAACGACTTCGCGCAGATCACGCTCGACCTGTCGACGCAGTGGACCACCCACCACCGGCCCGGCGCACCCGACCTGTACCCCGAGGCGCTGCGCGGCGAGATCGACGAGCTGGGCGACGAGATCTACCGCGACGTCAACAACGGCGTCTACCGGTGCGGGTTCGCCGGCTCGCAGGAGACCTACGACCGCGCGTTCACGCGCCTGTTCGACGCGCTGGACCGCCTCGAGGCGCGGCTGACGCGCCGGCGCTACCTGGTCGGCGACACGATCACCGAGGCCGACGTGCGCCTGTTCACCACGCTCGTGCGGTTCGACGCGGTCTACCACGGGCACTTCAAGTGCAACCGGCACCGACTGACGGAGATGCCGGCGCTGTGGGCGTACGCGCGTGACCTGTTCCAGACGCCCGGCTTCGGGGACACCGTCGACTTCGTGGACATCAAGCGGCACTACTACGAGGTCCACCGCGACATCAACCCGTCCGGCATCGTGCCGCGCGGGCCCGAGCTGCGCGGGTGGCGGACGCCGCACGGCCGCGAGGCCCTCGGCGGGCGACCGTTCGGCGACGGGACGCCGCCCGGTCCCGTGCGGGACGGCGAGCGGGTCCCGGCCGGGCACGGAGCCGGGTGACGCCACCGCAGCAGGTCAGAAGCCGGTCATCCGGTGGTCGTGGCCGAAGCCCGGCAGGAACGTCGGCCCGCGCTGCGCGAGCTCGGCGGCCCACGCGTCCGCCCAGCGGGCGAACGGCGCGTGCGCCAGCCCGTCGTTCGCGAACCGCGGGTCCGTGGTCACCTCGGTGACGCAGAAGTCCGGGATCGCGAGGTCGGTGACCGGCCCGCCGCGCTCGACCTCGGCGACGACGAGGGGCGCGTTGGCACCGGCGAACACGTCGACGACCCAGCCGTCCTCCCCCAGCCACACCGAGTGCCGGATCTTCGCGACCCGGGCGCCGCCGCGCCGCACCATCTGGACGCCCACCTGCGGGTCGATCTCGCGCTCCGCCTCGTAGCGGGTCCCGCCGTTCATCGGCCCCTTGACCGTGACCGCGCAGAAGTCCACCCGGTCGGCGTACCGCTCGAGGAGCGTCACCTCGTCGAGATCGACGTCCACTCCCGCGACCGCGGAGGCCTGCGCACGCACGCGCAGCGCGTACCCCTCGTCGGCCAGGTAGTAGCTCTGGACGATCAGCGCCGGCTCCGCGTCGAGCAGCCCGGCGGGGACGTCGCGCACGAGGAACCGTCGCTCGAACTCGAAGTCGCCGTTCCCCGTGTCGCTCATGGCCACCCGTCCGTGCCCCGACGGCCCCGGCGACCGTCTGCGCACACCGTACCGACCCCGCCGGGCCGACCCCGCGCAGCCCGGTCCACCAGGGCGCGATCACGGGCGTGTGTGCGCCGCGACGGACCCCAGGGCAGCTCCGTGGCGGGCCCCTGACCTGCGGCGACACCGCCGCGCCGCGGTCCGGGGCGCCAGGTGTGAGACAGTTGCCCCCAGAGGCAGCGCGATCGACCGCGCGCCCGCGTCGTGGAGTCCCCCCGGGAATCGTGCGGCGGACCCTGACGTCAACAGCCCGAGAGGCACCATCCTGTGACCACCTTCACCGACCTCGGCGTGCCCGAGGTGCTGGTTCGCGCGCTCGCGGACCAGCAGATCACCACCCCCTTCCCCATCCAGACCGCGACGCTGCCCGACACGCTGCGCGGCGCTGACGTGCTCGGCCGCGGGCGCACCGGCTCAGGCAAGACCCTCGCGTTCGCCCTGCCCGTCGTGACGCGCCTCGCCGCGTCCGGCACGCCGCGCCGCGCGCGCCGCCCCCGTGCGCTGGTGCTGTGCCCCACGCGTGAGCTCGCGACCCAGATCGAGGCCGTGTTCGCCCCGCTGGCCAAGGCCGCGGGCCTGCGCACCGCCGTGGTCTTCGGTGGCGTCGCGCAGTCGCGCCAGGTCACCGCCCTGGACCGCGGCGTCGACGTGCTCGTCGCGTGCCCCGGCCGCCTCGAGGACCTGCTCCGCCAGAACCTGGTCACGCTCGACGGCATCGAGATCACCGTGCTCGACGAGGCCGACCACATGGCCGACCTGGGCTTCCTGCCGGTCGTGCGGCGCCTCATGGACCGCACCCCGAAGCGCGGGCAGCGCCTGCTGTTCTCGGCGACGCTGGACAACGGTGTCGGCACGCTCGTCGACCGCTACCTGACGACGCCCGTCGAGCACGCGGTCGACCCGGCCGCCCAGACCGTGGTCGCCAGCACGCACCACGTGCTCGAGGTCGCCGACGCCGCCGCCAAGAAGGCCGTCGTGGAGATGCTCGCGGCGGGCTCCGGCCGTCGCGTGCTGTTCATGCGCACCAAGCACCACGCGAAGAAGCTCGCACGCCAGCTCACGCTCGCGGGCATCCCCGCGGTCGACCTGCACGGCAACCTCGGCCAGGGGGCGCGCGAGCGCAACCTCGCCGCGTTCTCCTCCGGTGAGGCCCGGGTGCTCGTCGCGACCGACATCGCGGCGCGCGGCATCCACGTCGACGAGGTCGAGCTCGTCGTGCACGTCGACCCGCCGGCCGAGCACAAGGCGTACCTGCACCGCTCGGGCCGCACGGCCCGCGCCGGGGCGTCGGGCACGGTCCTGACGCTCCAGCTGCCCGAGCAGCGCGCCGACGTGCGCGCGATGACGCGCGCCGCGGGCATCACCGTGACGCCCGTCTCGGTGCGCCCCGGTGACGCGCTCGTGCGTCAGCTCGCCGACGCACCCGGGACGGTCGGCGCCGACAACGGCGGCACGCCCGCCCCGACGACGTACGTGGCTGCTCCCGCGACGTCGGACGACCGCCCCACCTCCGCGGGCGGCGGGCGGTCCGGCGGTGGCCAGCAGAGCGCGGGCCGCGGCCAGGCGGCCACGCGCGGCCGGTCCACGTCCGCGCGGGGCCAGGCCTCGCCGGGCCGCGGCCGCTCCCCGCAGGAGGCCGGTAGCCCCCGTGCCGCGTCCCAGACCGACGGTGCCGCACGGCGCCGCACCGGCACGCGCGCCGCGGCGCGGCCGGCCGGTCCTGCCGTCGTCTGGACCTCGGGCGGGCCCGACGCCGTGCGCAGCCACGACCCGCGCACGACCACGACGCCGCAGCGCGGCACCGGTCCGTCGGCCGGGCGCGACGGGGGCTCGGCGCCGTCCGACGCCGCCGGTGCGCCCCGTCGTCGGCGCGGTGGCCGCGGTCGCAGCCGCTCCGGCGCGGGCAGCTCCGCCGCCTGACGCACGCCCACGCACGCCGAGCCCGGAGCTCGGCGGTCCCTGACGCATCAGGACCGTCGAGCTCCGGGCTCGCTGCTGCCCGGCCCCGCGTCTGGCGCGGCCGGGCCCGTCAGTCCAGGTGGGCCGGCAGGCCGAACCGCGCGAACAGCTCGGCCCCGAACCACACGGTCACGTGCCTGACCCCGTCGTCCGTCACCGTGACCTGCTGCACCTGGAACGCCGCGTGACGCCCCTGCGCGTCGCGCATGTACATCGCGAACGCCGGCAGCCCGTTGGCCGCCGTCGGCACCATCCGCATGTCGCCCGGGCCCTGCGCCGGGCACCACGTGCCGATGAGCTCGCCCACCGCCTGCGGGCCCGTGTACCAGCCGGGGAACGGGGGCATCTCCCACACCACGTCCGCCGCGAGCAGGTCCACGATGGCGGCGATGTCGTACGCCTCGAAGGCCGCGACGTACCTTTCGACCAGCGCCCGGTGGCGCGGGTCCGTCGGCTCCATCGGCGTCAGGTGCTGCACGTTCGCCATGTGCGCACGCGCTCGCTGCAGCGTGGAGTTCACGGCGGCGACCGACAGGTCGAGCGCGTCCGCGACCTCGGCCGCCGACCACGCGAGGACGTCGCGCAGCAGCAGGACGGCCCGCTGCTGCGCCGTCAGGTGCTGCAGCGCGGCGACGAACGCGAGGCGCACCGAGTCGCGGTGCACGGTCGTCTCGGCGGGGTCCACGGGCGGCTGCGCCCACACCAGCGCGTCCGGCAGCGGCTCGAGCCACGGCGTGCCGAGGTCCTCGCGCGGCTGGTCCCGCGGGTCGGCGGCCGGTGCGCCGAGCCCCGTCGGCAGCGGGCGGCGGCGCCGACCCTCGAGGTGCGTCAGGCACGTGTTGGTCGCGATGCGGAACACCCAGGTGCGCAGCGACGAGCGGTTCTCGAAGCCGCGCATCGCACGCCACGCCCGCAGGTACGTCTCCTGGAGCATGTCCTCGGCGTCGTGCACCGAGCCCGTCATGCGGTAGCAGTGCGCGAGGATCTCGCGCCGCATGGGGGCGAGCCGCTCGGCGAACTCGTCGGCGGTCAGGTCACCGGGTGCGGCGTTCGGCGCGGCCCCGGACGGGTGTGCGGGTGTGGTCGTCGTCACACCACGACGGTAGCCGCGACCACCGACACGGCACACCCCCGATGACCCGTGACGTCGGCGCGGGTCGGCACCGGTGTCGCCGCACCCCGCACCCGGCAGGAGCGCCCGTGGACCGCATCCTCTTCGTCACCCTCCCGGTCCACGACGTCGCGACCTCGCGCTCGTTCTACACCGGGCTCGGGCTCCCGGTGAACGAGATGTTCAGCGACGAGCAGATCGTCTGCGTGGTCGTCTCGGACACGATCTGCGTGATGCTCATGGACCGCGACCGGTTCGCCGACTTCACGCCCCTGCCGGTCGCCGACGCCCGCACGGGCACGCAGGTCCTGCTCTGCCTGACCACGTCGTCCCACGCCGAGGTCGACGCGCTCGTCACGGCTGCGCTCGCGCGTGGCGGCTCGGAGTTCCGGCCGCCCCAGGACGACGGGTCGATGTACGCACGCGCGGTCGCCGACCCGGACGGGCACGTCTGGGAGCTCCTGCACGTGGACCACGCGGCGGGCGCCTGAACCACCGCCGTCGCGGCCGCGTGCCAGACTCGCGCTCATGCCCGCGCACCCCGACGCCTACGAGCCGGACGACCACCTGGACGAGCGCACGCTGCTCGTCGCCGCCGCGTACGTCGTCCTGCGCCGGGCCGGCGAGAGCGGCGACGAGGTGCTCCTGCAGCGTCGCGCGGGCACCGGCTACATGGACGGGAGCTGGGCCGTGCTGGCCGGCCACGTCGACCCGGGCGAGTCCGTGCACGAGGCCGCCGTCCGCGAGGCGGCGGAGGAGGCTGGCGTCGTCGTGCCCGTGGCCGCACTGCGCCCCCTGACCGCGATCCACCGGTTCGTCCGCGGCGGACCGCAGGTCGAGCAGCGCGTCGACGTCTTCTTCGAGGTGACGGTGTGGAGCGGCGAGCCCACGCTCCGCGAGGCCCACCGCGCCGCCGCGATGGGCTGGTTCCCGCTGCACGACCTGCCGGACCCCGTCGTGCCGCACGAGCGCGTCGTGCTGGACCTGCTGGCGGCCGGCGCGCCCGTGCCCGCGGTGCTCTCGCTGCCCCGCTGAGGCGAGCGGGTGGAACTCGCGCGTCCGGCCCTGCGGCCACCTCGGGCAGGTCGCACGCACCGCTAGCGTGGCGGCGTGCACCCGGATCCGACGCGTGACGACATCGCGGCACTCGTCGCCGCCCGCACCCCGATCGTCGTGCTGGAGACCGAGGACGAGGCGGACGCCGTCGAGCTCGTCCTGCGCGCCGCGTCCCGCAGCCCGGGGGGGCACGCCGGTCGGCCGGTCTTCCGCTGGACCGTCACGGACGGGCTGCGCCGCATGGACGTCGACCTCGGCGGTGCGCAGCTGCACAACGCCGACCCGCCGACCCTGCTGCGGTCCATCGTCGACGGCATGGCGCCCGCCGTCTACGTCCTCCTCGACCTGCACCCGTGGTTCGACGACCCGGTCGTCGTGCGCCTCCTCAAGGACGCCGCACTGCGCCCCGTGGGCCTGCGCAGCACGCTCGTGCTCGTGTCGCACGCGCTCACCCTGCCGCGCGAGGTCGAGCACCTGGCGGTGCGTGTGCCGGTCTCGTTCCCCGCACCCGCCGAGCGCGCCGTGATCGTCGACCGCACCGTCGCCGCCTGGGGGAACGTCACGGGTCTCTTCCCCCAGGTCGACCCGCAGGCCCGCGAGCTCCTCGTGCAGCGGCTCGCCGGGCTGTCGCGCTCCGACGTCGGGCGCCTGGCGCACGGCGCGATCGTCGACGACGGCGCGCTGACGGTCCGCGACGTGCCCGTCGTCGAGCGCGCGCGCTTCGAGGCGCTCGCGGCGGACGGCGTGCTGTCCTACGAGTACGCCACCGTCGCGCCGGCGGACGTCGTGGGGCTCGACCGCGTCGTGCGCTGGTTGCTGCTGCGCCGCCCGGCCATGGACGGCTCGGCCCCGCACCTCGACGCCCCGCGCGGCGTGCTGCTGCTCGGCGTGCAGGGGTGCGGCAAGTCGCTCGCGGCGCGCGCGGCGGCCTCGATCCTCGGGGTCCCGCTGCTGCGGCTCGACCTCGCGGGTGTGCACGACAAGTACGTGGGCGAGTCCGAGCGCAGGCTGCGCGACGCGCTCGCCGCGGCGGACGCGCTCGCGCCGTGCGTGCTCTGGGTCGACGAGATCGAGAAGGCCGTCGCGAGCAGCGACTCCGACGGCGGGTCCGCGCGCCGCGTGCTGGGGACGCTGCTGACGTGGCTGGCGGACCGCGGATCGCGCGTCTTCGTGGCGGCGACCGCCAACGACATCTCCGCCCTCCCGCCCGAGCTCGTGCGCAAGGGCCGGTTCGACGAGCTCTTCTTCGTCGACCTGCCCGACGAGGACGCGCGTGCGGGCCTGCTGCGGCTGCACGCCGCCCGCCGCGGCCTGACGCTGCGCGACGACGAGACCGGGCACCTCGTGGCCGCCTCGGACGGCTTCTCGGGCGCCGAGGTCGAGCAGGCCGTGGTCGCCGCCACGTACGCCGCCCACGCCTACGGCCGGGCGCTCGACGCGGCCACCGTGCTCGACGAGCTGCGCGCGACGCGTCCGCTCGCCGTGGTCATGGCCGAGCGTGTGGCGGCCCTGCGCGCGTGGGCCGCGACGCGCACCGTCCCCGCACGCTGAGGCGGCCGCAGCCCCGACCACCCTGCACCGCTGCACCACGACGCAGGACGCCCCGCACCGGACGGGTCGACCGTCCGGTGCGGGGCGTCCTCGCGCGGCGCGGTCAGCCGGTGTTCTGCAGCCCCGCCGCGACACCGTTGACGGTGAGCAGCAGCAGCCGCTGCAGCTCGTCGGTCGACGCCTGCTCCTGCCCCGTGCGCAGGCCGCGCAGGGCGCGCAGCTGCAGCAGGGACAGCGCGTCGACGTAGGGGCTGCGCAGCTGGACGGCACGTCCCAGGATGCGGCGACGGGACAGGACGTCCGTGCTGCCGGTCGTCGCGAGCACCCACTGGCGCGTGAGGCGCATCTCGTCGAGGACGAGCCGGGCGAGGTCGTCCCGGTCGCCGAGCGCGAGGTAGCGCGCGGCGATGCGCTCGTCGGTCTTGGCCAGCGACATCTCGACGTTGTCGATGATCGTCGCGAACAGCGGCCACTCGGCATACGCGGCGCGCAGCTCCTCGACGTCCCCGACGGCCGCGAGCGCGGTACCCAGGCCGTACCAGCCGGCCAGGTTGATCCGGGCCTGCGACCACGAGAACACCCACGGGATCGCGCGCAGGTCGTCGAGCGAGGACACCGACAGCCCGCGTCGTGCCGGGCGCGACCCGATCGGCAGCAGTCCGATCTCCTCGAGCGGCGTGACCTGCGCGAACCAGGACGGGAACCCGTCGGCGCGCACCAGCCGGTGGAAGTGCTCGCGCGAGGCCACGTCGAGGCGGGACGCGAGGTCGGCGAACCGTGCGGCCGCCTCGTCGTTGCGCCGCACGACGCTCGGCGCGTCCGCGAGCAGCGTGGCCGCCGTGACCTGCTCGATGTGCCGGGTCGCGATGTCCGCGTCCCCGTAGCGGGCGAAGATGACCTCGCCCTGCTCGGTGAGCTTGAAACGGCCGTCGACGGAGCCCGGCGGCTGCGCCAGGACGGCGCGGTTCGCGGGGCCGCCGCCGCGCCCGAGGGCACCGCCGCGGCCGTGGAAGAGCGTGAGGACGATGTCGTTGCGCTTCGCCCAGTCGGCGATGCGCCGCTGCGCGTCGTCGAGGGCGAGCGTCGCGGACAGGGGCCCGACGTCCTTCGAGGAGTCGGAGTACCCGAGCATGACCTCGACGCGCCGGCCGTTGGCCGCCAGGCGCTCCTGCACGCGCGGGTGCTCGAGCGCGGCGTCGAGCAGGTCGACGCTGTTCTGCAGGTCGGCGAACGTCTCGAACAACGGGATGGCGTCGATGACGGGCGCGTGCTCGGGACCGCCGAACGCCAGGTCGGCGAGGCGGTACACGGCGGGCAGGTGCTCGGGCGACTGCGTGAACGACACGATGTAGCGGCGCGCGGCGGCCACCCCGAACCGGCGCTGCACGGTGCCGAGCGCCCGGAACGTGTCGAGCACCTCGAGGGTCATCGGCTGCAGGTCGCCGTCGATGCCGTGGGCGTCGATGTCGGCCAGCGCCGCGGCGTGCACCTGCGAGTGCTGGCGCAGCTCGAGCTCGGCGAGGTGGAACCCGAAGGTCTGCACCTGCCAGATGAGCCGCTGCAGGTCGCCGAACGCCGCCCGGCGAGCGCCGGCGGCCTCCAGCGAGTTCTGCACGATCCGCAGGTCGTCCTCGAGCTCGTCGGCGTTCGCGTACGCCAGGTCGGCGTCCCGCCGGCGGGTGGCCGCGATGCGCTCGACGATGCCGAGCAGCGCGCGGCGGTGCGGCTCGTTGGGGGCCGAACCGGCGATCCGTGACGTGATCGCGTCCGAGAGCGAGCGCTGACGCTGCCACAGCGCGCTGAGCTCGGCCGACGGAGGCGTCCCCGCGGCGTCGAGCGTGAGGCAGTCGGCCGTGCGGCGGGCGGACGCCAGGAGCGCGCCGAGCGCGTGCTCGGACGCCATGGCGGCGGCGGCACGGGTGACCTCGGCGGTGACGTTGGGGTTGCCGTCGCGGTCACCACCGATCCACGACCCGAGCCGCGCGAACGGGCTCACGGCGGGCGTGGTGGTGCCGGCCGCGTCCTCGAGGAGCCAGTCGTCGAGGCGGCGGTAGACCGTGGGCAGGACGTCGGCGAGCGTGGCGTCGAAGATCGACAGGACCGTGGCGACCTCGTCGAGCACCGTGGGCTTCTCGGCGCGCAGGGGTGACGTCCGCCACAGCGTGTCGATCTCGGCGAGCAGGCGCCGCTCGTTCTCGGCGAGGCTGGTGCCGCCGATGTGCAGCGTGTCCCGCTCGGCGACGAGCTCGGCGACGCGACGGATCGACCGGGACACCGCACGACGACGAGCCTCGGTCGGGTGCGCCGTGAACACCGGCCGGAACTCGAGGTCGCGCAGACGCTCGCGGGCGGTCTCCTCGCCGACCTCGGTGACGAGCTGCTGGTACGCGGCGGGCAGCGAGTCGTCGGGCGCGAGCTCGTGCGGCGAGAGCCGCGACTCACGGTCGCGCAGCACGCGCACCCGGTGGTACTCCTCGGCGAGGTTGGCGAGGTGGAAGTAGCAGGTGAAGGCACGTGCCACCTGCTCGGCGCGCGCGTGGCTGAACCCGGCGACCAGCGCCTCGGCCTCGTCCAGCGCATGGCCGTTCGGCTCGCTGTGCGACGCGATCGCCAGCTCACGCAGCCGTTCGACGTCCGCGAGCAGGTCCTCACCCCCGGCGTCGCGCAGCACGCGGCCGAGCAGCTCACCGAGCAGCCGGACGTCGTTGCGCAGAGGCTCCGGTACCTCGTGGCTGACGACGCCGCGAGGGACGTCCGACCCGATCTCCACTTCGTTCACGGGAGAAAGGTAGTTGACTTTCGGTCGTGCTCGACCGGAGCGACCGACGGGTGGGCGTTCCGCGCCGCCGCGGCGAGCCGACGAGAAGAGAACGTGTAGTTGTTGCATCAACTTTTGCGGTAGCATGTCGCCGTGCCCCCCGAGACCCGCTGGCTGACGCCCGACGAGCTCCGTGCCTGGCTGGGTCTCGTGACCGTCGCCGAGCTCCTGCCCGCGCAGCTCGACTCCCAGCTCCAGCAGGACGCGGGCCTCACGCACTTCGAGTACCAGGTGCTCGCGATGCTGTCCGAGGCCTCCGGCAGGACGTTGCGCATGTCCGACCTCGCCCGACGCACCAACGCGACGCTCCCCCGCCTGTCGCACGTCGTGCGGCGCCTCGAGGACCGCGGGCTGGTCGAGCGCGCACCGTGCACCGACGACCGTCGCGCGACGAACGCGCACCTGACCGAGGACGGCTGGGACCTCGTCGTCCGCACCGCTCCCGGCCACGTCGAGACGGCCCGCGCGCTCGTCGTCGACGCCCTGACGCCCGAGCAGGTCCACCTGCTCGAGGAGCTCACGCGCACGATGCTGCAGCGCCTCGACCCCGAGGGCCGGCTCACACCGCCGCTGGACGAGGTCGGGCGCGCGTGACGAGGCACACACCGCAGGACGCCGTCGCGGTGCTGCGCCGGTGGGAGGACTCGGGCGCGGCGTGGCGCGTGCTCGAGCGTGACGGCGCCCGGGTCACCGTGGGCCTGTGGACGTGCACGGGCGACGAGCTCGTGGACCGCGTGGAGGCGCAGGGTCCGGCCCTCGAGGCCTTCGTCGCCGGGCGCTCGAGCAGCGAGGACCTCGCCCCATCACCCGCCGGCGCACCCTGACGCTTCCCCGCCGGAGCGCCGCGGCGCGACTCGACGCGGACGCACCGCGGGGGCGCCGGGGCCGCAGCCCCGACGCCCCCGCGCACGACGGCTACGAGCAGACGCCGGTGGGCGTCCAGTCGACGTTGTTGCTGCCCTTGTAGTACGTCACGCCGAAGCTGTTGGAGCCGTTGGGCGTGAAGGTGTTGCCGTTGCGGTTGGCACCCCACGAGCTCTGGATCGACTGCCCGTTGCTCGGGTAGACCGTGACGGACCAGTTCGACTTGCCCGAGACCGTGTAGGTCACATTGAACCGGTCACCCCAGCTCTCGGCCTTGGTCGCGGTCGCGGTGCACGAGCCGGTGCTCCCGCCGCCGGTGTTGCCGCCACCGGTGTTGCCGCCGCCCGTGTTGCCACCGCCGGTGTTGCCACCACCGCCCGAGCCCGCCGACATCGTGATGTTCGAGCTGCCGGAGGACTGGTAGCCCTCGGTCGCCAGGATCATGTAGTTGTGGTTGCCCAGCTGCATGCCCTTGGACGCCCACGCGGAGAAGTGGTTGCCGGCGGTGATGGTGCCGCCCACGCGCTTGGACTGCCGGACCGACCAGAACTGCTTGAACGTCGAGGAGTTGCCCTCGATCGACGGGGCGTTGACGCGGGTCGTCTCGTAGATGTCGTACGTGCCACCGTCGGACGTGACCGTGCCCTTGTGGGTGCCGGTGGGGCGGTAGGTGCCCCACGAGTCGACGATGTAGTACTCGATCAGCGGGCCGTTGGTCCACCCGTAGAGCGTCAGGTAGGCGTTGCCCGAGGGGTTGAAGGAGCCCGAGTAGGACACCACCTTGGAGCTGTCCCCCTTGGACCAGCCCTTGCCGATGACGAAGTTGCCGGTGTTCTGCCAGTTCGTCGTGTAGTTGCCGCCGTCGTTCATGCCGGCCGAGACGGTGCCGGGGCTGTCGGTCCAGAACGAGAACCAGTAGCCGCCGCTGGTGCCGGTCTGGTTGCTGTTGATCGTGGCAGCCATCGCGGGCGCTGCGGCGGCGACACCGCCTGCCAGCAGCGCACCGACGGCGACGGCGCCGATCAGCCGGCGGACCGGACGTCGCGTCCGGTCCGCGGTGCGGGTGGGGACAGAGGACATGGAAGCACTCCTTCGTGCGTCAAACGGGGAACGTCCTCGGAAGTCCACCGTGACCCCACGTCGGGACCGGCAGCCCGCGCCTTCCGGGCAGCAGGGACCGACGGCTTCCGCCACCGGGCCGCAGCCGCCCGGCGAGTGTGCTAGGTCATCCCACAAGAGTCAAGTCACCCTACGACTCGCCACCACGACGTCACCGCCCGGCCGAGCCCGGACACGCTCGGGTCCAGCACCGTGCGGGACTTGAGGGAGCCCCTCGCCGCGCGACCGACCGCTCGCACCCACGAGCCGGCGACGGTCCGCCGCGGAACGCGGCAGACTGCCGGTCATGAGCGAGCTCACGCTGTGCTGCCTGCTGTGGGCCGCGCCGGGCCAGGAGGCTGCGATGACGCGCTACGAGGACACCGTGCTCGCGCTCGTCGCGGGCCACGGCGGGCAGCTCCTCCAGCGCGCCGTCGGCGACGGCAGCGACGGCCACCCCCACGAGGTGCAGGTCTACCGCTTCGCCGACCGGTCGGCGCTCGACGGGTACCTGGCCGACCCCCGGCGGGTACGTCTCGCCGCCGAGCGCGACCGCGTCGTCGCACGCACCGAGATCTTCCCCGTCCAGGTGCGCTGACGGGCGGTGCCGACGGGAGCGGGCAGACGACGTGCCACCGTCAGCGCGCACCCACCGCTCGCCCGCGAGGTCGCGGCGACCCGCGCCCTCGACCCCACCCGCAGCTGCTCGCGCGGCGACGAACGAGGGCCCGGCCGACGGCCGGGCCCTCGTGGAGAACGAACGACGCGGGACACCGGTGAACGGTGTCCCGCGTCATCACGACGTGGAGCTGAGGGGATTCGAACCCCTGACCCCCTGCATGCCATGCAGGTGCGCTACCAGCTGCGCCACAGCCCCGTGGTCCGCGAGCGGACCTCGACGCCCCTGGGGGCGCCCCGAGAGTCTAGGACGAACGAGCGGCGAAGCGCCAATCGCGTCCCGGCGGTGGTGGTGTGACGTGCAACGCGTCGTCAGTCCGGGTCGCGGGTCGCGTCGTCCGCGTCCTGCTCCGCCGGCTCCGGGTCCGGCCCGGCGTTCCAGTCCGACGACGCGTCGGTCGGACCGATGTTGTAGCCGAGCAGCCGCCAGGCGGGATCCACGTCGGGGCCCGATGCCGTCATCTGCGCCCAGTGGGCGTTGTGCATGCCGACCAGACCGCGCCATGCCGGTGGCTGGCCGAGGAGCTCTGCCACGAGCGAGCCCAGGGCCGCTCCGTGGGAGACGATCACGAGGTCGTCTCGGCCCGGCGTGCGGCTCACCTGGTCGAGCACCGCCGCGGACACGCGTGCCGCCAGGGCGGCGCGCGACTCGGCACCGACCCCGGCCGGATCGCCGCCCGCACGCCACGCCGTGAACTCCCCCGGCCAGTCGGCCTCGATCTCCTGGCCGGTCAGGCCCTCCCAGGCTCCGAACGCCCGCTCACGCAGCCGGGGGTCGAGCTCGACCGGCACGTCCAGCGCGCGACTGAGGTACGTCGCCGTCTCGACGGCCCGCGTCAGGTCGGACGCGACGATCCGCACCGGCCGGTGCCGGACCGCCAGCCGGGCCGCCGACGTCCGGGCCTGCCAGTGCCCCACCTCGTCCAGGGGGATGTCGATCTGTCCCTGCAGGCGTGCCTGCGAGTTGTACGCGGTGCGCGCGTGACGCCAGAGCAGCAGGTGCTGCGTCACGCGTCGGCCTGCTCGCCGCGCTCCTCGGGAGGCAGCTCGATGAGCGGGCAGTCCTTCCAGAGCCGCTCGAGCGCGTAGTACACGCGGTCCTCGGCGTGCTGCACGTGCACCACGATCTCGCCGAAGTCGATCAGCACCCACCGTCCCTGCGCCTTGCCCTCGCGGCGCACCGGCTTCGCGCCCAGGTGGTGCAGCGCCTCCTCGACGGCGTCGACGATGCCGCCGACCTGCCGCTCGTTCGTACCGGAGGCGATGAGGAAGACGTCGGTCAGGACCAGCTGCTCGCTCACGTCGAGCGCGATGATCTCCTGCGCCTTCAGGTCGGAAGCGGCGCGCGCTGCCGCGTGGGCCAGCTCGATCGCGCGGGTGCTCGCAGGCACATGGGCTCCTCGTGTCGTGGGGACGGCGTCCACCGGGTGGTGCGACGCCGCGGGAGGTGCGGGAGACGTCAGGCGGGGCCGGCGACGGAGACCGTCGCGACCGCGGGTGCGGCCTCGGCCTCGGTGCCCGTGCCGTCGGAGCGCGTCTGGATGACGAGCAGCATGATGAGGAAGCCGAGCACGAACGCCACGAGCGCCAGCACCAGCACATGCAGCCAGGTGTACGGGTGCAGGCGCCGCGAGGGCTCGTCGTCCTCGTCCTCGTCGTCGTCGAGGTCGTCGTCGTGCGTCGCGGCGGCGGTCCGCGACGCCGCCCACGGCGGGGCTGCCGGCTCAGGAGCCGGCGGCGCCTCCGGTGTGCGCGTCCACGCGTCCGGCGACCGCTCGGTCTCCGGGGCCGGCGCAGCGGCAGGCTCGGCCGGTGTCGGCGCGGCCGGAGCGCCGCCCGGCGTCCAGACGGGCGACGGCGCGGGACGCGGCGGCGCAGCAGGCGCCGACGACTGGAACGAGGTGACCGACGGCGCCGGGGCAGGTGCCTGCGCCGGGGTCGACGGGGTCCAGGGTGCCGGGGCCGGGCTCGGCGGCGCAGCCGACGTCCCCGAGCCCCACGCGGACGTGCGCGGCGGTGCGGCGGACGCCGACGAGGCACCTCCTGCCCAGCTGGGCGCACCCGTCGACGGAGCGGCACCACCCTCGCGTCCCCAGCCGGTGCCCTCGGTCGGACGCGGCGTCGCGGCGGGCGCGGGCGTCGCGGACTGCTGGCCCCACGGGCCGGCGGGTGCCGGCTGCGGTGCCGCCGCCGGGCGGGACGCGGCGCGCCGGTCGGGCGCGGCCTGACCCCGCGTGCCCCAGTCGGACGACACGGGCGGCGTCGGGGGCGTCGGTGCGGGCCGAGGAGACGGCGCGGGAGCCGATCGCTGCGGTGCCGGGGTCGTCGCCGGCCGGGGCGCGGGTGCCGAGGCGGCGACCGGGCGGGCGGGCGGGCGGGCTGCCGGCGGTGCGGCGGGAGGCGTCGCCGCACGCGGTGCCGAGGTGGGGTCCAGCGCCGAGTCGCGGTACGAGCGGCGGGACCGGGCACCGTCGTCGGAGGACCCGCGCGGGCTCGGGGCGGCAGGCCCGGCGGAGACCGGGCCGGGCCGGGCAGGCTGCTGGCCGGCGCCCGACGACCACGCCGGGGTGCCTGTCGGGCCGGCCGACGACGTGCCGGCCGGCGGCGTCACCAACCGGCTGCGCATGGCCCGACGCGAGCTCGGGGCGGACGTGTCGTCCCCCGCGGGCGGGGCGGGCGGGCCGCCGGGCCCCTGCCCACCGTCCTGGGCCGCACGCTCCATCTCACGACGGCGCCGGCGCTCTCCGGGTTCACTCATGACGACCTCGATACAACCTGTGCTTGGCGATGTACTGGACGACCCCGTCGGGGACGAGGTACCACACCGGCTCCCCTGCGCGGGCACGCGCACGGACGTCGGACGAGGAGATCGCCAGGGCAGGGACCTCCAGCACGTCGACCCGCCCGGCGGGCAGGCCGTCCACCGACAACGCGTGGCCCGGACGGGTGACCGCCACGAACCGCGCCGTGTCGAACAGCTCGGCAGCATCCTTCCACGTGAGGATCTGCGCGATCGCGTCGGCACCGGTGATGAAGAAGAGGTCGGCGTCCGGACGCTCGGTCTTGAGGTCGCGGAGGGTGTCGACCGTGTAGGTCAGCCCGGCGCGGTCGATGTCGACGCGGCTCACGGTGAAGCGCGGGTTCGACGCGGTCGCGATCACCGTCATGAGGTAGCGGTGCTCGGCGGGCGACACCTCGATGTGCTGCTTGAACGTGGGGTTGCCCGTCGGGACGAACACGACCTCGTCGAGGTCGAACCGGGCCGCGACCTCGCTCGCCGCGACCAGGTGCCCGTGGTGCACGGGGTCGAACGTGCCGCCCATCACACCGAGGCGTGGGCGGGTGGGGACCTCCGCGGTGGCCGGCACCGTCAGTGGCGCGACCCGACGGAGCGGAACGCGTACGTGACCAGCAGCATCGCCAGCAGCCCCACGAACGCGCCGACGCCGAAGACGGCGGGCGCGAACGGCAGCGCTTCGTTGTGCTCGGCGGCCGTCTCTGCGGCGGCGATGAGGGTGGCGTGCACGTGGTCCTCCTGCTGGTCCTCGTCGGTCTTCCGTGTCCGTCACGGCGCCCGTCGGTCGTCCCGGAGCCGCAACGACCCAGTGTCGCACGCGTCGCCGGTGACCCCGGACCACGCCACGACGGGTCGCGTCAGGGGCGCACGTGCCCGTCCCCGTGCACGACCCACTTGGTCGTCGTGAGCTCGGCCAGCCCCATCGGACCGCGCGCGTGCAGCTTCTGCGTCGAGATCCCGATCTCGGCGCCGAGGCCGAACTGGCCGCCGTCGGTGAACCGGGTCGAGGCGTTGACGATCACGGCGGCGGCGTCGACCTCCGCCACGAACCGCTCGGCGGCGCGCAGGTCCTGCGTGACGATCGCCTCGGTGTGGCCGGTCGACCACTGCCGCACGTGCTCGATCGCGGCGTCCAGGCCGTCGACGACCCGCACCGCGAGGTCGAGGGACAGGTACTCGGTCGCCCAGTCCGCGTCCGTCGCCGGGGCGGTCGCCGCGTCCCGCGGCGCGTGGCGCAGGGTCACGTCGTCACCGTGCACGGTGACGCCCGCCGCGGCCAGCGCGGTGAGCGCCGACGGCAGGAACGCGTCGGCCGCGTCACGGTGCACCAGCAGCGTCTCCACCGCGTTGCACACCCCGACGCGCTGCGTCTTGGAGTTGAGCAGGATCGCCAGCGCGTCCGCCTGGTCCGCGCTCGCGTCCACGTACAGGTGGCAGTTGCCGACGCCCGTCTCGATGACCGGGACCGTCGCCTCCCGCACGACCGTCGCGATGAGGTCGGCGCCGCCGCGCGGCACCAGCACGTCGACGAGGCCGCGGGCGTGCATGAGGGCCACGGCACCCGGGCGCCCCCAGGCGTCGACCGACTGGACGAGGTCGCCGGGCAGGCCCTGGGCGACGAGCGCGTCCGCGAGGACCTCGACGACCACCTCGTTGCTGCTCGCGGCCGCGGAGCCGCCGCGCAGGATCACCGCGTTGCCGCTCTTGAGCGCCAGGCCGGCGGCGTCCACGGTCACGTTGGGACGGGCCTCGTAGATCATCCCGACGACACCCATCGGCACCCGCAGCTGCCGCAGCCGGAGCCCGTTGGGAAGGGTCGAGCCCCGCACCACCTCACCGACCGGGTCCGGCAGCGCCGCGAGCTCGCGCAGGGCGTCCGCGATCGCCGCGACCCGCTCGGGCGTCAGCGCCAGGCGGTCGAGCAGCCCGGGTGACATGCCGTTCGCGCGGCCGCGCTCCAGGTCCTGCGCGTTGGCGGCCAGCACGCGGTCGGTGGCGGCGACCAGCGCGTCGGCCAGCGCGCGCAGCGCGGCGTCCTTCGTGGCGCGCGTGGCGGTCGCCAGCGCGCGCGAGGCCTCGCGCGCTCGTCGTGCGACGGCGAGGACGGCGACCTCGGGGTCGTCCAGGACGGCGGGCGTCGACTGCTCCAGCGACGTGGTCATGGCGCCAGGTTAGCCGCGCCCGGCCGCGGGACCACGGCTGTCCGCACCTCGGTCCCGCCCCGCCCGGGCGGGCGACCTGCTCAGCCGCGTCGACGGACCAGCACGAGGTCGTCGCGGTGCACGAGCTCACGGTCGTACCCGGCGCCGAGCGCCTCACGCAGCTCGCCCGTGCTGCGCCCCAGCAGCTGGGGCACCTCCTGCGCGTCGTAGGCGACCAGGCCCCGGGCGACGACGACGCCCGCCGCGTCGACCAGCTCGACCGGGTCGCCGGCCTCGAACGCTCCCTCGACGCCGGTGACACCGGCGGGCAGCAGCGACGTGCGGCGCTCGACGACCGCGCGGACGGCACCCTCGTCGAGGACCAGCCGACCGCGCGTGCGTGCGGCGTGCGCGAGCCACAGCAGGCGGATGGAGCGACGGCGACCCGTCGCGTCGAACCACGTGCCCACGTCCTGCCCCGTCAGCCCCGCGGCGCCCTGCGCGACGGACGTCAGCAGCACCGGGATGCCGGACTGCGTCGCGATCGCGACCGACTCGAGCTTGGTGAGCATGCCGCCCGTGCCGACGGCGCTGCCGCGGGCCGTCACGTCGATCCCCTCGATCTCGCTGAGGCCCCGCACCTGCGCGATGCGCTGCGAGCCCGCTCGGGACGGCGGTCCCGTGTACAGCGCGTCGACGTCCGTGAGGAGCGCCAGCGCGTCCGCGTGCACCAGGTGGGACACGAGCGCCGCGAGGCGGTCGTTGTCGCCGAACCGGATCTCGTCGGTGGCGACGGCGTCGTTCTCGTTGATGATGGGCACGACGCCGAGGTCGAGCAGCCGCGTCAGCGCCCGGTGCGCGTTGCGGTACTGCCCGCGCCGCCAGGTGTCCTCGGCGGTCAGCAGCACCTGCGCGACCGTCAGCCCGTGGACCGCGAACGCGCGCGTGTAGTGCGCCACGAGCAGCCCCTGGCCGACCGACGCGGCGGCCTGCTGCGTCGCGAGGTCGCGCGGCCGGGCGGCCAGGCCCAGCGGGCCGATGCCCGCCGCGATGGCGCCGGACGACACCAGCACGACCTGCGTGCCGGCGGCACGCCGCGCCGCGAGCAGGTCGACCACGGCAGCGAGCCGCTGCGGGTCGAGGTGCCCGTCCGTGCTCGTCAGCGACGAGGAGCCGACCTTGACGACGATCCGGCCCGCGTCGGGCAGCTGGTCACGTCCCGACAGGGCGGCGGCACTCACGGCACCTATGATGCCTCGCCGCGGGGGCACCTCCGTGCAGCGACCGCCTCCCGGACGCGCCGTGGGCGCGTCCGGGAGGGGTGCTCACACGTCCGGGTCCGTCCAGACGCCCTGCTCGCGCTCCGTCCACATCTCCGCGCGGGCCGCAGCCTTGGCGTCCATGCGCTCGGTGTACTCGCGGCGCTTCTGCCCGCGCGTGGGGCGGGACCGGTCCTCGAGGCGCACGTCGCTGCCGCGCGGCCCGCCGAGGAGCTCCGAGCCCGTCAGGAGCGTGGGCTCCCAGTCGAACACGACCGAGTTCTCGTCGGGACCGATGCGCACCTCGTCGCCCGCGACCGCACCGGCCTTGTAGAGCGCGTCCTCGACACCGGCGCGCGCGAGCCGGTCCGCGAGGTAGCCGACGGCCTCGTCGTTCGCGAAGTCGGTCTGGCGCACCCACCGCTCGGGCTTCTCGCCGCGGATCGCGAACCACACCTGACCGCCACCCTCGCGGCGCTTGACCGTGAAGCCGGAGTCGTCGACGGCGCGCGGACGCAGCACGACGCGCGTCGCCTCGGCGACCGGGGCGGCCCGGCGCGCGGCCGCGACCCGCTCCGCGAGCGCGAACGTCAGCGCGCGCAGGCCCTCGTGGCTGGCAGCGGAGATCTCGAACACGGGCACGCCGCGCCCCTCGAGCTCGGCACGGACGAGGTCGGCCAGCTCGCGCGCCTCGGGCACGTCGATCTTGTTGAGCACGACCACGCGGGGACGCTCGACGAGCGGCACCCCGCCCGCCGCGACCTCGAGGTCCTCCGAGTAGGCGGCGAGCTCCGCCTCGATCACGTCGAGGTCGGAGACCGGGTCCCGCCCCGACTCGAGCGTGGCGCAGTCGAGCACGTGGACGACGACCGCGCACCGCTCGATGTGCCGCAGGAACTCCAGACCGAGCCCCTTGCCCTGCGACGCCCCGGGGATGAGCCCGGGCACGTCGGCCACCGTGTACCGGAAGTCGCCGGCCTGGACGACACCGAGGTTCGGCACGAGGGTCGTGAACGGGTAGTCGGCGATCTTGGGACGCGCCGCGGAGATCGCGGCGACGAGGCTCGACTTGCCCGCGGACGGGAAGCCGACGAGGGCGACGTCGGCGATGGTCTTGAGCTCGAGCACGACCTCGGCCGTCTCCCCCGGCTCCCCCAGCAGGGCGAACCCGGGCGCCTTGCGGCGCGGGGACGCGAGGGCGGCGTTGCCGAGCCCACCGCGACCCCCGGCCGCGACGACGTAGCGCGAACCGGCACCGACGAGGTCGGCCAGGACCGTGCCGTCGGGCGCCTTGACGACCGTGCCGTCCGGGACGGCCAGCACGAGGTCCTCGGCGGTCGAGCCGCTGCGGTGGTCGCCCATGCCCTGCGTCCCCGACGCGGCGCGCCGGTGGGGCAGGTGGTGGAACGGCAGCAGCGTCGTGACCTGCGGGTCCACCTCGACGATCACGGAGCCGCCGTTGCCGCCGTTCCCGCCGTCGGGCCCGGCGAGGGGCTTGAACTTCTCGCGGTGGATGGATGCACAACCGTGCCCACCGTCACCGCCGGTCGCGTGCAGCACGACACGGTCGACGAACGTCGCCACGGCTGGACCTCCTTCGTCTTTCATGCAGTTGGTGATCGTCACACGACGAAGGGGCGCACCGCACCGGTGCGCCCCTCGACCGTGAAGCTGGGATTGTGTCGTGACCTCAGACGGAGGCGACGATGTCGATGACCTTGCGGCCACGACGCGTGCCGAACGCCACCAAACCGGCGGTCAGCGCGAACAGCGTGTCGTCGCCACCGCGGCCGACGTTGTCGCCCGGGTGGAAGTGCGTGCCGCGCTGGCGGACGATGATCTCGCCGGCCTTGACGACCTGACCACCGAAGCGCTTGACGCCGAGGCGCTGGGCGTTCGAGTCGCGACCGTTGCGCGAGGAGCTCGCGCCCTTCTTGTGTGCCATGACTGACCTGCTCTCCGGATGCTGCGGAAGGGGGGACGGCCGCGTGAGCGGCCGGGGCTCACTGGATGCCGGTGACCTTCAGGCGCGTCAGCTTCTGGCGGTGACCCTGGCGCTTGCGGTAGCCGGTCTTGTTCTTGTACTTGAGGATGTCGATCTTGGGACCCTTCTCGTCCCGCACGACCTCCGCCGTCACCGTCACCTTGGCCAGCGCCGCGGCGTCGGTGGTGACCTTCTCACCGTCGACGAGCAGGAGCGCCGGCAGCTGGACCGACGACCCCGCCCCGGCGGCGAGGCGGTCGACGACGACGACGTCGCCGACGGCGACCTTCTCCTGGCGGCCGCCAGCCTTCACGATCGCGTACACCACGTTGCTGCTCATCTCTGCTCGTCGGACCTGCTCATCGGTGCTTCGTTCGTCCTGCCCGTCGGTGCCGCGTGACCCGCCGGAACCCGCGCACCGCCCAGCCACGGGGGCGAGGGGGTCGCGTCGGCGGTGCCATCCGCGGCGCCTGCACCGGGACCTGCGCCGTGACCGGCTCGAGTCTCCTCGAGAGATCCGGCACGCAGCGCTCCCGGCACGCGCGCGACGCACCGACGTTCTAGGGTACGGACCCGCTCGCGCCCGGTCAAACGAGCCGGGCGGGACCGCACCTGTCGGCCGGGCGTCGCGCGTCCGGTCATCCCTCGTCGGGCGCCGGCGGCCCGTCCGTCCCGGCATCGGGCGCGGCGTCGGGCTCACCGTCGGCGTCCTCGAAGACCTCGGGCGCGACCGCGTGCAGCTCGAGCGGCGCGTCCGTCTCGACAGCGGTCGTCGGGACGGCGCCGGTCGCGGTGGCCTCGACACCCGCCGTGCTCAGCTCGGCCATGACGTCGAGCGTCCCGAGCTTCCTCGCACCGCCCGATCGTGCGCGGCGCGGGGCGCGCGGCGCCTCCACGGGGGCCTCGGCGGGTGCGACGTCGGCGGTCGTCGTGGCGTCCGGGGCGTCGGCGTGCGCCACGGGCGCCTCGTCGACGGGTGCGTCGGCGTCGGCGGGCGGCGTCGTCGTGGCGTCCGGGGCGTCGGCGTGCGCCACGGGCGCCTCGTCGACGGGTGCGTCGGCGTCGGCGGGCGGCGCGGCCTCGTGCGCGTGGGCTGCGGCGGCCGCGATCGTCGCGAGCGTCGCCTTGACCGCCTCACGCGCCTCCGGCAGCACCGGCACGGCCGGGTGCGGTGCCGAGACTGCCGACTCCGTCGCGCCGCGCTTGCGGCGCGCACGCTTGGACTCCCCCGGCTCCGGCGTCGGCTGCGCGTGCACGTCGGGACGTCCGCCCTTTCCGACGGGGTCGGTGTGGACGATGAACCCACGGCCGTGGCAGTGCTCGCACGTCTCGCTGAACGCCTCGACCAGCCCCTGGCCGACGCGCTTGCGCGTCATCTGCACGAGCCCGAGCGACGTCACCTCGGCCACCTGGTGCTTGGTGCGGTCACGCCCGAGGCACTCGACGAGCCGCCGCAGGACCAGGTCGCGGTTCGACTCCAGCACCATGTCGATGAAGTCGATGACGATGATGCCGCCGATGTCGCGCAGCCGGAGCTGGCGCACGATCTCCTCGGCCGCCTCGAGGTTGTTCCGCGTGACCGTCTCCTCCAGCGTCCCGCCCACCCCGGTGAACTTGCCGGTGTTGACGTCCACGACGGTCATCGCCTCGGTGCGGTCGATGACGAGCGAACCACCCGAGGGCAGCCAGACCTTGCGGTCCATCCCCTTGGCCAGCTGCTCGTCGACGCGGTGCACCGTGAAGACGTCCTGCGTGCCGGTCCACTTCTCGGTGCGCGCGGCCAGGTCGGGCGCCAGCTCGCCGACGTACGTCGAGATGGTCGACCAGGCGTCGTCGCCCTGCACGACGAGCGAGGAGAAGTCGTCGTTGAAGATGTCGCGCACGACGCGGATCGCCATGTCCGGCTCACCCTGCAGCAGCGCCGGTGCGTTGGCGGTCTTGCGCTTCTTCTCGATCGCCTCCCACTGGCCCTGCAGCCGGACGACGTCGGAACGCAGCTCGTCCTCGCTCGCCCCCTCGGCGGCCGTGCGCACGATGACGCCGGCCGAGTCGGGCACGAGGTCGCGCAGGATCTTCTTGAGGCGCGACCGCTCGGTGTCCGGCAGCTTGCGGCTGATGCCGGTCATCCCGCCGCCGGGCACGTACACGAGGTACCGGCCCGCGAGCGTGATCTGGCTGGTCAGTCGCGCACCCTTGTGCCCGATGGGGTCCTTGGTCACCTGGACCAGCACCGCGTCGCCGGACTTCAGCGCCTGCTCGATGCGGCGCGGCTGCCCGCCCTCGAGCCCGGCGGCGTCCCAGTTCACCTCGCCGGCGTACAGCACCGCGTTGCGGCCCTTGCCCACGTCGACGAACGCGGCCTCCATGCTCGGCAGCACGTTCTGCACGCGGCCGAGGTACACGTTGCCGACCATCGACGCCTGCGCCTGGTTGGAGACGTAGTGCTCGACGAGCACCCCGTCCTCGAGGACCGCGATCTGGGTCCGGGCGTCGAGCTCCCGCACGACCATGGTGCGCTCGACGGCCTCGCGACGTGCGAGGAACTCCGCCTCGGTGATGACCTGGCGGCGACGGCCGGCGTCACGCCCCTCGCGGCGCCGCTGGCGCTTCGCCTCGAGACGCGTCGACCCGCGCAGGGCCGTGACCTCGTCGCTGCTCGTGCGGCGACGCGGCTCCTCGGCCACCTCGCCGCGGGCCCCGCGGCGACGCCGCCGGCGGCGACGGCTCGACCCGGTCCCGTCGTCGTCGCCCGCGTCGTCGGGCGTCTCGGCCTCGGCAGGCGCCTGCGGCTCGTCCTCGGTCGCCTGCTCGTCGGCCGCCTCGTCATCGCCCGGCGCGTCGGCGCGCCCGCGGCGTCCGCGACCCCCCCGGCGACGGCGTCGGCGCGGCGACGTCCCGTCGTCGTCGCCACCGTCGTCGTCCCGCTCGTCGTCGTCGCCCTCGGCCTCGTCGACCCCGTCGGGCGTCTCGACGTCGGGCTGCTCGAGCTCGTCCTCGTCGACCACGTCGGCCGGCTGCGTGTCCTCGACCTCGACCGGTGCCTTGCGTCCGCGACCGCCGCGGCGGCGGCGCGTCCGGCCGGCGCTCTCCTCGGGGGCGTCGTCGACCGAGGTCGTGACCTCGTCGGCCGCCGCGGCGTCGTCGCTCGCGAGCTGCTCCTCGGCCTCGGCGCGCGCGGCCTCCGAGATCTCCTGCGGGGAGCCCGCCGACGACTGCGCACGCCGGCGCCGCGGCCGCGAGGCGGGCTCGGGCGCCTGGAACAGCAGAGCGGTCGTCGCGAGCCGTGCGCGGGACTCCGGCTCCTCGGTGCGCACCGGGCCCAGCTCGGCGAGCACGTCCAGCGGCGCGTCGGTGCGCGGCGCGTCGGTGGCGCCCGCGGGCTCCTCGACCGCGGCGCCGTCGTCGGCCGTCTCGTCGGGGCCCGCGTCCTGCGCGGACCGGCCCGTGCGGCCGCCCCGGCGTCCGGAACGCCGGCGCCGCGGTGCACGCTCCTCGGCGTCCTGCGCGGGGAGGTCGGCGGGCTCGGGCTCGTCGACGGGTGCCGGCTCCTCGACGGCGGCCGGCTCGTCACCCGGGGCGACCTCCGCCGTCGCCTCGTCGTCCTGCGGCTCGTCCACGACCGGCGTCTCCGGGACCTCGTCCTGGGCGGGCACGTCCGCGACCGGTGCGTCCGGCACCGCCGGGGCGGCGACGTCGTCGAGCACGACGGTGCGCGTCACGCGGCGCGAGCGCCGAGCGCGCGTCGTCGCCACCGGCGCCGCTACCGGCTCGGGCACCTCGGCGGGAGCGGGAGCCTGCGGCTCGGCCGCGACCGGGGCGGGGTCGACGGGCGACATGGCGGGTGCCACGTCGGCCTGCACCTCGGCGGCCGCCGGGGTGCCGGGTGTCGCGACGTCACGGACGACACGGCGACGCCGCTTCTTGGGGGCCGCCTCGCCAGCGTCGACGGCGTCGGTGTTCTCGGGGCTGTTCACGGGAGACAAAGCGCGTACTCCTGAGCACCGGGGGCCCCGCCCACACGACGTGCGCCCCCGGGCGGTCGGTCGTCGCTCGCGGCCGGTGGACCCGGTGCGGCGACGGAAGTCGTCGGTCCGGCTGCCGCCCGTCCGGCGCCATCGCCTGCCAGGCCGTCTCGGGGCTCCGGGCTGGAGCCCGCCGAGGGCGGGGCGGCGGCTGGCCTGCACGGTCACTGCTGCGGCGAGCTCGTCGGTCCCGACGGTGTGGGCGCCAGGACCAGTGACGAGTATCGCACAGGACCTCGGCTCCGCCGTTCGTCCGCGGGTGAGATCACGACGTGTCGTCAGCACGCGGGACCTTGGTCCCGGCGCGCGGCGACCTCCAGGCCTACCTTCGAAACGGCGGTACAGGTACGCGCGCGCCCCCTCGCGCCTCCCGACGCCACCCGTCCGGCACGCACGACCCGCCCCCTCGCACCCGCCCGGAGACTCCGTGGACGCCCTCGACCTGGCCCGCTGGCAGTTCGGCATCACGACCGTCTACCACTTCATCTTCGTCCCCCTGACGATCGGCCTGTCGCCGCTGGTCGCGATCATGCAGACCGCCTGGGTGCGCACCGGCAACGAGCGGTGGCTGCGGCTGACGAAGTTCTTCGGCAAGCTCCTGCTCATCAACTTCGCGATCGGCGTGGCGACCGGCATCGTGCAGGAGTTCCAGTTCGGCATGAACTGGTCCGAGTACTCGCGGTTCGTCGGCGACGTGTTCGGCGCGCCGCTCGCCATGGAGGCGCTCGCCGCCTTCTTCGTCGAGTCGACGTTCCTCGGCCTGTGGATCTTCGGCTGGGACAAGCTGCCGAAGAAGATCCACCTCGCCTGCATCTGGGCCGTGGCGATCGCGACGAACCTCTCGGCCTACTTCATCCTGGCCGCCAACTCCTGGATGCAGCACCCCGTGGGGACCACGTTCAACATGGAGACCGGCCGCGCGGAGATGACCGACATCGTCGCGGTCCTCACCAACTCCACCCTCCTGGCGGCGTTCCCGCACACGATCTCGGCCGCGTTCCTCACCGCCGGCACCTTCGTCGCCGGCATCGCCGCGTGGTGGATGGTGCGCCTGGTCCGCTCCGGGCAGGTCGACAAGGCGCGCGACGTCTACCGCCCGGCGGTCGTGCTCGGGCTCGTCACGATGCTCGTCTCGGGCGCCGGCGTCGCGCTGTCGGGTGACTGGCAGGCCAAGCTCATGTTCGAGCAGCAGCCCGCGAAGATGGCGGCCGCCGAGGGCCTGTGCACGTCGCAGGACGGTGCACCGTTCTCGATCCTGGCGATCGGTGACCTCACCAACGACTGCGACGGCGTGCGCCACCTCCTCGAGGTGCCCGGCCTGACGTCGTTCCTCGCGACGAACGACTTCGACGCGCCCATCCGCGGCGTGGACGAGCTCCAGGAGCAGTACTCGCAGTGGATCACGGAGTGGGACGAGGCCAACGGCGTGTCGTCCGGGGTCGACGAGGACACCCGCTTCTACCCCAACCTGGCCGTGACCTACTGGTCGTTCCGGCTCATGATCGGCCTGGGCGCCGGGTCGGCCGCCCTGTCGCTGGCTGCGCTGTGGCTGCTGCGTCGCAAGGGGTCGGTGACCGGCAAGGTCTGGTTCGGCCGGCTCGGCCTGGCGGCGATCGCGACGCCGTTCCTCGCCTCGGCGTTCGGCTGGATCTTCACCGAGATGGGCCGCCAGCCGTGGGTCGTCGCGCCCAACCCCGACGCGTCCGGCGTCGACGGCGTGTGGCTGCTGACGGCGCGTGGCGTCAGCGAGGTCGTCAGCCCCGGCATGGTCCTGTTCTCGATGATCGGGTTCACGCTGCTGTACGGCGTGCTCATGGTCGTGTGGTTCCGGCTCATGAAGCGCTACGCGGTCCAGGGCGTCGCGGACACGGAGCACGACCCCAGCCCCGAGGCCAACCCGCCGTCCGACGACGCGGACGGCACCGCCCGTCCGCTGTCCTTCGCCTACTGAGGAGACCGTCATGGACCTCCCCGTCGTCTGGTTCCTCCTCATCGCGGTCCTGTGGACCGGCTACCTCGTCCTCGAGGGCTTCGACTTCGGCGTCGGCATGCTGCTGGCGATCCTGCCGCGGGGCGACAAGGCGCGCCGGGAGAAGGAGCGGCGGCTGATGATCAACACCGTCGGCCCCGTGTGGGACGGCAACGAGGTGTGGCTGCTCACCGCGGGCGGCGCGACCTTCGCGGCGTTCCCGGAGTGGTACGCCACGCTGTTCTCCGGCTTCTACCTGCCGCTGTTCCTCATCCTGATCGCACTGATCGTGCGCGTCGTCGCCTTCGAGTGGCGCGGCAAGATCGACGACCCGGTGTGGCGCGCCTGGGCCGACCGCGCGCTGATCTTCGGCTCGTTCGTGCCCGCGCTGCTGTGGGGCGTCGCGTTCGCGAACCTCGTGCGCGGCGTCGAGCTCGACGCGAACCACCAGTACGTCGGCGGGTTCGTGGGGCTGCTGTCGCCGTTCGCGCTGCTGGGAGGGCTGGTCACCCTCAGCCTCTTCCTCACCCACGGCGCCATCTTCCTGGCGATGAAGGTGGACGGCGACATGCGTGAGCGCGCGGGCGCGTTCGCCGCGCGCAGCTCGGTGGCGACGCTCCTCCTGGCGGGCGGCTGGGCCGTGTGGGCCCAGGTCGCGTACAGCGGCAAGGGCTGGACGTGGGCGGCCGTCCTGGTGGCCGCCGCGGCGCTCGTCCTCGTCGTCGCCGCCACCCGGCTGCGCCGCGAGGGCCCGGCGTTCGCGGCCTCGGCCGTCGCGATCGTCGCCGCCGTCGTCCTCATCTTCGGCTCGATGTTCCCCGACGTCATGCCGGCGTTCGACCCCGCGAACTCGCTGACGGTCGACAACGCGTCGTCCACCGACTACACGCTCACCGTCATGACGTGGGTCGCGGCGTTCCTGACGCCGGTCGTGCTGCTCTACCAGGGCTGGACGTACTGGGTCTTCCGCAAGCGCCTGACGATCGAGCACATCCCCGAGGCGACGGGCCTCACGTTCGACCGCGTCGTCTCGCGGTCCTGACGCGGGGTCGCGAGACGCGTGAAGCCCCTCGACCCCCGGCTGCTGCGGTACGCGCGCTCGGCGCGCGGCTACCTCGCCCTGACGGTCGGCCTCGGCCTGCTCACGGGTGCCCTGGTCGTGGCGCAGGCGCTGCTCCTGGCGCACGCGCTGGGCGCGGCCGTCGCCGAGGGCGCGCCGCTCGCGCAGGTCGCCCCGCTGGTCGGCTGGCTCGTGCTCGTCGTCGTGCTGCGGGCGCTGACCGCGGGCGTCCAGGAGCGCTACGCCCACCGCGCCGCCACGCGGGCCGTCGCCGAGCTCCGCGAGCGCGTGGTGGCGCACGCCGCCGCCGTCGGCCCGCGACGGGCCGCACCCGGCGACCCCGCCGGTCTCGTGACGCTCGCGACACGCGGCCTCGACGCGCTCGAGCCGTACTTCGTGCGGTACCTGCCCCAGCTCGTGCTCGCCGCCACGCTCACGCCCGCGACCCTGTGCGTGGTGCTGGGGCTCGACTGGGTCTCCGCGGTGATCATCGCCGTCACCGTGCCGCTCGTGCCGGTGTTCATGTGGCTCGTGGGCGTCATGACGCAGGGGCGCTCGGAGCGCGGACTGGCCACCATGCAGCGCCTGGCCTCCCAGGTGCTCGACCTGCTCGCCGGCCTCACGACGCTGCGCGCCTTCGGCCGGGAGCGTGGCCCCGTCGCACGCGTCCGCGAGCTCGGCGAGGCGCACCGCCGCGCCACCATGGGCACCCTGCGGGTGGCGTTCCTCTCGGGCATGGTGCTCGAGCTCCTCACGACGCTGTCCGTGGCGCTCGTGGCGGTCGGCATCGGGCTGCGGCTCGTCCACGGCGGCATCGACCTCGTCACGGGCCTCGCCGTGCTCGTGCTCGCGCCCGAGGTGTTCTTCCCCCTGCGCCAGGTGGGTGCGCACTTCCACGCCTCCACCGACGGCGTCGCGGCCGCCGACCGCGCGTTCGCGGTGCTCGAGGTCCCGGTCCCGCAGCCGGGGACGCGGCCCGCCCCGGACCTCGCCCGCGGTGCGGTCCGCGCGCGCGGCGTGGCGGTGCGGTCGCGGGGCGGCTGGGCACCGGCACCGGTCGACGTCGACCTCGTCCCGGGGCGGGTCGTCGCGCTCGTGGGCCCGTCCGGTGCCGGCAAGTCGACGACCGTCGAGGTGCTGCTCGGGCTGCTCACGCCCGACGCCGGCCGCGTCATGCTCGTCGCGGCCGACGGCGCCGCGACCGACCTCGTCGACGTCGACCTGCACGACTACTGGCGCCAGGTGACGTGGCTCCCCCAGCGGCCGGTGCTCGAGCCGGGCACGCTCGCCGAGGTCCTGGGTGCGGCGACCCCCGACGAGCGCGACCGTGCCGCCGCCCTCACCGGTCTCGACGCGGTCGTCGCGTCGCTGCCCGACGGGTGGGGCACCGTGCTGGGCAGCGGCGGGACCGGCCTCAGCGTCGGTCAGCGGCAGCGCCTCGCGCTGACCCGTGCACTGCTGCGGCCGAGCCCCGTCGTCGTGCTGGACGAGCCGACGGCGCACCTCGACGCCGCCGGCGAGCAGGTCGTGCTCGCGACGCTGGACGCGCTGCGTGCGGCGGGCTGCGCCGTGCTGCTCGTCGCCCACCGGGCCTCGCTCGCGGGCCGCGCCGACGACGTCGTGCACGTCGTGTCGGCCGAGGCCGTGTCGGCCGAGGCCGTGACGGCCGGGGCCGGCACGCCGTCCGAGGACGCCGGGGTGCCGCGATGACGGCGTCGGTCCCTGCCCCGCTCACCGCGGCCCGCCCCGCGCGCGGCACGCTGCGACGCGCCGTGCGCCTGCTCGACGTGGACCCGCGACGTGCCGCGCTGGCGGTCCTGCTCGGGACGCTGGCGCTCGGGTCGGCGGTCGCACTCGCCGCGGTGTCCGCGTGGCTCATCGCGCGCGCCTCGCAGATGCCACCCGTGCTGGAGCTGTCGGTCGCGACCGTGGCGGTCCGCGCGTTCGGCATCGGGCGCGGGGTCATGCGGTACCTCGAGCGGCTGGTGTCGCACGACATCGCGCTGCGGGGCATGGCGCACCTGCGCGCGACGCTCTACGAGCGGCTCGCGGCCGGGTCGCCGCAGACGCTGCTCGCGGTGCGGCGCGGCGACCTGCTGGCCCGTGTGGGCGCCGACGTGGACGCCGTCGGCGACGTGGTCGTCCGCGGCCTGCTGCCCTCGGCCGTCGCCGTGACGCTCGGCACCGGCACGACCGTGGCGATGGCACTCTTCTGGCCGCCCGCGGGGCTGGCGCTCGGCGTCTGCCTGCTCGCCGCGGGAGTCGTCGCGCCGTGGCTCACGGCGCGCGGCGCGCGCACGGCCGAGGCGCGCGGCGTGCAGGCGCGGGCACGCATGAGCGCGGCGTCCCTGGGCGTGCTCGACGACGCCGGGCCGCTCGCGGTGTCCGGGCGCCTGAGCGGCGAGCTGGAGGCGCTGCGCGCCGCCGACGCGGACCTGGCGCGCGCCGCCGACGCCGGCGCCCGCCCGGCGGCGCTCGCGGCGGCCGTGGGCCAGCTCGCGGTCGGCGCGGCCGTGGTCGCGGCGCTCGTCACCGGTGTGCCGGGCGTCCGGGCGGGCCTGCTCACGCCGGTGGAGCTGGCCGTGGTCGTCCTGACGCCGCTGGCGGCGTTCGAGGCGACGTCCCTGCTGCCGGCGGCCGCCGTGCAGCTGCAGCGTTCACGTGCCGCCGCGGCGCGCGTGCTCGCCCTCCTCGACGGCCCGGGACCGGCCCCGGGGAGCGTCTCCCGGCCCGTGTCCGCCGCAGCCGACCCGCCGGCGCGCGGACGAGGCCCCGTGCTCGTCGCGACCGGCCTGGCCTGCGGCTGGCCCGGACGGCCACCCGCGCTGCGCGACGTGGACCTCACGCTCGCGCCCGGAGGGCGCCTGGCCGTCGCCGGCCCCAGCGGGGAGGGCAAGACGACCCTCCTGCTCACCCTCGCCGGCCTGCTGCCCCCTGTCGCGGGCAGCGTCACCCTCGACGGCGTCCCGCTGTCGACGGCCGGTCCCGGGCGCGTGGTCGGGGACGTCGTCATGACCGGCGAGGACGCCCACGTGTTCGGCACGTCCGTCCTGGAGAACCTGCGGGTCGCCCGCGGCGACGTGACGCCCGCCGAGGCGACCGACGCGCTGCGCCGGGTGGGGCTCGGCAGGTGGCTCGCCGGCCTGCCCGACGGCCTGGACACGCTGGTCGGCTCCGACGCGCGCACCGTGTCCGGCGGTGAGCGCCGGCGCCTCCTGCTGGCGCGCGCCCTGCTGTCCGACGCCCCGCTCCTGCTGGTCGACGAGCCGGCCGAGCACCTCGACGCCGCCACGGCCGACGCCGTGCTCCACGAGCTGTGGCACGCGCCCGCGACGCGGCGGGGCACCGCGCGCGGCGTGCTGGTCGTCAGCCACCGCCTCGGCCCGCTCGCAGCCGCGGACGAGGTCCTGTGGCTCGCGGACGGGCGCGTCGCCGCGCGCGGCACGCACGCGCACCTGGCGACCCACGTGCCGGACTACGGTGATGCGGTGCAGTCCGAGGAGCAGGAGACGTCGTGAGCGAGCACAGGGGCGAGATGCGCCAGGTCGTCGGCCGGTTGCCGGTCGCCGGGGCGCCCTTCGAGCACGGGGTCATCCTCGACGCGCCGCCGGAGCCCACGCCCCTGACCGGGGACGCGCTGACGGACCTGCTCAGCGCGATGCTCGCCGTCGCGGGACAGCTCGAGCTGCCGGCCGTGCTGGACCGGTTCGTGCAGGTCACGGCCGAGCTCACGTCCGCCCGGTTCGCGGCCATCAACGTCCTCGACGACACCGGGACGTCCACCACGTTCGTCTACACGGGTGTCCCGACGGCCGTCGCACGCGCCATGCGCCACCCCCCGCACGCGCAGGGCGTCCTCGGGCAGATCCCCGTCGACGGCGTCCTGCGCCTCGACGACCTCACGCAGCACCCGGCCTTCCAGGGCTGGCCCCCGCACCACCCGCCGATGGGGTCCTTCCTCGGCGCGTCGGTCAAGGTGGGCGAGCACGTGTTCGGCCAGCTGTACCTCTCCGAGAAGGACGGGGGCGGCGGGTTCACGCAGCGCGACGAGCACATGGTGCTCGCGCTCGCCGCGGCCGCGGGCGTCGCGGTCTCCAACGCCCAGATGTACGCGGAGGCCGAGCGGCGCGAGCACTGGCTGCGCGCCGGGCAGGACATCACGACGATGCTGCTGGAGGGCGTCGACGAGGAGTCCGCCCTCGAGCACGTCGCCCGCACGGCGCGCGAGGTCGCGGGCGCCGACACCGCGGCGCTCGCCCTGCCGGGCATGGGCGGCGAGCTCTTCATCGAGCTCGCGGACGGCTACCGGGCCGCCGAGCTGACGGGGCTGGTCATGCCGCGGGGCGGCCGGGCATGGACCGTGCTCGAGGAGGGGCGCGGCCTGCTGACGCCGTCGCTCTCGGCGTCCCGCACCGTCAAGCTTGAGGAGATGCGCGCCTTCGGGCCGGCGATGTTCGCCCCGCTGCACTCGTCGGGCCGCGGCGTGGGCGTCCTGGTGCTGCTGCGGCGCATCGGCAACACGCCGTTCGACGACAGCGACCTGGCGACCGCCGAGTCGTTCGCGGCGCAGGCGGCGCTCGCGTACGTCCTGGCCGAGGCGCGGCACGCGCAGGACGTCGCCGCGCTGCTCGACGAGCGCGAGCGCATCGCGCGGGACCTGCACGACCTGGCGATCCAGCAGCTGTTCGCCACGGGCATGCAGCTGGAGACCGTGCGGCGCCGTGCGGCCCGGGGTGTCGACCCGCAGGAGCTCATGAGCATCGTCGACGACGCTCTCGACAACGTCGACAGCTCCGTGCGGCAGATCCGCCAGATCGTCTACGCGCTGCGCGACCCCGACGCGGCGACGGGCCTGGTCGAGCGGCTGCGTAGGGAGACGTCGCTCGCGCGCACGGGTCTCGGGTTCGCCCCGTCGCTCGTGCTCTCCCTGGACGGCGAGGGGCTCACCCCCGGCGACGGCGACGCCGAGGACCGGATCGACGAGCGGCTCGAGCAGGAGCTGACCGACGACGTGGTGGCGGTGGTGCGCGAAGGTCTCGCGAACGCCGCGCGCCACGCGCACGCGTCGTCCGTGAGCGTGCGGGTCGACGTCCGCGGGTCCGGGCCCACCGGCGACGTCGAGGTGGAGGTCGAGGACGACGGGGCCGGGCTGCCGGCCCTGCGCGAGCGCAGCTCGGGCACCAGCAACCTCGCGTCGCGCGCGCGCCAGCACGGCGGCACGTTCACCCTGGGGACCTCCCCCAGCGGCACGGGCACGCTCCTGACGTGGCGGGCGCCGCTCGGCTGAGCGGCGCCACGGGCACGCGCCTGCCGGTCAGTGGCCGGGCTCGGCCCGCCAGCCGGAGTTCTTGCGGGACGCGACCCACGCCGCGACCTGCGTCCGGCGCTGCAGGCCCATCTTCGCCAGCAGCGACGTGATGTGGTTCTTCACGGTCTTCTCCGCGACGCCGAGCCGCTCGGCGATCTCCCGGTTCGACATGCCCTCGCCGATGAGGTCGAGGACGCGCAGCTCGCTGGGAGTCAACGACTCGGTGGGGTCCTCGTGACCGGCGCGGCGGCGTGCGACCGTCCGGTCGTCGAGCAGCGTGCGCCCTGCGGCGACCGCGCGGATGACGTCGGTGATCTCGGCACCACGGACGCTCTTGAGCAGGTACGCCGACGCCCCGGCGTCGAGCGCGGCGGCCAGCGCGTCGTCGTCGTCGAACGAGGTCAGGACGATCGCCCGCGCGCTGGGCAGCGTCTCGCGCACCGCCTTGAGCAGGTCGATGCCCGTGCCGTCCGGCAGCTGCAGGTCGACGAGCATGACCTGGGGACGCACCAGCGTGGCACGACGGACGCCGTCGGCGACCGAACCGGCCTCCGCGACGACGGTCATCCCGTCGGTACGTTCGACGACCTCGGCGATGCCGCGCCGGACGACCTCGTGGTCGTCGACGATCATGACGGAGATGGGTCCGGGCCGACCGCCCGAGGGGGGCGGCGGCGTCGACTGGCTCGTGGCTGACACCATGGCATCGTATCGACCCATGCCCCTGATCCTGCTGCCGACGACGGTCGACGGCGCGCCGAACGCCCCGCCGGGCGTCGAGTGCGTCCGCTACGACGTGGCGGCACCGCCCCCGCCGCAGGCCGCGCACGCCGACGCGGTCGTCGTGTGGGGCAACCCGGCCGACCGCCTGGCCGAGCTCGCCGCGGCGGCGCCGCGCGTGCGCTGGGTGCAGACGCTCGCGGCCGGGCCGGACGCCGTGCTCGCCGCGGGCTTCGCGCCCGACGTGGTCGTGACGAACGGACGCGGGCTGCACGACGCGACCGTCGCCGAGCACGTGCTGGCCCTCGTGCTCGCGTGCGTGCGGTCCGTACCGGCCATGGTGCGCGCGCAGGCGGAGCACCGGTGGGCCGACGACCTGGGCGGTCTGCAGCCGCTGCACTCCCCCGACCGCGTGCGCACGCTGATCGACGCGCACGTCACCGTGTGGGGGTTCGGGTCGATCGCGGCCCGCCTGGCACCGCTGCTGGCCGGCCTCGGCGCGCACGTGACGGGCGTCGCCACGACGGCCGGGGACCGGCACGGGTTCCCGGTGGTGAGCCCCGCGAGCCTCGCGGAGGTGCTGCCACGCACGGACGTGCTGGTGGGCCTCCTGCCGGCGCTCACCGCCACCCGGCACGCCATCGGCCGGGACGTGCTGGACCTGCTCCCCAGCCGCGCCTGGGTCGTCAACGCCGGTCGGGGCTCCACCCTCGACGAGGACGCGCTCCTCGACGCGGTGCGCACCCGGCGCGTCGCGGGCGCCGCGCTCGACGTGTTCGCGACCGAGCCGCTGCCGACCACGTCGCCGTTGTGGGACGAGCCGCACGTCCTGGTCAGCCCGCACGCCGCCGGTGGCCGCCCGGTCGGCTGGCAGGACCTCGTCGCCGAGAACCTCGAGCGCTTCGTCGCGGGCGCGCCCCTGCGGAACGTGGTCCGGCGCTGAGGCCCGGACCCGCTGCGAGTCCCGTCGGCGGGGTCAGGCGTGGCGCCGCCGCGGACGCGGCTGGCAGCGCGGGCAGGTGAAGGACGAGCGGTTGGCGAACGCCTCGCGGCGCACGGGTGTGCCGCACCGCGGACAGGGCCGACCCTCCTGCCCGTAGACGGCCAGCGACCGGTCGAAGTACCCGGACGCCCCGTTCACGTTGACGTACAGGGCGTCGAAGCTCGTCCCGCCCTGCGCGAGCGCCTCGGTCATGACCGTGGTGGCGGCGTCGAGCAGGCGCACGACGTCGGTGGCGCGCAGCGCGGCGGTGGGCCGTGCGCCGTGCAGGCGCGCGCGCCACAGGGCCTCGTCGGCGTAGATGTTGCCGACCCCGGACAGGAGGGTCTGGTCGAGCAGGGCGCGCTTGACCTCGGTGCGCCGGGCACGGACCGCCCCGACGAGCGCCGCCCGGTCCAGCGCGGGGTCGAGCAGGTCCCGTGCGATGTGCGCGACCGGGGCCGGCAGGACGGGACGCGGCGACCCGTGCCCGCCGGGCGCGCCGTCGAGTGCGGGGACCAGGTCGGGCACCGACAGGTGACCGAACGTCCGCTGGTCGACGAAGTCGAGCGCCGAGCCGTCGTCGAGCGCGAGGCGCACGCGCAGGTGCGGGTGCTCGACCCACCCCGTCGGGCCCGGTGCCGCGACGGGGTCGGCGGTCAGGGCCGTGCCCGCTGCGGGACCGCGCACGAGGAGCTGACCGCTCATCCCGAGGTGCGCCATCAGCGCGTCGTCCCCCCGGCCCGGGCCGTCGTCCAGCAGGAGCCACAGGAACTTGCCGCGGCGGACCGCGGCCTCCAGGCGCCGGCCGACGAGCCGCGCCGCGAAGTCGGCGGGACCGGCCTCGTGCCGCCGCACCGAGTAGTCGCGGCGTACCTGCACGTCGGTGACCGTGCGGCCCAGGACGTGGCGTGCGAGCCCGTCGCGGACGGTCTCGACCTCGGGGAGCTCGGGCACCCGTCAGTCCAGGTCGGTGGCGGGGACCTCGTCCCCCGTGGCCTCGCGCAGCGCGTTGAGGGCGGCCCAGGCGGCGGACGCGGCCTCCTGCTCGGCGACCTTCTTGGCCGGGCCCGTGCCGGACCCGCGCACCTCGCCACCGACGACGGCGTGCGCGGTGAACGTGCGGGCGTGGTCGGGCCCCTCGCCGGTCACCTCGTAGTACGGCGCTCCGAGGCCGAGCACGGCGGACAGCTCCTGCAACGAGGTCTTCCAGTCGAGCCCCGCCCCGAGGTCCGCAGCGGCGGTGAGGGTCGGCCGGACGAGCCGGTCGACGAGCACCCGCGCCGGCTCGAGGCCGTGCGAGAGGTACACCGCACCGAAGATCGCCTCGAGCGTGTCGGACAGGATCGAGTCCTTGTCCTTGCCGCCGGTGGCGAGCTCACCCTTGCCGAGCAGCACGTAGCTGCCGAGGTCCAGCGTCCGGGCGACCTGCGCCAGAGCGCGCTGCGACACGGTGGCGGCACGCATCTTGGCGAGGTCGCCCTCGGAGTTCGCAGGGTGCGCCCGGTAGAGGTGCTCGGTCACGACGAGCCCCAGGACGGTGTCGCCGAGGAACTCGAGACGCTCGTTGGTGGGGATGCCACCGGCCTCGTGGGCGAACGAACGGTGCGTGAGAGCCAGCACGAGAAGCTCGGGGTCCAGGTGGACCCCGAGCTTCTCGAGGAGCGACTGCGCTGCCGCGCTCACGCGACGTCGGTGTCGACGGCTGTGCCGGTCATCGGACCCGTGAGGGTCAGACGGCCTCGTGCTCGCTGCGCACGGCCTCGACGTAGCGACGGCCGTTGTACGCGCCGCACGTCGGGCACGCGATGTGCGGCCGCGTCTGCGACTTGCACTGGGGGCAGCTGGTGAGCGTCGTGGCAGTGGTCTTCCACTGCGACCGACGCGCACGGGTGTTGCTGCGCGACATCTTGCGCTTCGGAACCGCCACGGTCAGCTCTCTCTCTTCTCGTCGTCAGTGCCCTGCAGGCCGCCGAGGGCGGCCCACCGGGGGTCGATCGTCTCATGCGCATGGTCCGGGTCGTCGGCGAGCCGCGCCCCGCACTCCGAGCACAGTCCCGGGCAGTCCGTCCGGCACAGGGGCCGGAAGGGCAGCGCGGGCACGACCGCGTCACGCAGCGCGGGCTCGAGGTCGACCAGGTCGCCCTCCAGCTCGCGCAGGTCCTCGTCGTCGTCACCGTTCGCCTCCGCGACGTCGGCACGCTCGGGGTACACGTACAGCTCCTGCAGCGGGACGTCGACAGGCTCGACCACCCGCTCCAGGCACCTCACGCACTCCCCGACGGCCTCGCCGCGGATCGATCCGGTAACCAGAACCCCTTCCATGACCGCCTCGAGCCGGAGATCCAGCTCGAGGTCGCTCCCGGCAGGGATGCCGATCATGCCGCTGCCGAGCTCGTCGGGTGCCGCGACCGTCCGCTGCACCTTCCGCATCGATCCCGGGCGTCGGCCCAGCTCGTGCGTCTCGAGCACGAACGGCGAACGGGGATCGAGGTGGGATGGGCGCACGGTCCGGTCCCCTCGTTCCAGGTGGCACCGGGCGCGGGCGCGCGGTGCCTAGTTGCGGCAATGACGACTCGGCCCACACCACGACCGGCAGGACCAACCGGAAACTCTACGGCACCATCGGCCGCGGTCCCAAACCGAGGGGGCCGCGCAGCACAACGACCGGGCGAGGAACGACCGGTCTACGCGCCCTCGCCCGGCAGCAGCCGACCCGCGAGCTTCGCGCGGCCGGCCTGCACCTGCGCGAGGACCTTGCCCAGGTCGATCTCGAAGTCCGCCAGCCGACGGTCGCAGTAGTCGTCCGCGTCGCGCCGCAGGGACTCCGCCGTCTCCTGCGCCTGTGCGACGATCTCGGCGGCGCGGGACCGTGCCTCCGTGACGACGCTCTCCTGCTCCACGAGCTCGGCCGCACGGGTCCGGGCACGGGCCACGACCGCGTCGGCCTCGGTCTGCGCCGCGGCGCGCGCCGCGTCCGCGTCCGCGAGCACCTCGTCCGCCCGGTGCAGCTGCGAGGGCAGCGCCGCCCGCACCTGGTCCACGAGCTCGAGGATCTCCGCGCGGTTCACCAGGACCGACGACGACATGGGCATCGCCCGCGCCTGCGTCACCGCGTCCTCGAGCGCGTCGAGCACACCCCCGACGCCCTCCGTGCGCTCCTCGCCGTCGTCCACGTGCTCGGTCATCGTCCGTCCTCTCCCCCGACGCCCGGGTTCGGTGCCAGTGCGCGTCGCACTGCCGCCGCCACCGCGGGCGTCACCATGTCGTCGATCGGTCCGCCGTGCCGTGCCACGTCCTTCACCAGGGACGACGCGATGTGCGCACGCCCCGGGTCTCCCAGGACGAACACGGTCTCCACCCCGGACAGGTGGCGGTTCATGAGTGCCATCGCGAGCTCCGCGTCGAGGTCCGCACCGCTGCGCAGGCCCTTGACGACCGCACGCGCACCGACGTCGCGCACCAGGTCGACCAGCAGCCCGTCGGTCGCCACGACCCGCACGCCCGCCATCCCGCTCAGGGCGTCGACCGCGAGCCGCACCCGTTCGTCCGGGGGGAGCAGCGACCGCTTCGACGCGTTGTGCGCCACGGCCACCACGACCTCGTCGAACATCGACGACGCACGCCGGACGACGTCCACGTGGCCGAGCGTGATCGGGTCGAACGACCCGGGGCAGACAGCGGTGCTCACGGACGCCAACCTACGTCACGAGCCCCGGACGGACCCGGCGGCGGCTCGCTAGGGTCGCGGTGTGACGAGGATCCGTCCGGGGACGTCCGCGGACGTCCCCGCCCTGCGCACGGTGTGCGCGCTCGCCTACGACGAGAACCCGCTCATGCGCTGGGTGCTGCCGCAGGCACCGACCCGGGCCGACGCGTGCGCGGCCTGGCTGGGGCCGTCGCTCGAGCGCTACCTGGCGGCGGGACGGGTCGACGTGCTGCTCGTCGACGAGCAGGTGGTCGCGGTCGCGGCGTGGCGTCCGCCGGGCGCGGAGGCGGCGGGCGCGGTCGCCGCGACCCTGCCGTCGCCCGCCGGCGCGCTGCGCGCGCTCGTCGGTGCGGCGCGGGCCACGCACGTGCTCGCTGCCCTCGGTGGCACGGCGCAGCTCGCCCCCGCGGAGCCGGGCGCCTACCTCAACTACCTCGCCGTGCACCCGGAGCACCAGTCGCGTGGGCTCGGGAGCCGGCTGCTCCGGCACGGGCTCGACGCCCTGCGCGGCGAGCCCGGCACACCGTGGCTCGCGACGACCGACCCCCGCAACGTCCCGTTCTACGAGCGGCACGGGTTCTCGCCCGCGGGGACGCGGACGCTGGGCGACGACGGGCCCGTGCTCACGGTCCTGCACGCCCCCGGCCCCGGTTGCGCTCCCCCGCCCGCACCGTCAGCCTGACCGGATGGTCGGCACCGCACGTGAGCACGACGTCGTGGTCCTGGGTGCGACCGGGTTCGTCGGGACGCTCGTCGCCGAGCACCTCGCGCTGGCGGCACCCGCCGGGGCCCGCATCGCGCTGGCCGGCCGGTCCCGGGACAGGCTCACCCGCGTCCGCGCCCTGCTCCCGGCGCCCGCGCGGGCCTGGCCGCTCCTGGTCGCGGACACCGACGACGACGCCTCCCTGCGCGCCCTGGCCGCCGCGACCCGTGTGGTCGTCACGACCGTCGGGCCGTACCTGCGTTCGGGTCTTCCGGTCGTCGAGGCGTGCGCGCGGGCCGGGACCCACTACGCCGACCTCACCGGCGAGGTCCCCTTCGTCCGCCGCGCCGCCGACACGCACGGCGAGGTCGCCCGCGCGACGGGCGCCCGCCTGGTCCACGCGTGCGGGTACGACGCCGTCCCGTCGGACCTGGCCGTGCTCCTGCTGCACCGCCGGGTCGCGGCCGACGACGCCGGCACCCTGGGGCACGTCCGCCTCGTCGCGAGCGCGCGCGGGGGCGTGAGCGGCGGGACCGTCGCGTCCGTGCGCGGCGTCGCCGAGCTCGCGGTGCGGGACGCGTCCGTCCGCCGGCTGCTCGCCGACCCGTACGCGCTGAGCCCGGACCGTGCCGCCGAGCCGAGCACGACCCAGCCGAGCGACGCACCAGCGCCCGGGCGGACCGTCGACGGGCGCTGGGTCGCCACGTCGCCCATGGGGTCGTTCAACACCCGCGTGGTGCGGCGGTCGAACGCCCTGCAGGGCTGGGCGTACGGGCGCGACCTGCGGTACGAGGAGGTCGCCGCGACGGGCCGCGGCCTGCGGGGCGCCGCGGCCGCCGTGGGGCTGAGCGTCGGCCTGCCGCTCGCGCTCGCCGCGCTCATGGTGCCCCCGACGCGTGCGCTCCTCGACCGCGCGCTGCCCGCCGCCGGCACCGGCCCGGACGCCGCGACGCGCCGCGCCGGCTGGTTCCGGATGGGCGTCCACGCCGTCACGACGACGGGTCGGCACTACCGCGCGCTCGCGGCCGGTCACGGCGACCCCGGCTACGCCGCGACGGCCGTCATGCTCGGCGAGGCGGCGCTCGCCCTGGCGCTGGACGGCGACCGCCTCCCCGACCGCGCCGGCTCCCTCACCCCCGCGACCGGCATCGGCGACGTGCTCGTCGAGCGGCTCCGGGCGGCGGGGCACACCTACGAGGCGGCCGAACGCTGACCGAGCCGCACCGCGCGGTCTCGCTCAGCCCCGGCCCAGCGCGGCGACGGCAGCCGACGCCGCCTCGGCGACCAGGGCGTCGTCGTGCTCGGCGTCCCGGTCCGCGCGGTCCGACATGACCGCGACGACGATCGGTGCGCCGCCCGTCGGCCAGACGACCGCCACGTCGTTGCGGGTGCCGTACCCGGCGGCACCGGACTTGTCGCCGACGACCCAGTCGGCGGGCAGCCGCGCGCGCACGAGCGTGTCCCCCGTCCGCGTGCCGGTCAGCCACGCCGTGAGCACGGCACGTTCCTCGTCGCCGAGCGTGTCCCCGAGGACGTAGGCACGCAGGTCCTCGGCCAGCGTGCGGGGCGTCGTCGTGTCGCGCTCGTCGCCACGTGCGGCCTCGTTGAGGTCGGGCTCCGTGCGCGAGACGACCGTGACGTCGTCGCCCAGGGCCGCGAGCGCGGCGTCGAGGGCGGCCGGGCCCCCGAGGGCCTCCAGGAGCAGGTTCCCGGCCGTGTTGTCGCTGCGCGTGACGGCCGCCTCGGCGACCTCGGCGAGCGTCATCGTCCCGCCCACCCGCGTCTCGGTGACCGGTGAGAACACCACGAGGTCGTCCGCCTCCACCGGCACCTGCCGGCCGAGGCCGTCGACGCCCACGAGGTCCAGCAGCGCGCCCGCCGCGAGCGCCTTGATCGTCGATGCGTACGCGAAGCGCTCGTCGTCGCGCCACACGACCGCGGCTCCGGTGCCGGTGTCGACCGCGTGGACGCCCACGCGGGCGTCGTAGCGCGCCTCGAGCTCGCCGAGCGGCAGCGGGACCGGGGTCGGCGCGGGTGCGGGCGCGGGTGCCGGCGCGGAGGCCGCCGGCGTGCTGCCGGGGCTGCCCGCCGTGGTGGGGGCGACCTCGGGGGTGACGGCGCAGCCGGTGACGAGGAGGGCGAGGAGCGGGCCCACGGCGAGGGCGCGGCTCTGGCTCGGAGTTCGTGGCACGACGACCATCCTGCGACACCCGACGCGCTCCGACCGGGTACGGCGCTCGTTCGGGGCCGGGCGCGCCGACGACCGGCCGGCTCTGCGGCCCCGACCGGGGCCGGTTAGCCTCGTCGGGTGACCGTGCTCGACCGCCACCACGTCCGGGTCTCGGGGTCTCCCGGTGCGCAGCCGATCGTGTTCGTCCACGGGTTCGGGTGCGACCAGAACATGTGGCGTCACGTCGCCCCGACGTTCCAGGACGCGTTCACGGTCGTGACCTTCGACCACGTCGGCGCCGGCGCGTCCGACCTGTCGGCGTACGACCCCGTGCGGCACGGCTCGCTGCAGGGCTACGCCGACGACGTCCTGGAGATCCTGCGCGAGCTCGACCTGCGTGACGTCGTCCTCGTCGGGCACTCGGTGTCGGCCACGATCGGCGTCCTGGCGGCGGTCGCCGAGCCCGAGCGCTTCGACAAGCTCGTGCTCGTGGGCCCCTCCCCCCGGTACACCGACGACGACGGCTACACCGGCGGCTTCACCGAGGCCGACATCACCGAGCTGCTCGACTCCCTCGACAGCAACTACCTCGGCTGGTCCAGTGCGATGGCGCCGGTGATCATGGGCAACCCCGACCGCCCCGAGCTGGGTGCCGAGCTGACCGCGAGCTTCTGCCGCACGGACCCCGACATCGCGCGCCGGTTCGCCCGCGTCACGTTCCTGTCGGACAACCGCGCCGACCTGCCGCGCGTCACCGTCCCGACGCTCGTGCTGCAGTGCACGGACGACGTCATCGCCCCCGTGGCGGTCGGGCAGTACGTGAGCGACGCCATCCCCGGCGCCCGGCTCGCCCTGCTCGACGCGACCGGCCACTGCCCCCAGCTGAGCGCACCCGCGGCGACGACCGCCGCGATCGCCGAGTTCGTGCGCTGACGGCACCGTGACGAGCCCCCCGCGCGACGCCTCCGACGCCGCGTTCCGCGAGGCTCTCCGCCAGGACGACCCGGCCCTCCTGTACGACCGCGCTCCGTGCGGGTACCTGTCGACGACGCCCGACGGCCGCGTCGTGCGCGTGAACGAGACGTTCCTCACGTGGACCGGGTACCGCCACGAGGAGCTCGTGGGGCGCCGCCGGTTCGTCGACCTGCTGCCCGTCGGCGGGCGGATCTACCACGAGACGCACTACGCGCCGACGCTGCGCATGCAGGGCATGGCGCGCGAGATCGCGCTCGAGATCGTCTGCGCCGACGGGCGGCGGCTGCCCGTGCTCGTGAACGCCGTGCTCGACCGCGACGCCGACGGCACGCCCCTCGTCATCCGGACGGCCGTGTTCGACGCCACCGAGCGGCGGCGCTACGAGCAGGAGCTGCTGGCCGCCAAGCGCCGCGCGGAGGAGTCGGAGGTACGGGCGCTGCAGCTCGCGCAGACCCTCCAGCAGACGCTCATCCCGCCGACCCCGCCGCACGTCCCCGGGCTCGACGTCGCGGCCGCGTACCGGCCCGCGGGTGACGGCCGGCACGTCGGCGGCGACTTCTACGACGTCTTCCAGGTGTCGACGGACGACTGGGTCGTGGTGCTCGGCGACGTGCAGGGCAAGGGCGTACAGGCGGCGGCCGTGACCGCGCTCGTCCGGTACACCGTGCGCGCGGCGTCCGTCGGCCACGACGCGCCCAGGGACGTCCTGCGCACCCTCGACGAGGTGCTGCGCGGCGCCGACACCGAGCGGTTCTGCACCGCGGTGGTCGCGCGGCTGCGCCGCGTCGACGGCGCGTGGCACGCGACCGTCGCCTGCGGCGGCCACCCGCTGCCGCTGCTGCGGCGGCGCGGAGCTCGTCCGACGAGCGTCGGCCGGCACGGGCCCCTGCTGGGCGTCTTCCCGCACCCGGCCTTCACCGACACGGACGTCCCGCTGCGCCCGGGCGACGCGCTCGTGCTGTACACCGACGGTGTCACCGAGGCACGGCGACGACGCGGCGAGCTCTACGGAGACGACCGCCTCGCGGCGGTCGTCGACGAGCACCGGGGCCCGGCGGCGGACGTGACCGACGCGATCCTGGCCGATGTCATGGCGTACCAGTCGGGCGACGCGCGCGACGACATCGCGGTCGTGACCGTCGCCGTGGAACCACCCGGCACGTGATCCGGCACGACGGGACCGCGGCGACCTGCCGTCAGGCGGGGTGCTCCGCGAACCACACCTGCGTCTCGCCGTAGCGGCGGTCGGCCAGCGCGACGAGCGGCGCGGGCCACTGCGGAGCCGTCGCACGCGACGAGCGCTCGACCACGACCACCGCACCCGGCGCCGTGCACCGGGCGACGCCCGCGACGGCGGCCGCGAGCGCGTCGTCGGCGAGGTCGTAGGGCGGGTCGAGCAGCACGAGGTCGAACGTCGCGGCGGCGGGACCGTCCGCCGGGGCGACGCGCGCCAGGTACCTGTCGACGCGGTCGGCGACGACGTCGACGCGGTCGGCCAGGCCGAGCGAACGGGCGTTGCGGCGGCACACGTCGACGGCTCCGCGTGCGGCGTCCACGAGGACGACGTGCGCCGCGCCCCGGCTCACGGCCTCCAGACCGAGCGCACCCGACCCGGCGTACAGGTCCAGCACCCGTGCACCGTCGACCGCGTCGAGGTGCTCGAGCCGGGAGAACAGCGCCTCGCGCACCCGCTCGCTCGTGGGCCGCGTACCCGCCGGGGGCACCGCCAGGGTGCGCCCGCCCGCGCTGCCGGCGACGATCCGCGTCACGCGGCGGCCCCCTTGCGCTGCTCCTGGTCGTCGAGCATGCGCTCCATCCACCCCTTCTCGGCGGTGGACGACGCGATCATCACGGCGATCACGGACAGCCAGACCTGCGCCGTCACCATGAGCGTCGTCACCGTGCCGAGCCCGATGGCGATCCACAGGGGCAGCAGGCAGAACGCCACCAGGTCCGGCCCCCGGGCGATCACCGACAGCACACCGGTCGGCAGCGCACCGGCCGGGGTCGCGACGAGCGGCTTGTCCCAGCGCGGGGCCGGCCGGTAGGCGGCGCGCACGGCCGCGGCAGCCCACACCGGCGCCGCGACGACGCCGAGCATGAGCCAGTCCTGCGTCGCCCCCGCCCAGCGGCCGACCACCGCGAACGCCACCAGCGACCAGAGGAGCGCCACGACGCCCGGCACCACCATCCGCAGCCGACGCACCGTGCGGTGCCCCAGGGGCAGCAGGCGGTCGAGAACCGGCGCCATCTCGGCCCAGCGCGCCCCCTCCGCGCTCGCGCTCGCCGCCATCCACCCGCCCGCGAGCACGGCGACCAGGACGCCGACCGTGCTCGCGAGCTGCGGCACGGCCGTGGCGAGCACCGGCAACCCGGCGGCGACGACGATCTGCACGACGTGCCGCAGCGAGCGGCGCAGGACGACCAGGTCCGCCGTCACCAGGGCCGTCGCCGGGCCGCGCGCGGTCCGCAACCGCGAGACGCGGCGCCGCACCGAGGGCGCGACGCCCCCCGTCAGCGCCCGACCGAGCTCGCGCGAGTCCAGCGAGACCACCGCCCCGACGGCCTGGGTGGCGACCGAGCCGCCCTCGCGCAGGGTCCTGCCGGGCAGCACGCCCAACCGGCGGTCGACCGCGGTCGCGAGCAGGGCCGCGGTCGCCGCGGCACCCACGACGACGAGCCACGAGGGGGACGGCAGCGCCGCAGGGGTCCGCCCGGTGAGCACCACGAGGGCGGCCAGGACGGGCGCGGCCACGAGCACGAGGTCGCCCGCGAGCGCGATGCGGCGGCGCGGCACGCCACGGGTCTGCGCGAGCGCCGCGGCGAGCACGACGACGCCCGCGAGGCACGCGCCCAGGAGCCCGGCGCGCAGCAGGTCGCCACCGCCGCGGGCCAGCAGGCCCGCCTCGAGCACCACCACGACGGACGCGCCCGCGAGTGCTGCGACCAGCGGCACCCGTCGGGCCGACGGCCGCAGCAGGCCGCGGCGGTCGACGGGCAGCGGGAGCCACCAGGCGGCCTGGGCGCCCTCGGCCCCCACCGGGCCGAGCCGCCCCGCGGTGGACAGGAGCGCGCCGGCCGCGGCGAGCAGCACCAGCGCGACGAGCGCGGGCAGGCTGAGCCCGCCCGACGCGTGCGCGGGCGGTGCCGGCGGCAGCGCGCTCCCGAGCTGCTGGACCACGCCGAGCACGATCAGCACGGAGATCACGACGCTGGTGACCGCCGTGTAGACGTCGGTCAGCAACGACCCGACGCTCGCACCGGCCTTCGCGCGCGCGGCCTGTGCCGTGAACCGGCGGATCGAGCGGGCCGACGGCACCTCCCCCAGGTCGAAGTCCCCGACGCGCGGGTCGTCCGGCAGCTCGTCACCGGCCGAGTCGCGCTCCGCTCCTGCCGGGCCCGCCGGACTCACGGCGGGGCCCGTCACAGCGCGACCCGCGCGATCCGGTCCGCGGCCTCCGCGGGCGACAGGACGCGCGACCGGTCGTCGGCGACGTGCACCGCGCGCGTGCAGACCGCGGCGACAAGGTCGGGGTCGTGCGTCGCGAGGAGCACCGCGCCGCCGGCCTCGCGCTCGGCGCGCAGACGGTCGGCGAGGCGCGCACGCATCCGCTGGTCGAGCCGTTGCTCGGGCTCGTCCAGGACGAGCAGCGACCGCGGCCGGGCGAACCCGGCGGCCAGCAGCAGCCGGCGCCGCTGACCCGAGGACAGCGACACGGGCGTGGCCCGGGCGTGGTCGGCGAGACCGAACTCCTCGAGCAGCACCTCGACCTCGTCCTGCGCGCCGAGGACACCGTGACCGCGGGCGGTCAGGTACAGGTGCTCGGACACCGTCAGCGCCGGGAAGTAGGCGTCGTCGTCGAGCACGCTGGAGACCTCACGCCGGAACCAGGTCTCGCGCTCGTCGACCGGGCGACCGAGGACCTCGACGCTGCCGACGAGCGGCTCCAGCAGGCCGAGGACCGTCTTGAGCACCGTCGACTTCCCGGACCCGTTCGCGCCGACGAGGGCGATCGCCTGCCCCTCACCGAGGGTGAAGGACACCGGGGCGCACACGGGTGCCGCGCCGTAGCCGACCTGCAGATCTCGAACGCGCACCACCGGAGCCATGCCGTCAGGGTAGTCAGCGCAGCACGGCTCCCCGCGCAGCACGGGTCGGCGCATCGCACCGGGCTCACGCCCGGTCGAGGAACTCCTCGCGCTCGCCCGCGAGCGACGCCTCGATCGCCGCCCGCAGGGCCGGCCACGCCTCGAGGTCGGCATCCTGCTCGACGAGTGCGCGCGCGTCGGTCCGCGCCCGCCCGATGATGTCAGCGTCCCGCGTGACCCGCAGGAGCCGCAGCGAGCTGCCGCGGCCGTGCTGCGCGGCGCCCAGGACGTCGCCCTCGTGCCGCAGCTCGAGGTCGAGGGCGGCCAGCTCGAAGCCGTCGGTCGTGGCCGCGAGCGTCTCGAGGCGCGTGTGCGCGTCCGTGCCCGGGGCCGCGGAGCTGACCAGCAGGCACAGCCCCGCGCGGGTCCCGCGCCCGACACGACCCCGCAGCTGGTGCAGCTGGGAGATGCCGAAGCGGTCGGCGTCGAGGACGACCATGACGGTCGCGTCGGGCACGTCGACACCGACCTCGACCACCGTGGTCGACACGAGCACGGGCGCCTCGCCCGACGCGAAGGCCGCGAAGGCGCGGTCCTTCTCCTCGGGCGACAGCCGGCCGTGCAGGACGCCGACGCCGACGCCCGCGAGGTCGGGCCGGGCGCGCAGCTCGTCGGCGACGTCGAGCACGGCCCGCAGCGGCCGGCGGGCGGCGACGTCCGGGGCGCCGACCGTCGGCTCCGCGGCCGCGACGAGGTCCGTGCCGTCCTCGTCGTCCGCGTCGCCCGCGGTCGCGTCCCCGTCGATGCGCGGGCACACCACGTAGACGCGGCCGCCGCCGTCGACCTCCTCGCGCACGCGCTGCCAGGTGCGGTCGGTCCAGCGCGGGTTGTCCGCCGGGACGACGTGCGTCGTGATGCCCTGGCGACCGGCCGGGACCTCGCTGAGCACCGACGTCTCGAGGTCGCCGAACACGGTCATCGCGACGGTCCGCGGGATGGGCGTCGCCGTCATGACGAGCGTGTGCGGCGTGCGCCCCGCCTTCGCGCGCAGCGCGTCACGCTGCTCGACGCCGAAACGGTGCTGCTCGTCGACGACGACCAGTCCCAGGTCGGCGAACTGCACGTCCTGCGACAGCAGCGCGTGGGTGCCCACGACGATCCCGGCGGCGCCGCTCGCGGCGTCGAGCATCGCGCTGCGACGCGCCGCGGTCGGGAGCGACCCGGTCAGCAGCGCGACGCGGGTCGCGAGGGCCGCCCCGCCGAGGAACCCCCCCTCGGCGAGGTCGCCCAGCAGGCCGCGCAGCGTGCGCGCGTGCTGCGCGGCGAGCACCTCGGTGGGGGCGAGCAGCGCGGCCTGACCGCCCGCGTCGACCACCTGCAGCATGGCCCGCAGCGCGACCACCGTCTTGCCCGAGCCCACCTCGCCCTGCAGCAGCCGCTGCATGGGACGCGGGGCGGCCAGCTCGGCGGCGACCTCGTCCCCGACCGTCCGCTGCCCGGCTGTGAGCGTGAACGGGAGCCGGGCGTCGAACGCGTCGAGCAGGCCACCCTCCCGGGGCGGCCGCGCCACCGCCTCCTCGCGGGCGACGCGCGCCCGGCGTCGGGCCAGCTCGGCCTGCAGGACCAGCGCCTCCTCGTAGCGCAGCCGGGCACGGCCCCGCTGCCACTGCGCCTCGTCCTGCGGCACGTGGACCAGGCGCAGCGCCTCGACGAGGCTCGGCAGCGCGTCGCGCTCACGCAGGTGCGCGGGTACCGGGTCCGGCACGTCCTCCTCGCGCAGGGGGTCGAGCACGGTGCGCACGGCCTGCGCGACCTTCCACGACTCGAAGCCTGCGACCGCCGGGTAGACGGGGATCGGGCGCCCCGCCTCGACCAGTGCCTCGTCCTCCTCGTGGGCGTCGTCGTCGGCGCCGAACAGGCGGCACTCGGGGTGCATGAGCTGCAGCGTGTCCCGGTAGAGCGAGACCTCACCGGTGAACAGCCCGCGCCGGCCCGGCCGCAGCTGGCCCTGCCGCCACTCGAGCTTCTTGACGTGGGACGCGAAGAAGGTCAGCTCGATGCGGCTGTGCCCGTCCGTGATCGTGGACTGCAGGAGACCGCGACCCTGCGCCGTCGGACGCAGGGACGTCCGCACGACCTCGGCCACGACGGTCACGTGCTCACCGACGCGCAGGCTCGCCATGTCGGTGAGCGTGCCCGGCTCGGCGTACCTGCGCGGGTAGTGGCGCAGCAGGTCGCCGGACGTCTCGAGCCCGAGCTTGCCCAGCGCCTTGGCCGTACGGGCGTTCAGGCGCGTGAGCGGGACGGTGAGGGGGTCGGCGGCGAGCACGTCAGTCGACCCCCACCCACCAGTCGGCGCCGGCCGCCGGGCCGGCGACGACGACCTCGAGCTGCGGGTGCGCCGCAGCGAGCGCGTCGGCAGCGGCACGTGCCGCGGCGGGGTCGACGCCGGGCCCGTGCACGAGCGTCACGCCCTGGGCGCCCGGCACCTGCGGGAGCAGGGCCGTCACGGCGGCCGGGACCGTCTCGGGGCCCGTGGGGGTGGCCGCGCGCAGGCGCCGCAGCGCGTCGCGGCCCGCGTCGGGCGTGACGCCCGGGTCCGCGACGAGCGCGAGGCAGGCCACGACCGCGGGACCGTCGCCCGGCGCGGTCAGCAGGTCGAACGGTGCACCGGCGGGTGCACCACCCGTGGGGCCGACACCGGCGGCCACGACGACGGCACGGCCCGCGCAGGTGTCCACCGCGGCGCGCGCGACCTGCTCGGAGCCCGGGTCGTCACCCACGAGCGTCACCGCTCCGCACGTCGCGAACCATGCCGAGAGGCCGGGTGACGCGGTGAGCACGACGAGCCCGCGCGCGGCGGGCGCGGGCTCCTCGACCCGCCGCACGACGACCTGCTCCCGGGCGGTGCGCGGGACGAGCGCGATCGCCGCCGCGGGGTCGTCGCAGTGCACGTGGGCGTGCCGCGACCCGCCCGCGTCGACGACGGCGACCGCGTCGCCGACCTCCTGCAGCGCGCGGGCGAGGTCGTCGGCACCGGGCCACGTGGGACGCACCAGCATCATCACCTCGTACGCGCCGCCCGCGGCCGGCGCGCACCCGGCGACCACGTCCGGCGTGGCCCGGGGCAGCCAGGCGAGGTCGAGGTCGGCCTCCCCCAGGGCACCACCACCGGTCCGCAGCGTGTGCACGAGCGCGTCGAGCACCACGAGCAGCGCGCACGCCCCCGCGTCGACCACGCGGGCGGCACGCAGGACGTCGTGGCCCGCGCTGAGCCGTGCAAGGTCCGCGCGTGCCGCGTCCGTCGCAGCCGCGAGGACGTCGGCCGGTGAGCCGGTCACGCCCGCGACCCCGCGGCGCGCGTGCGCCGCGACCTCGCGGGCGACCGTGAGGATGGTCCCCTCCTGCGGGTCGGGCACCGCGTCGCGCGCTGCACCCGCCGCCCGCTCGAGACCGGTGACCAGGGCCGCCGCGGCGCCTGCGGCGAGCGGCCCCTCCTGCGCCAGGCCCGCGGCCAGCCCCACGAGCCACTGGCTGAGGATGATCCCCGAGTTGCCGCGCGCGGACCTGGCCGCACCGCGCGCGAAGGCCGCCAGGAGCGCCGCGGGGCCGTCGTCGCCGGGGTCGGCGGCGACGGCCTCGGCACCGCCCGCGACCGTCAGCGTGACGTTGGAGCCCGTGTCCGCGTCCGGGACGGGGAACACGTTGACCGCGTCGATGCGCTCGCGGGCCGCGCGGCACGCGGTCAGCGCGCCGAGCGCCCACGCGCGCACGGCGTCACCGTCGAGCACGACCTGCCGCGCCGCGACCTCCACACGCATCTCCTCGTCTCCGCCCACCGCACCGGTCCGGCGCGGACGACCCGGCCACGGCCGACGCACGCCGACCCGGCCGACCGGGAACCGCCCGCTGGTCGCCGCCCACTGTGCCGCACGACGCCGACATTTGGGGGGTACCCCGACGATGGGCTAGTCTTGCCCGGTTGCCCGGACCTCGCCCGGGACCCCCACAGACCTTCCGACGCACCGTCGTGCGGTCCCGGCCCTCGGGCCGGGTCGACGAGCGGGAGCGCGGGACACGTGCACGACCGCAGGGCCGCCCGTCGGCCCGCGACAGGACAGAACCAGGAGAAGACCGTGGCTGCCAACTGCGACGTCTGCGCCAAGCGCCCGAGCTTCGGGCACAGCATCTCGCACTCCCACGTGCGTACGAAGCGGCGCTGGAACCCGAACATCCAGCGCGTGCGGGTGGTCGTCGCCGGCACCCCGAAGCGCCTCAACGTGTGCACGTCGTGCCTCAAGGCCGGCAAGGTGCAGCGCGCGGCCTGACGTCCCGCACGCCCGTCGGGCACGACGCGACGGGACACACGAACGACACGCCGAAGGTCCACGGGCATCCGCTCGTGGACCTTCGTGCTGCCCGGGACCTGTGGCAGGGTGGGCGCCATGGTGGAGCACATCGACGAGGTCACCATCCGCCCCGCGACCACCGAGGACGCGGCGGACATCGCTGCCGTGCACATCAGGTCGTGGCAGGAGGCGTACGCCGGGATCGTCCCCGACGAGCACCTGCGCTCGCTCGACCCCGAGGCGCGCGCCACGAGCTGGGCGGACCACCTCGCCCACGGACCGGCGGACCACGTGCGCACCTACGTCGCCGAGTCCGACGGGCGCGTCCTCGGCTTCGCGTCGTACGGCCCGAGCCGCGACGAGGACGCGCGGCGCGGGGAGCGCGAGATCTACTCGATCTACCTCGACCCCGGGACGTGGGGCCACGGCGTCGCGCGCGACCTGATCCGCACCGTCCTGGGCGAGGCCGGCGAGCAGACACCGATGTCGCTGTGGGTCCTGGCCGACAACACGCGCGCGCGCCACTTCTACCGCCGCCACGGCTTCTCCCCCGACGGCGTCGAGCGGCTCGAGAACGTCGGCGGGGCCGACCTCCTCGAGGTCCGCTACCGCCGCGGCTGACGGCCCGACGAGGGCCCGCGGGCACACGGTCGGGCGCGGCGCTACGCGCCGAAGTGGTCCCAGCCCGTCGCGACGACGCGTGGCGGCGCGCCGGCGACGAGCACGGGATGGTCCGAGCGCCTCGAGACCGACCCGACCCGGCGGAACGGCTCAGGCAGCGGCGCGTCCGGCGGGAAGGTCGCGAGCAGGCCGTGGTCCTCGCCGCCGGTGAGCAGCCAGCGCTCCAGGTCCGCGCCGCCCAGCGCGTCGGCCGCACCGGCCAGCACCGCGGCGTCCTGCGCGAAGGCCTGCAGCGGCGCGTCGAGGTCGAGCGTCACACCGCTCGCGCGCGCGAGCCGGGCGGCGTCGCGCAGCAGGCCGTCGGAGACGTCGAGCATCGCCGTCGCCCCGCCGAGCGCGGCCGCCGGTCCCGCGGCCAGCGGCGCCTCGGGCGCGCGGTAGGCGGCCGTCAGCTCCGGCGCGACGTCGCCCCTGCCTGCCGTCAGCAGGTCGAGACCCGCCGCCGACCAGCCGCGCCGGCCCGCGTGCGCCACCACGTCGCCCACCCGCGCCCCGCTGCGTCGCACGGGCGCGCGGCCCTCCAGGTCGCCGTGCGCGGTGACGGACACCACGACCACGGGACCGGAGGACAGGTCTCCCCCGACGACCCCGACGTCCAGCGGCCGGCAGGCGTCACCGAGCCCACGCGCGAGGCCCTCGACCCACGCCACGGCGGTGGCGCCCGGGACGACGAGCCCGACGACGAGCGCGACCGGGCGGGCGCCCATCGCGGCGACGTCCGCGAGGTTCTGCACCGCGGCCCGGCGACCGACGTCCTCACCGGTGGACCACCGGCGACGGAAGTGCACGTCCTCGACGAGCACGTCGCAGGTCACCACGTAGCGCCCGTCCGGTGCGAGGACGACGGCCGCGTCGTCACCCGGCGGCACGAGCGTGCGGGACCCCACGGGCAGGTGCGGGAAGATGCGGTCGAGCAGGTCCTGCTCGGCGAGGTCGGCGACGACGAGGCTCTCGGCAGGCACGCGTCCACGCTAGACCGTCGCGTGCGCGTCGTGCGCCCGCGCCGGTCGCGGAGGGCGTCCTGCGCAGCGACCGACGACGGGTAGCGTGGCGGCGTGCTCCACCGCCCCACCGTCGCGACGACCGCCGCAACGGGTGCGCTCCTCGTCCTGTCGGGATGCGCACCGACCGTGCCGGTCACCGTCGCACCGTTCGCGACCGACCCCGTGTGCGCCTCGGTCGTCCTCGCCCTGCCCCGCTCGCTCGGCGAGGGTCTGGAACGGGTCGACACCGACGCGCAGGCCACCGCGGCGTGGGGCGACCCGCGCGCCGCCGTCGTGCTGCGGTGCGGCGTCGAGCCCCTGGGACCGACCACCGAACGGTGCCAGTCGGTCACGACGCCCCAGGGCCCGACGATCGACTGGGTGGTCGTCGAGGACGACGGCGACTGGACGTTCACGACCTACGGGCGCGTGCCCGCGGTCGAGCTGGTCATCCCGCGGGAGGTCGCCGAGACGCGCTCCACGTCGTTCGTGGACCTGCTGGGGCCGGCCGTCGCGCTCACGGAGCAGCAGCGCAGCTGCCTGTGAGGCCTCCGCGGGCCCGCGGAGCTCTCAGCGCAGCCCGGTGGGCCGCTCGAGTGCCAGACCGACGAGCTCGTCCACCAGTGCCGCGTAGTCGACCCCCGACACGTCCCACAGCCGGGGGTACATCGAGTACGGCGTGAACCCGGGCATCGTGTTGATCTCGTTGACGACGACCTCGCCGTCGGCGGTCACGAAGACGTCGACACGGGCGAGCCCCTCGCACCCGACGGCCTCGAACGCCCGCACCGCGACGTCCTGCACGCGGGCGACGACGTCCGGGGCGAGATCGGCCGGGCAGGCCAGCGTCACGCCGGCCTCGTCGAGGTACTTCGCCTCGAAGTCGTAGAACGCGTGCCGCGTGTCGGTCACGACGATCTCCCCCGGCAGCGAGGCACGGGCCGGTGCGCCGGCGCGCCCGCCGAGGACGCCGCACTCGATCTCACGGCCGACGAGTGCCGCCTCGACGATCACCTTGGGGTCGTGCTCGCGCGCCGTCGCGATCGCGGCCGGCAGGTCCGCCGCGTCGTCCACGCGCGAGATGCCGAGGCTGGAACCGGCGCGCGCGGGCTTGACGAACAGGGGCAGGCCGAGGTCGGCGACGACGGCGTCCAGCGTGCCCGCGTCGACGGGACGACCCGCGGGCAGCACCCGGAACCGTCCGACCGTGAGCCCCGAGCCGGCGAGGACGAGCTTCATCATGTGCTTGTCCATGCCGACCGCGGACGCCAGCACGCCGGAGCCCACGTACCGCACGTCCGCCAGCTCGAGGAGCCCCTGGACGGTCCCGTCCTCGCCGAACGGCCCGTGCAGCAGCGGGAAGACCACGTCGACCGCGCCCAGCGGGGCGGCCAGCCGGCCGTCGCGCAGCAGCTGCACGTCGCGGTCCGTCGTGCCCTGCGGCAGCAGCACGTGGGTGGACGTGTCCTCGACCTGCGGCAGCACGCCGTCGCGGATGGCCCAGCGGTCCGGGTCGTCGTCGGCGAGCACCCACTGGCCCGCACGCGTGATCCCGACCGCGACGACGTCGTACCGGTCCCGGTCGATCGCCCGCAGGACGCCGCCCGCCGTCGCACAGCTGATCGCGTGCTCGCCCGAGCGCCCTCCGAAGAGCACCATGACCCGGGGGCGGTGAGCTCCGGGTCCGCCGGCACCGTCGGTGCGGTCAGCGTCGGTCAGGGGGATCCTCGTGGCGTCCATCGCGGACCGACCCTACCCTCCCGCGGTGTCCCCGCGGGCCGCGCACGCGGCGGCCCCGGGCGTAACCTGCCACCCGTGACGACGTCGGCGCCCGCCTCCCCGGACCTCCCGCCCACCGACCGGACGACGCTCTCGCCGCGGACGCTCGCCGTCAGCGCGGGGCGTCCGGCCCGGGCTCCCGGCGGATCGCTCAACCCGCCCGTGGTGCTCTCGTCGACGTTCGTGTCCCAGGGCTCCCCGACGCCCGGCGAGCACCTGTACGGCCGGATCGGCACACCGGCCTGGGAGCCGTTCGAGCAGGCCCTGGCGGCGCTCGAGCGCGTCGACCACGCCGCGCTCGGCCTACCGTCGGACGGTCCCCCGGCGACGGTGTTCGCGTCCGGCATGGCGGCGATCGACGCCGCGCTGGCGCTCGTGCCCCTCGGCGGACGCGTGGTCGCGCCCCGGCACGCCTACCAGGTCACGCTGGTGCTGCTGCGCGAGCTGGAGGAGCGTGGGCTGCTGCGTCTCGACGTGGTCGACGTCGCGGACACCGAGGCGGTCGTGACGGCGCTCCGGGGCTCCGACGGGACGCCTGCGGCGATGCTCTGGCTCGAGTCCCCCACCAACCCGATGCTCGAGGTCGCCGACGTCCCCGCCCTGGTGGCGGCGGCGCACGACCTCGACGCCCTCGTCGTGGTCGACAGCACCTTCGCGACGCCCCTCGTCCAGCGGCCGCTCGCGCACGGCGCCGACGTCGTCGTGCACTCGGTCACCAAGTACCTCGCCGGGCACTCCGACGTCGTGCTCGGCGCCACCGTCACCGACGACCCGGCCCTGCACGGGCGGCTCGTCGCGCACCGCACCACCCACGGGGCGATCGCCGGGCCGTTCGAGGTGTGGCTCGCACTGCGGGGGCTGCGCACGCTCGCGCTGCGCGTCGAGCGCGCGCAGGCCAACGCGGCCGAGCTGGCGCGGCGCCTGGCGGACCACCCGCACGTCGTCGAGGTGCGCTACCCGGGTCTGCCCGGCGACCCGGGCCACGCGCGTGCCGCCGCCCAGATGGACGGGTTCGGTGCGATCGTGGGCCTGCGGCCGGTCGGCGGGCCCGCCGGCGCCGACGCGCTCGTCGACGCGGTCGACCTGTGGGTGCCGGCCACGAGCCTCGGTGGGGTCGAGTCGACGCTCGAGCGTCGTCGCCGCTTCGCGACCGAGTCGCCCACGGTGCCGCAGGACCTCGTCCGGCTGTCGGTCGGGATCGAGGACGTCGAGGACCTGTGGTCCGACCTCGACGCCGCGCTGACGGCGGCGAGCCGGGCCGCGCAGGCCTGAGCGGACGCCCGGGCACCCCGACCCCGGACCGCCCCCGGGTCAGACGCCCTCGGCCTTGTGGGGCCGCGCCAGCAGGAGGCCGGCCAGGTGGTCCACCGGCAGGTCCTCGTGCAGCACCTGCACGACGGCCGAGGTGATGGGCATGTCCACGCCCAGCGACGTCGCCAGCGCCAGCACCGACCGGCAGGACTTGACGCCCTCGGCGGTGCCGCCGGTCGCGACGATCGCCTCGTCCAGGCTCATGCCGCGACCGATGTGCACGCCGAGGGTGTGGTTGCGCGAGTCCGGCGACGCGCACGTCGCCATGAGGTCGCCCATGCCGGCGAGCCCCGGGAACGTGTCCGCGTCGGCACCGAGCGCGAGCCCGAGCCGTGTGATCTCCACCAGACCGCGCGTGATGACGGTCGCCATCGTGTTGAACCCCATCCCCCGCCCCTGGGAGATGCCCACGGCGAGCGCGATGACGTTCTTCACGGCGCCGCACAGCTCGACGCCCACGACGTCCGGGTTGGTGTACGGGCGGAAGTAGGACGACGCGCAGGCGCGTGCCACGAGGCGGGCGGTCGCGTCGCTCGTCGACGCGACGACGGTGGCCGTCGGCTGGCGCTGCGCGATCTCCCGCGCGAGGTTGGGGCCCGACAGCACGGCGACGCGGCTCGCGTCGATACGCAGGCTCTGGGCGACCACCTCGCTCATCCGCTGGTCGGTGTCGAGCTCGACGCCCTTCATGAGCGACACGACGACGGTGTGCGCGGGGACGGCGTCCGCCAGCGGGGCCAGCACGTCGCGCGCGCGCTGCGACGGCACCGCCACGGCGAGCACGTCGGCCCCGGCGACGGCCTCGCGCGCGTCGAGGGTCGCCGTCACACCCGCAGGCAGCTCGATGCCCGGCAGGTAGCGCGTGTTGCGCCCCTCGTGGGCGATCTCGTGGACCGTCGCGGCGTCCCGCCCCCACACGGTCACCTCGCAGCCCGCGTCCGCCAGGACGGCCGCGAACGTCGTGCCCCAGCTGCCCGACCCGAGCACCGCCGCCCGCAGCGGGCCGTCCTCGGTCGTCATGCCGCCGTCCCGTCGCCGGTCGCGCGCCTGCGCCGCATGTCGTAGCGCTCGGCGGGCGCCTGCTCGGCGCGGATCTGCTCGAGCAGGACCGTGATCGCCGCCATCACCCGTTCGGTCGCCTCGCGCAGCGTCGCGGTGTCGTGCGGCCGGTCGTAGAGGTCCGACAGGTCGACCGGCGGACCCGCGACGACCGTGACCTTCTTGCGGGGGAACGGCTTGAGGACCTTGCCGTAGCGGGCGAGCAGGTCCTGCATGCCCCACTGCGCCACGGGCACGACGGGGGCGCGGGTCGTCAGCGCCAGGCGGGCCACCCCGGTGCGCCCCGCCATGGGCCACAGGTCGGGGTCACGCGTGAGGGTCCCCTCGGGGAAGACGGCGACGCACTCGCCCTGCTGCACGGCGACGACCGCCGACCGCAGCGAGTCGCCCGCGGCGGCCGTCTCGCGGTGCACGGGGATCTGGCCGGTGGCCCGCAGGACGGGCCCGACGACGGGCACGGTGAACAGCGAGGACTTGGCCAGCACGCGCGGCACGTGCCCGTTGTCCCACAGGTAGTGCGCGAACGTCAGCGGGTCCACCTCCGTCAGGTGGTTCGCGACGGCGATGAACCCGCCCTCGGCGGGCAGGTGCTCGGCACCGTGCCAGTCGGGACGGGTCGTCGCGAACAGGAACGTGCGCACGATGCGTGCGACGTTGCGGTAGACGAGGTTGGAACGCGACGGCGACGGCACGGGAACCGATGGTAGCCGTGGCGACGGGAATCGCTGCCCGCCGTCCCGTCAGCGCCGCCCGTGGTCCTCGCGGCTGAACTGGGCACCGAGCGCCTCGAGCTTGTCGGTGAACCGCTCGTAGCCCCGGTCGATGAGGCTGATGCCGCGCACCGCCGACGTGCCCTTGGCCGCCAGCGCCGCGATGAGGTGGCTGAAGCCGCCCCGCAGGTCCGGGACCTCGATCTCGGCGGCCGACAGGGGCGTCGGGCCGGAGATCACGGCCGAGTGGTAGAAGTTGCGCTGGCCGAAGCGGCACGGCCGCCCGCCCAGGCACTCCTTGTAGACCTGGATGGTGGCACCCATGCCGACGAGCGCGTCGACGAACCCGAACCGGTTCTCGTACACGGTCTCGTGGACGATCGACAGGCCGCGCGCCTGGGTGAGCGCCACGACGAGCGGCTGCTGCCAGTCCGTCATGAACCCGGGGTGCACGTCGGTCTCGAGCTGGATCGAGCGCAGGTCCCCGCCCGGGTGGAAGAACCGGATGCCGCCGTCGTCGATCGTGAACTCGCCGCCGACCTTGCGGAAGGTGTTGAGGAAGGTCGTCATCTCCGGCTGGGTCGCGCCCCGCACGTACACGTCGCCCCCGGTCGCCAGCGCGGCCGACGCCCAGGACGCCGCCTCGATGCGGTCCGACAGCGCGGTGTGCTGGAAGCCCACCAGCCGGTCGACGCCCTCGATGCGGATCACGCGGTCGGTGTCGACCGAGATGATCGCGCCCATCTTCTGCAGGACGTTGATGAGGTCCATGATCTCGGGCTCGATGGCCGCGTTCGCGAGCTCGGTGATGCCCTCGGCCCGCACGGCCGTCAGCAGCAGCTGCTCGGTGGCGCCGACGCTCGGGTAGGGCAGCTGGATCTTGGTGCCCTGGAGACGGTGCGGCGCCCGGATGTGGATGCCGTTGTGGGTCTTGTCCACGACGGCACCGAACTGGCGCAGGATGTCGAGGTGGAAGTTGATCGGCCGGTCGCCGATCCGGCAGCCGCCCAGGTCGGGGATGAACGCCTCCCCCAGACGGTGCAGCAGCGGCCCGCAGAACAGGATCGGGATGCGGCTGGAGCCGGCGTGCGCGTCGATGTCCGCCACGTGCGCGGACTCGACGTCCGTCGGGTCGAGGCTGATCGTGCCGGCGTCCTCGTCGATCTCGACCTTCACGCCGTGCAGGCGCAGCAGGCCGGACACGACGGTCACGTCCCGGATCTGGGGCACGTTGCGCAGCTCGCTCGGCGTCTCGCCGAGGAGTGCGGCGACCATCGCCTTGGAGACGAAGTTCTTGGCCCCTCGGACGGTGATCTCGCCCCGAAGCGGGTTGCCACCGTCGACGTACAGCAGGTCGCTCATGGACACATCGTCCCTCACCGCGCGGTGTGCGCACATCATCTGCGGCCGCGTCGGTGCAGCCCTCGCAGAACCCTCACAACGGCTCCGGGCGGGCGCGCGCCGGGGCTGCGCACCCGCCCGGGACGACCTTGCAGGTCAGAGGCGTGCCCCTCGCATCACGCGCCGCGTGTCGGGCCGAGGCCCAGCGGCACGACGGGACGTGCCGGGCGCACGTCGACGGGCGGCAGGTGCTTCGCCGGCAGCGTGGCGGGGCGCCAGGACTCGCGGCGCTTCTCGAACTCGGTGATCTCGTCGGCGTGCTGAAGGGTGAGTCCGATGTCGTCCAGACCCTCCATGAGGCGCCAGCGCGTGTAGTCGTCCACCTGGAACGGGACGACGACGTCGTCGCACGTCACGGTGCGCGACGCGAGGTCGACCGTCACCTCGGTGCCGGGTCGCGTCTCGAGGATCTTCCACAGCAGCTCGACGTCCTCCTGGCCGACCTGGGCCGCCAGGAGACCCTGCTTGCCGGAGTTGCCGCGGAAGATGTCGGCGAACCGCGGCGAGATCACGACGCGGAAGCCGTAGTCCTTCAGCGCCCACACGGCGTGCTCGCGCGACGAGCCGGTGCCGAAGTCCGGACCGGCCACGAGGACCGAGCCGGAACGGTAGGCGTCCTGGTTGAGCACGAACGCCGGGTCGCCGCGCCACGCGGCGAACAGGGCGTCCTCGAAGCCCGTGCGCGTGACCCGCTTGAGGTACACGGCGGGGATGATCTGGTCGGTGTCGACGTTGCTGCGACGCAGCGGGACGCCGACCCCGGTGTGCTGGCTGAACTTCTCCATGATGGGTTCCTACCTGGGGTGTCGGGGGGCGTCAGGCGGTCTGCAGCGCGTCGTCGGACGTCAGGGGGCTGCCGTCCGGGACGGGGACGTCGGCGCCGAGGTCCGCGACCGACGACAGCGTGCCGCGGATCGCCGTGGCGGCCGCGACGAGCGGCGAGACCAGGTGCGTGCGTCCGCCCTTGCCCTGCCGTCCCTCGAAGTTGCGGTTCGACGTCGACGCCGAGCGCTCCTGCGGCGCGAGCTGGTCGGGGTTCATGCCCAGGCACATCGAGCAGCCGGCGTTGCGCCACTCGGCACCGAAGTCGAGGAAGATCTGGTCGAGCCCCTCGGCCTCGGCCTGCAGCCGGACGCGCGCGGAGGCGGGCACGACCAGGACGCGCACGTCGTCGGCCTTCTTGCGGTCCTTGACGAGCTTGGCGACGGCCCGCAGGTCCTCGATGCGGCCGTTGGTGCAGGAGCCGATGAAGACGGTGTCGACCTTGATGTCGCGCAGCGGCTGGCCCGGGACCAGGCCCATGTACTCGATCGCGCGCTCGGCCGCGACGCGCTCGTTGGCGTCGGCGATCTGCTCCGGCACGGGGACGTTGCCGGACAGCGGCAGACCCTGGCCGGGGTTGGTGCCCCACGTCACGAACGGCTCCAGGTCGGCGGCCTCGAGCACGACCTCGGCGTCGAAGACCGCGTCGTCGTCGGTGCGCAGCGTGCGCCAGTACTCGACGGCCGCGTCCCAGTCAGCGCCCTCGGGGGCGTGCGGGCGCCCCTGGAGGTAGTCGAAGGTGGTCTGGTCGGGCGCGATCATCCCCGCGCGCGCACCGGCCTCGATCGACATGTTGCAGATCGTCATCCGCCCCTCCATCGAGAGGTTGCGGATGGCCTCGCCGCGGTACTCCAGGACGTAGCCCTGGCCGCCGCCGGTGCCGATCTTGGCGATGATCGCCAGGATGATGTCCTTCGCGCTCGCGCCGATCGGCAGCGCGCCGTTGACGGTGATCGCCATCGTCTTGAAGGGCGCGAGCGGGAGGGTCTGCGTCGCCAGGACGTGCTCGACCTCGCTCGTGCCGATGCCGAACGCGAGCGCGCCGAAGGCGCCGTGCGTCGAGGTGTGCGAGTCGCCGCAGACGACGGTCAGCCCGGGCTGCGTCAGGCCGAGCTGGGGACCGACCTGGTGCACGATCCCCTGGTCGGCGTCGCCCAGCGAGTGGATGCGGACGCCGAACTCGGCGACGTTGTTGCGCAGCGTCTGGATCTGCGTCCGGCTCGTCAGGTCGGCGATCGGCCGGTCGATGTCGAGCGTCGGCGTGTTGTGGTCCTCGGTGGCGAGGGTGAGATCGGGGCGACGGACCGGTCGACCGGCCAGGCGCAGGCCCTCGAACGCCTGCGGGCTGGTGACCTCGTGCACCAGGTGCAGGTCGATGTACAGCAGGTCCGGTGCACCGTCCGTGCCACGACGCACGACGTGCGCCTCCCAGACCTTCTCCGCCAGCGTGCCGGCCATGTGCGTCGTTCCTCTCGTCCGGGCGGGGGCCTCCCGGGTCACCGAGTCGATGACTGTCCGCCGGGGCACGTGTGTCCCCCGGCTTGCATCTCAGCCTTCGAGACGCCAATATCGACCTATGGACAACTCTAGCGGAGTCGGCGTCCTGGACAAGGCCGCATCGGTGCTCAGCGCTCTCGAGGCCGGACCCGCGACCCTCGCGCAGCTCGTCGCCGCCACCCATCTTGCACGCCCCACGGCCCATCGCCTCGCCGTCGCGCTCGAGCACCACCGTCTGGTGGCACGTGACCTGCAGGGCAGGTTCGTCCTCGGGCCGCGCCTCTCCGAGCTCGCGACCGCCGCCGGCGAGGACCGCCTGCTGGCCGCCGCCGGGCCCGTGCTCACGCTGCTGCGCGACCACACCGGCGAGAGCGCGCAGCTCTACCGCCGGCAGGGCGACCAGCGGATCTGCGTCGCGGCCGCCGAGCGGCCCATCGGGTTGCGCGACTCCATCCCGGTGGGCGCCACGCTGACGATGCAGGCCGGCTCCGCCGCGCAGGTGCTGCTGGCGTGGGAGGAGCCCGACCGGCTGCACCGCGGGCTGCAGGGCGCCAAGTTCACCGCCACCATCCTGTCCGGCGTCCGCCGCCGCGGCTGGGCGCAGTCCGTGTCCGAGCGCGAGGTCGGTGTCGCCTCGGTGTCCGCGCCCGTGCGCGGCCCGTCCGGACGCGTCGTGGCCGCGGTGTCGGTCTCCGGACCGCTCGAGCGCCTGTCCCGGCAGCCCGGCCGGCTGCACGCCGCGGCCGTCGTGTCCGCCGCGAACCGCCTCACCGAGGTCCTGCGCCGCACCGCGGACTGACCGCCACGTCCGCAGCCCGGGGCCCGGTGCAGCACACCGGCGCCCCGGGCTCTCGCGTGCTGCACCACCGCAGCACGGCACGGCGAGGGAGTCGACTCTCGCCGGACACGACGAAGGCCCGGTCACCTGTGGTGACCGGGCCTTGACCGTACCCCCGACCGGATTCGAACCGGCGCTACCGCCGTGAGAGGGCGGCGTGCTAGGCCGCTACACAACGGGGGCCTTGCGCACGACCCGTAGGTCGCGTGCCGAGTGGATACTGTACCCGACGTCCACCGTGAGTCGAAATCGCTCTCGACGGCCGCGGGCCCGCCACCAGGGCGGGGATCCGTGCTGCCACCGGACTGACGTCCGACGGACAACGCTGGGGTACCAGGACTCGAACCTAGACTAACTGAACCAGAATCAGTCGTGCTGCCAATTACACCATACCCCAAGGGCTGTGACTGACCGGGAAACGGTCGGTACGCAGCACCATCGGCACGCGTCTCGCAGACCCGTACCGGCGGTGAACATTACCTGAGCGGGAGGGCCGGGTCCAACCGGCTCCCGGTGGCGCCGGTCACGCGGCGACGCGGGGCCTCAGCGCGCGGGGATCTGCGCGATCTCCGTCACGTCGTACCAGAGCAGGTCCCGCTCCTCCAGGCGCTCGATCGCCGCCTCGTCCCCCCCGGCCGCCGCAGCGACGTCCGCGGCGGCCGCAGGCTCGTCGACGTGGACGCTGACCATCTGGCTGAGGTCGACGCCGCACACCACCTCCACCGCGGACGGCACCGGCGGGTCGTCCAGGCCGCGCACGCAGGCCTCGGGCACGTCGGCCGCGACCACGACCCGCAGCGACGGCGCGTCAGGGGTGCCTGCCAGCAGCAGCAGGGACCCGTCGGCGGCGGCCGCCTGGGCGGCGTACTCCCAGCCCTCGTCGTCCTCGTCGGGCCACAGCGCGCGCAGCGCCGGGGTCACGCCGTGCGCCACGCGTGGCGCCAGGAGCACCGGGGAGACGTTCTGGAGCTCGGCGAGGGTCACGGGCAGGTAGACGCGCACGTGCCCAGTGTGCCGCTGCCGCGCGCTCAGCCCACCGGTACCCGGCCCACCGGCGCGTCGGCCCGTACCGTGGCCGCGACCTCCGCGGCCAGCGCGGCCAGGCTGCGTCGTGCGGGCGAGCCGGGCGCCACCTCCCGCAGCGCGCGGCCCTCGAGCATCGCGGCGTCCACCGCCGGCCGGTCCTCGGGCACGAGCAGGACCTCCTCGACGCCGGCGTACCGCGCGAGCGCGGCGGCGACGGCCTCGCCCGGGCGCGACCCCGCGACGGTCGGGCGCACGCGGTTGACCACCACGCGCCGGGTCAGGGCGAGGCCGCGGTCCGCCGCGTCGGCCAGCGCACGTACGAGGCGCTGGACGCCCACCGGATCGGCGGTGCCGACGACCACGACGAGGTCCGCCTGCTCGAGGGTGGCCAGGGTCGCGGCGTTGCGCGCCGGGGCACGCGTGTCGTAGCTGAGCATCTCGTCCTGCTCGAGGCAGAAGCCCGTGTCGACCACCGTGACGTCCGCCAGCGCTCGCGCCTGCGAGAGGACCAGCTCGAGCGAGCTCGCGGGCAGCTCGGGCCAGCGGTCGGCGCGCGAGATCCCCGACAGCAGCCGCAGCTCCGGCAGCACCACGGGGGCGAGCCGTGCGAGCGTCGCGAGTTCCAGCGCCCCCTGCCCGGCGGCCCGCGCGGCCGCGGCCACGCCGGGCGCCTCGTCCAGCACGCCCAGGACCTGCGCGACCACACCGCCGTACGTGTCCGCGTCGACGAGGAGCGTCGGCCGGCCGAGCGCCGCCAGCTCGGCCGCGAGGTTGACCGCGACGAAGGTGCGACCCGGCGCACCCGTCGGGCCCCAGACCGCGACGGTCGTCCCGTGCCGCGTGGGCGCCACCGGTTCCGGTGCCGCGACCGGTGCCATCTGCCCCCCGCCGAGCACCGACAGCGCCTCGCGCACGACGTCCGGGACGCCACCGTCGACGTCGACGTCGACGACGAGGTCCGCGCCGTGCGCGGTGAGCCGCTCCGCGAGCCACGGTCGCGACGGGTCGCCCAGCCCGACGACGCGCACGCCGCACCGGTGCAGGACCGCGACCGCCTCACGGTCGAGCCGGTCGAGGTCCCCCGACACCACGGCCAGACCGCCCAGCCCGGCCTCCGCGGCGGCCAGCAGCTCGGTCAGGTCGGCGCAGCGTCGCGTCACGGACAGCCGCCCGCCCGAGCCCTCGACGGCCTGCACGATCGCGGACTCGGCCGCCCCCTGGACCGCGCACAGCACCCCGACGCCCACGTCAGGCCCCCGGCACCGGGACGACGTCGACGGTGCCGCCGCCGGCGAGCGCGCCGAGGACCTCCGGGAGGTCCTCGACCGGGACCAGCACGTGGACCGTGCGGGCGCCGCCGCTCGCGAACGCCCCGTCGGCGCTGCTGAGCTCGGCGACCGTGAGCGCCGTGGCGAGCTCGCGCGGCGTGACGTCGACGCCCGTCGCGTCCGCCGGCGCGGCCGGGCCGCGTTCCGGCGTGAACCACAGGTCGACGCGGGACCCCGCACCCAGACCGCTCGGCGCCGGTCCCGACAGGGTGACCGGGACGGCACGGACGTCGAGGTCCGCGGCGTCCCCCACCGCCGCCGCCGGGACGAGCTCACCGGCGCCGACGGTCCGCAGCAGCACCGCCGCGTCGGCCAGCGGCTCGTCGGCGCGCAGGTAGCCGTCGACGTGGTCGGCGAGCCGGACGTCGGCGACCACCAGGACGGACGACGTCAGGGCGGTGCCCGGCACCAGCACGTCGCGTGCCACGTACACGGGGACGGTGCGCTGGGCGGTCGTGACGGCCCAGCTCCCGAGGGCGACGGACGCCGCGATGAGGGCCAGCCCCACGAGCAGCCGAGGGTCGCGCCAGCCGGGACGGCGCAGGCGTGCGGCCGTCGGGGCGGGCAGGTCGAGCAGGGAGGTGTCCACGAAGGCTCCTGGTCAGGGGGCAGCAGGTGGCGGCGTGCCACCGCCGAGGCGGTCGAGCCGGCGTGCGTGGTCGAGGCCGGCCGGGGCGGCACGACGAGTGTGGCGTGCGCGAGGGGCCCCGCGGGGGGGTTCCTCCGCAGCCTGTGGACAACGGTCCGGGCAGCACCCGCCGTGCGAGACTGCGAGCATGGCACCGAGGTTCCTGACGCTCGCCGACGTGTCCGAGATCCTCAACATCTCGGCGCCCCAGGCGTACGCGCTCGTCCGCTCCGGCGAGCTGCCCGCGATCCAGATCGGGGGGCGCATGCAGTGGCGCGTCGAGACCGACGAGCTGGAGCGGTACATCGAGCGCATGTACGCGGAGACCCGGGCGCGCACGACGCACGGGACGCCCTCCGAGGGCTCCGTCTGAGCGAGCCGGTGGCGGCGCCCCTCACCGCGACACCACCGCGAGCAGGGCACCGAACGGCACGCTGACGCCGCGGCCCGCCGGTGTCACCTGCGTCAGGTCGAGGTGGTCGGCCCCGACCCGGTCGAGCCGTCCGGTGAGCACCCCCGCGTCGGTCCGCACGGTGACGACCACCCGGTCCCGCGCGAGCGCCCGCAGGACGTGACCGAGGCCGAGCGCCGACTCGAGCCGGCCGGCAGGCGGCGCCACGCTCGCGCCCAGGCCCTCGACGGCCCGGACGGCCGCCGTCGGGACGACCGCCCGACGACCGGCCCCCAGATCCAGCAGCACCCACTGCGCCGCAGCGTCGACCACGACCCCGTCGAGCGGTTCCCCGTGGGCCGTCGCGATGCGCAGGCGCCCGCCGGTCGCCGCACGCAGGCGGTCCGCCAGGGCCACCCGGCCGCGCTCGGCACGCGTCAGCTCGGCGACGTCCCACCGCGCCTCCTCGGCGCGGCCGGCAGCCAGCTGGCCCTCGAGGTCCGCGAACAGCTGCTCCCACCGGTGGGAAGGGGCAGGAGGCCGCGCCCCGGTGCTGTCGCCACTCACGGACCGGACCCTACTGGACATATCGCCCGGACTCGACTACACCTGGCACCACCAGACTTTATCAAACGACATCAAACGACATCAACGAGGAGCAACGTGCCTGACCGACCGAGGAACCTCGCCGGGCGCCCGCCCCATCCGGCTGCCACCGCCGTCGGGCTCGTCCTGGCCGGCACCGCGGCGCTCGCCGTCGCGGCCGCCCTCGGCCTGTGGGTCGCCGATCACGTCGCGTCCACGCAGCTGTGGCGTGTCGAGACGGTCGTCGCACCGCTCGTCGTGGCGGTCGGCGCGCTGGCCGCAGCCTGGGTCGGCGTGTCGGCACTGGTCGCCGGCGCCTGCGCCGCGGTCCGGTCCGCAGGCGGTGCGTGGCGCGGCGGCGAGGCGGCCGTGCACCGGTGGGCGCCGGGCCTGGTCCGCCGCGCGCTGGCCGTCGCCCTGGCGGCGGGTGTCGGCCTGACCGGCGTCGTCGGCGCCCACGCGACCGCCGACGCACCGCCTGATGCCGTGGTCGTCACCGTCGACCTCGGCTGGACGCCCACCGCGACGGACCTCGCACCACCGTCAGGAGGGGACGCCGGGGCGGCCCTGACCGGCGCTGGCCCGTCCGAGACCGTCCCGCCCGACGCGGTCCCGGCGGGCGCCGCCACGTCCGATGCTCCACCGGCCGACGAGACGCCACCCCCCGTCACGCCGGACACGCACACCGAGCCCGGCCGCGCGGCGGACGTCGTGCCGGTGGTGGCGCAGGTGCCCGCCGTCACGGAGCCGGCGCCGGCCGCACCGCCCGCCGGCAGGGTCGAGGTCCACCCCGGCGACACGCTGTGGGGACTCGCGGCGCGTGCTCTGGGACCCGGCGCGTCCGACGCCGCGATCGCCGCCGAGTGGCCGCGGTGGTACGCGGCGAACGCGGCGACCATCGGGCCCGACCCCGACGTCCTGCAGCCCGGCCAGGTGCTGGTCGTCCCCTCGCACCCCGACGGAGGTGCCCGGTGACCACCCTCCCCCACGACGACGTCATGCCGACGGCGGTCGAGGACGCCGTCGCGCGGCTGGACGCGGGCGCACCGCCCCCACCGTCACACGCGCCGGAACGGCGCCTCACCTCGGTCGTCGCACCGGACGCCGGTGCGACGGACGGCGTGGGCGCGCCTCGCCCGGACCCGCGTCCGCGGCTGCGGCTGGTCCCGGCTCTGCCGCCCGCCCGCACCACGCCCGCCTCGGGGCCGGTCGTGCCGCCGCTGCTGCGGGAGCGCGGACGCCGGGCCGGGTCGGACCACGACGTGCGGACGTCCGAGCCGGACGACGAGCGCGGTGCCGCACCGGTCACCGACGCCGGCCGGTTCGCCCACGGCGTCGGGCTCGCGTGCGTCGAGGTCGTGCTGGGACGCCGACCGCCGGGCCAGCTCGCGCGGTGGGTCGCCCCGGAGGTGCTCGAGTCCCTGCAGGAGACGGCCGCGCTGATCCGGCGGGCGGGTGTGCTGACCCACGCCAGGCGCCCGGCGGCCCGCCGCGTCCGGGTGTGCCCGGTGGACCGTCACACCGCCGAGGCCTGCCTGGTGGTGGACGACGGGGTCCGGGTGCGCGCGGTCGCCCTGCGGCTCGAGGCGCACCGTGGTGCGTGGCGCGTCACGACGCTGGAGATCGGCTGAACGTCCCTCGGCGCAGGGTCGCGGGCCCGGTCCGCGGGCCGGGAGCCACGGACCGGGACACCGCGCGGGTCAGCGCTTGCGCTGCTTCGCCTGCTTGCGGCGGTCGGCGCGGTTGGCGCTGCCCGACGCGGCCGCGGCGGGCCGTGCCGCGCGGCCGCCGCCCTCGGCCCGCGTGACGACCTCACCGTCGCCGTCGGCGGACGGCGCCGAGTACTGCAGCGGCGTGCGCTCGGCGGGACCGTCGATGCCCTTCGCGACGAGCGCGCCCGCCGCGCCGTCCCCGTCGACCGGCCGCGGCCGCGCGGCCGCCGCCCCGACCGAGCCCGCTGCCTGCGCGGCCGAGTCGGCGCTGATGAGCGGCGCGTCCGAGGGCTGACCGTCCGTCGGCTGGGCGACCTGCACCTCGAGGTTGTAGAGGTACTGGACCGACTCCTCCTTGATGGCGTCGGTCATGGCGGTGAAGAGCTGGAATCCCTCGCGCTGGTACTCGATCAGCGGGTCGCGCTGAGCCATCGCGCGCAGACCGATGCCCTCCTTGAGGTAGTCCATCTCGTAGAGGTGCTCGCGCCACTTGCGGTCGAGGACCGACAGGACCACGCGCCGCTCCAGCTGGCGCATGTTCTCCTCGCCCAGGCTCTCCTCGCGCTCGGCGTAGGCGTGCTCGGCGTCCGACAGCACCTCGCGCGTGAGGAGCTCGGCCGAGAGCCGCGTCGGACCGCCCGCCTCCTCGACGACCTCCTCCGGCGTGATCGAGATGGGGAACACGCCGCGCAGCGCGGTCCACAGGGCCTCGAGGTCCCAGTCCTCGGGGCGGCCCTCGGCCGTGGCGAGCGCGACGTACTCCGAGATCACGTCCGTGCGGAAGTGGGTGACCTGCTCCTGCATGTCCTCACCGTGCAGCACCCGGCGGCGCTGCTCGTAGATGACCTCGCGCTGACGGGACATCACGTCGTCGTACTTCAGGACGTTCTTGCGGATCTCGAAGTTGCGGGCCTCGACCTGCGACTGCGCGGACTGGATGCCCCGCGTCACGATCTTGGACTCGAGCGGCATGTCCTCCGGGAACCCGGCACGCGTCATCATCGACTCGGCGAGGCCGGAGTTGAACAGGCGCATGAGGTCGTCCTGCATCGACAGGTAGAACCGCGACTCGCCCGGGTCGCCCTGACGGCCGGAGCGACCGCGCAGCTGGTTGTCGATGCGGCGCGACTCGTGGCGCTCGGTGCCCAGCACGTACAGGCCGCCGAGCTCGGTGACCTCGTCGTGCTCGGCCGCCACCGCGAGCTTGGCCCGCTCGAGGACCTCGGGCCAGGCGGCCTCGTACTCCTCCGCGTTCTCCGCCGGGTCGAGGCCGCGCTCGTTCATCTCGGCGACGGCCATGAACTCCGCGTTGCCACCGAGCATGATGTCCGTACCACGGCCGGCCATGTTGGTCGCGACCGTCACCGCGCCCTTGCGCCCGGCCTGCGCCACGATCGACGCCTCCCGCGCGTGCTGCTTGGCGTTGAGGACCTCGTGCGGCACGCCCTGCTTCTTGAGCTTGGACGACAGCAGCTCCGACTTCTCCACGCTCGTCGTGCCCACGAGCACGGGCTGGCCCTTGGCGTGGCGCTCGACGATGTCCGCGACGACGGCGTCGAACTTGCCCTCCTCGGCCTTGTAGACGAGGTCCTTGCCGTCGATGCGCTGCATCGGCCGGTTGGTGGGGATCGGGACGACCCCGAGCTTGTAGGTGCCCTGGAACTCCGCGGCCTCGGTCTCGGCCGTACCGGTCATACCGGCGAGCTTGCCGTACAGGCGGAAGTAGTTCTGCAGCGTGATCGTGGCGAGCGTCTGGTTCTCGGCCTTGATCGCCACGCCCTCCTTCGCCTCGATCGCCTGGTGCATGCCCTCGTTGTAGCGGCGACCCGCGAGGATGCGGCCCGTGTGCTCGTCGACGATGAGCACCTCGCCGTTCATCACGACGTAGTCCTTGTCGCGCTTGAAGAGCTCCTTGGCCTTGATCGCGTTGTTGAGGAAGCCGATGAGCGGGGTGTTGAGCGACTCGTAGAGGTTGTCGATGCCCAGGTAGTCCTCGACCCGCGCGATGCCCGGCTCCAGCACGCCCACGGTGCGCTTCTTCTCGTCGACCTCGTAGTCGCGGTCCGGCTGCAGACGCCGCACGACCTTGGCGAACTCGCCGTACCACCGGTTGGCGTCACCCGAGGCAGGGCCCGAGATGATCAGCGGCGTGCGCGCCTCGTCGATGAGGATGGAGTCGACCTCGTCGACGATCGCGAAGTGGTGACCGCGCTGCACGAGGTCGTCCACGCTCCACGCCATGTTGTCGCGCAGGTAGTCGAAGCCGAACTCGTTGTTCGTGCCGTACGTGATGTCGGCGGCGTACTGCACGCGGCGCTCGGCCGGCGTCAGCTGCGAGAGGATCGTTCCCGTGGACATGCCGAGGAACCGGAACACACGACCCATGAGGTCGGCCTGGTAGCCCGCGAGGTAGTCGTTGACCGTGACGATGTGGACGCCCTTGCCGGTCAGCGCGTTGAGGTAGGCGGGGGCCGTCGCGACCAGCGTCTTGCCCTCACCGGTCTTCATCTCGGCGATGTTGCCCAGGTGCAGCGCGGCGCCACCCATGAGCTGGACGTCGAAGTGCCGCTGGCCGAGGGTCCGGCGGGACGCCTCGCGCACCGCGGCGAACGCCTCGGGCAGCAGGTCGTCGAGCTTCTCGCCCTCGGCGAGGCGCGCCTTGAACCTGTCGGTCTCCTCGCGCAGCTCGGCGTCGGACAGCGAGGTGAAGCTGTCCTCCAGCGCGTTGACCTGGGACGCGATACCGGACAGCTTCTTGAGGATCCGCCCCTCGCCCAGCCGGAGGACCTTCTCGAGGATCGCCGTCACGCAACTCTCCCGACGTCGTTGGCGCCCGTCCGCTCACGGCATCGGGGCGTGCGTGTCGCCCGGCCGCTCGACCGGGCCCGACCATCGTAGGCGAGCCACGGGACCAGCGGGGTCGTCGTTCAGCCCGCGGCAGCGGGGAGCTCGCGCACGAGCGCGGCGGCGAGGCTGCCGGACGCGTCCGGCCCGACGCGGACGTCGGTCAGCCCCAGCCACCCGGCCATCGTCCAGAGCTCGGCCGCGAGCTCGTGCGCGACCTCGCCGTCCCCGGGTGCTCCCGAGAGCACGTCGCCCGCGGGAGCCGGCGCCCGGTGCACGGCAGGCACGCGCAGGACACCCGCGCGCCGGTCCGCCTTGAGGTCCACGAGGGCCACCATCCGCTCGCCGAGCAGGAACGGCAGGACGTAGTACCCCCAGACCCGTGCCGCGGCCGGGACGTAGATCTCGATGCGGTAGCGCAGGTCGAACAGCGCCTCGGTCCGCGTGCGCTCCCACACGAGGGGGTCGAAGGGGCTGAGCAGCGCCCGCCCCCGTGCGCGGCGCGGCACGTGCGCGTCCCGGTGCCGGTACAGCGGGCCGCGCCAGCCCTCGACCTCCACCGGCCGGAGCACCCCGTCGGCGACGAGCTCCGCGACGACCGCGCTCGTCGGAGCGACGGCGGTGCGCCAGTGGTCCGCCAGGCACCGCACGCTCGCCACGCCGTGGGCGCGCGCGGCGATCTCGACCAGCCGTCGGCGCGCGGTCGCCTCGTCGGCCTGCGGCGCAGCGAGCACGTCCGGCGGGAGCACCCGGTCGGGACGGTCGAAGCGACGTTCGAACTGGGGGTTGCGACCGGCGGTCGTGAGCTCGCCCACGTAGAAGAGGTGCTCGAGCGCGCGCTTGGCGTCGGTCCCCGACCACCCCCACGCCGCCGAACGCCGACCGTCGCCGCCGAGGATCTCCTGCACCTCCCGCGCGGTGACCGGGCCCCGCTCGTCGACGATGCCGCGGACTGTCGCGACCTCCGGGGAGCGGCCCACGGGGACGCCGTGCAGCGTGTCCCCCCGCCGCTCCACCGCCGCACGATTGCCGGCGTGCTTGAACGCCAGGTCACGGAACGTCGCGGGCGGCACGAGCGACGCCTCGTGCGCCCACGTCTCGACCAGGCGGCGCGGCGGCCGCGACGTCGCGCGGTCCAGCGCTGCGACGTCCCACGCACCGACGCGCGAGTAGACGGGCATGAGGTGGGCCCGCGCCAGCACGTTGACCGAGTCGACCTGCAGCAGCCCGAGCCTGTCGACGACCCGCTGCAGCTCGCGCGCACCGGCCGGGAGCGACCGGGCCGGCCGGGGACGGTCGAGGCCGGAGGCGTGCAGGACGGCGCGGCGTGCCTGTGACCGGGTCAGCCTCTCCGGGCGGGTGTCGACCATGCCCCCGATCCTGCCCGGTTCCCCTGACATCGACGCCGCACGCCCGACGGCCGGCCGGCCGCACCGGGAACTGAATCCTTTCTCACCTCGCGCGTCCACGCGCGTGACGCCGAGCGCACGTCCGGCCGCAAGTTTCGCTCCATCACGGCGCGGCGGACGCCCGCCTCACCCCGCCTGGCGCACCACGACGCGGCACAGGCGCGCTGCTCAGCACGCCACGGCGAGGAGGCATCCGATCGCCCGGGGCGGCCGACGCACCCGAATCGCTTCAGCGAAGGCAGGGTCGCAGTCGAAAGTTTTCCGAAACATTCTCGCAGTACTTGACGGGCACCGTGCCCCGCGACGAACGTCGTTGCCCGGCCGCCGATCTCTCGGCACGCGTGGCGGTCAGGACCGCACTCCCGGTGCCGGGCGGACCGCGCCGTCCGGCACCGGGGCACCACCGGCGGCCGCACCGGGCCGCCGGCAGCACCCTGGACGGCGAGGGGCGGCGGGCCTGACGGCCCACCGCCCCGCGACCTCGTCCCGCCGGCGTCAGCCCGCGATGCGGCGCGATCCGCCGGTCACGACCGGCGCGTCGAGCTTGATGACGCCGTAGCTCCAGCCCCGGCGGCGGTACGCGACCGCCGGCTGGGCCGTCTCCGCGTCCACGAACAGGAAGAAGTCGTGCCCGACGAGCTCCATCTCGTAGAGCGCGTCGTCCACCGTCATCGGCTCCGCCCGGTGCACCTTCTCGCGGATCAGGACCGGGGAGTCACCCAGAACCTTCTCGGTGACCCCGTCCTCGCCCGGCTCGGGCGCCACAGGAGCCGGCGGCTCCGGCGCGGGAGGACGGACGTCCACGGGCGCCAGCGGAGTGTGGTTGCGGTGGTCCTTGCGCCGGTCGCGCGCACGGCGCAGGCGCTCGAGGAGGCGGCCGAGGGCGACGTCCAGGGCGGCGTACGCGTCATCGGCGCACGCCTCCGCCCGGATGACGGGACCCTTGTCGACCACCGTCAGCTCGACCTTCTCGCTGCTGCCGGACTGGCGCGGACTCGGTTCGTGCGACACGAGGACGTCGACGCGCTGTGCGCGCGGGGCCAGCTGCTCGATCTTCGCGAGCTTGCTCTCGAGGTGGGCGCGATACCGCGGGGACACCTCGGTGTGCCGGCCTGCAACCACGATCTCCATGTGGGCCTCCTGGGAGGTCAGGGGCGGGCAGCGCCCGCCCGGACGAAACGTACGTCTACGGCCCCACGGCGGGGGCGGGCGGCATCACCTCCTCGGCCGCGCATCCCCGCCGGACTGCTGCGGGAGTTGCTCACGGCGTCGTATCCAGGATCTCACGCTATCCCTCCTCGGCGTGCCCGGGACGCGGCGCGCTGCTCCGGACGGAGGACCCCGCGGTGCTCCGGCCCGACGGTGCCGGCGTGGCGGCGAGCGCGACGCCGGCCAGGACGGACGCGCCTGCGGCGGCGAGGGCGGCGTGGCACGCGGCGAGCGTCGCACCCGTGGTGAGCACGTCGTCGACGAGCACGACCCACCGGCCGCGGAGACGCGCGGCCCGGTGCGCGCGCACCCGGCCCGCGAGCGCCGCACCCCGTGCGCGCGCGGTGAGGCCTGCGAGGTCGGGGCCCGCGGACCGGCGCAGCACCCGGGCCCGCACCGCCGGCACGCCACCGTCCCGCAGCCCCGCGGTCACGGCTGCCGCCAGCGCGTCCACGGGCGCGCGCCCGCGTCGGCGGCGGGCGGCGGCCGTCGACGGCACGGCGACCACGAGCACGGGGAGATGCCCCGCGCCGGTCGCGTCGGGCAGGTGAGCAGCCACCGCTGCTCCCGTGCGGCGGGTAGCGGCGGCGAACGGCCGGTCGAGGTCGCTGCGTCCGCCGTCCTTCCACGCGGAGACGGCGTGGCGCACGGGCCCGACGAACACCGCGGGCGCCCACACCGGCAGCAGGGTCCGGCCGTCGAGGAGGTCCAGCCGACCCGCGTCGTGGTCGCGGCGGACGGCGGCGCCGCGCAGGGTCGCGGCGCACGGCGGGCACCACGTCACGTCCGGCCGGCCGCACCCCGCGCACGCCACCGGGACGACCAGGCCCACGAGGTCGTGGCACGCCGCGACGAGGAGCGTGCGCAGCGGTGAGCGCGTCTCGGGGGTGGGGGCGGTCGGCGGCTCGCAGGGCATGCCGCCAGCCTGCCGCGCGGACGGCCCACCTGCGGGCGCGGGGGACGCCCCGTGGACGGCGTGGCCACCACGCGTCCCTGGGGTCGGCTCGGTCCGCCGTGGGGACCGGACCCCGGGTCTCAGCCCGGGAACGCCGCCCCGGCGACGTCGAGCACGCCGGTCACCCCGGGCACGGCGACCCACGTGCCACCCTCGTGGCGCAGGAGGTCACCGTCGGCGGTGACGACGTACAGGGAGCGCGAGCCCCGGTCGGCGGCGAGCTCGACCGCGTCGGCCACCGCCGGCAGCGGCGTGCTGCCGCCGGAGACGGGGACGCGGTACGGCGTCACCCCGGCGTCGCCCTCGGCCAGCATGCCCAGCGTGACGTCGTCGACCCACACGATCGACGCGGCCGCCGCTGGGGTCAGGGAGCCACCGGCACGCACGCCCGGTCCGATGGTCAGCGGGACGCCGCCACCGTCGCGCGTCACCCCCGCCACGTTGAGGGTCACGCCGTCCGGCCCGCGGGACACGATCGCCACGCGCGTGCCGTCCCGCGACACCCGGACCGCCTGCACGGTCCGCCCGGCCAGCCAGTCCGCTGTGACCTCGACGGCCGTGCCGTCGAGCCGCACGGCGTCCAGCCGCCCGGCCCCCGAGCCCCGGGCGGTCCACACCCACGCGTAGCGGTCGACCGACGGCGCCGCGAGGGCCGGACCGGTCAGCAGCGTCCGCTGCTCGGCGCTGCCGACGGGGACCGTCACGAGGGTCGAGGGGTCGGCGAGCGCGACACGGACCAGCCCGTCCGCCGACCGCGCCGGGCTCCCGGGCGCGGCGCCCTGGACCACGCCCGCACCGTCGACGGCGGCGGGTGCGTCGGCGACGACGCGCAGCGTCTGCCCGTCGACGAGGATCTCCAGCTCGCCGGCGTCCGGGGCCGGGAGCACGTCGGGCACGCCCTCGATCACGGCACCCCCCGCGCCGGCCCGCACGACCAGGGTCGTCACGCCCAGGGGGCGCAACGACGCGTCGAGCTGCGCGAGCAGCAGCCCGCGGTCCGCCTCCAGGACCGCCCGGGCCGGCTCGAACGTCATCTCCGCCACGCCGCCGCGCTCGAAGGAGACCGCCTCCGGCTTGAGCTCGGTGCCCGGCGGGATCGCGGACGTCACGGCATCCTGCAGCCACGGCGAGGGGCCCGCGAGCAGCGCGCGCACCACGGCCGTCGGGACGTTGCGGTCACGGAAGAACCGCACCTCCGGGACGAGCACCCTGCTGTCCGGGGTCAGGAAGTACAGGGACGTCTCGCGGAACTGCTGCGCGAAGCGCCGCGAGTCGACCACGAGGACGTCCGGTGCGTACGCGATGCGCCAGGCACCCCGCGCGTCCTGCACCAGCTCGTAGCGCAGCGTCTCCAGCGCGTCCGCGGGCACCTCCACGTACCGCCCGTCGACGTCGACCTTCGCCTTGACGGCCAGGGACACCGTCACCTGGGCATCACCCGTCTGCTCGACCATCGTCGTGCTCGCGACGATCGTCTCCGCACCCGGGTCCCACTCGGAGCGCTCGTCGGCGGCGAGGAACTGCCGCGTGATGTCGAAGTCGCCGGTGACCTCGGCGTCCATGGCGAGCAGGAAGCCCTCGACGATGCGCGTCGGCTCGGCGTCGGTCTGCGGGCCCTGCGCGAGGACGACGACGCCGTCCTGCTCGCGCACCTGCCCCCCGCCGCCTGCCGTCACCGGTCCGCCGGTCGGGATCGCGACGCACCCCGTCATCACCGCGACCAGCAGCGCGGCGCACGCGACGGCGCGCGAGCGCGCCGCGCGCGTCACGACCGCCTCCGGGCGGCGCTGCTCGCGGTCGGGGCGTCGTCGAGACGCACGTCGGTGCGCACCGGGTCGGTGGGGTTGCTGACGATCGCGATCTCCCCCGTCATGGGCGGCAGGTCCGGCAGCGCCGCGGGATCGGTGCTCCGCAGCGGCTGGGCGTCCGCGGCCGGCTGGGCGTCCTGGTCCGGCACGAGCGGCAGCGGGGACCCGTCCAGCACGATGCCCGCACGCCGCGGCAGCGTGAGCCGGAAGCACGCACCCCGACCCGGGCGCCCCCACGCCTCGAGCCGACCGCCGTGCAGGTGCGCGTCCTCGAGCGAGATCGCCAGCCCCAGACCCGTCCCGCCCGTGGTGCGCGCCCGCGCCGGGTCGGCCCGCCAGAAGCGGTCGAACACGTGCAGGGCCTCGTCCTGCGTCATGCCGACGCCGTGGTCCCGCACCGTCACCGCGACGGCGGTGGCGTCGACCCCGACCCGCACCTCGACGGCCGAGCCGTCGGCGTGCTCGACGGCGTTGACCAGCAGGTTGCGCAGGACGCGCTCCACGCGTCGGGGGTCCACGTCGGCGGTGGCACGCACGTCGGGCAGGTCGACGTGCAACCACGACCCGCGCCTGACCGCGAGCGGGGTGGCGTTGTCGACGGCCTGCAGCACGATGTCGCGCACGTCGCGGCCCTCCGCGTCCAGCACCGCGGCACCCGCGTCGAAGCGGCTGATCTCGAGGAGGTCCGCCAACAGGTCCTCGAAGCGGTCCAGCTGCGTGGCGAGCAGCTCGGCGGACCTCTTGATGGCGGGGTCGAAGGCCTCCCGTGCCCCGTGGATGACCTCGCCCGCCATCCGGATCGTGGTCAGCGGCGTGCGCAGCTCGTGGGAGACGTCCGACACGAAGCGGCGCTGCAGCCTCGAGAGGTCCTCCATGCGCCGGATCTGGTCCTGCAGGCCCTCCGCCATCTCGTTGAACGTGCGCGCCAGCGTGGCCATCTCGTCCTGCCCGCGCACGGTCATGCGCTCCGATAGGTGGCCGTCCGCCAGCCGGTCGGCGACGTGCGCCGCCCGCCGCACGGGGTGCACGGTGCGGCGCGTCACCATCCACGTCATCCCCGCCAGCAGCGCGACGACCGCGACGGCCGCGAACGTGAGCGTCCGCAGCAGGAAGTCGAGCTGGCTCTGCTCGGCCTTCAGGCTGTACAGGAAGAACATCTGGTACGTGCCCGCCATCGGGACGTCGACCTCCTGCCCGACCACGATGCCGGGCTCGGCGCCGCCGTCGACGGCGGGGATCGCGACCGACTGCCAGTGCTGCCCGCCGTCCGCCACCGCCTGCTTGAGGTCGCGGCTCACGAGCTCGACCAGCGAGGGGTCGGTGGCGGTCGCGCCCACGCCGATCGACCCGGTCTGCCCGGGTGCCCGCAGCATGAAGACGTCACGCTCCCCCGAGCCGCCGTTGCGCTGCGCCGTGGTCACGTCCTGCAGGTCGCGCGCGACGTCCGTGAAGGTGCTGGCCGTCGACGCCGCGAGGACCTCCTGCGTCTGCTCCGTGCCGCGGGCGCTCTCGAAGAGCACCTGCTTCAGGCGCTGGTCGAACAGGCCCGCCCGGGTGACCTCGCCGACGTACCCGCCGATGACCGCGAGCGCGACGAGGCCGATCGTCAGGGTGGAGACCAGGACGCGCAGCTGCAGCGACGAGCGCCACCGCTGTACCAGGCCGCGCACGCGCCGCCGCGCACGCGCGCGGCCCAGCCGCCCCCAGGCGGTCAGCCGCGGCACGTCGTCGCACCCCCGCTCACGGGCACCCGGTGCACCGTGATCACGTCCCTGCGACACCCGCCTTGTAGCCGACGCCGCGCACGGTCACGACGATCTCCGGACGTTCGGGGTCGGTCTCGATCTTGGAGCGCAGGCGCTGGACGTGGACGTTGACGAGCCGCGTGTCAGCCGCGTGCCGGTAGCCCCAGACCTTCTCGAGCAGCACCTCGCGCGTGAAGACCTGCCAGGGCTTGCGCGCCAGGGCGACGAGCAGGTCGAACTCGAGCGGCGTCAGGGAGATCGACCGGCCGGCCCGCTCGACGCGGTGGCCGGGGACGTCGATCGTCAGGTCGCCGATCGCCAGGTGCTCGGGAGCCGGCTCGTCGCTGCGGCGCAGCCGTGCGCGCACCCGCGCCACGAGCTCCTTGGGCTTGAACGGCTTGGAGATGTAGTCGTCGGCGCCGGACTCGAGCCCGAGGACGACGTCGACGGTGTCGCTCTTCGCGGTCAGCATGACGATCGGCACGCCGGACTCGCCGCGGATCTGGCGGCACACCTCGGTGCCGTCCTTGCCGGGCAGCATGAGGTCGAGCAGCACGAGGTCCGGCTGGGTGGCCCGGAAGACCCCCAGCGCCTCGTCACCGTCCTCGCAGAAGACCGGCTCGAAACCCTCGGAGCGCAGCACGATGCCGATCATCTCGGCCAGGGCGGTGTCGTCGTCGACGACCAGGACGCGTCCCTTCATGCGGTGATCCTCTCACCGCAGAGGGTGTGCACCGGGGCGAGCGCGCCGCGCAGAGGGGTGACGTGTGGATCCGCAGCCGCCGCCCACCTGCACCGTGGCACCATGGGACCCGCCGACGCGCCGACGCTGTCGGGCCGCAGCACGCGACACACGAGGAGCCCGACGCATGACCTCCCCGCAGGACGACGGCACCGGCACCGCGCCCTGGGCGCACCCCGCCGGCCCGCCCGCGGACGCCACGCCCTCGCACGCCCCGGTGCCGCCTCCGCCGGCCGCACCCGGCGGCCCGGGCGTCGGCTGGGGCTCTCCGCCGGCCCCTCCCGGATGGGGCACCGGCCCGGCGCAGGCGCCGGGTCAGGTCCCGCCGCCTGGTCAGGTCCCGCCGCCTGGTCAGGTCCCGCCGCCTGGTCAGGTCCCGCCGCCGGCGGCGTGGGGGCAGCCGTCCGTGCCGCCGGGCTGGGGCGCTCCGCCTCCAGGGTCGCCGCCGGCGTGGCAGGTGCCCGTGCTGCAGCCCGGGATCATCCCGCTGCGGCCGCTCGGGCTGGGCGAGATCCTCGACGGCGCGGTCCGCGCCGTGCGCGCGAACCCCGCCGTGATGTTCGGCCTCTCGGCCGTCGTGGTGACCGTCGCCGTCGCGCTGCAGACGCTCGTGCAGCTCTACGTCACGAGCCTCATCGGGGCAGCGCTGAGCGACACGACGCTCGACGGTGCGATGACGGCCGCCGACTCCGCGGTCTTCTCCGAGCTGCTCTCCACGAGCGGTGGGCAGGCGCTGACCGTTCCGCTGCTCATCCCGGTGACGTCGGTGCTCACCGGGCTGCTCATCGTGTCGGTGAGCCGCTCGGTGCTCGGTCAGCGGGTCGCGCTGCGCGAGGTGTGGCGCACGCGCCGGGTGTGGCTGCTCGTGGGGTTCGCCCTGCTGCAGCTGCTCGCGTCCCTGCTGGCGGTCGCGCTGTGGATCGGCGCCCTCGCGGCGCTGGCCGCGGCCGGCGCCGACGGGGCGGCCGTCGCGGTCGGCGTGCTGGGCGGCCTCGCGCTCGTCGCGCTCCTCGTGTGGGTCACCACGCGCACCCTGCTCGTGCCGCCCGCGCTCATGCTCGAGGGCAAGCGGTTCTGGCCGACGGTCGCGCGGGCCTGGCGGCTGACGCGCGGCAGCTTCTGGCGGCTGCTCGGCATCTACGTGCTGTCGAACCTGCTGGTGTCCGTCCTGATGTACCTCTTCCTCGTCCCGGCCGCCGTGGTGGCCGGTCTCGTCACGGCCGCGTCGGGGTCCGACGACCTGACGGTCCTGGTCTCGGCCCTGGGCCAGATCGTCGGCCTGACGCTGTCCACGACGTTCCTCGCCGCCGTCGTCGCACTGCTGTACGTCGACGTGCGGATCCGTCGTGAGGGCCTCGACCTCGACCTCGCCCGGGCGGCGACGGGTGCCGCGTGACGCTCACGGGCCGGTCGTGACGTGCGCGTGCTGAGCGGGGTGCCGGTGGAGCCCGACGCGGCGCAGGCACGCCGGTGGGTCGGTGAGGAGCTGCTCGACCCCGCGTACCACCGCCAGGAGTCACTGCTGCAGCGGGGGCTGACGTGGGTGGCCGAGCAGCTCGACAACCTGCCGTCGATCGGCATGTCGAACCGGACGGCGCTGCTCGTGGTCGTCGGCGTGGCGGTCCTCGTGGTGCTCGTCGCGCTGCGCGTGGCGGGGCCGGTGCGTGCGGGCGCGCGGCGCCGGCGCACCGCGGTCCTGCACGCCGACGACCGCCGCACCGCAGCCCAGCTGCGCGACGCCGCCGACGCCGCGGCACGCGCCGGCACGTGGTCCGTGGCCGTCGCCGACCGGTACCGGGCGGTGGTCCGCGACCTCGAGGAGCGCGGGCTGCTCGACGAACGTCCCGGCCGCACGGCGCACGAGGCCGCGCGGGTCGCCGCCGCGGTGCTGCCCGCGCACGCGGCCGCGCTGCGGCGCGGTGGCGACCTGTTCGACGACGTCGTGTACGGCGAGCGGTCGGCCACGCCCGACGACGACGCGACGATGCGCGACCTCGACGCCGTCGTCCGTGCGGCGCGACCCGCGGCGGTCGGGGCGTGAGCGCGACGACCGCGCCCGTCGTCGAGGTCGTCGGGGACGGGTCGACCGCACGCTCCCGGGCGGCCGGTCGCTGGCGGCGCAGCCGCCCGTGGCTCGTGGTGCTCGGCGTCGTGCTGGTCGGCGGCCTGGTCCTCGCGCTGCCGGCGCCGCCCTCGAGCACCACGCCGGGCGCACCCGACAACGCGGGCGCCACCGGCGCGCGGGCCGTGGCCCAGGTGCTGGAGCAGCAGGGCGTCACGGTCGAGCACGTCACCACGACGGCCGCCGCGCTCGCGGCCGCCACCGGTGACAGCACGGTCCTCGTCGTGGGCGACCAGTGGCTCACGCAGGAGCAGACCGACGCGCTCCTGGACCTGCCCGACGACCTCGTGCTGGTCGACGCCGGGTGGGCGCTGTCGACGATCGCGCCGGACGTCGTCGCCTCGGGGACGGGGAACAGCCGCGTGCGGCGCGAGGCCGCGTGCGACGACCCCGACGCCCTCGCGGCCGGCACCATCATCGCCACGGGCGGGTACGTCGACCTCGGGGGCGAGGCCACGACGTGCTTCCCGACCGGTCCGGGCGTCGACGGTGGCGCGTACCTCACCCTCGAGCAGGGCGGCCGCCGGGTCACCGCGCTGTCCGACCTGCACCCCCTGACGAACGACGCGGTCGACACCGCCGGCAACGCCGCGCTCGCGCTGCGCATGCTGGGACGCCACGACCACCTCGTCTGGTACGTGCCGAGCCTCGACGACCTCGGTCCGGTGCAGACAGGTGACGACACCCCGGCGCTGGCCGACCTCGTGCCGTGGGTGCGGCCCGTCACGGGCTGGCTTGCGCTGGTGCTGGTGGTCACGATCGTCTGGCGGGCACGCCGGCTCGGGCCCGTCGTCGCCGAACCGCTGCCCGTCGTGGTCCGCTCGGCCGAGGCGGCACGCGGCCGCGGCCGCCTGTACCGACGCGCCCGGGCGCACGGCCACGCCGCCGCGGCCCTGCGCGCGGGCACGGCGGCGCGCCTCGCGCACCGGCTCGGGCTGCCGCGGTCGGCCGACGCCCCCGCGCTCGTCGACGCCCTGGCACGCGCCACCGGACGACGCGCCGGTGACGTCGAGGCACTGATCTACGGGCCGCCGCCCACCGACGACACGGGCCTCCTGCGGCTCGCCGACGACCTGCACCACCTGGAGAGCGAGGTACACCGACCGTGACCGACGACACGCTGCGACCCCCGAGCACCTGGGACGCCCCGCAGGGCCCCCTCGCGCCGAGCGCCACGAGCACCGACGCCGACCTGCGCGCGTCGCTCGCCGCCGTCCGGACCGAGGTGGCCAAGGCCGTCGTCGGTCAGGACGCCGCGGTGACCGGCCTGATCATCGCGCTGCTGTGCCGTGGTCACGTGCTGCTGGAGGGCGTCCCGGGGGTCGCGAAGACCCTGCTGGTCCGCTCGCTTTCCGGCGCCCTGTCGCTGGGCACCAAGCGCGTCCAGTTCACCCCGGACCTCATGCCGGGCGACGTCACGGGCTCCCTCGTCTACGACGCCCGCACGGCCCAGTTCTCGTTCCGTGAGGGGCCGGTCTTCACGAACCTGCTGCTGGCCGACGAGATCAACCGCACGCCCCCCAAGACGCAGGCCTCGCTCCTGGAGGCGATGGAGGAGCGGCAGGTCACCGTCGACGGCGAGGCGCGCATGCTGCCCGACCCGTTCGTCGTCGTGGCGACGCAGAACCCGGTCGAGTACGAGGGCACCTACCCGCTGCCCGAGGCCCAGCTCGACCGCTTCCTGCTCAAGCTGCTGCTGCCCCTGCCCGAGCGCACCGACGAGGTCGAGGTGCTGGCTCGGCACGCGGCCGGGTTCGACCCGCGCGACCTCGCCGCGGCCGGTCTGCGTCCCGTCGCCGGGGCCGACGACCTCGCCCGTGCGCGGGCGCAGGTGGCACGCGTGCAGGTCGCGCCGGAGGTCCTCGGCTACGTGGTCGACGTCTGCCGCGCGACCCGGACGTCACCGTCCCTCAGCCTCGGCGTGTCCCCGCGCGGGGCGACCGCGCTCCTGGCGACGTCGCGCGCGTGGGCCTGGCTGTCGGGCCGCGACTACGTGACGCCCGACGACGTGCAGGCGCTCGCGCACCCCACGCTGCGCCACCGCGTCCAGCTGCGGCCCGAGGCCGAGATCGAGGGCGTGTCGGCCGAGTCGGTGCTGGACACGGTGCTCGCGTCCGTCCCGGTCCCCCGCTGATCCCGTGGCCCTGACGTCGCGCGCGGTCCTGGTCGCGCTCGCCGGGCTGGTCCCGGTGGCACTCCTGCCCGCACCCCTGACCGTCCTCGTGTGGGCGCTCGTCGTCGTCGTCGTGTGCGCGGTCGACGTCGCGCTCGCCGCCTCGCCGCGCGAGCTCGCGGTGTCGCGCCGCCTGCCGCCATCCGTGCGGCTGTCGGGCACGGTGGACGCCGTGCTCACGCTGCGGAACGTGGGCCGGCGCACGTCGCGTGCGCTGGTGCGCGACGCCTGGCCGCCCTCGACCCTGCCCGACGGCGACGCCCCCACGGGCGCTCGGACGCCACGGCACCGCGTCGACGTGCCCGCGGGCGAGCAGCGGCGCGTGACCACGACGCTCGTGCCGACGCGGCGCGGTGACGCCGTGGCCGACCGCGTCACGGTCCGCACGCTCGGACCGCTGGGCGTCGCGGGGCGGCAGGCGACGCTCGACGTGCCGGGGCGCCTGCGCGTGCTCCCCGAGTTCGCGTCCCGCCGACACCTGCCCTCGCGCCTGGCGCGGCTCCGTGAGCTCGACGGGCGTGCCGCGGTGCAGGTGCGGGGCGCGGGCACCGAGTTCGACTCGCTGCGCGAGTACGTCGACGGCGACGACGTCCGCTCGATCGACTGGCGGGCGACCGCGCGTCGGCGCGAGGTCGTGGTGCGGACCTGGCGTCCCGAGCGGGACCGGCACGTGCTGCTCGTGGTCGACACCTCCCGCACGAGCGCGGCGCGCGTGCTCGACGGGACCCGGCTCGAGGCGTCGGTCGAGGCGGCCCTGCTGCTGGGCGTCCTGGCGGCGCACGCGGGCGACCGCGTCGAGCTCCTCGCGTACGACCGCCGGGTCCGTGCCCGCGCGGCCGACTCGCACTCGGCACGCGTGCTGCCCGCGCTCGCGGAGGCGCTCGCCGGGGTGCAGCCCGCTCTCGTGGAGACGGACTGGCCGGGACTCGTCGGGCAGGTGCGCTCGCGCCTGAGCCGGCGGGCGCTCGTGGTGCTGCTGACGTCGCTCGACCCCGCGGCGGTCGAGCAGGGCCTCCTCGACGTCGTGGGCGGGCTGACACGTCGTCACCAGGTGGTCCTCGCGTCGGTGGCGGACCCCGAGCTCGAGGAGCTGCGGACGTCGCGGCGCACGGTCGACGAGGTGTTCGACGCGGCCGCAGCGGAGCGCACGTCGCTCGAGCGCGACGCGGTCGCCGTGCGGCTGCGGCAGCGGGGCGTCGAGGTGGTCGAGGCGTCCCCCGACGACCTCGCACCCCGGCTCGCCGACACCTACCTCGCGCTCAAGGCGGCCGGACGGCTCTAGCTGTCGTGCCCCGTGCTGTCGTGCCCCGCGCCGGTCCCGTGTCGGTCGCGCGCGCTAGGTTCGGTGCGTGCTGGACGACCGTGACCTCAACCGCGCCCTGCTGGCGCGTCAGCACCTGCTCGAGCACACGTCGCTCGACGTCCCCGCGGTCGTGGAGCGCCTCGTCGGGCTGCAGGCCCAGAACCCCTGGTCGCCGTTCCTGGGCCTGTGGAGCCGGGTCGCGGGCTTCACGACCGGCGACCTCGACACGGCCCTGACCGACAGGACCGTCCTGCGGACGGCCGTCATGCGCTCGACCGTGCACCTCGTCTCGGCGCGTGACGCCCCGGTCCTGTCGGCTCTGGCACGCCCGGTCATGGCGGGCGAGCTGCGCGCCAACCCGCGACGGCGCGCCGCCCTGGACGTCGTCGACCTCGACCGGCTCGTCGAGGTCGCGGCCGCGTACGTCCGCGAGGAGCCCCGGGTGACGACCGCCCTCGGTGCGCACCTCGCGCGGGAGTGGCCGGCGGCGCACCCGCAGGACCTGTCGGCGTTCGCCCGCGCGCTGCTGCCCATGGTGCAGGTCACGCCGCGCGGGCTGTGGCGGCGCTCGGCGGCCACCACGTGGACGACGCTGGACACGTGGGTCCCCGACGCCGTCGCGGCCGCCGGGGACCTCACGGCCGCCGATGTGCAACGCCGCGCGCTGGAGGACGTCGTGCTGCGCTACCTGGCGGCGTTCGGCCCTGCGAGCGTCGCGGACGTCCAGGCGTGGTCGGGGCGCACCGGCCTGCGCGACGTCGTCGCCGGGCTGCGCGACCGCCTCGTGACGCTCCCGGGGGCACCGACCCGTCCGGGCGGGCGCCCGCGCGAGCTGCTCGACCTGCCGGACGCGCCGCGGCCCGACCCCGACGTGCCGGCACCCGTGCGGCTGCTCGCCGACTACGACAACCTCTGGCTCGCGCACGCGCAGCGCACCCGCGTGATCGACGACGAGCACCGCCGCCGCCTGCAGACCCCCAACGGCCGGCTGCCCGCGGCCGTCCTGGTCGACGGACGGGTGCGGGCGACGTGGGCCCTGGAGCGCGTGCGCACCGGGAGCGGACGCACGGGCCGCGGGGTGGCCGCGACCCTGACGATCACACCGCTCGAGCCCCTGGGCGCGGCGCGGCGCCGCGAGGTGCTGGCTGCGGCGGAGCCCGCCGTGCGGTTCCTCGCCGACGACGCGGACACGCACGCGGTCCGCTACGCGGACTGAGCGCGCCCGGACGTCAGCCGGCGGTCGCGACCGTGTACCCGGCGCGGTCGGCGTCGAGGTCCCCCGTGTGGCCGGCAGCGACGGCACGGCGGCCCAGCACGAGCACGTACGTCCAGAACGCCGCCAGCACGACCGCACCGACGGTCACCTTGACGGGCCACGGCAGCGTCGAGCCGGTCACGAACCCCTCGACGAGCCCCGACACGGCGAGCACGCCCACGAGCCCGATCGCGACCGTGAACAGCGCGCGCCCCTCCTGCGCGAGCGCCCGACCGCGGGTCCGCGGGCCCGGGTCGACCCACGTCCAGAACAGCCGCAGCCCGGCGGCGCCCGCCACGAAGATGGCGGTGAGCTCGAGGAGCCCGTGCGGCGCGATGAGCTGCAGGAACACGTCGAGACGACCGTGCGACGCCATGAGCCCGCCCGCGGACCCCACACCCACCGCGTTGCTGAACAGGACGTAGACGGGCGCGATCCCGGTGATCCCGGTCCCCACGCACAGCGCCGCGATCCAGGCGTTGTTGGTCCACACCATCGTGGCGAAGCCCGCACCGGGCGCGTAGTACTCCTCGAACGCGTGCTCGACGTACTGCCGCTGCTCGGCCGGCGAGCCCATGAGCGCCAGGGCGTCCGGCGACGTCGCCACGAGCACCCCCGTCGCGATGCCGACGACCAGGAACGCCGCGGCGACGCCGACGGTCCACCAGCGGATGCGGTACAGCGCCGAGGGCAGCCGCAGGACGACGAACGACGCCACGTCCGACCAGGACGGCGCGTGCGTGCCCGAGAGGCGGCTGCGCGCGCGCACCAGCACCTGCGACAGGCGCGAGACCGTCTCCGGGTCGGGCGCGGCCGACCGCACCGCTGACAGGTCGGTCGCGGTCGCCTGGTACAGCGCGACGAGCTCGTCGGCCTCGGCACCGTTCAGGCGGCGGCGGCGCGCGAGCACGTCGAGACGCTGCCAGGTGGGCGTGCGCGCGCGGGTGTAGGCATCGAGGTCCACGCCCCCAGCCTGCCATCGACCGGGGCCGGTGCGTGCGGGCCGCGCACCGTGAGCGGTGCCGGATAGTCTGCGCGGGTGACCGCCACGACGCCCCGACCGCCCCAGCTGTACGACGGCGTCGTGATCGGCGAGGGCGTGCTGCTCGACTCGCGGCCCGCGTCGGTCGCCTCGCGCCTCCTCGCGGCCGTCGTCGACCTCCTGGCGCTCGTGGTGCTCCTGGTCGTCGCGGCGATCGTCCTGTCCAACCTCTCGCTGCAGCTGGACCAGTACACCGGCCGGATCCTCATGATCGCCGTGATCGTGCTGGTCACCGTCGTGCTCCCGACGACGGTCGAGACGCTGACCCGTGGCCGCTCGCTCGGCAAGCTCGTCGCCGGCGTGCGGATCGTGCGGGACGACGGCGGCGCCATCGTGCTCCGGCAGGCCTTCGTCCGGGCGCTCACCGGCGTGGCGGAGCTGTGGCTCACGCTGGGGTCCGTCGCGGTCATCTGCTCGATCGCGCACCCCCGCGGCAAGCGGGTCGGTGACATCCTCGCGGGGACCTACGGGTCGCGCGTGCGGGCCGCGGCCCCGGTGCGCTCGTCGGCCGTCATGCCGCCCCAGCTCGCGGGCTGGGCCACGCACGCGGACGTGGCGCGCCTCCCCGACGGTCTCGCGCTCGCCGTCCGGCAGTTCCTCGGACGCGCCGGCCTGCTGCACCCTGGCTCGCGCGCCGAGCTGGGGACGCGTCTCGCCGCCGACCTGCTCCCGTACGTGAGCCCGCCGCCGCCGGCCGGCACGCACCCCGAGGCCTTCCTGTCCGCCGTGCTCGCCGAGCGCGGCCGCCGCGAGACCCTCGTCGAGCTCGAGCGGGTGCGCCGCGAGCAGGCCGAGGCCGTCCTGCTGCGCCGGCTGCCGCACGGCGTCCCGGACCCCGACCTCTGACGCCTCGCGGCGCCCGGGCGGATCAGGACGCCGGGCGCGCCTCGTCCACCAGCAGGACCGGGATGCCGTCGAGCACCGGGTAGCGGAGCGGTCGCTCGGGGTCCGTCGAGATCAGCACCGGGGAGCCGTCGGCGTCCCGGCCGTCGACGAGCTCGGCGCCCGTCACGGGGCACCGCAGCAGCGCACGCGCCCACGGCTCGAGGTCGGTCGCAGGTCGGTCGGTCGCCGTCATGGCATCTCCAGGGTCGTGGGGTCGTCGGCCCGCCGGGGCGGGCCGGGCAGGCGTCAGGCGCGCGTGGTGCCGTCGGGGCCCAGCGCGCGGCCGTCCCCGTCGACGACGAACCAGGCGGTCGCCTCGCAGCCGGGGCACGACGCGAACACGGCCGGTCGACCGTCGGGCAGCGCGACGCGCAACCGGGTCAGATCGTCCTCGCCGCAGGCGTAGCAGGCGGGTGCCGTGGCCGAGTCGTCGACCACGGGCCGGGTGATGGAGCCGAGCGGCTCATCCGCGGGCGGACGCCGGTCCCGGGCGGCGCTCACTGCTGCTCGCCCTGGGGCGACCCCGGGACGACCCGCAGGTGGCCGCGGCGGCGGGACGTGTCGAGCGCCGGTGCCGCCACGGGCGTCAGCGTCGGCGCGGGCTCGGGGGCACGTCGACGCCCGGCCTCACGCACCGCCTCGGCGAGGGCGACCAGGTCGTCGTGGCTGGGTGCCGCTGCCTGCAGGTCGGGGAGCAGCCGCACGACCTCCCAGCCCCGCGGGGCCGTCAGCCGGTCGGCGTGCTCGACGCACAGGTCGTACGAGTGCGGCTCGGCGAGCTGGGCCAGGGGCCCGAGCACGGCCGTCGAGTCGGCGTACACGTAGGTCAGTGTCGCGACCGCGGCGTGCGGGCATGCGGTGCGCGAGCACTGCCGGACGGATCTCACGAGCAGACGGTACCCCCGACGGCCCGCGCCGCGTCAGGCGGACGGGCGGCGTGTCGGGCGCGCACGTGCGCGTGGGGGCGCGTGGCTACAGTGACGGGGTGAGTCCGCTCGGCCCCCGTCGCCCGTCCGCGCCCGGTGAGGGCGCCCGTCCTCCCGCCGTGCGTCGTCGCACGACGGACGCCGCTGTCCCTGCCGCGGCCGCGGGACCGGTGCGCCGTCGGGACCGTCGGGGCCGGGGGCTGCGGGGCACGGTGCTGCCGATGACCACGCCGGGGTACCGCACGCGCGCCGAGCGCTTCGACGACCTCGTCCTGGACGCCGTGGAGGACCTCGAGCGGCGCTGGGCGCGTCAGCTCGACGGCGCGGAGTTCGCCGTCGAGGACGTCCCGCCGTCGAACCCCGCGCCGTGGGAGCACGGCGGCGTGCCGCTGGGGCGGTACTTCCCCGCGGACGCAGGGCTGCCGCACCGGGTCGTCGTGTACCGGCGCCCGGTCGAGGCGCGCGCGGCCGACCCCGCCGACCTCGCGGACCTCGTCCGCGACGTCGTCGTCGAGCAGGTCGCGCACCTCCTCGGGCGCAGCCCGGAGGAGGTCGATCCGGGGTACGACGACGGACGGTGAGCCCGCGCCCACTAAGGTGGCCGACGATGAGCACGTCCCCCGCCCCCGAGCTCCACGCCCCCACCCCCGGCGGTACGCCGCGCGTCCGCGTCGTGTGCGTCGTCTACCACCCCGGTGACGAGCTGGCTCGCTTCGCAGCGACGCTGGCCACCGCCTCCACGCTGCCCGTCGAGCTCGTGGTGGTCGACAACGGCACCGACCACGCGGTCGCCTCAGCCGTGACCAGCGGCGTCGCCGGCGCCCGGCTCGTCGTGCCGGGCGCCAACCTGGGCTACGGCGCCGCCGCGAACCGCGGTGCCGCCGGTGCGACGACGCCGTGGCTCGTGGTCGCGAACCCCGACATCGAGTGGTCCCCCGGCTCGCTCGACCGGCTCGTCGCCGCGGGCGACGAGCAGCCCACCGCCGGTGCGCTCGGCCCGATGCTGCTCAACACCGACGGCACGACCTATCCCTCGGCGCGCGCGCTGCCCTCGCTGCGCCTGGGCGCCGGGCACGCGGTCTTCGCCCGACTGTGGCCGCACAACCCCTGGACGCGCGCCTACCACGCCCGTCAGGAGTCGACCGGCGGCTACCTGCGCGAGGCCGGCTGGCTGTCCGGAGCGTGCCTGCTCCTGCGACGGTCCGCCTTCGAGCAGGTCGGCGGCTTCGACGAGTCGTACTTCATGTTCTTCGAGGACGTCGACCTGGGCGAGCGCCTCACCCGCGCCGGCTGGGAGAACCTCTACGTGCCCGACGTCCGCGTCACGCACGTCGGCGGGACCTCGTGGCGCGAGCGCCCCGCGCCCATGATCCGGGCGCACCACGCGAGCGCGCTCGCGTACCTGGGCCGCCGGTACCCCCACTGGTACCAGGCACCGCTGCGTGCGGCGCTGCGCCTCGGGCTCGGGCTGCGCGAGCAGATGCAGCTGCGCCAGCAGGTGCAGCTGCACGGCGGGTCCGACTAGGTCGTCGGGCGGCACGTCGGCCCCCGGGCACGGCCCACCGCGGGACCGGTGGTCAGCCTCGTGCGGGACGCGCGTCCTCGCGGACGTCGCGCGCGTCGGCGGAGCCCGTGACCGGCACCGGCCCCAGCACGGCCATGAGGGAACCGTCCTCGCGCTCCACCCTCAGGGACACCGCCCACGCGACGGCGACGTCACCCTCGGGTACGAGCTCGACACCCACGGCGCCCTCGGCCAGGTCGGCGACGCGCCAGGCACCCGTCGTGCCCGCGTCCACGCGCACGTCGTGCTCCGAGAGCGCCCGACCGTCACCCCCGAGCACGCGCAGCGTCGCGGTCGCCTCACGGGTGTCGTCCGCGTCACGTCCCACGGCGCCGACGACGACGGCGGCGTCCGTCCCGCGCGGCAGGGCCACCACGCCGTGGGCGTCCAACGCGCTCGAGGCGGACCACGCGCGTTCGACGCGCTGCTCGTCGTCGAGGCCGCCCTGCTGCCCCACGCTCGTGGTGACCGCGCCTGCGACGACCGGGGCCTGTGCGTCCACGACGACCGTGTACACGCCCTCCGGCAGTCCGCCCAGGGGGACGTCCGTCACCTCGCCGGCCGCCAGCGCCACGTCCTGCGCGCCCGGCAGGGCGACCGGTCCGTCACCACCCAGCAGGGCGATGCGCGCGGTCGTCGCGTCGCGGGGGGCCAGGAGGCGCAGGACGGGCGCGTCCGGCGACCCGACCTGCGACTCCGCCACCACCAGCCCGGTGACCACCTGACGCGTCGCCGGGGCGTCACCGGGGACGACCAGGTCCGTGCCGGCGGGTGTGAAGCCGCGCACGGCGGTGTCCTGCACGTGCGCCGCGACCTGACCGCCGGCGGCCGTGAGGTGCACGACGAGAGCCGCCTGGTCCGCCGCGAGCCCCCCGAGGTCGATCTGCTTGGTGCCGCCCGCCGCGACGACGTGCTGCGTCGTGCTGACGTCGACCGGCCCGGTGGGGCCGAAGACCTCGAGCTCCACCTGCGCGACGGTCAGGCCCGGGTTCGTGAGGACGAGCGTGGCCGTCGACCCCACCGCGGTGGCTGCGCCGACGAGCCAGTCGTCGCTGGAGGGCGTGCGGCACGAGGCGGCCGCGAGCCCGCGCGCGTCACCGTCGGTGACGACGGACGCGACGCTCGCGGCGGCGACCGGTGACGTCTCGCGCGGCTGCGCCCGCACGGCGAGCGGCGCGTCCACGTCGCCGAGGTGCAGGCTGCCGCCCCCGCCGGGCGCGTCGGCGGCCGCGCCGGTCGGTCCCGTGGCCACCACGGCCAGCGGGCCCGCACCCGCGCCGGCGGCGGTCACGGCGTCGAGCGCGACCTGCGCGGGGACAGGCGCGGGGTCGAAGGCCGCGTCACCGCGGACCGTGCGCTCCGGCAGCAGGACCGGCCCGGGGCACTGCAGGGTGACGGGGGTCGGCGCGACCTCGACCTGGACGGCCGCGAGCGGGGCCACCGGCGCGTCGCCGACGCGTGCGGCCGCGGCGACCGCGCCGCCGGCGAGCGCCAGCACCAGGACGCCGGAGGCGGCACGTGCCGCACGGCGGAAGCGGTCCTCGCGCGGGGCCGGCGCGCGCTCGGGGTCGGTGGTGGTCACGTGCGCACCCCTCGGCGACGTCGGAACGGCAGGGCCAGCAGGAGCGTGACGAGCGCGGTCGCGCCCAGCGCTGCGAGCCACGGCGTGCGGTACGGCCCCTCGTGGCGGACCTCGAGCCGTCCACCGTCCTCACCGACGGCGAACGCCTGCCGCCAGCCGACGTCCACCGACGCCAGCTCCCGGCCGTCGAGAGTGGCACGCCAGCCGTCGTCGGCCCGCTCGGCCAGCACGAGGGTGCGCGGACCGTCACCGGCGGCCAGCGTCGTGGCGACCGCACGACCCCGGGCGGCGACCGGCACCGCCTCGGCCCGCGGGTCGGCCGGGTCCGCGCCGGACCCGATGATGCGTGCCCAGCTCGTGACGGCCTGCCCCGCGGTGCCGCGCACGCGCCAGAGCGTCCCGGTGCCGTCGTGCGTCACGCGCTCGAGCCCGGCCGTGGCGTCGAGCACCGCGACGAGCCGGCCGCGTGCCGAGCGGGCCGCAGGGTCCTCCCCCAGGACGCCGGGCACGAGCACGTCACCGACACCGAGCGCGCCGACGTCGGCCGCGACGTCCCCCGCGGCGCCCTGCACGAGACGGGCCGCCAGCACGTCCACCTCGGCGTGCGCGGCGTCGGGGTCGGTGGCCGTGGGTGCGTCGAGCGGCCCCGTGAGGCGCCGCAGGTCGACGGCGGCGGCGTGGTCGACGAGCTGGTCGCCGTCGGCCCGCAGGAGCGACCAGTCGACCGACCCGTCCGCCCGCACCCCGAGCGCGAGCACGCGTGACGACGCGTCGGACGACGCGCCCTGCTGCCCCACGACGGGCACGACCGGTGCGGCCGAGGCCCGCAGCGCCACGGCGTCACCGGCGCGCGCGGTCCAGGCCCAGCCGACGACGCCGCACGCCACCGCGACGACGGCGACGACGGTCCCCAGCGCGACGACGGGCTGGCGCCAGCCGAACGAGCGGCGCGCGAGGCGCTCCGTGAGCCGGTCGCTGGCCAGCACGGCGGCACCGAGCAGGCCGAGCGTGGTCAACGACACGGTCGCACCCGTCCAGGCCGGCCCGACCGCGTCCGGCGCCACGGCCGCCGGGAGGGCCGCGACGGCGGCACCCGCGGCGGCACCGACCGCCGCCACGACCCAGCACAGCCGCACGGCGCGCGCGACGGGCCGTCCGCGCAGCAGCCCCAGCACCGCGAGCACGAGGACGACGCCGCCGGCCAGGTACGGCCACGCGGACGCGAGGACGTCGGGCAGGCCCGCGGGCACGAGCGCCGACGCGTCGGCCGGCACACCCAGCAGGCGCGCGGGCGCTGGGGCCGGCGCGACGACGGCCGCGGGTCCCGCGTCGGCGAGCAGCAGCCGCACACCGTCGAGGCCCCGCGTACCGACCTCGAGGAGCAGCGGCGCCAGGAGGACGAGCGAGGGCACGAGGACGCCGAGCACCCGGGCGCGCGACCGTGCGCGGCCGCGCGGCAGCGCCAGGGCGATGACGAGGACCAGCAGGACCGCGGGAACGAGCAGGACGGGAGCGGCGGCGACCGTGACCGCGAGCGCCAGCGCGGCACCGGCCGCTGCTGCGAGCGACCCGGTCGGGTCGGGCGCGCCGACGAGCCGCGGCGGGCCGTCGGGCGTGCCGTCCGTCGTCCCGGCGGTCGCGGCCCCGGTCTGCGCCGTGCTGTCGGACGCGGCCCGCGGCTCGCTGTCATGCGTCACGTCGGTCACCTCGGCCCGCGAACGCGCGAGCGGCAGCGCTCCGGACACCGGGCCGCGCGGCGCCGGCAGCGCGGTGCCGCGCACCGGGGTGGTGACGTCCACCTCGTCGTGCACCTGCCCGGCGTCGCTGCCGACGCCCGGCGCGGCGTGCCGTCCCGCCGGGGCCTCCGGGAGCCCGAACCGACGGACCGCCGCCTCCTCGGCGCGCGCGGCGGCGTGGGCGTCGGCGTCCGCGTCGGCCTCCGAGCGCACGGCCGTCGCGACGCCCGGGAGCACCTGGTCCACACGCTGCACACCCACGGCACGCACGATGCCCAGCGCGACCCACGGGAGGGCCGCGTGGGCCAGGACCGGGCCCAGACGGCCCGAGCCGACCGCGAGCAGGAGCGCGGGCGCGCACGCCCACACGCACGCCGCCCAGGCGCGCACGCCGACCGAGCGCGTCGCGGCGCCGGCCGCCGCCCAGGCGCCCAGGCCGGACAGCACGACGGCCCCCAGCACGACGACGCCCACCGCCGCACCCAGGTCTCCCCCGAGCAGCGCGGCCACGGGCACCAGCACCACGAGCAGAGGGTCGGCGGGGCCCGGCGCGCCCAGCCCGCCGGGGACCCAGCCCGAGGTGGCGGCCGTCCACACGTCACCCAGGTCCGTCGTCGCGCGGGCGAGCGCGTCGCCCACGAGCGAACCACCGGCTGCCACGGCGCCGACGAGCCGGCCGACCGCGACGGCGCTCAGCAGGGCGAGGCCGCCGACCAGCGCGCCCACCGCCAGGCGACGGCGCGTGGCCAGGACCGCGAGCTCGCGCAGCTCGAGCTCGCTCGGCGCCCGCACGACACGGCGCGACTCGCGGCGCGCGAGCCTGCGGTCGCGCGCCTGCTGCCACACGTCGCGCCACGCAGCCTGCAGCGGGCGCAGCGTGCGCCGCGGGACGACGCCCGTCAGGCGCGAACGGCGCCGCGCGCGCACGACCGCACTCGGCTGCAGCAGCACGAGCAGGGCGACGCGCAGCTCGGCGACGGCCAGCTCGGGCCGCTTGGCGGCGAGCTGGCCGAGCCCACGCAGCACGGCCGCCCCCAGCATGACGAGCACGACGAAGGGGACGAGCGGCAGCGGCGCCCACGCGAGCCGCGAGTGCAGCAGCGCGCGGCGGCGGCCCGCGAACGAGCGCGTCGGGTCCGCGGCGTCCGGCTCGCCGTCGCCGTCGAGGTCGACGTCGGCCACGACCCCGTCGGAGCCCGCGGGGCCGCCACGGGCGGGACGCAGCCCGTGGTAGGCGGCCTGCGCGTGCCGGACGACGGCCGTCGGGACGACGACCACGCGGTGCCCGGCCAGCCGCGCGCGGCGTGACAGGTCGAGCCCGTCGCCGAAGGGGCCGAGCGCGGGGTCGGTGCCGCCGAGGACGTCCCAGACGTCCCGCCGCACGAGCGAGCCCGCGAGACCCACGCCCAGCACGTCGGTGCGCCCGTCGTGCTGGCCCTGGTCCAGCTCGCCGGGCTCGACGTCCGTGACCCGGCGTCCCGAGAGGGTCGTGCGCACGCCCACCTCGAGCAGGCGCTCGGGGTCGGTCCAGGTGCGCTGCTTGCATCCCGCCACCGCGACGGAGGGGGCGTTCGACACCGTGCGCACCAGGCGCGCGAGCGCCTCGGGCGCGGGGGCGCTGTCGTCGTGCAGGAGCCACAGCCACGGCGTCGGCCGCTCGTCGAGCGCCTCGGCGAGGGTCGCGAGACCCGTGCGGACCGCGTCGCCGAAGGTCCTGGCCTGCGGGGCGCGCACCGTCGAGAGCCGGGGTGCGGGTGCGGCGGCTCCCGCGAACGCCGCTTCGAGGACGGGTCCGAGCGGCGGACCGGTCTCGGGACCGACGTCGACCAGGAGCACGCGCAGCGGCCGGCGGACCTGCTCCGCGACGGCGCGCAGCGTCGTCGCGAGGTAGGCCGTGCGGCCACGGGTCACGACGACGGCGGTGACCGGTGTGGTCACCGGGACCGCCGCGGTCGTGATGGGGTCCACAGGGGACAGCGTCTCAGTCATGCTCGCGCCATCATGCCGTGGCGGCGGCGCGTGCTCCCGGAGGCGGCCCGGGCGCGTCGCGCCCCGACCCTCCCCCGCACGCGTGCCGGATCAGACCACGCGCCGCTTCAGCTTGCGACGCTCACGCTCGGACAGCCCGCCCCAGATGCCGAAGCGCTCGTCGTTCTCGAGCGCGTACTCCAGGCACTCGGCCCGCACCTCGCACTGCGTGCAGACCTTCTTGGCCTCGCGCGTCGAGCCGCCCTTCTCGGGGAAGAACGCCTCAGGGTCGGTCTGGGCGCACAGCGCCCGCTCCTGCCACCCCATGGGCCCGTCGTCCTCGGGCGTGCCGAAGATCGACAGCACGTTCGAGACCGGCTGAGCGGGCGCGGGTGCGGCGACGTCGTTGGGGAAGCTCTCGTCGTCGAGCAGGTGCCACATACGTGCCTCCGCGGAAGTCGTGCTCGGTGGTGCCCCTGCTGGCCGGGTGCTGCCAGGTGCGCCGTCGTCCTGCTGATCTCGTCCGGCCCGGTCGGTGCGGCGCGGAGGCCGCGACGGTGGAACACGTCGATGAATCAGTTCCTCCTGGAATTACACGCGTGTCGTTCGCGATCGTCAACCGCAGACGTGCTAGTTGCCCGAGTTGTCCGGGTGAAATCTCGGTGGCGTCGGCGTGGCGTCCGCGCGCGTCTAGCCTTGGGGCCCATGCAGACCCACCGAGCCCTGTCGGGGGCGACCGTCGCGGACCTGATGTCCCTCCTCGAGCGGGACCCGGGGCGTCCTCGCATCACCTGGTACGCGCAGGACGGCGAGCGCGTCGAGCTCTCCGGAGCCGTCCTGGCCAACTGGGTGAGCAAGACGACCAACCTCCTGGTCGAGGAGCTCGACGTGGCGCCCGGCACGCGCGTGCGGCTCGACCTGCCGCCCCACTGGCGCACGCTCGTGTGGGCGCTCGCCGTGTGGCGCTGCGGCGCGTGCGTCGTGCTGGGCGCGCACGAGGCGGCCGACGTCGTCGTCACGGACCGCCCGGCAGAGGTCCGCGGACCCGCCGTCGTCGGTGTCGCGCTCGCACCCCTCGCGCGGGCGTTCGGGGCCGACCTGCCTGCCGACGCGGTCGACGGGACCGCGGTCCTGGCCTACGCGGACACCGTCGGCTGGACGCCGGGCACCGAACGCGACGCCCTCGCGCTGGTCGCCGGCGGGACGCGGCTGTCGCACGGGGACCTCCTCGCACCCGGCGCGACGACGGACGCACCCGGGGACCGGGTGGCGCTCGCAGCCGACGACCGGCTCGCGGTCCTCCTGCAGGCCCTCGCCGCGTGGCGCGCCGACGGGTCGGTCGTCCTCGTCGACGCCCCGACCGCCGCGGAGCTGCGACGCGACCCCGGACGCCGGACGGCCGTCCTCGGGCCCGAACGCGTGACCGTCGACCTGCTCGTCGAGGCCCCGACCGGTTCGACCACCGGGGCCGACCCCGCACCGCGCCGCGACTGACGGCCTCGCCGACGATCCGTCAGCGGACGCCCCCGCGAATGCGGCAGACTACGTCGTCATGCGCGGAATCATTCTGGCCGGCGGCTCGGGAACTCGGCTGCACCCGATCACGCTCGGCGTCAGCAAGCAGCTCGTGCCGGTCTACGACAAGCCGATGATCTACTACCCGCTCTCGACGCTCATCCTCGCGGGCATCCGGGACGTGCTGGTCATCACGACGCCGCACGACGCCGAGCAGTTCCAGCGCCTCCTCGGCGACGGGTCGCAGTTCGGCATCTCGATCTCGTACACGGTCCAGGCGGAGCCCAACGGCCTCGCCCAGGCTTTCGTGCTCGGGGCCGACTTCGTCGGCACCGAGCCCGCCGCACTGGTGCTCGGTGACAACATCTTCTACGGTCCCGGCCTCGGCAGCCGTCTGCAGCGGTTCGAGAAGATCGACGGCGGAGCCGTGTTCGCCTACCGCGTGGCGGACCCCACGTCCTACGGCGTCGTCGAGTTCGACCACGCCGGGCGTGCGCTGTCCCTCGAGGAGAAGCCCGCGCAGCCCAAGAGCAGCTACGCCGTCCCCGGCCTGTACTTCTACGACAACGACGTCGTCGCGATCGCGCGCGACCTGAAGCCGTCGGCACGCGGCGAGTACGAGATCACGGACGTCAACCGGGTGTACCTCGAGCAGGGCCGCCTGCAGGTCGAGGTGCTGCCGCGCGGGACGGCGTGGCTCGACACGGGCACGTTCGACTCGTTGCTCGAGGCGTCCGACTACGTGCGCACCATCGAGCACCGCCAGGGCCTGAAGGTCGGCGCGCCCGAGGAGGTCGCGTGGCGCCGTGGGTTCCTCTCCGACGACGACCTGCGCGAGCGTGCCGACAAGCTCGTGAAGTCCGGCTACGGCGGCTACCTACTCGGGCTGCTGGAGAGCGGGCGCGACTGACCGGTTCGGGTGCGTCGGGCGGCTGCGCGCCCTGACGGCCGGTCAGCCGCGGGGGATCCGCGCCGTGGCGTGCTCGGCGAGCGTGCGCAGCACGGCCCGGTCCCGCGCGGCGGCGGCCCGCGGCAGCAGCGTGAGGGCGTGCGCCCGTGACGTCAGGTGCGCCCGGGCCGCGCGTGCCGCGCGCGGCCAGCCGACCCGATCCATCTGCGCGGCCGCCTGCCGGAAGTACTCACGCTCGCCACGGAAGCGCCGGCCGTCGGCGAGCTGCTCCATGGACGCGCTGGCGTCGTGCCGGCGGTACGCGAAGCACACCTCGGGCTCGATGAGCAGCGAGCCGCCGTCGGCGACGACGTCGATGACCAGCGCCAGGTCCTGGATGATCGGCAGGTCGTCACGGAAGTCGTGCGACTGCAGCGCGTCGCGGCGGAACGCCAGCGACGGCCAGTACATCCAGTTCCCCGTGAGGAGGCTCGCGGCCAGCGTCTCGCCCTGCACGAGGCGGCGGCCGCGGCCGCGCGGCATGATGAGGTGCTGCTTGACGTGGTCCACGAGCGTGCGCGCGGGCCGCCCCGCGCTGTCGACGACGAGCACGCCGGGCTGGATGATCGTCGCCCCGGGCACCTCGCGGTGTGCACGGGACACCACCCGCACGTAGTTCGGGAGCAGCAGGTCGTCGCACCCGAGCACGACGACGCGGTCGTGCTGCGCCAGCTGTGCGCACCGGCGGAAGTTGCCCGTGATGCCGAGGTTGACCTCGTTGCGCACGTACGTGACGCGCGCGTCGTCCAGCGTGCTGAACCACTGCGCGACGGCGGGGTCCGGGTACGCGTCGTCGACGACCGTGAGGACCCAGTCGTCGTCGTCCTGCGCGAGCACGCTGCGGACGGTCTGCTGCAGCATGCCGAGCTCGCCCCAGAACGGCACGAGGACCTCGAGCGGCATGATGACCTTCCGACGGCGGGACGGGTGACTGCGGCGCTCGGCCGTGGCTCAGAGGTAGTAGTGCCGGACCACCACGGCGACCGAGAGCGCGTGCAGCACGGCGACCGCAGCGAGCAGGATGCCCGACGCGACCGGCGCTGTCGACGCACGGCGGCGGAACCGCTCGGCGAGCAGCACGGGAAGCGCCAGGAGGGCTGGCGTGATCAGCAGCACGTAGCGGCCCTGCAGCAGGTCGGTGCGCCCGGACGACGCGAAGAACAGGTACTCGACCACGTACATCCCCAGAACGGCGCCCACGGCGGCGCTCAGGCACAGGAGGATCAGCGCGTCCAGGCGCCGCGCCTCCTCGTCGCGACGGTGACGCTCCCGCACGACGAGCACCGTCCAGGCGACGACCGCGAGCGCCACGACCACGTACGTCCCGAAGACGATGTCGTAGACGACGTTCGGCAGGGGCGTGTTCACCCAGCCGAAGTCTCCCCAGAACTGCCGGATCCACAGTCCGCGCGCCTCGCCCAGCTCCGGGTCGTACTGGGTGGCGAGGTAGGTCACGAGGTCGCGCGCCCCGTCGTCCGGGGACTGCGGGAACCCGAGGCTGGAGTTGAGGCCCAGGAGCCGCGACGCCACCAGCCACACGCCGTAGGTCAGCGCCACGCCCGCCGCCGCGAGCAGGGGCTCGACCACGAGGGTGCGGACGTCACGCACCCGGTACCGGACCTTGCCGAGCAGCCAGCCGACGGCCACGGGGACGACGATGATCGCCGCGAACGGCTTGCCCAGGGCGCCCGCGCCGGCGGCCGCGCCCGCCGCGAGCATGAGCCACGGCGCGCGCGCCGAGCGCACCATCCGGGCCGCGAGCCACAGCGCCGCGAAACCGGCCGTGATCACCCAGGCGTCGTTGTTCACGATCGCGAACTGGTGCGCCACCATGGGCTGGAGCGCGACGGCCCCGGTCAGGAACGCCTGCGGCCAGCGCCGACCGCCGAAGACCTCACCCGCGAACGCCCACGCCAGGACCACCGCCAGCGCACCGAGAGCGACGGACCAGAGCCGGACGGCCTGGACCTGGCTCACGGTGTCGTCGGGTGCGAGCGCGTAGAACGCCGCAGCCGGGCCGTAGTAGGCCGGCGGGTAGGACGCCGCGGCGCCCGTGCCGTCGGACCGCACGCCGGCGTCGGTGTCGGTGTCGCGCAGCTCCTCGACGGCGTCGGGCCCGAAGTCAGGACGGTCGGAGGGGCGGTGCGACGACACGTGCATGCCCTCGGAGGCCACCTCCAGCGAGTCCGAGTACGCGCCGTACCGGTGGTCCTCGGTCGCCCAGTCGGGCAGGCGGCCCTCCTCGGCGATGAACTGCGCGTTCGCGAAGTGAGCGCCCTCGTCCATCCCCTGCAAGGGCGGGACGAGCGTCGCCCACAGGAGCCCGCGGACGACGACGAGGGCGACGACGGCCACGAGGCCCCAGCGTGGGCGCAGGACCAGCAACGCGACGGCACCGGCCGCCGCGAGCACGAGCAGCACCAGCCCCACGGGCGTTCCCCACGGCCCGGCGTAGTCGGCCATCCGGTCGACCACGAGCGCGAGACGCGCCGCGCCCGGCTCCGCCTCGCCGTAGCGCGTGACGATCGCGTCGACGCCGGTCTGCGACTCCCACAGCGACGGCCCAACCACGCTGCCGGGAGCGAGGGACAGGTCCAGCCGGTACGTCCGGCCGTCGCTGTCCGCGAGCGGGTCGAGGACCAGGACGGGCACGGCCTCGTTGTCCGGGATGTCGTCGCACGGCGTCTGCGACGACCCGAGCACGTCGTCGCCGTCGCTCAGGGTGGCCACGAGCGTGCAGTCGATGGAACCCATGTACGTCGCGAGCACCAGGTCGATGCGGCTCAGTCCGTCGTCCTGCGCCGTGACCCGGTAGCTCCGCCCCTCGTCCGGCAGGACCGGCTCCTGCGGACGCGCCAGGTCGAAGTGCTCGGTCACGTCGGCACGCACCGGCTCGGTCGGCATCGCCAGGCCGACGGCTCCCAGGACCACGACGGCGAGCGCCACCAGGGCGGCCGGCCACCGGCGGCGACGACCGCTCGCCGTCTCCCCTGTGCCGTGACCGGTCGTCGTCGCGGCCACGGCCACGTCGTCGGTCGTCGCCGGACCGCCTGCGACCTCGTGCACGCCGTGCTCCCTCCCGCGCGGCCCGGCCGGGCCGACACGGAGCAGGATTCTCCCACAGAGCCGGCGTGCGCTCGGCACGGCGCCGTCCGCGGGTAGACTCCCGACGTGCCCACGCCAGAACGCCTCCTCGTCGTGCTGCCCGCGTGGAACGAAGAGATCACGCTCCCGGCCGTGCTCGCCGAGATCCGCGCCGCGGTCCCGGACGCGGGCGTGCTCGTCGTGTCCGACGGCTCTACCGACCGCACGGCGGTGGTGGCACTGGAGGCTGGTGCGGCCGTCCTCGACCTGCCGATCAACCTCGGTGTGGGCGGAGCGATGCGGGCCGGTTTCAGGTACGCGCTCGCCAACGGCTACCCGCGTGTCGTGCAGGTCGACGCGGACGGCCAGCACGACCCGACGGAGATCGTCCGGCTGCTCGACGTCGCGGCGGCGGAGGGGGCCGACGTGGTCATCGGGGCCCGCTTCGCCGGAGCCGGCGCCTACCAGGCCCGCGGGCCCCGGCGGTGGGCGATGCGCGTGCTGTCGACGACGCTGTCCCGGCTCGTCGGGACCCGGCTCACCGACACCACCTCCGGCTTCAAGCTGTCGGGTCCGCGGGCCGTGCGCCTGTTCGCGCAGGAGTACCCGGCCGAGTACCTGGGCGACACCGTGGAGTCGCTCGTCATCGCGCACCGCGCCGGCCTCGTGGTCCGGCAGGCGCCCGTGGCGATGCGGCCGCGGGCGGGCGGCGCGCCGTCGCACGGCCCGTGGCGTGCCGGGGTCTTCCTCGCCCGTGCCGGTCTGGCACTCGCCGTCGCGCTGTCCCGGCCGGCCCCCCGACCGGTGAGGACGAGCGCATGAGCGGCTACCTGTTCGCGGTGGCGCTCTCGGTCGTCGTGCTCCTCTTCATCGTCCAGCTCCTGCGCCGACGCCGTCTGCGTGAAAAGTACGCCGGGATCTGGCTCGTCGTGTCCCTGGCGATCATCGTGCTGGCACTCTTCCCCGGCCTCGCGGTCGCCCTGGCGCGCGTGGTCGGCGTGGAGACACCCTCGAACCTGCTCTTCGCGACGTCCCTCGGCGTGCTCCTCCTCGTCACGGTCCAGCTCAGCACCGAGGTGTCCGGCCTCGAGGAGGAGACCCGCACGCTCGCTGAGGCGTCCGCGCTGCTCGCCGAGCGGCTGACCCACGTGGAGCGATGGGTCGACGGCGACGCCCATCGGCAGGAGTCGTGGGACGCCGCGGCGCCAGACGCCGGTGCGGAGCACCCCGAGCGGAGCCCAGGGGACTGACCGACCCCGTCGGCACCGGCCCCGCCCTCCGGCACCGTAAGACGACCCTGGTCGTCAGATCGAGCGGCCGGGGAACATCTCGGGCGCCGTCCGTCCACCCAGTCCGTGCACCGCCCCGCGCGCCATGGTCCGCAGGCGCTCGAGCCGGGGCGGCTCCACCAGTGCGACAGTCAGGGCCCAGTACGCCAGGATCGCAACGGCGGTCACGGCCCAGCGCGGGTCGCGACGAGCGTGCTCGCGGAGCATCACCACGGTGTTGCGACCCACCCAGTACAGACGCCACGTCGCGTGGTGGGTCGCACGCAGGGTGAACGGTCCCCACCCGTACCAGCGCGTGTCGCCGAGGCTGTGGTTGATGCGGATGCGCTTGTCCTGCACGACCCGCCACCCGGCAGCACGGACCCGCAGGCAGAGCTCCTGGTCGACGCAGTCGACGAAGAAGTCGTCACGGAACCCGCCGACCTCCTCGACGACGGACCGTCGCGCCAGCATGCCTGACGTGATGATGACCGCCATGTCGGCCACGTCGTCGCGCAGCCGCGTGCGGGGGTCCAGGTACCGGCTCTCCGCGACGGACCAGGGCGCGGGCCCCGCCAGACCGACCCGGTCGTCCTGGTGCATCACGGCGACGAGACCCTGGACCACGCCCGGGTCCAGCAGCGAGTCCTGGTCCATGAAGAGGACGAAGTCGCTGTCGGGCGCGGCGGCGACGCCCAGGTTCAGCGCGGCGGCCAGCCCCAGGTTGCGGCCGTTCGCGATGACGGTGAGCCCGTCGCCGGGGGTGAGGTACGCGTCCGCGCCGACCGCACCGGCGGGCGTGTTGTCCACGACCACGACGGCGTCCACCTGCACGCGCAGGCCGGCCACCACGTCTCGGAGGTGGTCGTCCGGGCAGTACGCCGTCATGACGGCGACGACGCGGTCAGCCACCCAGCACCGCCGCCGACGCCAGCGCCCAGCGCCCCTCCCACTCCCCGATCGGCTCCACACCGGCCGCACGGAGCGCGTCGTGACCGAGCACCGAGTACGCGGGGCGCGGCGCAGGACGGACGAACCCCTCGCTCGTCGTCGGACGGACGATCTCGGGGTCCATGCCGGCGGCAGCGACGACGGAGCGCGCGAAACCGAACCACGACGTGCTCCCCGCGGACGTGCCGTGATAGGTCCCGGCCGGCACCTGCGCCTCGACCAGGCGAAGGACCAGGTCGGCGAGGTCGACCGTCCAGGTGGGCTGCCCGACCTGGTCGTCGACCACGTCGAGACCGCCCCGCTCGGCGGCGACGCGGGCGATCGTCCTCGGGAAGCACGGCCCGTGCTCGCCGTAGAGCCACGCCGTCCGGACCACGAGGTGATCGGGCAGCTCGGCGCGCACGGCCCACTCCCCGGCCGCCTTCGTGCGACCGTAGGCGGACACGGGCCGCATCGGGGCGTCCTCGGCGTACGGCTGCTGCGCGTCGCCGGCCAGGACGTAGTCCGTGGAGACCTGGACCATCCGCGCACCTGCCAGCCGGCACTCGCGCGCCAGCAGTCCCGGGCCCGTCGCGTTCACCGCGAACGCCGAGCCCTCCTGCTCCTCGGCGGCGTCCACGGCGGTCCAGGCCGCGCAGTTGACGACGATGTCAACACCTTCGAACAGCGGCCGCGCTTGCTCCGGCGCCGTGATGTCGAGCCGGTCCCGATCCACACCGAGGACGTCGTGCCCCGCCGCCGACACCACGCCCACGAGGTCCGTGCCCAGCATCCCGTTCGCTCCGACGACCAGCCACCTCACGACGCGCAACCCCTTCCACCACCGGCTCGGACACGTCAGCCTAGCCGCCCGGGCCTGCGGACAGGGCGTCCGGCGGGGTGCATAGAGGACGTACCGGGCGATCGCGTGCGACACGCGCGACGACGCCGTCGGCGTCGACGACCCGGCGGTTAGCGTGAGGTGCACCCGTGCCTGATCGGAGACCCGCCGCATGCCCCCCACGCCCCCGTCGCCCCGCCCGCCGCGCGCGCTGATCGTCGGCGCCGTGCTCGCGGCGACGGCCGCCTGCACCACGGGGACGCCCGGAGACGACACCGGCACCCGCACCCCCACGTCGACGGTACAGGCGACCACCGGGCCGACGGCAGCGGACCCGGGGACGACCGGTGACGACGTCACCGACGGCGCGTCGCCCCCGGCCACGGACGGGACGACGGGCGGCGACGGGGCGGACGCCGACGCAGGCGGTGGGCACGGCGGTACCGCCGCCACGGGGGTTGCGACGGCCACGTCGCCTGTCGCGGTCACGCTGACCATCTCGGGTTGGGCCGGCGACCGCGCCGTCGTGTCCGGCTACGCCGAGGTGGTCGAGCGCGGCGGCACGTGCCGCGCCACGCTGACCCGGCCCGGTGCTGCCGACATCGTCGTCGAGTCCCCCGCCGTGACGGACGTCGCCACGACGTCGTGCAGCGTCGAGGTGCCGGGCAGCCGGCTGGCGGCGGGCGCCTGGTCCGTCACGCTGCAGTACGGGTCCGCAGCCCACGAGGGCATCTCCACGGCCGCGACCCTCGAGGTGCCGGCATGACGCGGCACGGCCTGCGGGCCTTCCTGACGATCGGGCTCGCGTTCGTGGCGACCGTCGTGGGCGTCATGACGACCGGCGCCCCGCCGGCCGCAGCCGCCGACCTCACGCGGTTCGACCCCGGGTACATCATCAGCGACCAGGCGTTCTGGGCGAGCGGCACCATGTCGCGGTCGGACGTGCAGCACTTCCTCGACCAGAAGGGTGCCGATTGCGTGCCCGCGACAGGGAGCACGTGCCTGCGCGGCTACACCGAGACGACGACGTCCCGCGCCACGACCGAGCGCTGCGCCGCCTACGCGGGCGCCGCTGGCGAGAGCGCAGCCGCGATCATCGTCAAGGTCGCGAGCGCGTGCGGCATCAACCCGCAGGTGCTGCTCGTGACCCTCCAGAAGGAGCAGGGCCTCGTCACCGCGCGCACCGGCAAGCCCGCCGCGACGTACCAGAAGGCGATGGGCTTCGGCTGCCCGGACACCGCCGCCTGCGACGCGAAGTACTACGGCTTCTTCAACCAGGTCTACTCCGCGGCGTCGCAGTTCAGGAACTACGCCGCGAACCCCACCCGCTACGCGCACCAGGCCGGCCTGGTGAACAACGTGCGCTTCCACCCGGACGCCGGGTGCGGCACCTCACCCGTGCACATCCGCAACCAGGCAACGGCGGGACTGTACAACTACACGCCGTACCAGCCGAACGCGGCGTCGCTGGCAGCCGGCTACGGCACCGGCAACGCCTGCTCGTCGTACGGCAACCGCAACTTCTACGCCTACTTCACCGACTGGTTCGGCTCGCCGGTGGGCAGCCCACCCTTCGGCTTCCTCGACTCCGTCACCGTGTCCGGCCAGACGGTCACCGCGACCGGCTGGGCCATCGACCCCGACACGGACGACCCGATAACCGTGCACCTCTATGTCGGCGCCGACGCCCGTTCCTTCCGGGCCGACGTCTCGCGCCCCGACGTCGACGCGGTCTACCGCCGCGGTGACCGGCACGGGTACGTCGCGGCGATGGACGCGCCCCCGGGACGCCACGAGGCGTGCGCGTGGGCCCTCAACACGGACGCGACGTCGGGCAACACACTCCTCGGGTGCCGGTCCGTCGACGTGCCGAACCCCATGCGCGGCGTCGTCGACACCGTCGCGCCGGAGGCCAGCGGCGTCACCGTGACCGGCTGGGCGTACGACCCCGACTCCCCCGCCATCTCCTCGACGGTCCGGGTGACGGTCGACGGGGTGCCGACGGCCGTGGTGGCCGACGTGCCCCGCGTCGACGTCGACGCGGCGTACGGTGTCGGCGCGTTCCACGGCTTCCATGTGCGCGTGCCTGCCGCGCCGGGCCCGCGCACGGTCTGCGTCGTCGCGCTGAAGGCGGCACCCGGGGTGGACCTCACGCTTGGCTGCCGTCAGGTGACGGTGGTCAACAAGGACCCGCACGGCTGGATCGACTCGGTCACGACGACTGCCACCGGCATCACCGTGACGGGCTGGGCGCTCGACCCCGACACGGACGACCCGATCGCGGTGCACGTCTACGTCGACTCCGCGAGCAGCGCACACCTCGCGAACGGTCACCGTCCCGACCTCAGCGCACGGTTCGGCCGGGGCCCCGCGCACGGCTTCTCGGTCACCGTGCCGGCCACGCCGGGCACCCACCGGCTGTGCGTCTACGCCATCAACGCGACGCCCGGGCACAACCCTCAGCTCGAGTGCCGCACGGTCGAGGTGCGCGACAGCGCGCCGTTCGGCTGGATCGACTCGGTCGAGGTGACTTCAACCGGCGTCACCGTGACGGGCTGGGCGATGGACCCGGACACCGCGGGACCGATCGACGTGCACGTCTACGTCGACTCGGCGGCCCGCGCCGTCCGGGCCGACCGCCCGCGCCCGGACCTCGTCCCGGTCCACGCGAACGGCGCCGACCACGGCTACACGGCCACCGTGCCCACGACACCGGGACAGCGCCGTGTGTGTGTGTACGCCATCAACGCGAACGCGGGCCCCAACACGACCGTCGCGTGCTTCACGGTGACCGTGCCCGACGGCACGCCGTTCGGCTTCATCGACTCGGTCGTTCCCGGCTCGCGCTCGGTGACGGTGACGGGCTGGGCGATCGACCCCGACACCACGGGGCCCATCGCCGTGCACGTCTACGTGGGCGCCGCCGGCACGGCGGTCGTCGCAGGGGGTGACCGGCCCGACCTCGTGCCCGTGTTCGGCCGCGGTCCCGCGCACGGCTTCTCGGCGACCGTCCCGGCCGCGCCCGGGCCGCAGGAGGTGTGCGTGTACGCGATCAACACACCCTCCGAACCGAACCCGCGGCTGTCCTGCCGTACCGTCACCGTGAGCGGCTGAACGACCGAAGGCCGGCGGCCGCGGACCGTCGCGATACCCTGGCGCGGCCGACCCCCAGGAGGAAACTGATGCAGGTGCGTGAGCTCGCCGTCCCCGGTGCGCTGGAACTGACCCCCCGACTGTTCGGTGACGACCGGGGCGTGTTCCTCGAGTGGTTCCGCGGTGCGGACCTCGCCGAGGCGCTCGGCCACCGGTTCGAGCTGGCGCAGGCAAACCTCTCCGTGTCGTCCGCCGGCGTGCTGCGCGGCATCCACTTCGCCGACGTGCCCCCGGGCCAGGCCAAGTACGTGACGTGCCCGAAGGGCGCCGTCCTCGACGTGGTCGTCGACATCCGCGTCGGGTCGCCGACGTTCGGGCAGTGGGACTCGGTCCTCCTCGACGACGTCGACCGCCGCGCGATCTACCTGCCCGAGGGCATGGGTCACGCGTTCCTCTCCCTCGAGGACGGCTCGACCGTCGCCTACCTGTGTTCCGCGCCCTACGCGCCGGGCCGCGAGCACGGCATCCACCCCCTCGACGCCGAGATCGGGATCGCCTGGCCGACCGAGGGCCGCGACGGGCGCCCCCTGACGCACCTGCTGTCCCTCAAGGACGCCGAGGCCCCGACGCTGACCGAGGCGCAGGCCCAGGGCCTGCTCCCCGAGGCGCAGGACGTCGCCGCATTCCTCGCCTCGCTCGATGGCTGACGGCGGCGTCCGCGTCGCCGCGGTCGTCGTCACCTACCAGCCCCGCCAGGACGCCCTCACGGCTCTCCTGACCGCCGTCGCGCCGCAGGTGGCTGCCGTCGTCGTGGTCGACAACGGCAGCTCGGCCCCGTGGCTAGAGGAACGGGTGACGACGCACGGTGGCGCGCTCCTGCGGCTGGGGGCCAACCTCGGCATCGCGGCGGCGCAGAACCGCGGGTGCGACGCGGTGCGCGCCGTGGGTGCCACGCACGTGCTGCTGCTCGACCAGGACTCGGTCCCGGCTCCGGACATGGTGCAGGTGCTCGTGGCGGCCACCGCGGCGGCGCACGCGCGCGGCGACGGCCGCGTGGCGGCCGTCGGGGCCACCGGCCGCGACGACCGGGACGGTGAGCCGCCCTTCGTCTACGCCGCTCGCCGCTGGGGTCCGCGGCGCATCGACCTGCCGGACGTCCCGGGCACGTTGGTCGAGGTCGGCTTCCTCATCGCGTCGGGCACGCTGGTCGATGTGGCGGCGCTCGACGCCGTCGGGCCGATGGACGAGGGCATGTTCATCGACCACGTCGACCTCGAATGGGGCGTGCGCGCGCGCCGCGCCGGCTGGCACCTGTACGCCGTCGTGGGCGCCGAGCTGCGGCACGAGCTCGGGGAGACGCCGCGCGCCGTGCCCGGCCGCAGCCGCACCGTGCACGTGCAGTCGGTGGTGCGCAACTACTACATGACGCGCAACACGATCCGCCTGGTGCGCACGCGGAACCTGATGCCCGCCGCGTGGCGATGGGGCTACCTCTGGTGGATCACGAAGTACGTCGTGTACTACACGCTCGCGGTCGCCCCGCGGCGCGTGCGGGTGCCGCTGATGCTGCGCGGTCTGCGCGACGGTGTGCTCGGGCGCTCAGGTCCGCTGCCGGGGCGCTGAGCGGCGTCGGCTGCGGCGGAGCGCCGCCCGACTCAGTGCGGCGCACGCACCCGCGCGGCGACCTTCGACGCCACGGCCCGCGCCCCTCCCGCCCGGTAGACGCGTCCCGCGGCCGCGAGCCGCAGGCGCCAGGCCGGCAGGTGCACGACGGCGCCCTCGTCCGGCGGGTACTGCTCGATCCACCCGCCGACAGGGCTGGCCGGCTCGTCGTCCGCGACCGGCTCCCAGGTGCTGGTGCGGCGCTCGTGCGTCACGACGTGCAGAGCGGCGTCCTCGAGGAGCTCCCGGTAGCGGTGCCCCTGCCGCTCCGGTGACCAGCGCAGCAGCGCGGACCGACGCGCGCGGCTACCGACCAGCGTGCGGTGGTGCTCGTCGCAGAGCAAGCGCTCGAGCGCTGCGATCCACGCGTCGTGATCAGCCGCGAGGTGCCCCGTCACGCCGTCCTGGATGCTCTCCCGGAAGGGCTCGGTGGGCGAGGCGACGGTCGGCGTCCCGACGAGCGCCGCCTCGAGCCACTTGATGGCGGACTTGGCCTCGTTGAACCGGCTGTCGAGCACCAACGGCGCGAGGTTGACGTCCACGTCGCGCAGCCGCCCGGGCAGCTCGGTCCACGGCAGCATCGGGAGGCGGTGCACCCGCCGCGCGACCGGCTCGAGCGCCGCCCCGGTGCGCAGGTGCCCGCCGAGCCACAGCTCCACGTCGGGGTGCCGACGCAGCACCTCGACGACCGCCCGCTCCACCAGTGCCCAGTCGGCGTCGTGCGTCGTGGTGCCGGAGAAGTAGCCGATGCGCAGCGGGCCCGGGGTGCGCGGCCGGGTCGTCGCGCGCTCGCTGAGGCGGCCGAGCGCCGCGCCGACGCCGTTGGCGAACCGGTGCACGGGCATGCCGGTCAACGCGTGCACGTCAGCACACAGCGCCGCGGTGCTGCCGACGTAGGCGTCCGCGGCCTCGAGCGTCGTGCGGTACCGCGCGACGCCCCGCCACCAGAGGTCGAGGTCGGCCTGCCCCATGCCCTCGAGCCCGTGCACCGAGCCTCGCAGTCCGGGGTCGACGATGAGGTCGTCCACGTCGAACAGGACGGGGACCGCGCGCGGGCGCGCCCGCACCTGCGCCACGAGGTCGAGCACCTGACGTGTGGCCGGCACACGGTAGAGCACGACCGCGTCGGCCCGGTCGGCCAGGGCGGGTACCTCGGGGTCGCGGTAGTGCCGCACGTCGGTGTGCACGCCGAGCGTGCGCAGCCCTTCCGCCGGCAGATGGGCACGGTACCGCAGCGGTGCCCCCTGGATGCCTGCGACGAACAGCACCCGGTTGACCGTGGGCACCGCCCGGAGCGGCCCGGCCGGCAGCGGCGCGAGCATCTCGTCGTACACCCGCTCGAGGCCGGTCACCTGGTCCTCGAGCGTGCGCACGCTCACCTGCGGCGCGACCTCCTGCATGCGCCGCACCGCGGCGGGGTCGTCGACGAGCGCGCGCAGCGCACCGGCCAGCGCCGCGGGGTCCGCCGCCGGGACGACCACGCCGTTGACGCCGTCGACGACCACCTCCTCGGGGCCGAGGGTGTCCGTGCACAGCACCGCCAGACCGGCGCCGAGCGCTTCACGCGTGAGGATCGAGTGGGACTCGCGCATGATCGACGGCAGCACGAGGACGTCGTGCGCGGACAGCACCTCCGCGAGCTCGCCCGGCGCGTACGACGGCCGCGCCTGGACGTGCTCTCCCAGCCCTGCGACGGCGCCCGCGTCGACGCCATGCAGGTCGATGCTCCAGCCACCGGCCGGCACCTGGGCCAGCGCGTCGAGGAGCACCGGCAGCCCCTTCATCGGGTCCGACCCGCCGGCGAACAGGAAGCGCACGCGGTCCGCCGGCGTGCGCACGACCTCGCGCGGGACCGAGTCCGGCGGCAGTCCGTTCTCGTCGACCCGCACCCGGCGCTCGTCGACCCCGTTGGCGATCATGACCGCGGCCGCGGTCCTCGACGGCACGAGCACCAGGTCGGCGCGCGCGAGGTGCCTCCCGAGCTCCGCGTTGCGGCGCTCGAGCCAGGCGTGGTCGACCGCGCACGGGCACGCGCCGCACGAGACGGCGAGCGAGCACGGCGTGAGGTCCGGCGCGACGAGGAACTGGCGTGCGCACGTCCACCAGAAGTCGTGCATCGTCACCACGACCCGCGCACCCGTCGCGGCCGCGACCGTGACGAGCCCGGCGCCCAGCGTCTGCAGCGCGTGCAGGTGGACGACGTCGGCGGGGTGCTCCTTGAGCCAGCGCGCGAAGTCGCCCTCGGCGCCGGGGTTCACGCTGTTGAGCGGGTCGGACCAGGACGTGAAGGGCGTGATGCGGATCCAACGCACCGGCACGCCGGCCCCGTCGACCTCGTTCCACGACTCCAGGGCCTCGCCCTCGGACAGGTGGCCGCCGTAGAGCCGTACGTCGTGCCCCCGCCCGGCGAGCCCGTGGGCGAGGCGCTGCGGCACGAGGGTGCCGCCGCTCGTGAGGTTCGGTGGGAGATGAGCCGACACGACAGCGATGCGCACGCGGCCATTCTACGGCGCCCCATTGACCCCTCAGACGGGCGATCGGAGGAGTCGGACCGATGCCCTAGTGTTTGCTTCATGCCGATCAAGGACGACGCGGCCACGTGGCTGGACACCCTGCGCACGGTCGACCGCGAGGTGCATGCCGCCGTCGCCGCCGACGTCGAGGAACGTGAGATCGGGGCCCTCCTGGCCCGTGTCGCCGACCTCCGCTCGCAGACGGTGGCGCTGCGCGGCGCCATCCGCGTCCGCGACCGTCTCCTGGAGGACCAGCGCATCGCCGTGCTCGAACGTGACCGGCGCGTGGCCGACCTGGAACGCCAGGTTGACGAGCTCGCCGCGCACCCGCTGCGCAGGGTGGCGCGGCAGCTCACCGACCGGGCGCTGGTCCTGCCGCGCCGTGCCGTGGCACTCCCCCGGCGGCTCGGCCGCGCCGCGGTGCGAGCGACCCGCCGATGACACCACACCTGTCGCTCCTGCTCGACGTCGGCGACGACCTCAACGCCGCCCTGGCCGGGATCGAGTCGACCGAGCTCGTGCGGGACGCGCGCGACGGCTCGGAGCTCCTCGTCGCCACGCGTCATCCCACCGGCCGACTCCTGCCGTGGCTGCGCGAGCTGGTGCTCGACGAGGCGGACGCGGCACGCCGCCTCGAGGCGCTTCTCGCGGCCGCGACGGGGACCTGGATCGCCGTCCTGGGCCCGGGCGACCGGCTCGAGCCTGGTGGGCTGGAGGCCGTCGGCGAGCGCCTGCGCGCCACGCCCGACGTCGACGTCCTCTACACCGATGAGCAGTGGCCCGCGCCGGGCGCGGAAGGCATCTTCACCAAGCCACGGTGGTCGCTCGAGTACGAGCGCGGCATCGACTACCTCGGGCGGCTGTGCGCCGTCCGGCGCGACCTGGCCGTCGCAGCTGGCGGGTTCACCGGTGGCACGGACGGGCCGGCCCCCGCGGGGGCGCTGGAGTGGGATCTGCACCTGCGATGCGTCGAGCGGACCGACAGCGTCGCGCACCTGCCCGTCGTCGCGGTGACGCGACCGGCGGCGCCACCGGTCGACGACGCCACCTGGGACGCCGGTCTCGCGGTCGTCGCGCGGCACCTGGCCCGGACGGGCCAGGACGCGACGACGGCGCGTGCCGCGTATCCGGGCGGCGTGGTCGTCGAACGCCTTCTGCCACGACCGCCGCTCGTGTCCGTCGTCGTCCCGACCGGCGGTGGCCGGAGGGTGGTCGGCGGCACGGAGCACCTGCTCGTCGAGCGGTGCGTGCGCGGGCTGGTCGAGCGGACGGATTACCCGGCGTGGGAGCTCGTCCTCGTGACGTCGCACGGCACCGACCCGTCCGTCGCCGCTACCGTGCGCGCCGTCGTGGGCGAGGACCGCCTGGTGGTGGTAGAGGTCCCCGGTCCGTTCAACTTCTCGCGCTCCGTCAACCACGGCGTCGCGGGCGCCCGGGGCGAGCTGGTCCTCCTCCTCAACGACGACGTGGAACCGATCGAGCCGGGCTGGCTGACCCGCATGGTCTCCGTCGCGTCGGACCCGACCATCGGGGCTGTGGGTGCCCGCCTGGTCCTCGAGGACGGCCGCCTGCAGCACGTCGGCATCGTGGCGAACGACGACTGGGTGGCCTCGCACGTCCTGATGTTCGAGCCCGACGGGCGCTCGCACTTCGGCCTGGGCACGCTCGACACCGACTTCGACGCCGCGACCGGTGCTTGCCTGCTGCTGCGCCGCGACCTGTACGCGCAGGTCGGGGGCCTCGACGAGGACCTGCCGCTCAATTTCAACGACGTCGAGCTCTGCTTCAAGGTGCGGCGTACGGGCCTGCGGGTGGTGGTCACGCCGCTGGCGCACCTGCACCACTACGAGTCGTCGACGCGGGAGGCTGCAGTGCGCGACGAGGAGCTGGCGCACATGGAACGGTTCTGGCGCTGGCTCACGTGGTCCGACCCCTGGGTCAACACCCGCTCGACGGCGTAGGCGCGCCCGACCACGGGGGTCGGTGACGCCGATCGGGGCGCGGGGGCCGCGCGGCATGACGGTACGCTGACCGGTCGGCGCACGGCGCCGTGGGACGCACACACGCGCGGGAGGCAGGTCGACAATGACGGACGCTCTAGGCATCGACAACGACGGCGAGCGGATGATCCCCGCGTTCCACCGGCCTTCGCTGCTGTACGCCGAGCATCTGACGCGCTACCTCGCCGCCGCCGAGATCGTCCGCGGCAAGCGCGTCCTCGACATCGCGAGCGGGTCCGGCTACGGCTGCAGCCTGCTCGCGGGCACCGCCGCGTCGGTCGTCGGCGTCGACGTCAGCGAGGTCGCCGTGAGCTACGCCGCGCGCACCTACGGTGCGGGGAATCTCGAGTTCCGGCACGGGGACGCGGAGAAGATCCCGCTCGAGGACGACAGCGTTGACGTCGTCGTGACGTTCGAGACCATCGAGCACGTCGCGGACTACCACCGGTTCGTCGCCGAGATCGACCGCGTCCTCGCCCCCGGTGGCATCGCGCTCGTCTCGACGCCGAACGACCTGGAGTTCGTCGAGGGCAACCACTTCCACCTGCACGAGTTCGTGTACGACGAGCTCCTCGAGCTTCTCGCCCCGCACTTCGGGCACATCAGCCCGTACTTCCAGGCGACGTGGCAGGCCGTGGCCATCGGTACCCTGGAGCAGTTCGCGACCGAGGGCGTCGTCCAGGCCGAGATCCACAACCTCGCACCGCTCGAGCGCGACCAGTACCTGTACTTCTACCTGGTGTGCTCCCGCGAGCCGACGGACGCGACCGTGCCGTCCGTCCTCGCCCTGGGCGGTCACCACTCGGACCGTGCGATTCAGCAGCGCGACCTCGGCACGCAGGGCCGCATCGACGCGCTCCAGACCGCCCTCGCCCAGGCGCACCGCGACCTCGCGCAGGCGTACCACGACCTCGACACGGTGCGCGCGACGCGCAGCCACCGGATCGCGACGGGGCTGTCGTCCGTGGCGGGCCGGCTGCGCCTCGCCCGGCGCTGACCGGCGGGGCCGGTCGGGCGCTCAGCGCGCCCGGGCGGCCCGCCACCGGTCGCGCACCTTGCCGGCCGTGTGTCGCACCCCACGCATGCGCAGGTGGCGCACGGCTGCGGCCGCGTCGTCGCGCAGCCGACGCGCCGGGCGGACAGCGTCCGCGACGGCGGGCGGGAGCCGACCGGCGTCGGCTGAGCGTCGAGGTGAGGCGCAGATCTCGGCGAGCGGCTGGAGGACGTGCGACCACGTCATCCCGCGCGCCACGCGTCGGACGTCGGCCGCCGCCGCGGTGCGTGCCGCGTCGTCGGTGAGCAGCTCCGCGAGCGCGGCGGCGAGCGCGTGCTCGTCCTCCGCCGGGACGACGCGGCCGAGTCCCTCGTGCCGGATCAGCGGCGCGAACGCGTCGCCGTCGGTGCTGACGATCGGCAGGCCGGCCCAGAGGTAGTCGAGGATCCGGGTCCGGAAGGAGAACTCGGTCTCCACGTGCGGGAAGTGGCACGAGACGCCGAGGTCGGCGTCGAGCAAGTAGTCGGCCCGGCGCTCGTACGGCACCCACTCTTCGTTGAAGAACACGTGCGTCCCGACCAGTCCGAGCTCGTGCGCGAGCTCGCGGAGCCAGACGGCCGTCCGCATCTCCGGCACGTCCGGGTTGGGGTGACGCATACCGAGGAAGTACAGGCGCAGGCGCGGCACCCGCTCCTTGAGGAGGTCGACAGCGCGCACCAGCGTCAACGGGTCGAACCAGTTGTAGACGCCGCCGCCCCACAGGATGACGAGATCGTCCTCAGCGATGCCCGGCACCACCCCCTTGATCGCGGGTGCCGTGCGCAGCGGCTCGGCGTCGGCGACGCCGAACGGCACGAGGCGGACGAGGTCCCGCAACGAGGGGTCGGCGTCGTAGACGAGGGGGTTCAGTCGGCCCGCGGCGGCGAGGTGCCCGATCCACAGGTCACGCTGACGCGGGGAGGCGCACAGGAACACGTCACCCCGCCGCACCTGTGCGTCGAGCTCGCGCAGCGCGGACGCGAGGGACGCGTCGCGCTCCGCCAGCGGCCTGTCGCGCAGGACCTCGAGGCTCTCGATATGGAACGGGTCGTACAGGTCGACGACGAGGACCACGTCCGCATGCTGCAGCCACGGGAACGTCGCCGCAACGTACCCCTGCAGGACCACGACGTCGGCTTCCTCGACGGCGGCCCGGAACTCCCCGATCTCGACGTGCCCGATGTCGAACGCGGTCGCGGTACGGCGGCACTCACCGAACGTGAGCAGCCGGACGTCGTGCTCCGCGGACAGGAACGTCGCGATCTCCCAGGCGCGGATCGCAGGCCCGGCCATCTGCTCGGCGATCCGGTCGAGCGTGACGACCAGGACGCGCGTACGCGACGTGCCCGACGCCGTCACCGCTCGCGACCGCTCACGCCGTCGGCCGCCGGGACCGGCTCCTCCCACCGGGCGGGCAGCGCGAGGTAGCCGCCGGACCAGTGCCCCTCACCAGCGTCCACGGAGAACCGCGCGATGTCGCGGACGTGGTCGATGGAGTGGGTGGTGCTCGAGTCGGTGACCGCCGCGGTGACGATGTACTCCCCCGGGTGCAGCAGCACCGTGGGCAGCACGCACTCGATCACGCCGTCGCCGCTCACACGACCGAGCGCCGTACCCGCGTCACGCGTGTTGGTCGCCGCCAGGTAGGTGCCGTCGCGGGCCTCGAGGGCGAAGCCGACGACCGGGTCGTCGACGGGCGTCTGGGCCGTCCAGTGCAGGCGGAAGCGTGCGGGCCCGCCGACGACGAGCCGTTCCTCGCCGGACGGTCGGCTGACCTCGACCCGGTTGATACGCACCTCGCCGCTGCCAGTGTGCTCGCGTCCCCCGACCACCGCGGTGCCGCTCGCCGACCGGGTGGACCGCTCGTACTGCTCGAGCACGTCGCTCGCGGGGCCGGCCTCCCGCAGCCGGCCCTTCTCGAGCCACGCCGCCGTGTCCGACATCGCGCGTACCGACGGGAGCGAGTGGGACACGATGACGACGGTTCGCCCCTCGCGGTTGAGGGTGCCGAACTTCTCCATGCACTTCACCTGGAACGCCGCGTCGCCGACGGCGAGGACCTCGTCTACGAGGAGGATCTCCGGTTCCACGTTGATCGCCACCGAGAAGCCCAGGCGCACGTACATGCCGGACGAGTAGTTCTTCACCGGCTGGTCGATGAACTGCTCGACGCCCGAGAAGTCGACGATCTCGTCGAACTTCCGGTCGATCTCCTGACGGGTCATGCCGAGGATCGAGCCGTTGAGGTAGACGTTGTCGCGGCCGGAGAGCTCGGGGTGGAACCCCGACCCGACCTCGAGCAGCGCAGCCACCCTGCCGTGCATGCTGATCTGCCCGGAGTCCGGCTCGAGGATCCGCGCCATGCATTTGAGCAGGGTCGACTTGCCCGAACCGTTGTCCCCGACCAGGGCGAACGTCGAGGACTCGGGGACCGCCAGGCTCACGTCGTCGAGCGCGAGGAAGTCCTCGTAGCTGCCCCGGGAACGACGCATGACCGCCGACTTCAGGGTCTGGTTGCGCTCGTGGTAGACGCGGAAGCCCTTCGTCACACCCTCGACGACGATCGCGTCGCCCATTAGAGCACCTCCGCCAGGCGTCGCTGGTGTCGCGTGAACACCCACGAGCCGGCGACGAGCGCGGCCACGGCCCACGCGACGCACTCCAGAGCGGTCCCCCACTCGGGCAGCCGGTTGTCGTAGAGCAGGTTGCGGAACACCTCGGAGAATCCCTCCATCGGGTTGAGCTTGTAGAGGTCGAGGATCGTCACGTCACCGACCACGGGACCGGCGGCCTCAGCACGCCGCGCGACCTCGGACAGCGGGTACAGAATGGGCGTCAGGTAGAACCACACCTGGAACAGGATCGTGATGAGGTGCTGCATGTCCCGGAAGTACGCGTTGGCGATCGCCGCCAGCATCGCGACGCCGAGGGCGAACGCGGCGAGCGTGACCATCGCGAGGACGACCAGCGGCAGGTAGACCAGGGGGCTGCCGCCGAACAGCAGGATGGCGATGACCAGCACCACCATCTCGATCGCCCACGTGTAGCTCGTCGCCAGGGCGCTGGAGACGACCAGGGCGGACCGCGGGAAGTACACCTTCTTGATGAGGTTCTCGTTGCCGACGAGCGAGGCCATGCCGCCCGTGACGACGGACGTGAAGAAGGCCCACGGCAGCAGCGCGCACATGAGCCACAGCGCGAACACGTCGAGGCCGCTCGGGTCACCCTTGCCCGGCTCGATCCGGATGATGACCGAGAACACGAGGGTGAAGACCAGCATCTGCGCCAGCGGGTTGGCCAGCGACCAGAGCTGCCCGAGGGCCGTCCGCTTGTACTTGCCTTTCACCTCGCGCCTCGTCAGGTTGACGAGGAGCTCGCGCGACGATCGAACGTCGGCAATCAGGCTCACAAGACCTCCGGGGTTGGCTTTTGCATCCGGCGCGCGACAGTATCCGGTGCTCCGGGCGGCGGCTCACGATACCCCAACGGCATCCTGGGACCGCCGCCCGGCCGGCGCGCTGCCGTCAGCCGAACCAGCCCTGGACGTCGATGACGACGTGGCTGGTCCCGCGGTCGTTGTAGACCCGGACCAGGCGCTCCGGCCCGAGCGGGACGACCGTCATCGCGGCCTGGTCCCGCCCCCGCCCCGTGTTGAGGTCGGACGCCGTGGGCCGCGAGGTCCCCGGCTGCCACGCCGTGAGGAACGTCGTGTCAGTCTGCTGCGTCGCCGCGAGCGACAGCACGGCCGCCTGGGCCTGCTGCGGAAGAGCGACGGCCCCGAGCGGCAGGTCCCGGGACTCGCCCTGACCGAGAGGGCTCGTCGTGCGGGTGTCGGTCGCACGCGCCGGGTCGATGGGCGTGAACCTCATCGGCGCCCCCGCACCGAACCACCCGATCACGTCCACCACCACATGGGCCTGCGCGCCCTGCAGCGTCAGCGCGAGCCTGCCGTCCGCCGAGAGCGGCACGACCGTGCGGTTGCTCACGTTGTCGCCCGGCAGGTGGTTGACGCTCGCGATCGTCGGCACGGCGCCACCGGCCGGGTGAGCGATGATGTTGCCCGGGCCTGCCGGACCCACCGAGCTCACGTTGGCCAGGACTGCGGTCGCGCCGGCCGGCACCTGGGCGCGCCCCGTCACCTGGACCTCCCGGGTCGCACCCGAGGTCAGCGGACCGCCCTCGCTACGAGTGTCGAGCAGCCGCGCCCCCGTGGCCAGCGGCCGGTAGCCGACGCCCGACGAGCCGTCGACGAAGTAGCCGCTCACGTCGACGACGACGTGGACGGACCCGCTGTTGTTGTAGACGCTCACCTTGCCCTCGCCGCCGACGCCGACCATCACGCCGGACGCCGCGGTGATGCGGGGATCCGCGTTGAAGGTGGAGGACGACGGGACCGGTCCACCGGCAGGCCACACCCTCAGGAACGTCGTGGTGGACGGCGCCACCGCGGTGACGTTGAGCGCGACCGCCTTCGCGTCGGCAGGCACGCCCGCGGTGCCGGCGACGGTGACGTCGACCCGTCCACCCGGCCCGAGGGCCGCGCCGCCCGGACGCGTGTCGAGGAGTCGCGCGGGAGCGACCGGGACGAAGCGCAGGTCGCCGACCAGGGGGACGCCGGGGACCGTCGGCGGCACCGACGTGCCGGTCACCTGCACGCGGGCGACGAACCCGACGACGGGGCGGCCGTCACGCGTGTCGACGCCCTCCAGGGAGAGGCGGTACGGACCCGGACCGACGGGCGCGCCGGCCTCGTTGCGCCCGTCCCAGACGATGAGCGCCCCACCACCGGTGGGTGACGTCACGGCGAAGACCGACCGGACCTGCTGGTCCGTGCGTTCGTCGACGACCCGCAGCGTCGAGTGGATGGTGCCGGTCGCACCACCGAGCACGGCGACGGACCCCCCGACCGGCACGCTCGTCGCCGACAGCGACGGGTTGACGTACTGCCCGGCGATGATGTCGCGTGCCCGCTGCTTGATGATCCCGAGCACCGCGTACCCGCGCTCGCCGGGGCACGCGGTGTACGCGACGTCGCGGTGGCCGATCACGACGGGGAGCGAGAGCGTCGTTCCGCCCGCGTACCGCGAGTTTTCGCCGCCGAGCGTCGTGTAGCCGACGGTGCTGCCCGGGTCCCGGTGGTACGACGCCATCCGCCACGCGATGAGCCGGGCGACGCTCTCCTGCACCGCGGCGGACGGCGTGATGCTGCTGTAGTCCCCGAGCATCGAGATGCCGAGGGTCGCGGTGTTGAAGCCCCCGGCGTGTACGCCGATGACCGGCCGCGTGCCGGACTCGTCGCGCCCCTCGTAGATGTTGCCCCACTTGTCGACGAGGAAGTTGTAGCCGATGTCGCACCAGCCGCGGGCGTCCTGGTGGTATCGCTGGTCGCCCCTGATTTGGGCCATCGCCTCGCCGACCGTCGCGTACGTGTTCGGACCTGCGGTGTGGTGCACGACCGTGGCGAGGAGCGTCGAGGCGACGTCCGGCGCGCACCGCTGGGGCGCGGCCCCCCACCCCTCGCGCGTCACGATGGCCGGCGCGGCGGGAGCACTCGCCACTACGCTCCCGCCAGCCGCGGCCAGGTCTGCGGGCGCGGACAGGACGGTCGGCGCGGAGAGGACGGTCGGCGCGGACAGTGCCGCGTCCGCGGACCGGTCGGCGCCGTCCGGGGCGTCATCGGTGGCACCGACGAGCGCGAGCCGGACGTCCTGCACCGAACGCGCGCCCTCTCCGAGCGAGAGCTGCACGTCGTCCGCGTCGCCGATCCACACGGACTCCGTGCCCGCGCGGACCTCGCGGCTCGCTTCGGCGGTGCCGGCGTCGGGCACGGTGCCGTCGCTCTCGAGCGGGATCCACTGGGACCAGGTGTCGTCCGTCCGCGTCCGCACGCGGACGTCGACGTCGGCGGCGGACGGCCCCGTCGACCAGGTGACGCCGAGCGTCTGGTAGCGCGTCACCGGCACCGCGGCGGAGACCGTGCGCGTACCGACCGCGTCGGCGGCCACCACGTCCGGCAGCTCCGCGGACAGTTCGGGCGCCGGCACGGTGTCCGTCCCCGGCC